>JANQHI010000081.1 GCA_028282705.1 Prolixibacteraceae bacterium | reverse complement strand
ATACATAAACGTTGAAATGATAAAAATCAATAAATCACCTACAGCTGTAAATTTCTGACTATCAGTATTTAGCTTTATCTTTAATTTTGTCTTTTTATTTAAAAGATCACTTTTATGCATAAAAGCGGACATTCAAATAAAATAATATTCAGTGCCAATAACAGTACTCCTTTTGATGTTTATAATCAATAAATATGTTGCTCTTTACAGGGATAAAAACATATACCCAATATTGGAAAGGTTATTCCATTGGTGATGTTAGCTCAGCTAAGAATTCCTTAAGTTCACTATCTACCAGTGGCGATAATTCTTTAAAAACTTTTATATGGTAATTATTGATCCAATCCTTTTCTTCTTGGGTAAGCAATGTTTTATCAATTAGTGTTTTATCAATTGGGCAAAGAGTCAGGGTATCAAAACCATAGAACTGCCCAAAGGTAGTTTCTTCTTTCTCAACACATACAATCATATTCTCTGTTCGCAACCCATATTGCCCTTCCCTGTACATGGCAGGTTCATTAGACATTACCATGCCTGGCACTATGGGGTGCTCATTCAACTCCTGCCTAATGCTCATAGGCCCTTCATGCACAGCCAGGAAGTGCCCTACCCCATGGCCAGTCCCGTGCCCATAATTTAATCCATTGTCCCATAGTGGCTTCCTTGCAAGTATATCAAGGTGGCAGCCTTTTGTCCCTTTTGGGAATTTAGCCAGGGTCAATGCAACCATCCCCTTCAGCACTAGGGTAAAATCTGTTTTTTGCTGTTGGGCGATTTCTCCTAAAGCAATGGTGCGCGTAATGTCAGTAGTACCTTCATGGTATTGCCCTCCTGAATCAAATAATAAAATACCTTCTGGTTTTACAGGCAGGGCATTTTCCTCATTTACTGACAAATGGACAATAGCCCCATGTTCTTTGTATCCAACTATTGGGGCAAAGCTTTCGCCCTTAAAACCCGTTTGCTGTGAACGGAATTCTGCCAACTTCCTGCCCACAGAATATTCTGTAATATATTCTTTCCCTAAATAGTTTTTTATCCAATATAAAAAATAAACCAGTGCAACCCCATCCTTCACCATGGCTGCACGAAAACCTGAAAGTTCCACTGGATTCTTAAGGGCTTTCATCCATGACGGGATTGAAGTTCCTGAAACTAGTTCACAGCTTTCCGGGATAGCCTCACTGATGGCATTATTGGTTGTGCTTGCATCAAACAATATTTTTTCATTACCCAAAGAATCTAAATAACCGAAAATTCCCTGGTATCCTTCTACAACTACACCTTCATCCAGAAGTCTTTCCCTAAGTCCTGTGCTAAGTTTATTTTCATCAACAAATAGGGCTTTCCTGCCTTTCCCTATCACTCCATATCCCATAAAAACAGGGTTATAGGTTATATCACTCCCCCTTAAATTGAACGCCCAAGCCAAGTCATCAAGCAGTGTAATTACCTGCAAGTTAGCACCAGCTTCCTTTATACCTTCAGCAATTGCCTCAAGCTTTTGTTTCCTGGGCATTCCTGTATATTTCTCTTCAAGCTCAAATACAGGGCTATCAGGCAAAGCAGGCCTTTCCTCCCATATTTCATCCAACAGGTCTGGTACAAATACCAATTCCATATTGGCTTTATCCAACTCTTTTTTAAGAGCATTACATGCCTGTACTGGCATTGCCAACCCTGTAACACCTATCCTATCCCCTTCATTCAAATTTTTTACTATCCACTGGTTATATGGTAGTGCCTCGGGCACCCTTAATTTGTGCATTTCAAAGCAAGTCCCTTCCAATTGTTCCTCAGCCTGAAGGAAGTAACGCGTGTCAGTCCACAAAATGGCATGTTCCATGGTCACCAGTATTTCACCATAAGACCCTGTGAAACCTGACAGGAACTGCCTGGTTTTCCAATGTTCAGGCAGGTACTCGCTCATATGTGGGTCAGTGCCTGACACATAATAGGCCTGTATATTTTCCCTTTGCATTAATCTCCTCAGGTTTTCAACCCTTTGTGTAATATTATCCATGTTGTAATTTTTTAACAAAATATTGCATTGATTTGGCGGGCAGTTCATTGAAATCAACTTCATAGAGGGCAATAAATTCATACCCAGAAATATCATCTTGTGCAGTTAAGCCTTCCAGCGTTTTTGCTTTGATGATAAAAGCCATATCAACAGTGAATACATTAAAACCAGAAAATTCATATTCATTTGGGCATGATGCAAAATATTCCAATGATACCACCTCCAGGTTTAGTTCTTCTTTTAGCTCGCGCACCATGGCATCTTCTACATTTTCATTGGGGTCAACAAAGCCACCTGGCAAGTCAAGCATTCCAGAATGGGGATGAATAGACCTCCTTGTAAACAACAACTCACCTTTCTCATTAAAAATAAGCCCAGCCACTGCTGCTGCTGAATTTATATAAAAATGAAACCTACACCCATTACATTTAAATGACTTGTTACTTACAGCAGGGAATTTACTGCTTCCGCAACGTGGGCAATATTTTATAACATTGAGGTGATGAGAGTCCATCCTATTTATTAATTATTTTTTGTGATTTTAACCAATTATAAAATAAGTTTGGCCATTGGTCGACAGGCAACCCATTTTTATTCATGCCAAACCCATGCCCTCCTTTACTGAATATATGCATCTCAGCATCTATCCCATGTTTCTTCAATTCAGAATAAAACAGGATTGAATTTTTAGGGATAACTGCTTTATCATCATCAGCCAGCACAAAAAAAGTGGGTGGGGTGTTTTCAGAAACATGTAGTTCATTGGAATACTTTTCAACCAGTTGTGGTGGGGCATCCTTGCCTAACAACATATTCCTTGACCCCATATGCCCTACCCCTTTTTTCATTGAAATTACAGGGTACAGCAAAAGCATAAAATCAGGCTTGCTGCTGAATTTCTCAATTGGATCATTGCCCATTTCATTGCCAAAGTCAAACCTGGTGCCTAGTGTACTTGCCAGGTGGCCTCCTGCTGAAGAACCTGCAATGCCTACTTTATTGGGGTCAATTCCCCATTTAGCTGCATTAGCACGCATGGCTTTTATAGCCCTCCTCGCATCCATTGATGGGATTTCGTGGTGCCCATAAGGCAACCTGTATTTTAGCACCACTGATGTTATACCCCTTTCCCTAAGCCACTCAGCTATTTCAAAGCCTTCATGGTCCATGGCTTCAATGGAATAGCCACCTCCCGGGCAAATTAAAATAGCCGCCCCAGTATTTTTTTCCTTGCCAGCAAGGTAAACATACATTTCAGCTTCAGACACATTCCTTACCCTTACCCCATCATATTTTTCTTCAGGCAGATCCATGCCATTATGGTTGGAAGCTCCATCTGGCCATACCTTTAAGCTAAAGTCCTGGGCATTAGAATAAATCACAATACAGATAAATAAAAATAATACACCTGGCTTTTTCATAAGTTGCTATTACTATGACTTAACACCTTTGAAATAATTTTCTTTATCAGCAAATAATACATTAAAAGTAGTTAACGAGCCATATACCCTGGTTATGTATTGCTGAAGGTTTACCTTCTCTTCATCTGTTAATTTCTTATGGCTGTTTATATTTTGTTCCAATACCCTTAACCTATCCCTCACCATCACAATCTTATGGAAAAATGCTTCAATAGGTATCACTTTTGATTGCAGGTTTGGATTAGCAGGTTTTATTTCCAGGCTTCCTCCTTCCCATTTTTCCCCAAGCTCTACAATTTCTGAGAGCCCATTGTATTTTTCAAGGATAAAACCCATTACCTCTTCTATTTCTTTTAAACCAATGGAATTTCCTTGTTGTTGTCCTTCATTGGCTTCAATTACAACCAGGTCAGTATTCCTTTTTGTAATTTCCATTTTCCCCCCATGTTCAAAAAATATTTCATATGCAGTGAGGTTATTTTTACTAACAATACCCTCTCCATACCTTGGGTGGTCAACACGAGTCCCTACTGTTAATTCTTCCATTTTAATAACATAAATTCAATTTGGAATAAATGTAAAATAAATCCTGTGGGAAATAAAATACTTCTGTGAAAAAGTTAAAAATTGTGACTGAAAAACTATTTTTACCTGATGTTTGGGAAATTATTCATAACAGGGGTAGTACTTGGGTTGCTTGTCTCATTGCCATTGGGGCCCATTGGGCTGCTCATTATCCAAAGGACAGTAAATAAAAATAAAATCTCAGGCATGTTATCAGGGCTTGGTGTTGCACTCTCTGATACATTTTATGCTATTATAGCAGGTTTTAGCTTAACCTATGTGATCAATATACTGAAACAATACCAATTGTTTTTCCAAATATTTGGTGCACTGGCTTTGATTGGCCTGGGTTTACATATTTTTTTTAAAAACCCTGTAAAGGAGGTAAGGAAATTCAGGAGGGGTAGGTCAAATTATTTTCATGATTTCCTGTTTTCATTCCTGGTAACTTTTTCTAACCCACTTGTAGCCCTTGTGTTCCTGGCAGTTTTTACTGGCTCAGGGGTTGTTTTAAGCATTTCTGAACCTTATCAATCTTTTTTTATTGTATTGGGAATATTTATGGGTTGCTGCTTATGGTGGTTTTCCCTGACTACACTGGTAGGCTATTTTCGCCATAGGTTTAACCTAAGGGTGCTGTGGTGGTTCAATAAAATTGCTGGTGTATTGATAGTTGTATTTGTAGTGGCCACTGTAATCGTGGCAATTACCAGAAAAATGATAGTTTAATATAAATGGATAAAAAATTAAAATGAACTATTTAAAATTCATTGCATTAGCAACTGTAATTGCATCCTGCAACAGTTCAGCAGGAGATGAGGTACCTGCTACCCCTGTTGAGGAAAAAGAGAAAGAATATGTACTTGTTTGGGCTGATGAGTTTGATGTAGATGGAAAGCCAAACCCGGGAAACTGGAAATTTGAGAAAGGTTTTAAAAGGAATAATGAATTACAGTGGTACCAGGAAGATAATGCCATTGTATCTGATGGCATGTTGGTTATTGAAGGTAGGAGGGATACTTTCCCTAACCCCAATTATGACCAACAAAGCAACAATTGGAAATTAAACAGGGATACTGTTTATTATACATCATCCAGCCTTAACACAGGAGGGCTTCACTCATGGCAGTATGGAAGGTTTGAAATAAAGGCTAAGATCAAAGCAGAAAAGGGGTTATGGCCTGCAATTTGGACATTAGGGCAAGGGCATGAATGGCCTCAGGGGGGTGAAATAGATATCATGGAATATTATTCAGGGAAAATACTGGCAAATGCTGCCTGGGCTGCATCAGAAAGATGGAAAGCCAAGTGGGATGCAAAAAGTATCCCAATAGGTAATTTAGGAAAAAACTGGGATGAAGAATTCCATGTATGGAGGATGGATTGGGATGAAAAGTCTATTAAAATATATGTAGACGACCAGTTGCTAAATACCATTGAACTTAATAAAACTTTAAACCAAAGGGGGAAAGTCAGGAACCCTTTTAGAGAAACCAAACACTATATTTTACTGAACCTGGCTATTGGCTCAAATGGTGGTGACCCAAGCAATACAAACTTCCCTTCACAATATAAAATTGATTATGTGCGTGTGTATCAATTACAGTAATTTTAAAAGCCCTCTCACAGGGAAGTGGGCTTGATCATATAATTCAAAGTTATTCATCCCTAATTATATTGCAAGACAATTCGTACCTGATCAAATATGCCTCATCACCATTATGGACCATGCTTATACCCCATTCTAATGGATGGGGCACCCCCTCAGGCTTGGTAAGGTCTGCCCGAAATGCACCAGGAGCTTGAGGGATTTTTACTTGTTTTATACCCAGCTTGTTAGTGTAAAAATCGAGGCCATCAGGGGCATATTCAAATGTTTTGGATTTGGACGCCAAGGCTGCAACCCCATTTCCATGTGGCCAAACCATAACTTCATGGCTATCAGAGAGGATTGGTTCACCATATTTTTCAAACGGCCCTTCAGGCTTATCAGCAAAGGCAACGCCCATCTTTGTTTTTCCTGGGCCTCCTGCCCCATCAAGGAAACACCTCCCCTTGTAATACAACCAATATTTGTTGTCTTTGAACAATAATGCTGCATCATCAATCCTATAACTATCAAACTTTTCTTCTTGTTTGCTTATTTCAAGGACAGGGGTTTCTTTATACCTCACAAAAGGACCATTGGGAGATTCAGAAATTGCGAGCCCAATTGCTGTAATGTCTGTAGTTGAGTTATTCTCAAATACACCATCTGCCCTTCCTGGGGTAGGTTTTACACCAGTATAATACATGTAGTATTTCCCGTTGGCAAAAATAATATTGGGGGTGAAGGTAGCCTGTGAGTCAAACATACCCTCATTTCCTAAACCTAAAATTTCCCCCTTTTCTTCCCAACTAAGGCCTTCATCTGTTGATGTGGCATACCAAATGGTTCCCCAGTACCCTGGGGACCTTCCATAAACTTTTGTGTAATATACATAATACTTAGAGCCTACCTTTATAACATCACTGGGGTCACGACGCGTGCAACCTGGCTCATGCCCAATACCTGAGATGGTTTGAAATTCAAAAGTTTTCTCAGAGTAGTACCCTTTTGCAGGTTGCAACTGGGGCTTTCCTTTTGTCCCTAAATCTTGGCAAGATAATAAACACAAAAGGACAATACTAAAGGACAAAAAGGTAGTTAACGTTTTAATTGCTTTCATATTCCTGTTTTTTTAATTCCAACTTATACCATTTAGTGGTCAATTTGGTATAATAAATGGATTTGACAAAAAGGCCCTCCCCTAAACGGAGAGGGCCAATAAATAACTAACTAAACCATTACCAATTCGGATTTTGTACCAGATTTTCATTCTTAACCAATTCCTCTGAAGGTAGTGGATCCAGATAATCTCTTGCCGGATCAAAGCTCCTTTGACTGGCAGGTTCTACTATAACATTACCATTTGCATCCATTGGCGGCGCGTCAGGATAACGAAGTTTCCCGTCAGGAAGAAGGGCTGTTTCAAATTCGGTACCAGCAAATTGAGCCCCCATTAATGCCATGGGCAATTCAACCTCAGCTGTTTTCCACCTGCGCAGGTCGTCGCGCCTGAAGCCTTCATGCACCAGTTCAATCGTACGTTCGCGACGAATTTCGTTGAGCATATTAAGTCCGTTTGCCGTAACATGTGCATTGGTCAATGCAGGCATACCTGCCCTGGCCCTAACAACATTGATGGATTCATCCAACTGTGCATCTGTAATACTTCCATTTTTCTCATAAACTGCTTCGGCATATGTTAAAAGGACTTCGGCATAGCGTAACATATGATAAAAGTAAACACCACGTTGCCCTGTTCCGTCCGAATAGAATTCAGTTATGTATTTGTAATTGTCATATAAACTTTCATCCCAAATTAATTGAGGGAAATCCGCTCCTGTACCTTGTTGGTCAAGGCGGTCGATAGCAAAAGTCCCTGGAATAATGATGGTCATTGCCATACGTGGGTCGCGGTTTTCAAATTCGCTTGTCATTAAGGCCCTTCCTCGGAAAAGGGTGGATTTATCGATTGGCAGCCCATCTGTACAAAGGTACATATCTGCCACTTTACGGGTTAAGGTATACCCCCCATCCCTGGCAGAACCTACATGGAAATGAGAACGGGTCAAATCAAATCTGCGGGCAACTATTTGTTCTTTGGAATCATTTCCTACTTCCATAAAGAAATACCTGTACGATTGTTCTGGTTTTGGGGCATAATTAAACAATTCATATTCCCCACTATTAATAACACTTTGTGCAGAACTAATTGCTGCATCAAACCTGCTACCTGCATTTCCTGGTGTTCCATGGTATTTTATCCAAGTTCCTTCAAATAAAGCTACCCTGGCCCTTAGGGCATGTGCAGCCCCCTGGCTTATGCGGCCTTTTTCCGCTTTAGCTATTTCACTTTCAAGGGGTAACAATGGAGCAATTTCTGCCAATTCTGACAAAATAAAATCAACAACTGTTTCCCTTGGGGCCCTTGCTGCATACAATTCTTCTGAGGCAGGGTCCAATGTAGTAGTATAAAATGGTACATCTCCATAAGATTCTACCAGGCGTGAATAATAATATGCCCTGAACCACCTGGCTTCAGCAACATAACGGTCATTCTCAAAACCATTGGCAATAGCCCTGTCAATTAAAAAGTTACAACGCCTGATATCGCGGTATGAGTTATTGTAAAACCCACTGGTTGCTGGGGCAACCCTAGTCCCATTACTAGTTGAATTAGGGCTATTGGTATAAGCAATGTCAGAATCTGCATCCCTCTGGAATGATCCTATGGTTGGGTATAAAATGTTTACCCCAGCTTTAAAATCTTCTGAACGGCTCCATAAGCTGCCATCAGATAATTGATGCTCAGGTGCTAAGTCTAAATCCTGGCATCCCCAAAAAAATAAGATTGCAGTAAATAATATATATATCGTATTTTTCATAACCATTATTTTTTATGTTTTACTAAAAAGTAACTTGTGCCCCAACTGAGAATGTACGTACAAAAGGATATCCTACTGAAGCAGTACCTGACTCTGGGTCATAACCAAAATCCCTGGATTCTTTTGACTGCAACTCCCAGAGGTCTTCACCACTAACAAACAGGCGGATTTTTTCAATTTTAATTTTGGACAAAACTGATTGTGGGAGGCTATACCCTATTTGTAGGTTCTTTAAACGTACATAAGCTCCATTAAATTTGGTGTTGGATGAATTCCTGTAGTTATAATTATTAACTCCACCATTTACGCTTAAACGTGGGTATTTGGCATTAACATTATCAGATGTCCATGTATTTCCGTAAAATGCTTCCAGCCCTTGGAAATACCATTGCCCCCCTTCAATTGGTGCCCTAAACTGCTGTGTTTTAAATAAGGTACGTTTACCAACCCCCTGTAACAGGACATTGAGGTCAAAACCTTTGTAACTTCCACCAAAATTCAGGCTAAAGCTGTATTGAGGACGGATATTGCCAAGTTCCACTAAATCTCCTGTGTCTCCGTTGGCAGGGTTTCCCAATGCACTCAGTTGCCCATTGCCATCCAGGTCTTTATATCTGACATCCCCAATAGTTATTCCCCCAGGTAATCCGGATGTTACTTTTGCCTTATAATCATCCAGTTCTTGCTGGTTTTGGATAAGCCCATCATAAGCCCACCCAAAATAGGTACCTGTAGAATAACCCAGTAAGCGGTTATTTATTCCTTCGCGTTTAACACCTTCTGAACCTTCCAGTTTAACTAATTTATTTTTGTCATTAAACAAGGTACCTCTTATGAAATAGTTAAAATCACCAATCTTGTCGTTCCAACTAAGTTCCAGTTCAAAACCTTTGGTTTCCATTTCCCCTTTATTGAGTGCGGGTGGGGCAATCCCCAATACTGTGGGGACATCCACACCAACCAACATATCTTTATTCTTTTTAACGAAATAGTCGAAAGACATATTTAGTTTTGAATTTAAGACACTTAGGTCTACTCCAAAGTTGGTTGTGGCAATTGTTTCCCAACTCCTTTCCAAACTAACTGCACCAGCCTCAACAAAATACTGGTTTTCATTCTGGTCTCCAAACATACCTCCCGTAGGAGTACCAAGAATAATTGGGCTATTTACATTTATTAATGATAAATAGTCGTAAATCCCAATCCCTTGCTGGTTTCCTGTTTCACCATATGATGCACGGAGTTTTAAATTATCAAAAATACCCAGGTCTTTAATAAACCCTTCTTCAGATAGCCTCCATGCTGCCAGGTAGCCAGAGAAAAAGCCCCAACGGCTGTCTGGGTCAAAACGGGAAGATCCATCATACCTAAAATTGGCATCTACGATGTATTTATCTTTATAGGTGTAATTTAAACGCCCGAAAAGAGAACGTATCGTCCATGCAAAGCCATTTGATGAAACACGGGCTTCCTCCAGATTACCTAACCTAAGCGAAAAAAGGTCATTGGTAGGGAAATCCCTTGATTCAGCCCTCATAAGATTGTCGCGTCTTTGCTCATGCGACCCTCCTGCTGTTAAGGAAACCTGATGCACTTCATTAATTATCTTATTATAGGTTAGATATGCGTTAATACTGGCGTAGTTTTCTGTTTCATTGGTTTCTATTAACCTATTGGGGTTTGAATAACCCTGTATCCTTGTCCCTGGGGTATCGTCAATAGTCCATTCATTGATCAAATAGATGGTAGGGACCTCGTTTCTTCCTTTAATGGTATTTCGGTTTATACCAATATTTGCATTGAACTTCAATCCTTCAAATATATCGTACTCAAGGCCAGCATTTGAGATCAACCTGGTTGTTGTTAACTCTGCCTCTCCTCCCTGGGCCAATAGGTCCAATGGATTAACAAAGCCCCTGAAAGTATAATACTCACCATCTGTCCTTCTAACTGGACCAAAAGTCCAGTTCATCCTCAGCCTACTTATTGCAGTGTTTAATTCAGTGCTTGATGAACGGTCTCCAATTTCAAGCGAATTTTGGAATGTTAGCCTTAACTTATCGCTCAACTCAAATGTATTGTTTAAACGTACATTATAGCGCTTGAACCCATCAAACTTTGCGTTTACTACACCATCTTCATCTAAATACCCAAGTGATAAACGATAGGTTGAATTGTTGCCACCCCCAGAAACACTAAAGTTGTGGTTTTGCCTGATCCCTGTTTCGTAAAACTCATCCACATATAAATTTTCGGGTTGGTTGAAAATCAAATAACTGTCTTCCCTTGCAGCCCCACCTAAACGGGTTTGGTTAAAATTCAGTACCTGGTCTGTACCCAAAGCATCAAAAAAGATTTGGCCATAGAGTGGGGCAGCCCCATCGTTTACAAAACCTTCGTTCACCACTTCCATGTAATGCCTCATGGTCAGCTTTTCAGGGATATAAGTTGCCTTGTTCCCCCCATAAGTAAAACTGTACTCAACAGTAGGAGTTCCTTTTTTCCCTTTTTTAGTGGTTATCAATATAACCCCATTAGCAGCTTGGTTACCATAAATGGCAGCTGTACCATCTTTTAAAACAGAAAGGGACTCAATATCATCTGGGTTAATGGTTGATAAAGTGGTTTGCAAACCATCAACCAATACCAATGGGCTGTTGCCCCCATTCAAGGAACTTAAACCCCTTAATTGGATATTTAAGCCTTCGTTACCTGGTTGAGAAGAGCTTCGTGATACAACTAAGCCAGGAAGTGCTCCTTGTATTGCAGCAACAGCATTTGTAACAGGCCTGGTTTCAAACAATTTTGAGTCTGCAGTAGAAATTGCCCCTGTTAGGGTTGCTTTCTTGCGTGTACCATAACCTATTGCAACCACTTCTTCAATACCTATGGCATCAGGAAGCAAGGTGATGTTTATAACAGCCTGGTTTCCTACTAAAACCTCTTGGCTTACCATACCTACAAATGAAAATACAATGGTGTTCCCTGCACTTACATTAGGCAAGCTGTATTCCCCATTTGCATTGGTAACTGTACCATTGGTTGTCCCTTTAACCAGGACAGTAACACCAGGAAGCAGGACACCTGCCTCATCCTTCACTGTACCAGAAATACTTTTGCTTTGCTGTATACCTGAGTTGTTTATCTTGCCATTATCAGTGTTTTTAATAACAATATAACGGTCGATTACCTCATAACTAAGCCCAGTTTCTTCCATTAATGAATCAAGGATATCTTTTACCGTTTTATTTTTCGCATGTATCGATATATCCCTAAACTCATCAAGGTTGATATTATAGAAGAAATTATATTCGCTGTTTTCTTCTATCTCGTTCAGTATATTGACCAACTTGGTGTTTGATAAATCGAGGTCAATTTTGGTAGCTTGGGAAAAAGTTTCAGCCTGGACTGAAAACATTAATCCCACTATTAAAAATAGTGTTATCTTCATAATTAATAACATTTTTTTTCCCTTGTCCTTGTAGGCAAGGATAAGTCCATTTTTTTTCATAAATTTGCAATGTTTTAACGTTACTAAATAGCCGCTCTAACGGCTGTTTTTTAATTCAGAATGCGGTGGAAATGCTCTAACATTTTCATCGCTTTTTTGTAGTCAGTTCAGTTTATATTCCCATGTATATATAATTTAGTGGTTAATAATTAATTTTTTGATATCAACTTACTCTTAATACTTACACCAATAAAAGCTTTTAGTATTACTGCTAATTTTTTAAGCCTATCTTTACTAAATCTTTCCCCACTGGGTTAACAATAAACTGGTAATTTAATTCAGGCTCCATAACCTGTAATGCCTTGAATATCTGTTCAACAGGTTTATTCTTTAATATTTTTCCAGTAAACCTAAATTCTTTGACAGCAGGTTCTTCAATTTGGATATTTATATTATACCACCTTTCTAACTTAGGTACTATATCTTCCAGTTTTTCCATTTTGAAGACAATTGTCCCATCAACCCAACTTGTATAAAATTCTTTGTCAAATCTGGAAAGTACAATTGTATTGTCCCCTTCAGTATAGGTAGCCAACTGCCCTTGTTTTAGTTCTTTTATTTTTTTACCTGTAGAACTTAACAAGTTGACCTTCCCATCTACCAATGCAATAGAATGTTGCTTTTCATTTCCGTATGCAAAAACATTGAATGAAGTTCCTGTTACAAGTATCTCCAGGTTTTTGGTTTTTAGGCTAAAAGGGCTTGATTTATTCGGGGTAACCTCAAAGAATGCTTCCCCATCCAGGTAAATATCCCTGTTTCCTTTAGCAAACTCATTTGAGTACTTAATTGAAGAACCTGAATTCAGCCATATATTGGAACCATCAGGAAGGGTAACTTCTGACATTTGCCCTAAGGGAACTTTTATTTCAGAATAAACTGTTTCCTGATCAATAGTGGAAACGAAATGATAAAGGATTGCCCCTGAAACTAATGTGGCCAGGAAGATTGCAGCTTGCCTTAAAAATGTTGAAAACAAGTTTCGGGTTGGCTTATCAAAAATGCGGGACTCCACCTTCTTCCAAGCTTTATCTTGGTTAAAATGGTCGTAGGCGAAAACAACCTTTAACTTTTTTGCAATATCGTCCTGTTTTTTCACAATTTTACGTTTTTGGCAGTTTGACGTAATAAAGTTTCAATAGGGTGACAGCAGAAAGTATTTTTTTCTCGGATTAAAAAAACAGGGTTATTTTTAAAACATTAGTAGCAAGTAGATGGGTGCTTTCTTGCTATCCAGCTCATCTTTTATAAATTTATAGGCCCTGGATATCTGCGTTTTAACAGTATTCACAGAAATGTTAAGTTCTTCAGCGATCTCTGGGTAAGTTTTGTTTTCAAAGGCTGCCATTTTTAATATTTCCCTTCGCCTTTCAGGTAGTTTATTAATCACAGTGTACAGTTCATTGTAAAGTTTTGCTTCATTTATGCCAGCTTCTTCTTCTGTTGGCAAATTTTTATAAATATCTCCAATATCAACCTTAACCACCTTTTTCTTCCTTAGGTGATCCAATGCTGAATTTTTTACAACTGTTACCAAATAATTCTTTAAAGACTTTCTAACAATGATGTCATCTCTATTTTCCCAGAGCTTAACAAAACAATCAACTACAATATCTTCAGCTACAGTATAATTCTCTGTAATAGTTGATGTAAAATGGCACAATGGTAAATAATACCTGTCGAATAATGCTTTAAAGGCAGCCTTATCCCCATCTTTAATATTTTCCCAAATAATATCAACCATCCTTTCCTCCAAATCAAAACAACAAAACTAACACAATTTTATTTAAACATTAACATCCATGCGAGAAGCTTTGTTAATTTGTTGTAAATCAACACTAAAAGGACAGCTAAACTTTAAATAAGCATTATTTGTGCTTGCTTAAACCAATGGCTTTACATTATAAAATAAGTGGTAAATTCAGTATTACATTTTTATCCATCTTTAAGCCTACTAAAATGGGGAATCTGGTTCTTTGGCCATATGGTTATATACCATTTTATCTAAAAACTTAGGAATAAATTTACTTAGGAATACAGTTAATTTACCTTCTGTAAAGGTAAGGATAAGTGTCCTCTTCCTTTTTTTAACTGCTTTATAAATATGTGTTGCACACTCCTCAGCACTCATCATTTTTCCCTCATCCCTTGGAGATTCCCCTTGTGCCTTCCCTTCTGAATTTAGGGCAGCTTCCCTTACCTCAGAGGCAGTAAAGCCTGGGGCAGCCACCAATACATGCAGGCCATTCTTCAGGTTTTCAATCCTGACAGTATCCAGGAACCCACGCACAGCAAACTTTGAAGAAGCATACCCTGTCCTGGCAGGTAACCCTACAAACCCTGCTATGGAAATAACCCCTACCAATGAACCTTTTGTTTTTACCAGGTGGGGTAAGGCATATTTTGAGCAATACACAGTTCCCCAGAAGTTTATGTCCATCACTTTCTTTAATACTGAAAGGTCCACCTCACTAAATAGCGCGCGCATTGAAATCCCTGCATTATTGATCAAAATATCCACTTTCCCAAACCTTTCCACAGTTTTTTCTAGCAATACCTTGCAGTCCTCCTCTTTGCTAACATCAGCCTTTACTGATAAAATTTCAGCCTGTGGGAATTCCTCCTCAAATTCATGCAGCCTTTCTATCCTGCGTGCTGCTAAAACCAGTTTTGAACCTGCTTTTGCATATTTAACTGCCAGTGCCCTACCAATACCTGAAGAAGCACCTGTTATGATAACAACTTTACCTTCCATACATAATAAATTATAAAAACCAAAAATAATAGTTTTACACAGAGCTTAAAACATGTTCGCCTTATTTATCTATTATCTTCCTAATTATCAGTCAATAGAAAATTTAAGAAAATTACGCCCACTTTTATTTTCGCTCGTAATTGCTTATCTTATGTGTCCTTTTAACCATATAAAAATAAACTACACTATGAAGAACTTTCTATTTGCATTGATTATTTTAAGTATTTGTGCGTGCCAGCCCCAAAAAAAAGAAGAAGCCAGGGTTGTAGCAAAATATACCATAGAGCAATTCTATAAAAACAAAAGCATTTATGGTGGCCAGTTTTCTGCAGATGAATCAAAACTTTTGGTTACCAGTAATGAAACTGATATTTTTAATGTGTATGCCCTTGCTGTTGATGGCAGTGGAATGAACCAGCTGACCCATTCAACAGAAGAGTCCTTCTTTGGTGTCACATTTTTCCCTGAAGACGACCGTTTTATCTTTACCCATGATAAAGGTGGTGACGAAAATGACCATTTATATGTTCAGGATACTGAAGGGAATGTTACAGACATTACCCCATGGGATGGCTCAAAATCAGCTTTTTATGGCTGGGCACGTGATTTAAAATCATTTTTCTTTGTTACAAATAAGCGTGACCCAAAATTCTTTGACTTGTATGAAATGAATATCGAAACTTTTGAACCAACATTGGTTTATGAAAACAATGAAGGGTATGAAGTTGAAGCTATTTCCAAAGACAAAAAATACCTGGCATTGGTGAAGCCATTAACCACCTCCAACTCAGAAATGTACCTTTACAATGTTGAAACGGGTGAGCAAAAACACATTTCAGCCCATGAAGGAGATGCAACATACAGCCCACAATTTTTTGATGTTGCCAATAAAAACCTCTATTTCCTCACCAATGAAGGAAGTGAGTTTACCTATGTTGTAAAATACAGCCTGGCTGATAGCAACAAATCAGAAGTATGGAAAACAGATTGGGATGTAAGTTATGTATACAATTCTTTTAATGAAAAATACAGGGTGACAGGTGTAAATGAAGATGCCAAAACAGTGGTATATATGAAAGACCTGGAAACAGGAGAAGCAGTTAAGTTGCCAACATTCGAAAGTGGTAATATCACATCTGTTAGCATTTCAAGGTCAGAAACCAAAGTGCGCCTGAGGGTGGGGACATCCACTTCGCCAAGTGATATTTACTATTATAACCTGGAAACCAAAAAACTGGACAGGCTAACCAATACCCTCAACCCTGAGATCAATGAAGACGACCTGGTGCAGGCAACTGTTGTGCGTTACCCTTCTTTTGATGGGGTTGATATCCCAGCTATCTTTTACAAGCCTCATTCAGCCTCTGAAGAAAACAAAGTGCCTGCTTTGGTTTGGGTACATGGCGGTCCTGGTGGGCAATCAAGGGTAGGTTACTTTTCATTGATCCAATTCCTGGTTAACCACGATTATGCTATTATTGCTGTTAACAACAGGGGGTCTAGTGGATATGGGAAAACATTCTACAAAATGGATGATAAAAACCATGGTGAGGGTGACTTGCAAGACTGCATAAAAGCCAAAGATTACTTGGCAAGCCTGGGATACATTGACATGGAAAAAGTTGGTATCATAGGTGGTTCTTATGGTGGCTACATGGTGATGGCAGCACTTGCTTTTGAACCTGCAGCTTTTGACGTAGGCGTGAATATTTTTGGTGTAACCAACTGGTTGCGCACGCTAAAATCAATCCCACCTTATTGGGAATCAGCCAGGAAAGCATTGTATGAAGAACTGGGTGACCCATTTACTGATGATAGTGTAAGGCTGCACAAAATCTCCCCACTATTCCATGCTGAAAATGTTACTAAACCTTTGATGGTACTGCAAGGGGCTAATGACCCAAGGGTACTTCAGGTTGAGTCTGATGAAATTGTGGAGAAAGTAAAAGCTAATGGTGTGCCTGTTGAATATGTCCTGTTTCCTGATGAAGGGCATGGATTTGTTAAAAAAGAAAATGAGATCAAGGGGTATGGGCAGATATTGACATTCCTTGATGCACATTTAAAATAAGCCCACTCCTGAACCTAACTTAAGAGGCCGGGGATGAAAATTCCCGGCTTTCTTTTTTTATAGAAGTTGCCAAATAAAGAAATATACTGATCAAATACCCTGTGAATATCCTATGAATTAGTGGCAATATTCAGGTAAATGCCTTTAGCCACAAAAGCATTTAGATTTTTTAAATACAGCTTTATTATACTCCCCTCATTTGCAATGAAGGATTTACAACACAATTTCTGGTCCTATACCCTTTATTGAGAAATAATTATCTTATATTCAGTGCCTATGGCACTAACCTTCTCTAAAAATTATTATGCTACAAATATTTTACCCCAATGGGGTAAAAATTAAAATTTACAACTAACAAAAATATCCCAGAGGGATAACCTATTTATAGAAAAGGTGTCATGAAGATTATCAACCCCTTTAAGGGTTAAATATTTCCAAGGCTTTGACTTTTATATTGAACAATCTATTATGTAAAACGTAATATATTGGAAATTCCTAATTTGAATGATAAAGGCAAAGAAGCTTAAAAGCATATTCATATTTTCCATTTTATGGCTGAATTTTATGGTTGCAATGCCAGTTTTTGCAACCCCTGAAGTACAGCCTGATACCATTTCACGCACAGATACTTCTAGCTCTATGCAAGCCATTGAAGAAATAATAATTTCAGCATTCCGGCTTCCAGCCAACTGGCTGGACATCTCCGCCTCAGTGGGTTATATCACCCAAGAAACACTTGCAAAAGGGGTTTTACTAACACCAGTTGAAGCCCTGAATTCAGTCTCAGGTATAAATATGCACCATGGCAGCCTGAATACCAACAGGTTGACCATAAGGGGCGTTGGTTCAAGGTCACCTTATTCTACTTATAAGATAAAGGCTTATTTTGGAGATATCCCACTGACCACTGGTGATGGTGAAACTACCCTTGAGGACCTGGAAACATCAGGAGTAAGCAAAGTTGAAATAATTAAAGGTCCCACTTCAACAGTATATGGTGCAGGGTTGGGAGGTGCTATTATCTTTTACCCTGTTTTCCCCACTCAGGATTTTATCAAAATTGAAAATACAGCAGGTTCATTCAATACCTCAAAACAAACCTTTTCAGCAGGTACAACATTAAAAAATGCATCTGTTTATGCTCTGTTATCAAACCTTGAACGTGAAGGATATAGGAAAAATAACAGAACCACGCGTAAGAATTTTTTAGTCCACAGCACCCTTTTTAAAGGTGATAAAGTTTCAGCTTCTGTGTTGGCCAGGCTCACTAAAATGAAAGCTTTTATCCCCAGCTCAATAAACAGGCGAATGTTTGAAGAAACCCCCTGGAAAGCTGCCAACAATTGGAAAGAAGTAAAAGGGTTTGAGGATTATACAACAGGGCAGGCAGGAATATCAGCAAAAACCAACACTGGAACACTTTCAAATGCAACTGTTTCAGTTTTTGGGCAGTTTAGAGAGGCTGATGAATTGCGCCCATTCAATAAGCTGGTTGAGTCATCATGGGCAGTTGGTACAAGGGGCAATTTTCAACAAGCTTTCAAAATAGATGCATTGGGCATTAAACTGGTAGCAGGATTTGAAATTTTCAGGGAAACATACAAATGGGGAACTTTTTCAAATGGAGAGGGCAGCCAGCTTTCTGATAACAAAGAAAACAGGGATTATGAGAATTTCTTCATACAAGGGGAAATAACAAAAGTTAATAAATTTAACCTTTCTGTTGGAGCCAACCTGAATAGAACCAGGTATAGATACCTTGACTCATTTTTAGCCAATGGCGACCAGTCAGGGAAGCATTCATATGACCCAGTGGTTTCTCAGAGGTTGGGCATCAATTATAAAATCCTGAAAAATTTAGCTGTTTTTTCCAACCTAAGCCATGGGTTCTCACCCCCTACCCTTGAAGAAACATTGTATCCTGAAGGTAACATAAACCCAAACATTAAACCTGAAAAAGGCTGGAACCTGGAGGCAGGCATCAAAGGGAATATTGGCAATTGGGCTACATTTAGTGCCAGCTATTACAGGATGTATGTTTCTGATTTACTGGTAGCCAGGCGAACTGCTGAAGATGCCTATGTGGGGGTCAATGCAGGAAGGTCAGTACACCCAGGGCTTGAATCATTCATCCAGGGGTTTCTTACTACACCTGGAGCATACCCATCTGTATCTTTTTATGCAAACACCACTTTGGCAAACTACCATTTTACTGATTTTGTAGATGATGGCAAAGATTATTCAGGAAACCAGCTACCAGGAACCACAAAGTTTTCAGGGAATGTAGGATTATCTTTTTCCGTGAATGAAACAATGGATATTAAGTTAAGCCAGCATTTGTCAGGCAAAATGCCTGTTAATGACCTGAATTCAGGTTATACAGATCCATATGGGGTAACCAACCTAAATGTAGTTTTCCACAAAAATTGGAATAAATTACATTTCAACCTGAAAGCAGGTGCAAACAATATATTGGATGTAAACCATGCTTCCATGCTGGCAGTAAATTCCCCTTCATTTGGTGGTAATGCCCCCAGGTATTTTTATCCCGGAAACCCAAGGAATTATTATTTGTCAGTTTCTATTGGCTTCCAAAATAGTGGTAAACATCCTTAAAGCCAGTTGCCTCCATTAAATCTGCCCTGATTTTCCCAGCCCCATCAAAATGGTTGATGTAGATTTTGTAAAACCTTTTCAGGATATTGAAATTTTTCTTCCCCGACCAAGTTTCCTCAAACAGCCTGGTGTGTTCCAATAGCTTTTGTACCCTCTCTTCTTTAGAAACAGATAGCCTTTCTGGGTCAAAGAACCAGGGGTTTTTAAAAATCCCCCTTCCTACCATCACTCCTTCAACACCTGTTGATTGTACACGTTCAAGCCCTTCCTGGTATGAAAAAACATTACCATTCCCATGTATAGGGATACCAGGGTTAATTGCATTCCTCAACTCCACAGCCTTCCTTATCTCTTCCCAATTGGCTTCCCCATCAGACTGCATCTGCTGTGTGCGACCATGCAAGATTATGGCTGCAGGGTTTGTTTCCAGCAATGTATTGATCCATTCCTCAGTAACATGCTGTTTGATGCCTGTCCTTGTTTTAACACTCACTGGCAGGTGGGTTGCTTCTTTCACTGCAGTTATGATTTCCCTGGCTAACCCTGGCTGGCCTATCAATGCACTGCATGCTCCCTGCTTAACAATCTTTTTTACAGGGCATCCCATGTTAATGTCAATCCCATCAAATGGGTAGTTGGTTGTTATCCATTGGGTTACTGAGTGGTATATTTCAGGAGTTTTGCCCCATATCTGGGCTATTAACTTAACCCCCATCTTTCTAAGCAACAACAATTCAGAATTATTTATTATCAGCCTTTCTGAAACCCTATCCCTACCAACAGGATGGTTAAGCCCTTCCACATTGCTAAATTCAGTAAAAACTACATGCAACTTACCTGGTGCTGACATCCTCAACACAATTTCGCGGAAAACTGTGTCAGTAACATCTTCCATGGGAGCCAATGAAAATACAGGTCCCTTAAATTGCTGCCAGAAATTAGTATTCATAAGCTATTTGCCAGCTTTCTCAGTTAATGTTAAACGCAAACTTTTTCGGTATTTTTTCCTGTTGCCAAAGTTAGCTTTTTTAAAGGGAACATTTCCCGTTTGTATCAATTTGAGTTCATCCTTACATTCAAATGAACAGCAGTTTTCATGCAGTTTGGCACATTCAGGGCATTGAATAAAAAGCAGGTGGCAATTGTCATTGGCACAATTTGAGTGGGTATCAAAGGGTTTGCCACATTGGTGGCATGTTGAAATAACCTGCCCATTAATGCTCTCTCCCATCCTCTCATCAAAAACAAAATTTTTCCCAATGAATTTTGATTCCAGGTTATGTTGTTTTACCTGCCTGGCATATTCAATGATCCCTCCATGTAATTGGTTTACATCCTGGAAACCCTTATGTTTCAGGTAAGCACTGGCTTTTTCACACCTTATGCCTCCTGTGCAATAGAGTAAAAGTTTTTTATCCTCCTGACCTTCCAACTGCTTGGTAACAATTTCTAATTCTTCCCTAAAAGTATCAGCTTCAGGGCATATAGCCCCTTTAAAATGCCCAATTTCACTTTCATAATAATTTCTCATATCCACAACCACTGTGTTTGGTTTCCCAACCAAGCCATGGAACTCAACCCCTGACAAATGCTTGCCCACATTGGTTATATCAAACGCATGCTCCTTTAACCCATCCGCTACCAATTTGGGGCGGACTTTAATAGTAAGTTTATAAAATGATTTTCCATCATCTTCAACAGCATATTTAATAGGGATATTTGTTAGTATTTCATATTTTTCCAATGAATGAAGAAATGCCTCAAAATTGTGTTCTGGCACACTCATTTGGGCGTTAATACCTTCTTTGGCCACATAAATCCTCCCAAAGCAATTTAAAGCAAACCAATCTTTGTAAATAGTATCCCTGAATTCTTGTGGGTACTCCAGGTAATGATACCTGTAAAAAGAAATTGTTTTCCTTCTAAACCCTTCTGCATGCAACCGATTCTTTAATACCTCTTTATCAATCTTATTGTATAAAAACATATTATCTTAATTAAGTCTAAATAAAAATCGACAAAGATAATTGTAAAATTTTTTCCTGCAACCAGTGGAAGCTGATCAAATGTTTTAACCTAAATAGAAAATGGAGTTGTTTTATTTTGATATTACTGATAAAAGTATAACTTTGTAAAGCAAAGTACTTTTCAAAATGAAAACAAACAATGAATATTTGGAAGAACTAAAGGAAATCAGGCTAATGATGGAGCAATCCAGCAGGTTTCTATCACTTAGTGGTTTATCTGGGATATTAATGGGGATTTATGCCCTGGCAGGAGCCTTTGTGGCATACAGGCTTATCAACTTTCCTCCCCCACCAGGTTACAGGGAGCATTTGGCAAATGATATTATCCTCCCCTTAGCATTAGTGGCTATAATTACATTGGTGCTATCATTATTGACTGTCACTATATTAACTTATTATAAAACGAAAAAAGCAGGCTATAAAGCCTGGAGTAAAGGGGCAAGAATGATGGTTGTAAACCTGGCAATCCCCCTTGTAAGTGGAGGGATATTCATTTTAATCATGGCCTTTAGAGGAGTTTATGAGGTTATTTCCCCTTCCTTCCTAATATTTTATGGGCTGGCATTGGTGAACGCTGCAAAATTTACACACAGGGAAATCTTCTATATGGGTATCTGTCAAATTATCATTGGGATTGTGGCAGCAATTTATCCAGGTTATGGGTTAATATTGTGGGCTACTGGTTTTGGGGCAATGCATATTGTTTATGGCACAGTAATGCATTTCAGGTATGATGCAAACAAAAGGGAAATATCCAAGTGAAGAATATCTTTCAACAATTAAACAAGGCTTTTGATAACAAAATCCGCTTAGGGATCATGTCCATCATTTCTGTCAACAGCAGTGCCTCTTATAGTGACCTTAAATCAATGCTGGAGGTAACTGATGGTAACTTAGCCAGCCATTTAAAAAGGCTTGAGGGCATTGGCTACATTTCAGTACATAAAAGTTTTTTGGGCAGGATACCAAATACAGAATATAAAATCACTGCAAAAGGGAAAGATTCTTTTGACCAACATCTAAAAGCATTAGAAGAGATATTAAAACAACAATAATTTTTTTAACTATCTACTTTGTTTTTCAAAGTACTTTAAAACAAAATTATGGAAACAATTAAATCACCATTTGAGGGTAGCTCAAAAATCAACTGGGCTCCTCTTTTAAAAGTAGCTATTATTGGTATTGTTACCCTGGTATTGCTGATCCCCAAGTTTATGATACTGGGGTTAATACATGAACGCAAATTGACTTCAGAAGGAACTACCCTGGAGATCATGAAACAATGGTCAACTTTTCATACATTAAGGGGGCCAATTTTGGCTATCCCTTATGATGAGGAGGTATTCAATAAAAAAGATAACAGGTATGAAACCATAACCCAATATGCTTATTTTCTGCCAAAATCACTAAACATTGAAGGTGAAATATTCCCCCAGGAACGTTACAGGAGTATTTATAAGGTCAATGTTTATGAATCAGATGTTAAACTTTCAGGGGCATTTGAATTTCCTAATTTTGAGAAATTACAGGTTAAAGCTGAAGATGCCCATTGGGATAAAGCTGTGTTATCAATTGCCCTTAATGACCTTAGAAGTATCACTAGGTTGCCTGAATTTAATTGGGGAGAGCAAAGCTTAACCCTCTCTCCAGGACTGGTAAACCACCAGCTAGGGAATAAAGGGATTTCCATACAACTACCTCCTGTTGATAAAGAAAATTTCAGGGGGGATTTTAGCTGTACATTATCATTAAAAGGGTCGCAATCTTTGCAGTTTTCCCCTGTTGGGGAAGTGACAGAAGTTAAATTACAATCTTCATATCCTGACCCAGGATTTATAGGAAACTTTTTACCTGACCCAAAATCAATTACCAATGAAGGGTTTACTGCCCAGTGGAAGGTGTTGCACTTTAACAGGGACTTTCCCCAGTTATGGAAACATAAAAATTACCAGCTAACCAATAATGATTTTGGCGTTGAACTGGTTTCAATGAACGACCATTACCAGAAAAACGCCAGGAGTGCCAAATATGCTATCCTGGTCATCCTGCTTACCTTCCTTTCTTTTTTCCTTAATGAAGTTATTGCCAAACAAAAAACCCATGTGATCCAGTATATTTTGGTGGGTTTCTCTATATTAATGTTTTACCTGCTGCTTTTGTCCATATCTGAACACCTTGGGTTTAACCTGGCTTATTTTATTTCTGCAGCAGCAGTGCTGATAATGGCATTCCTGTATTCGCGCACCTTCCTGCAAAAATGGTTAAATTCTGCCCTTCTAACTTTTATAATGGCCTGCTCTTTTATATTTATTTTTGTACTGCTACAATTGGAATCTTATGCTTTATTGGTTGGAAGTGTAGGCTTATTTATCATCCTTGCATTAATTATGTATTTCTCAAGAAATATTAACTGGAACAAAGAATAATGGTTAAGGCCTGGTTGAAAATGGGTTAGCTTACTTTTGGCCAGGCTTTATATTTTAGGTAGCTAAAATATTTAGCTCCTAAAGGGCTAGCCTATTTTCTTCATTAATTTCTATAAATATTACATCCCTCCAGGATGAATAAAAAGTATGTTACATAAGTTGAGAATTTACTTTTTGCCCAAAAAATCTCAGCAAGAAATTCAATATAGCAACATTCACTATTGCTGGGATAATAATTGAATTATATCAAACTTCAAAGTTTGAAAATGTATATTCAAATTCCTCCATATTGGAATTTTTGTATTATCACAATACTAATTATTGTCCCATTAGGGACAACTTATTCATAGATCAAACCCCTATCCATTGCTTTGTGCCTTTAGGTACAACACCTTAAAACAAGTAATTTAGCCCTATATACATACCTGAATCACCATCCTGGTCATTTCCAGCTAATCCATAATCCACTGAGATAATAAAATTCTCATTCATAGCTATCCTCAGGCCTAGCCCATATGATGTGTGCATCTTTTCTGAATCATAATCAAAAAAGAAAGGTTCTCCAGGGGTAGAACTTAATGGGTTGAAAACTGGCTTGTCAAATTCTATCTTTTTGGTGACCCTTCCAAAATCAACAAAACCATTTAAGCCCAGGTAGAAATTGTTGTTAATGAACCTGAACCTGGCAAATTTCCAACGCAATTCAGCATTCCCAAAAAAGAAGCCATCACCCACTACCCTGTTCCTCCTTATACCTCGCAATGATTTTGCACCACCAAGCCCCTCACTTGAAGACCCTTTCAGCACTGAAGTAATCACCTGTGACTGGTAATAAAAAGGGGCATGCCCACTGATGGTTGACTGGTATGCCAACCTGTATGCAAATGACAGGTCTTTGGGAATCAATGTAAAATATTGCCTATGGGTCAGGCTTATTTTAGAGAATGAGCTTTCACCTCCCAGGAATTCTGGTGCAGCCACAATAACAGCTTCTGTCCATACCCCTTTCATAGGGTTAGGGCGGTTGTCACGGGTATCAAAAACTAACCCTGCCTTCACAATAGGGACAAAACCTCCATCAGCTTCTTCCTGGTTAATAATACCCCAGTCCTGATAGGCTTCAAACAAACCATCTACATCAGGCAAATAATCATCATCACCAAGGTCTTTGCCTTTATTCAACTTTTTCAGGTCAACTGATTTTATTTTGAAATTAAGGAAATTAATACCTGCTATCCACCTAAAATTATCCCCAGCCAGCTTGCCTTGCAGGTCAACCTTAAAACGGAACATTTTGCGGTCATATTTATAATACATCCTGGTAACATAATCATCTTCATCATCATCAAACCAACCTGCATTTACCACTGCATCATACCCATTAAACCCGTAAAAATCATAAGCCTGGTCTGACAAATAGCTGATATCAACTGAGGTTTGTAGCCCTTTGATCAGTTTATCAGAATCATAGTAAAAACGGTTGATACCACTACCTTTTGTAAACCTTGAGACTTCAAAATAGAGTGAATGGTTATAGTTAGGATACCTGCTGCCATCACCATAATCATATAAATTAACAAGGGCTCCATATTGGAAACCCAAATCAGTATCAAATGTTATGGTAGGCAATGCGCCAAAGTTCCAGCCATCTTTTACAACTTCTTCCTGTGAAAAAAGTGAAACACTAAACAAAACAGAGGCAAGTACAAGGACAATTTTTTTCATAATATTTAGTTTTTGGTTTTTTCTAATAAAGTTTCCGTGGATCATTTGGTGGATAGGTTAGTTGCAGGAAAGTTAAAAATTGGATGTAAATTTTTTCCATAAATTTCCAGATAACTTCACTAATATAAAAAAAACTTATCAAAGTTTGTTTGCAGCCCACTTTTATTTTAACTGAAAGGATTCAAGGGGTTAGGTACTAAAAGTAAAAACACTTTTTAAAACAAAAATGGGTGCCCACCTTAGGGCACCCTGCCAATCTTTATAACTAAACTATGAACCTTAAAGGTTAATTCCGCTTTTTAAAAGGGTGATAGTGATATTATTTTAAATTCAATTTATTGTTAAGACATACAAGAAGCTTTTTACCCTTACATCAACCACATTTTTTTCTATTTTTATAAAAAATAACCTAATTAAACAGCAACAATGCAATTAAACTTGGTCAAACTTTCACTACTAACCCTTATCACAGCAACCTTTGTAAAATGTACAACCCAGGTACCTGAAACTATAAAGCCCAATATCTTGTTTATTATGAGTGATGACCATGCTTACCAGGCTATTAGCGCCTATGGTTATGGGCTAAATGAAACGCCTAATATAGACAGGCTTGCTGAAGAGGGGGCCATGTTTACACGCTCATGCGTTACCAACTCAATTTGTGCCCCCAGCAGGGCTGTATTGCTAACAGGCAAACACAGTTTTATAAATGGTAAAGTAGATAATGTACAACCCTTTAACTGGGACCAGGATAATTTCCCAAAACTTTTACAAGCTAATGGCTACCAAACTGCTATGATAGGGAAAATACATTTGGATGGCATCCCTCAGGGGTTTGATTTTTCAATGGTGTTGCCTGGGCAAGGGCACTATTACAACCCTGATTTCCTGATCGATGGGGAAAAAGTAAGGAAAGAAGGCTATTGTACTGAAATAATCACAGAAACTACCCTTGACTGGTTGAAAAATAAACGTGACCCTGATAAACCTTTTTGTGTGTTGTACCACCAAAAAGCACCACACAGGAATTGGAAACCAGCACCAAAATATCTGACCTTGTATGATGATGTAACCTTTGACCCACCAGCAAATTATTTTGATGATTATGAAGGAAGGGGCACTGCTGCAAAAACACAGGAAATGCAAATTGATGGCCATGCTATGTGGGGGCATGACTTTAAAATGGTAGTTGACCCAAATGGAGATACTACCGAACTGGCCAGACAACTTAAACGACTGAATGAAAAACAAAGGGCTGACTGGCTGGCTGCTTATACCCCAAAAAATGAGGTAATGAAGTCTGCCAACCTTAAAGGCAAAGAGTTAGGGAAATGGAAATATAACAGGTACATAAAAGATTATCTGAGATGTATCAAATCAGTTGATGATGGTGTGGGTGAAGTGCTGAATTATTTAAAAGAAGCTGGGTTGGAAGAAAATACCATAGTGGTTTATACTTCAGACCAAGGGTTTTATTTAGGTGAGCATGGTTGGTTTGATAAAAGGTTTATGTATAAAGAATCATTCAGGACACCATTACTCATCAGGTATCCCAAAGAAATAAAACCAGGCACTAAACTTGACGACCTAGTACAAAACCTTGATTTTGCACCAACATTCCTCGACTATGCAGGTATTGAAATTCCCAAGGAAATGCAAGGGGAATCATTCAGGAAACTCGTCAGTGGGGAAACAAATGATTTTAGGGAGGAAGTATATTATACCTACTACGAGTACCCATCAGTACACATGGTTAAAAGGCATTATGGAATAGCTACACAAAGGTATAAGCTAATGCACTTTTACTATGATATTGATGAATGGGAATTATATGACCTTGAAACAGACCCCGATGAAATGAAAAATGTTTATGGTACACCTGAATATGCTGAAATACAGGAGATGTTACATAAGAAATTAGAGGAGTTAAGGTTTTACTATGGTGATAGTGATGAAAATAATGAACATTTCCTTAGCGAATACCTTAAAGCTATTGAGGTTACAAAGAGGTAATAACCAATATTATAAATCCTAAATCTGTTGTCATACCAATATTATCATGGTTTTCGTAATTATTAGGTTTCTAATTTATTGAATACTTCGAGGCCAGATAGGGTTTCTGATTGTTGTTTAAACACTTAGCATAAAATCCAGTAATATGAAAACCTTTTATCCAAAAACAAGGGAAGAATGGCGCCAATGGCTTCAGGTAAACCACGCCACTGAGAAAGAAATATGGTTGGTTTATTATAAAAAACACACTGGCGTTCAATCCATTGAATACTTAGACTCTGTAAAAGAAGCTCTTTGTTTTGGTTGGATAGATGGGTTAATGAGAAGGATTGATGATGAGAAATATGCACGTAAATTTACCATTAGGAAACCCAAAAGTAAATGGTCACCCTTGAATATTAGCCTGGCTGAAAAATTGATCAAAGAGAAAAAGATGACCTCCTTTGGGTTGGCTTTTTATGAGAAGAAGATTGAATATGACAAAGAATTGGTGAAAATACAGACTTCAAAAGAGGTTACTGTCCCAGCAGAAATGGAAAAGGCTTTGAGAAAGAACAAAAAAGCATGGGATAATTTTAACAACCTGGCACCTAGCTATAAAAAGCAATATATTGGCTGGATTGCAACTGCAAAAAGGCAAGAAACCAGGCAAAAACGTTTACAAGAAGCCATCAGGCTATTGGAACAAAATAAAAAGATGGGAATGAAGTAAGTTGAATAATAAGATGTTAGGTTTTATTATTCAGTACACTACAAAAATTCATTAGCCGCATTTTTATTTTTTTATTTTTGTGATAATTATTACAAAGAAGTCCATGGGAAGCAATATACACTTATCTAATCCCCCTAACAATAATGAAAAAAAAATATTTGAGCACCTTTTTCACATGTTATACCCAAGGTTATGTTCTTTTGCTTTCCATTTTGTACAAAATGATGCTGCTGCCGAAGACATAGTAAGCGATGTAATGTATAAATTATGGGAGAAAAAAGGGCAATTTGACAGCCTGATAAACATCAAATCATACTTATATACAAGTGTTAGGAACAAATCCCTCTCCTACCTAAATAAAAAAGAAACAGACAGAAAGCACATCAACGAAATCAAAAACAGTTGGTCAGAAGAGTTTTTTCAAGATCATTTAATAAAAGAAGAACTAACAGGATTACTATTTCAAGCACTGGACAAATTACCCGATAAAGCACAACAAATTTTCAGGATGTCGTGCCTCGAAGGAATAAAATATAAAGACATTGCAGAAAACTTAGGTGTCTCAGTAAATACCATAAAATCACAAAGAGCCCGTGCTGTAAGATTGTTAAAAGAGATTTTAAAAGATCAAGTAATTTGGGTATTTCTCCTTAGCTTATTAAAATAATTAGATTTTAGGAATCATTAGCTGGATACATAAATATCCAAATTCACCCCTGGAAATCCTACAAAGGTAGCATGGAAATTTTTGAGGCAAGCCTTAATAAAAACATTTGGCTTAAATAAATTACATATCCGTTCCACCCATTTTAGGGTTTATTTAGTCATAAAAGAAATTGAGTTTATATGCAAACTAAAAAATATATCAGGATAAGTGAACTTTTATTTAAGGAAATAACAGGCCTTATTACTTCAACCGAAAAGGATGAATTAGCAAAATGGAGTAGTGAAAAAGAGGCCAATAAAAACTTTATCAATAATATTACCTCTTCCGATTTGCTATTGCATGGCAATGCAAATTATGAGCAGTTTAAAAGCCAAGTTGCATTTGACAAGTTAATGAAAAAAGTAAAAAGAGAAAAGCGGAGTACGATTTTCAAGCAAACGTTGAAATATGCTGCACTACTTGTTTTAATAATATCAATCCCCCTATTTTTCACCCTTTATAAGAATAAATTTACAGAGCATGCACCTGTGGCATCAGATATATTGCACGGATCTTCAAAAGGAACATTAATACTGGCTGATGGTAAAAAAATAAGGCTTAATGAAAAGACAGATTCTGAATTTGAGACTTTAAATAGTGTAATAAATAGCAGGTCAGGAACGTTAAGCTATGCCGAAAAAGAAATGGCTAATGAACAGGCTCCAGAAGAGAAACTAAATATATTACTGATTCCCAAAGGGGGTGAATTCAACCTTAAACTTAGTGATGGAACAGAAGTTATAATTAACTCAGATACAAAAATCATTTATCCTGAAAAATTTATTGGAAACGTTAGGAAAATCTTTTTAGATGGAGAGGCATTTTTCAAAGTAGCCTATGACCCCTCCAAACAGTTTGTTGTTGAGACAAACGAATACAATGTAAATGTATTGGGTACAGCTTTTAACGTAAGCAGTTACCATAAAGCTAAAAATTCCCATACGACCCTGGTTGAAGGAAGTGTGGAAATTAGTGGGCTAAAGAGTGATCCTGAAAATACATTCAGCCTAGCCCCTAACCAACAATTTCAATTTGATAAAGACAATTTTGAAACTAACATAAAACCTGTAGCTACAGAATTATTTACTGCATGGACCATGGGCTATTTTCTTTTTGAAGATAATTCATTGGAATTTATCCTTCAGAAACTAGCGCGATGGTATGACCTGGAAATATTTTTTGAGGACAGTTCTTTGAAAAATAAGATATACAGTGGTAAGTTACCCCGCTTCGAAAATTTTAATGTAATACTTGACCTACTTGAAACCATTGACAATGTAAAATTTAATGCCAATGACAAAACAATAACCGTTTCAAAAAATTAAAAACCGGAAAATGGTTGCAACATTCCCCGGTTAATTTGAAATAACGAATACATTATAGTATTCATTAGTTACACTTAAACAACGTAAAATTATGAAAAAAAGCTTACTATTCTGTCTTTTAACATATATTAAAAGGCAAAAAAAAGCGGTGTTGGTTATGAAAAACATTATTTTACTTTTATTTGTTTTCAACTTCCAAATTTCGGCAAACGTGCTGAGCCAAACCCGCATTGACCTTGATTTAACAGATGCTACTTTAAAAGAGTGTATCAAGATGATCGAAAAAAAATCTACCTTGGGTTTTCTTTATAATAGCAAGAAAATACGAGACGTAAAAGGGATAAATATCTCTGTTCAAGATGCTTCTGTTGAGGAAATACTGGAAATGGTATTAAAAGATACCCATTTTATACATTCCATAAAAAATGACATTATACTTATAAGTCCTCGAGAAGAAAAGGAACAAAAGCCCGGCTTTTTACAACAAAAGACTACAATTACTGGACAAGTACTTAATGAAAAAGGAGTTCCTATTCCTTATGCTGCAATCCAGATTAAAGGTACTGCACAGGGTACAGTTTGTAATGAAAACGGCAATTTTAAAATTACCATAGATGACCCAAACCCGATTTTACTTATTTCTAGTGTTGGTTTTGAGACTGTAGAAGTAAAACCAGGCGAAAAAAAATATTTGTCCATTACACTTCAAAAATCAATTGAAGATATAAGCGAAGTAATTGTCACAGGTTATCAGAATATTTCAGTTGAAAAATCAACCGGTTCAACAGTCACTATTACTGCTAAAGAAATTGAGAAAAAGGGGCAGTCAAATATTCTTAATACAATTGAAGGTTTAGTGTCTGGTTTAGGTATTTCAAGCGACCCAGCCAACGAAGGGAATAAGCGATTCAATATTAGGGGGGTTGCAACAATAAATGGCAACTCTTCCCCACTTATAATTGTTGACGGATTCCCGATAGAAACCGATATTTCGTTGCTTAACCCATATGAAATAGAGAGCATAAACGTGTTAAAAGATGCTGCGGCAGCTTCAATTTATGGTGCACGCTCTGCCAACGGGGTTATTGTTATTACAACTAAACGTGGGAAAAAAGGCAAAACACAGGTTAATTATACGAATAATTTTACCTTTAACCAGAAGCCTGACCTTGCTTACCGCATGAACAGGGTATCATCATCTGACCTGGTAGATATCCAGAAAATAGGCGCAGGTAGTAACCCACGCACTTACCAGTATTATATCAATAATTCTCCTGCTTATGCCAGTTATTTTGTATATGCCCGAAATATTGTTTATGAAGCAATGGCACAGCTAAACGAAGGAACGATCACCCAGGCACAGGCTGATTCTAAATTGGAAGGACTACGCTCAATTGACAACCTTTCGCAATTGAAAGAAATATTTACCCAAAATCCGTTTGAAGAGCAACATAACCTTAGTGTTAGTGGAGGAGGTGATAATAATAATTACAGGGTATCATTGAACTACACCCATAACGAAGGGTCATTTACTGGCGACGAATCGGAAAGGATATTATTTGATGTTTTAAATAATATTAAAATAAGTAATAAGGTTCGGGTTGATATTGGAGGTAATATTTCTATGAATAAAAATGAAAATATTCCTTATGACAAAGATGTTCTGTTAAACCAGGTTAGTTCTTATGAATTGTTTAAAGATGCGAATGGTAATCCTTTACCGGTACGTATTGGGCGAATAGGTTCGGGTAGTACAGACAATGCAGGTTTATTTGGCGGTAAAGATGTTACTGAACTAAATCGTTTGCTCAATATGGGATTGCTGGATGAAAACTATTATCCTGTAAAAGAGATCAATAACTATTCAAATAATATCAAAGGTTTTTCCGCTAGGATGCAAGCACGTTTATATGCAGACATAGTTAATGGGTTAAAAGGTATATTTGGCTTTCAATACGAGACAGCTTCTTCAAAAAATACCCGAATTGCAGAGTCCGGATCATATGAAATTGCCCAGATCGTAAATAATACTTCTCCAAAAAATTTCGCAGGAGACCCAATGGCATTGAATATTCCGTTTGGTGCCCGTATTACCGAAACAAGGTCTGACCGCCACTCATATACACTGCGAGGCCAGTTGGATTTTAATAGAACATTTGGAGACCATAATATTATTGCATTAACAGGTTCTGAGATCAGGCATATTTTTAATTCATCAAATACTACTGATAAATTTGGGTTTGATAAAAATACTTTACTATTCCACCAGGTCGACGCTAGGTCACTACAAGGTACCCTTGAAAATGTAAACCACCCCTTTGGCTATATTGCAGGCGGTATACCTATGGAGGATGATTTTCATGAAAAAACAGACCGGTTTTTCTCTCTGTATGGAAACTTTAGCTATGATTATAAACGCAAGTACATACTTTCAGGCAGTATGAGGATCGACCAGTCGAACCTGTTTGGCACCGCCCCTGAGTACCGTTATAAACCATTCTGGTCAGTTGGTGGCAAGTGGCGTATAAATGAAGAACCATTTTTTCAGTCGAAACAAGTCAGTAAACTGGCATTAAGAATGTCACACGGGATTAATGGTAATATAGCTAACAAATTTGGACCATTTAATATTGCAACCAGCATGCTTAATTATCGTGCCGGATTGGTTAATTCATTGTACATATCGTCACCAAGTATTGAAGACCTAAGGTGGGAACGTTCAGCTACAACCAATATAGGTTTAGATGTTACTATGCTTAACCGTAAACTAGATTTCAGTGTAGATTATTATATCAAAAAAACAGAAGATATCCTTGCTTCTGGAAAAGCTGACCCCTCGCAAGGTTTTAGCAATCTTATGAAAAATGATGCAAATATTAAAAACAATGGAATTGAGTTTACAGTACGTTCAAATAATATTCAGGCAGCACATTTTAACTGGAATACTAACTTAACGTTCCGGTATAATAAAAACCGTGTAACAAAGGTATTGCATGAAGAAGATTATGTTCCTTTTATTGCTTCAGGGTTGCAGAATATTGAAGGAAAACCTACGCAAAGTTTTTATTTGTATAACTGGGCCGGGCTTGATGAAAAAGGGCAGGTAACGATTTATAATGCCCAAGGCAATAAAATAACTGTGGATGAGAGCATATATTATGGTGGAATATTTAGCCCATCGGAAAGTGTAAAGAAAGAAGACCTGGTTTATTCAGGAACTTCCGAGCCCAAGTTTACAGGAGCTCTATCAAATAATTTATCCTATAAGAATTTTGGTTTATCATTTATGTTTGTATTTAGTGGCGGACATGTATTGTTAAATGATACTTATAATGGTGAATATGTAGGCTCCCGTCCGGCCAAAGTACATGCTGATGCAGCAATGGCCTGGGAAAAAGAAGGAGATGAGCTAAAAACGGATATTCCAAGCATTAATGCACATGTTTATGCACCTACTGTAGCTCGTTACAGTACTAAAAACATTATTGATGGTGACTATATCAAATTACGTGAATTGATCCTTACTTATAATATACCGCCAAAAGTCCTGAAAAAATTATTTATGAAAAGTGCAGTGGTAAGTTTCAGGGGTAATAATTTATTTTACTGGGCAAAAAATGATGAGGGAATTGATCCGGAAGCACATGGTATTGCTCTTAGGTTCTTTCCTGTAAAACCATCTTATAGCATGGGTATAAACATTAGCTTTTAAATTTAAAACTATTGAACAATGAAAAAGAACCATATATATGTACTATTATTTGCGTTACTGTTAACCAGTTGCGATGAATATCTTGATGTTGAACCCAAGGGAAAGGTAATCCCTTCAAAGGTAGAAGATTACGACTTATTATTAAATGGGGGGTCATACTCAATTCACACCACTTCAGATGAAGACCTTCTTTTTTTATCAGCTGATGACCATGTATCTGAAGAGGATAAATTAGGCGACCTGAATAATCCTCATAATGCATTACTCCGTTATTATAGATGGGATGGAGACCTTTTCCCGGAAAATGTAAAAGTGAGAATGTGGAATAACTCATATAACAGTATCTATACTTATAATCTTGTTATTAATGAAGTTGATAATTCTTTAATGAGTTCAAATGATACAGAGCAGGACAAAAAGCGTATAAAAGCTGAAGCACGAACTGGAAGGGCTTATGAATATTGGTTATTGGTGAATTCTTTTGCAAAACAATATGACGAGGCGACTGCAGCATCCGATCCTGGTGTGCCAAAAGTAACGGTAGCAGATGCAGCTGCCCAAACCAATGGAAGGGCATCAGTTAAAGAAATATATGATTTTATCCTGGCAGATCTAAACGAATCAGTAGAGTTTTTACCAAATATACCCAAAAGTATAGTTCGGCCAACCAAAGAGACAGGTTATGGATTACTGGCTAGGGTATACTTGCAAATGGGCGATTATGAAAAAGCCCGTGCCAATGCAACCTTAGCATTAAATGAAAAAAATACTTTAGGTGATTATACTGACATGGCTACACAGATAGGTGACCTTTACAATGCTGAACAATATATCTATCGTTATTACGGATATACAAGGGGATTTTTTAATGGGCACTTTTCGGACGGCCTGGCTGCTTTGTTTGATAAAGCTAATGATATGAGGGTAAATCGTATAACTAGCGATCTTAATTGGGTTTATGACCCTGCTACAGGATGGCAACAAGTAGCTACCGGTAAAATAACAAACCAAACAAGGATGAATATCAACCACTGTGTATCCGTTAGTGAAATGTACGTTATAAGGGCTGAATGTAATGCCCGTTTAAACGATGGAACAATACAACAGGTACTGGACGACCTGAATACCCTTCGCGTGAAAAGAATCAAAAACTATGCTGATCTTACTACAGCAGACATAACTACAAAGAATGATGCCTTGAAGTTTGCACTTGAAGAAAGGCGAAGGGAAATGATCATGACCGGGATGAGATGGTTTGACTTGAAAAGGTTAAATAAAGAATCGGAATATGCGGTTACAATTACGCATCCTTTGAAAGATCAAACATTCACATTAACTCCTAATTCAAATAATTACATATTTCCAATTCCTGCTGATGTTATCAACTTTAATCCAGACATGGAGTTAAACCCACGAGATTAATATATTTATATAGGGGCATCTACAGTTAGATGTCCCTAAACTTTAACAATTCCAAATATGGCTATAAAACAAATTATTAGTACACTATTGACGTTAGTTGTTTTGTGTGGATTCACCTTAGTTCCTGAAGATAAAGAAACCAAAGTCTTGATACCAACAATTAATAAAAAATATAAAGGCAATGTAAAAAAAGGCCTGGCTCATGGTGAAGGCGAAGCATGGGGTGAAACCGATCATTATAAAGGTATGTTCAAAAAAGGTTATCCACATGGCAAAGGAATTTACACATGGGGGAATGGCAATAAATATAATGGTGAGTTTGTAAAAGGTAAAATGTCGGGGCAAGGAGAACTACGTATTAAACAGGAAACTAAACCCGACAGTGTGCTTACTGGATATTTCAAAAATAATGATTACATAGGCAAGTATAAAGAACCTTATCGGACGTTTTCAGAACAAGGCATACGAAAAGTTGATTTTCAGAAAAATGCAGGAGAAATAAACCAGGTGGCTATTATGGTTTATGCAGGGGGGCAACAAATTGCCGCTCAGCAAATATCAGTACGTGACCCTAAAAATACAATAAAAGAAAATCGAGGAGGTAATTTAACCCTTACAAATGTTGTATTCCCACTAGAACAGGTCAATGTCTCTTTCAGCGTTGGGCAATTCTCATACAACCTAACGTTTGAAATATTTGAGGAAGGAAATTGGACTGTAATTATTTCGGTTTAAGGTTTATAAATAATTTAAAGAAGATGAGAATAAAAATATTTTCGCTTTCAGTTGTAATTGCGACCTTATATTCATGCAATTCGACTCCCATTTTGAAAGGAGAGATAGAAGGGGCTGAATTTGATAAGATACATTTATGCAAAATCATCAATGAATATTACGGGCAGTACGAACCTATTGACTCTGCAATGATTGTGAATGGGAAGTTTGAAATAAAACTTGAAAATATTTCACCACAAAAGTATTTTATAGGTAACGGAACTATTGGAGGGAGTTTCTTTATAGAAGCAACAGACATGGAAGCAAAGGGTATGTTAGAAAAAGGAAGTAATAACAGAGACATTATAAACTGGAAGGTTAGTGGTTCGCCATTACAGGATATATTTGCTACCTATACTCATAAAAGTGACAGCATAGCCCAGCAAAAAAAGATGGATAAACTATCCAAACAATTCTATGCAGCTCGTGAAAAAGGTGACCGTGAAATAATGAAGAAAATAAAGGATGAACAAATAAAAATGATTAAAGCCTCAGAGCCTTTTATTGAAGACCTAAACCTGAAAACAATTGCAGATAACAAAGATAATGTTGTTGGTATGTACCTTTATTTTTCCAAACAATTCCGCAAATTTGAATACCATACTGTACAAGATATAACTGAAGGGCGCAAACGGATAGAAGAGTTTGGAGAAGTAGCCAAACAGTCGGCATATGCTGAAAAAATGATCCAAACATTAGATGATTATGAAAAGTGTGCAATAGGCAATGTGGCTCCTGATATTACTGGCATTGACACCACTGGTACTACAAAAACATTAAATGATTATAGGGGTATGTATGTTATAGTTGATTTCTGGAGTTCGGGCTGCAAATGGTGCAGGCTTGAAACCCCAAACCTGCTGAAAGCATACAATTCTTACAAGGATAAAGGTTTTACTGTTTTGGGCGTTTCTTCAGACCATAAGAAAGAGAAATGGTTAGAGGCTATTCATGAGGATAAAAGTTACTGGGATCAAATATTACTTGAAAGAAAAGATATCAGTCCCACAATGAACAAATATTGCATTACTGGCATTCCCCATATTATACTTATTGATCCTGATGGGAAAATCCTGGAAAAAGAGTTGAGAGGGGAGGATATTTATAAAAAAGTAGCTAAATATATATTCTAAATACAATATTTGCTCTTTAAACCATTCCGACAAAAACCTGATTTCAAAAATAATTTTTTAAGTGAGCATACCTATTTGATTTAAGCCCTCAATATAAAAAGTGGTATTTAAGTCCTTTTTGTTTGAAAACTCCACCTAAAGTTTCATACTTAACAAATGAGGATTTCCATATTAGTGTAGCCATAATTCCCTTTATGGTATTTGGGGACAAAGCCAAAAGCTGGGGATGAGGTAAGCTGGATATTTGATGCAGGATGCTGGTTATCATTCATCATTAATCATTATATCTTTTTTTCAACATCAACCCCATTTTTTTAACCCACCAGGGCAACCCTTTTCAAATTATCCTATCTTTATAATTGATGAGGAAAGCCATGAAATATATCTGGAAAATACTTGTTTGGGGTATTTCTGCCTTGTTGGTTTTGGCTATTATTTCAGCAGGTATTTTATTCTTTATTGCACAGCCTTACCTGAATAAAAACCTCTCACAATATGTATCAGAAAAAACAGGTGGGGTTTATTCACTGAATTTTGAGAACATTGAATTGAACTTCCGCAACAAAGGCTTTACCATTACTGGGGTTAACCTACACCCCATTGAAAGTAAAGCAAGGGAAATACAGCAAACCAACCCTGAAAGGATATTTTATTCCTTTTCAACATCAACCCTTCAAATACAGAAATTAAAACTTTTAAAAGCCATAAAGAAACGCCAACTTATCATGGATAAAGTGTCCATTGTAAAGCCAGGTTTTTCCCTTTCAGGCTCTATTAACCTATCAAAAGACAGCATAAAACCTTTTGATTATGCAATGGCTGAAATGAAGCTGCTGTTTAACAAATACCTGGATGAGGTTGTAATAAATGAAATTGAATTTGTAGATGCTAATTACCAATTTTACAACCTGGTTGGGGACACTTCAAATGTTTCAAATGCTGAAAAAATATCTGTAGGCATTACCCACTTCAGGACAGATTCAGCTTTGCTTAAAAAACCCACTTCCCCTTTTGAGACAGACGATATATTCATCAGGATGAATAATTTTATGAATCAAATGGGTGATAGCATCCATTTCCTTGAAATTGATGCCCTTGAATATTCTTTTAAAAAGGCAATACTTTCAGCTTCAAACTTCCACCTTTTCCCTAAATACCCAGCAAAAGAAAAAAGTTTATATGATATTTTTGTCCCTTCTTTTAACCTGAGAAGCAACAGCTTAATTAGCATCTATACTACTGATTCATTGTCTGTTGCTTTTTGTGAATTTAACAATCCTGAAATCAACTTCTACCAAAAAAATAATTTGAAAAAGCTGGATATTGAGGATATCAATAACTTTGATTTATATGACCTGGTTAAGCATGATTTTAAAATTATCCAGGTTGATACTTTCTTGTTGCATGATGCCTCCCTTGAAATCTCCAGGCAAGAAATTGATTCCACCTTTCAGCAGAAATTTGAAACCATCCAGGTAGGGTTGCAGAATTTTACATTAAGCCCCACTTCAAATAAAAACCCTGACAAACTCCTGTTTGCTGATGAAATTGAAATGAATATTGGAGGCTACCTGCTCAACCTGGATGATGGGATACATACCTTCAAGGCTGAAACAATTTCAGCTTCAACCTATACCAACACAATTAAAGTGGGTGGTTTGTCCATAAATCCTAAACAAGAAGGAAACAATGTAAAACATCCTATATTTTTACATATTGGCTGCCAGCAATTATCATTTAATGATATAAGCTTAAAAGATGTTTACCACAAACGCATATTGCCTGCAACAAGCATTGAAATAATAGCCCCAACAGCACAATTTGATTACCACACTGATGCCAGGAAAAAGGCTTCACAGGGGCAGGTTGGGGTTTTATTTGATATAGTCAGTTCATACCTTAAAGGTGTCTACTCAAATGTAGTTGCCATTGAAGATGGGGCTCTAAAAATCCAAAACCTGAGGAGGAAAAAAGTTAGGGGTTTTTTTGAAACTGGAATAAATTTCTCCCTCACTGATTTTGCATTAGATTCAACCAGCCTTGAAAGCACTGACAAACTATTTTATGCCTCTAATTTCGACCTCCAGTTTACAAACTACAATATGAAACTGGTAGACAACCTGCACAAACTAAGAGTGGGTAACATCCTAATATCCAGCAATGAATCAAAAGTCATAATAGACAGCCTGCACCTAAGGCCAGTAGCCTACAACATTGATGAGGAGTTACTGAAAAGATATAACAGGTCAGAAGCCTACACTGTTTTTGTCCCAAGGATCACCATTATGAATGCAGGGCTCCACAAGGCATTTTTTGAGAACAATGTACAGGTGGAAAACCTAAGATTCCATACCCCAACTATCCATTATGAGAACTTCTCTTACCTAAAGAAAAACAGGAAACAGGGTGATTTTACTGAACTTTATGACCTGATATTTAACTATGCTCCTGATATATCTATCAGGAATATTTCTGCCCCAGAAGGAGAAATTACATGGGTTAACCATGCAGGAGAAAAACGTTCAACCACCCTTACCAATAAGTTTGATGTTGAATTAATAAATTTCAAACTAAATAAAAATGAATTGAACAAAAAGAGGCTGCTATTTTCTGACCACATTGCTTTCTCATTACGTGACCAGTTGTTTAAGCTTTCAGATAATGTACATTACCTTCAGGCAAAAGAAATTAATTTTTCAACTGAAAAATCATCTATAGAGTTTACAGATGCCCTATTTTATCCTGATATCACTTCCCCCGACTATCAAAATAAACCCACTACTTTTCAGGTTACAATCCCTAAACTTTTATTATCTGATGTGGATATACCTGCTGCTTATTTCAGCCAGGATATAAAAGTAGGTAACATACATGCAGGAAGCCCTAAAGTTGAAGTTTATTCTCAGAAGGGAAAAACCAAGCCACTTGATTTTAAGAAGCTGGCTATGCCTTTGCCTCCCCATGTAAATACCCTGGATGTAAAGAAAATTGAATTAAATGATGGGCGGGTCATCACTTACCAGCTAGAAGATAAAAACCTTAATAAAACCAGTTCATTTAACCTGGGTTTATTAACTACTGGATTCATGCTGGATGAAGATAAATTCAGCACTGAAGGCATTATTGCTAATGTCTCGAATTTCAGGTTAGCACTAAAAGGGAAAACCCATGAAATAAGTGTTGGCCAGCTAAACTACCATAAAGAAGCAAAAAGCATTGATATACAAAATTTTCATGTTTCTCCTTCATTGCAGCAGCTTCCTAAAAACCAGTTTTCAATCCAGATACCTTCTATTGCTATGGAGGGTTTTGATACTGACCTGGCTTATGAAGAAAATATTTATGCACTTAGCCAAATCAATGTGGTTAACCCTTCAATTAAAATTTCAATGGGAGATACCCTAAAACCAGGAGGGTTGAAAAAATTGCGAGGCCTGGACTTTTACCAATATGTTGGACCTTATTTAAACCAGCTCAACATTACTAACCTTGCAGTTAACCATGCTGAAGTTGATTTCGGGTCATTGGCAAAAGGATTAAAACATGAGGATATAAATATTGCAATCAGGAACATAGAAATAGGTGAACACCAACTGCCAGGCAGGTTACTGAATGCTGAAGATTTTTTCCTGAAAACCTACAATATTAGCAGAGCCAGCAAAAATGGATTGTATTCTTTTTTAGTTGATACATTTATTTTCCAATCTTCAGATAATTCAATAGGGTTGAAAAACATCCATATAAAACCCGTTTACACAAAAGATAAATTTGCTGCCCACATTGGCACCCAGGTTGATGTGTTGGATAGCCACATCAGTTCTGTAAAACTTGAAAACCTGGATGTGGACAAATGGATGTATGAACAAAAAATAGAGGCAGGGAACCTGCACATAGGCCCTTCATCCACGAATATTTTCAGGAATAAAAGGTATCCTTTTAACCCAGTACAATCTCCCCTGCTGCCCAAAGGTTTGTTAGCTACTATCCCCTACCCTTTTAAGGTTGACAGTACAATGCTGTACCAGGCTAAGATCAAATACAGTGAATTGCTTGATGTTTCAAATACAGCTGCATCAATCATTTTTGATGATATTGATATTTCAATGGGGCAGCTATCCAATATACCAGCATACCTTAACAAAACCCCTATGTTATCAGTAGCTGCAAAGGGAATAGTGAACCAAGCTGGTAAAATTGATGCCAGGTTCAGGTTTGACCTTTCTGATAAAAAACATTCCCATTCAGTAGAAGGAAACATACAGCCTATGCCCATGAATACATTTAATGATTTTGCTGAAAAAGCTGCCCTGGTTACCGTGGAAGATGGCCTTATCAACAGGTTTGAGTTCAACATGGAACTTGATGATGAACAAGCTATTGGCAACCTTTGGTTAGGCTATAATGACTTAAAGGTGGCTGTTATTGAATTTGAAGATGGAAAAATAAAAAAAGAAGGGTTTGCTTCATTAATGGCCAACAGCTTGCTTGTCAACTCTAAAAACCCAAAAGGTAAGGAACTACTGCCACAGGAGTTTACTTATACCAGAGACCCTAAACGCTCAATGATCAACTATTGGTGGAAATCGATTTTCAGTGGGGCAAAACAATCCATGGGGATCAAAGATAAAAACAAGAAATAATGGAACTACTATTTAGCAGGTGACTTGAAGCCACCTGCTAAATAAGCCTAGATGCTACTGCAAACCTTGCTTTAATAATACAGTATAAGCCCCAGCCATATTTTCTGCCATATCAACCATAGTTTCATGATATTTGGCGGCATCATACTTACCTCCTCCCTCATCAAAATCACTTGAGCCAGTCAACCCTTTTTTAGTGGTAAAAATGGCTATGCCTCCTTTTTTAAAGAAAAACATCTGGTGTTTCCCTTTTCCTGATGAACCCACATCATGATCCATGGCCAGGTTAATGAAATTAAGGGTAGGTACATTCTTTTTGCCCAACCCATACTTAAACTTCACAGTGATAGCTGCCTGGCAACCATTGTCATTAGCAATCTTAGGTACCATCTTTTTGATCTTGGCTACAGCCCCAATCTTTAGGGTTTCACTGAACATCCCCATCCCTGTTACTGAGCGTTTTACCCCTTCAGTTGTCACTGATTTTTTTGTCACACTGCCAGTATAGCTCCTTGTCCCTTTTTCTTCCTTTAACCCAAGGGCTATATAGTCAGGGTTATTAATTAGCACTTCTTTTTCAAGCACTTCTATACCATTTTCAGTGAAAATTTTTTCAACAATACCATAAATTTGGTTGGTAAGGGTTTCATAATAATCTTCACTCAATTCCACTTCTTGCACAAGGGTTTTTAACCCTGAGGGCCCCCACCTTTGTGACATTACACTTGGGGCAGTTTCTTTTGCGGTAATAAATTCGCCAAAAAACTCAACAAACATTACTTTATTAATGCCAGCTTTTTTAAAGGCTTTTACATTGGACTGAGCCATTTTAGAGGCTGCTGATAAATCAACCTGCTGTGCAAACACCAGGCTTGTGGTTACCAGCAATAGTGCTAAAGTTAGGATTTTTGGTTTCATCTCATTAAATTTTTGGTTTTTAATTGTTGTGGATTTAATTCTGATGAAATTTAATTGGAATTCTCCGCGAAATTGGGAAATTAAACTTCATTTTATCTCATATGCTTAATTATCAGAAAGTTTATCCTTCAAGTTAAGGATTTTTCTTTAGTTAATTATAGCTATTAGGGATAAAAATTAATTTGGCTACTTCAGGAACAATGAGTTAAACAACAATTTATAAGTACCAGCTGTTGATGCCCTGAATTGTGGGTAAAAGCCAAAAAATACAAATTGCCCTCGCCCTTTTTTAGCCCAAACTATAGCTGGTTTACCAGCCAGTAATTCCTCATTCTCAGCATACCCACTTGCAAGGATATTATCTTCTGGATAGGTTGCCAATACCCTCCTGTCAGTATCAAAATATGGGATTGATGTAGCAAAAACAGGCCTCCCCCGCGAAAACACATTGGCAGTTTTAGGCATACCCAATGTTACAGGATGCCCTTGTTTAAGGTTGATCCTGAGCAATGAACCTGGAGCATAAAGCTTTTGTTTCCCCAATTGATCAGAAATATCATTTACAGGAAGTTGGAATTCTTCTTTTTCTGTTTCTGAATGTGTGATGCTTTGAGCCCCAAAAAATAGCTGGGTTGACCTGCCCCAGGCTACTATATTACCACCTTCATGCACAAATTCCAATAATTTCTGTAATCCTTTTTTTCCTAACCCTTTTGAATATTTAGGGTCTATTGGTGGAATACTGTAAGCTCCTCCACTCCTTTTGTATTTCCCTTCTAACAGCACATTTTTATCATTGTCTGGAAAAATTATTGCATCATATTTTGTTAAATCTGATTGGGCAACTTCACCTGGTTTTACTGAAGTAAAAGGTATGCCATATGTATCAAAAATGTACCTTGTCCAGCCTGCATCCATATCATGGAAATTGGTTTCAATGAGTGCAATAACAGGTAGTTTGATATCCTCCAACTCCCCTTCTATTTCCTCATTGGTTGATAATGGGATGCTTTTAGCAGCTTCACCCCATTCATGCCAGGTTTCCAAATCCTTTTTCCTGAAAGGGATAATAAAATCCCCTGCCTTGATCTCAGCATCAGCCAAAGTTATAGCTCCTTTTGCACGTTTGACAGGTATGCCTTTTTGCAAAGCAGCAAATACCATTTTAAAGCTTTCATTCCAATTGGCTGGGAAAATGAGGTATTTTAGTTCACCATGGCTGCCAATTGTGTTATCAATAGGAAAAGGTAATTTGGTTAATTTATCCACATTCAATTCACCTTTTGCAGTAACAGGAAATGAGCTAATACCCCTGTGCAATGGCAATGACCAACTGGTAATATCATATGGTTTTATCATTTCCCCGCCAGGGGTGTAATGCCTTTTTGGAAATTTTTGGGCTTCAAGCACCTCTTTTATAAATGCCCTGAATGGTTGAGCCAATGGAACCACATAATCTCCTTTTTCAACTACTTTTCCCTGTATTTCCAGCTTGCTATTTGTTTTGAATACACTTACCCCATGTTCATCCAATAACTCCAATAGGTTGGCCAGTTCCCCGGGATCATGCTGTTTTTTAGGGAATATATAAAAATAAGGAGGTTGGTTTTCCCCTTTTTCTACTTCACCTTTACATAAGCTGTTCCTGGCAACCAGGATGTCTTTCCTGTGGATAGCCCCAGTTTTTATGAGTGACCAGGTAGATGATAGTTCATAGTCAATAATATCACCCAAACGCCACCAGCCACCTTCCCATGGCAACGGCATATTGATACTCTTTTTGTATTCGCCCATCCCCTTGCCTATTGTCCTCAATTCATTCTTTTCAATGTAAATAGGCTTTGCCATTTGCACACTGGCACACTCTGTGAGCAAGCCAAATACATTTTTCCAAAGTGCAGTTTCTGTAGAACCTGGCCAGTAATCATCAAACAAGTAATGCTGTGATACACCTTCCAGCCCATCCCTTGTCATATCTTTAGCCATGTTTGACCCAAAAATCCAGGTCCAGTTCCAAACTTCTTCATCAATATTTTCTGCAATTGGGTCGTGCATGGGTGGCACAAAGTAGCGTGGCCCATAAGAGCCCATCTGGTGTTTTTCAACCAATACCTGAGGAAACCAGGTTTGGTTATATAACTTGGCTACTGCCCTGTTATCAGACTGGGTGAGGGTTACAAAGTCACGATTATTATCATGCCCTACATATTTATGGTATACCACTGGCAAATTGCCTCCTTCATATTTTGTGCCTTTTGTGCTGTTAAAATGGTTTACTACCAAATCCATCCCATCAGGGTTATGGCAAGGTACCATCATATAAACCACATCATCCAACCAACCCAATAATTCAGGGTCATTGGTTGTAGCAACCTCATAGGCTACCAGTGGGGCTGACTGTGAAGGTCCTACCTCAGTTGAGTGCATAGACAAGGTAGCCAATATAAATACTTTACCCTCATCAATGTATTGGTTGTATAATGGTACTGATAAATTTGGGTTAATGGCAAGCTCCTTGTTTATATGCTGAAGTTTATCCAGGTTATTAATATTCTCTTCTGAAGATAAAAAAGTAGCATAGATGGTGGCTTCCATAGGTGACTTGCCAATAGGGATCATTTTAATCCTGGGAGAAGCTTCATCCAGCAATTTCAAATAATCAATTAAAGGCTGGTAGTTGAACAACTCCCTGTCTGCACCTGGCTTAAACCCAAAGAATTCTTCAGGGCTTTTAACCTGGGCATTAGAATCAGGTACTGAAATTATTAAAACAAAAAGGAAGATGGCTAATGCTGGTTTGAAAAGGCTTTTCATAAGTATAGGTTTTAAATGCTAGCTTTTACTAGCTTTTAAATTTAGCAATATAAACTGTAAACGAAAAACAGCTATAAAGGAAATTGTTTCAAGTTATTAACTAGATAGGGGTTTTCCTTACTTCTTAAGTTTATTCTTTAAACTGGAATTCAGTATTAACCAGGTTTTGCAACCTATATACATAAATATAGGCAACAGTTCTCCTTCCTCTCTTAATGGGGATTATTTTGGGTTGGCTGATGGTTTCAAACTGGGAAGTAATGGTTTCATCAGGTTCCTGGAAATACCTGGATGTGGTGATATAATACCCTTCATCAGCTTGTTGGATAGCTCCTCTCTTATGGTTAACTGCCCTGTAATGGTGCTGTTTAAAGATAGAACCTGTAACATATAAATCAATGTTATTGGGATAGGCCATGTACAGATCAACCTGGCAGGCTGGAAACCAGTTATGAGTAATGATAAACGTGTTTCCTTGCCCCAGCAGTTGGTCTTCTTTCAATAATTCCTCAAACCTTTCACCTGCCTGCTCCCATCCATATAGGTCAAGGGTAACATCATTCTTCCCCAGGCGTTTTTGATTTTCTTCCTGAGGCATTGGGATAATCCCAAAGTTTATTTGTAGTACTCCTACCACCACAATAAAACCAAACAATAAAGATGAAGCCAATACCCCTTTTGTGGGAAATGGCTTTGACACCCCTCTGGTTTTATGTTCAACCACCACTGAAGCAATTAAGATCAAAGCATAATACCCAGGACCACTCCAATGAGGAAAAGTCCTGTTGAATAAAGCCATTACCAATAAAGTAGCAATAATTGGGATGCCTGTATAAAAGAGGTATTTTATCTGTTCATTTGTTTTAAAAAGCTTATTCCTGAAAATAAAAATGGTTGAAGAAACAATGATCACCCAGTTGATGGGGTTGTTATAGAATACCTGCCCAAAAAATTCAGGAAAGAAATATTTCAATGTCAACTGCATGGATTCAGAACCAACCCTTTGCCCATGGAATGCAAAACTTGAATACTCTGCAAAATAATTCCATAAAATAACTGGCAAGAACAAGGCAAGGCTAATAAAAGCTGAAAGGTATAAATATGGGTTCTTCAACTGCTGCCTATTATGAAACAAAATATACAGCCCAACTCCTACCCCCAAAAAGGCTGCATGGTATTTTGCAAGCATTGCCAACCCTGTAAATAATCCAAATAAAACCAGCCACCCATTTTTTTGTGATGACATGTATTTTAAGAATACATACATTGAAGCTAGCCAGAATACACTTTGTGGGGCATCAGGCATAACAAAAACCCCTACAATGATGGAGCAATAAAAGGATGCTGAATATAACAGGGAAGCTATAAAACCAACCTTGTTGTTTTTAATCAGGACACCAATTTTGAATATAATAAATAGGTTGACAGTACCAATTACCAAAGGTCCCAAACGCAAGAAAAGGTCGGAAATTACAGCTAAACTAAAACTAAACCATATGATCATTTGCCCAACCAAAGGAGGGTGGTCAAAATAGCTCCAATCAGGAAACAAAGCATATGAAAAATAGTATGCCTCATCAATGCCCAAGTTTGTGGTAAGGGCAACCAGGAGCCTTATAATAAGATTGGTGGCTACCAGGTAATAAAACCTTTTCCTGTATGTATCCATAGTTTTATAGTTGGAACCCAAATTAAAAAAGTTTCAACAACTTATAGTAATTGTTTACATCCTTTCAGGCATTTGGATGCCTAATAACCCCATCCCTCTTGAAACCACATCAGCAACTACAGAAGATAAAACCAGGCGGAAGCCGCGCTTATCTTCATCTCCTTCACCTAAAATAGAATGGTCATGATAAAACTGGTTGAATTCTTTTACCAGTTCATAGCAATAATTAGCAATAACAGCAGGGCTGTGGCTTTCAGCAGCTTCTTTTACAATAGTTGGAAAGTTTGCCACACGTTTTACCACAACCATCTCTTTATTAACTAATGGTGTTGCAACATCCAGCTTTTCAGGAACTGGGATGCCTGTTTCTGTTGCTTTCCTAAGTACTGATTTTATACGAGCATAAGTGTATTGGATGAATGGTCCAGTATTCCCATTGAAATCAATGGACTCTTCAGGGTTGAAAAGCATATTTTTCTTAGGGTCTACCTTCAGCATAAAATACTTTAAAGCAGCCAGTGCAATTTTCTTATAAGTCTGGTTGGCTTCTTCTTCGGTTAATGTATCCAGCTTGCCCAATTCCTCTGACATCTTTTGGGCAACCTCTACCATTTCCTTCAGTATATCATCAGCATCAACCACTTTGCCTTCCCTTGATTTCATTTTCCCTGAAGGAAGTTCAACCATACCATATGAGAAGTGGTAAAGCCCTTTGCCCCATTCAAACCCAAGTTTATCTAATAAAATGGAAAGTACCTGAAAGTGGTAGTTCTGTTCATTTCCAACTACATATACCATTTCATCAATGGGGTAATCATTAAAACGCAATTTGGCAGTACCAATGTCCTGGGTCATATACACAGATGTACCATCACTCCTTAACAGCAGCTTTTGGTCCAGGTTTTCACCTGAAAGGTCAGCCCACACTGACTGGTCTTCTTTTTCATAGAAGATACCTTCATTTACCCCCTTTAGCACTTCTTCCTTTCCCGAAAGGTAAGTATCTGACTCATAATATATTTTATCAAAATCTACCCCTAGTTCTTTATAAGTGATGTCAAACCCATCATATACCCAGCTGTTCATCATCTTCCACAGATTGACAGTCTCCTCATCTTTAGCCTCCCATTTCCTTAGCAAATCCCTGGCTTCATCAAGCAAAGGAGCTTTGTTTTCTGCCTCCTTTTGTTCCATCCCCTCAACCACCAGGGTTGCTACCTGTTGGCGGTATTCTTTGTCAAATTTCACATAGAAATCACCTACCAGGTGGTCTCCTTTAATACCAGTGCTTTCAGGTGTTTTCCCTTCTCCCCACTTTTGCCATGCCAACATGGATTTACAAATATGGATACCCCTGTCATTTACTATGTTGGTTTTAACCACTTTATAGCCATTTGCTTTTAGAATCTCACTAATTGAAAACCCAAGTAAATTATTCCTGATATGCCCAAGGTGCAAAGGTTTATTGGTATTTGGAGATGAATATTCAACCATTACCAGTTTTGCATCATCTTCTGCTTTTTTAAAGCCATAACTTTCAGACTGGTGAGCTTCTTCAACCAACTTAACCCAATAGGATGAAACGATTACCAGGTTAAGGAAACCTTTCACCACATTAAAAGTTTTAACTAAGTCAGCATTTTCAACCAGGTAATTACCAATATCCTCTCCTGTCAATTCTGGAGATTTTTTAGAAATCCTCAGCAAAGGAAACACTACCAATGTGGCATCACCTTCAAATTCCTTCCTTGTTGCCTGAACCTGTACCAGGCTTTTATTAATGGCCTCTCCATAAACTTTCTTTATTGCTTTCTGAACCTCTTCCTGAAGGTAAATTTCAATATTCATATTTATCCTGATTTGAGGTTGCAAAGATAATATTTTCTTGCCTTTAACCTTTTATACAATAAAAAAGCCATACCCAAAGGTATGGCTCTTAATATTTAGTTTTTCTTTCTGCTATCTTCTCCTCTTAATTTTAATCTGGAATTCTGCGCGGCGGTTCAGGTAACGTTGGTCATAAGTATTCTTCACTGCAGGTTGCAGTTCACCATAACCTGAAGCCCCAACAAATGCATTGTTAATTCCTTTTTTAGCCAGGTATACTACAACTGACTTAGCACGTTCTTCTGAAAGCTCCTGGTTGTATCCTTCTTCACCAACATTGCAAGTATGGCCACCAATGACCACATCATATTCTGCACTTGAATTTAGTTTTTCAACTACATCATCCAATATCTTCATTGCATCTGGTTTAAGGTCTGCTTTATCAAAGTCAAAATAAACAGGGCCTAAAACAATTTCTTCCCAGTCAGCAGGGCAACCTTTGTTGTCTTTCAACCCTGGTTCAGTCGGGCAATCATCCTGGCAGTCAATTACACCATCACCATCACTGTCAAGTGGGCAACCATCTTCATCAACTGGGCATCCTTTAGGAGTGTCAGGGCACTTGTCTTTTGGATCTGGCACACCATCTTCATCTGTATCAGGACAGCCTTTGAATTTTTTCAATCCTGGAGTATCAGGGCAGTCATCATCTTTGTCTGCAATCCCATCACCATCTTTATCTGGGCATCCATTCAATGCTGCAGGACCTGGTTCATCAGGGCAGTCATCCTTATAATCAGGGATACCATCACCATCCCTGTCAAGTGGGCAACCTTTTTCATCTACCTCAACACCAGCAGGGGTGTCAGGGCATTCATCTTTCCTATCAGGTACACCATCACCATCAGTATCTTTTGCTTTTCCAAAATTGATGTTCAACCCTAACTTCCAATTCCTGAAAAAATCGTTATCATCATCAGTAGTTGTGTTGTCCCATTCATCACTGAACTGGATCACTTCACCCATTTCAGCAAAAATGGACACAGAAGGAGATAATTTTACCTTTGTACCCACACCAGCTACCAGGTTCATCCCAGAAACTTTGTTATCAGAGAAACTAGGGCTCCAACCTTCAGTTGTTCCACCCATATATCCAAGCCCTGCCAAAAGGTATGGTTGCAAAAATGCATCTTCCTTAAAAATATACCCATTATTAAATTTGTAATGCAAGTTAAGGTTTAGGAATGTTGCATTACCTTTGAAACGCCCAAGAGACCTTTCATTTCCTGCTTCATCAAGCAAATTGTAATTAAACTGAAGTTGAGCCTCAAAGCTAGGGTTCAAATAGCGATTAAGGGAAATTCCATAACCATTGGTCCAGTCTTCAAATTTGTTGTATTGGTTTCCAATTTCGCCTTTATATTGGAGAGTTCCCCAATCAAGGCCAACTCCCCATTTTTTGTCAGCCGTCTGGCCGAAAACACTTAAAACAAACAGAGAGGCAATAACGAAAAGAGTAAATTTTTTCATAATCAATATAGTTTATAACGAAAGTTTAAAATTCAACAAGCAATTTATGAATTAATTTTTACCTTTCAAAACCACCAACTTCATAATATGTTTAAATTAAATAGCCTTTCTTAATGGTACTATAAGAGGTTTTTAATCAAATCCATAGTATTTTGTGAACACAAGTTTAGCTTTGATAAAATTTTTATCATAATGAAAACCTTGGCAGCCTTCACAAAACAAGCAGTAAACAACTGTAAAACAAAGGCATACAAACATATTAAATCAATTAAAGTAGTACCATTGAGATTGGAGTCATTTATAGGGTAAAACAGAAAGGCTCATATACCATATAGAAATTATAACCAAATAAAAATTTACTTTTTGTTAACTTTAATATCCTATTTAAAAAAATCAAAGTCCTAGTGAAATAAGGTTACAGTAAAAACCCTGTGGAATAAACTATTGTTATTTTTACACAAGAAAACCAACCTGATTACATGTTTGCAATTGTTGATATTGAAACTACTGGCACAGTTTATAAGTATGGTAAAATAACTGAGATAGCCATTTACCAATACAATGGCGTGAGGATTACTGACTCTTTTACCACATTGGTCAACCCTGAACAAGATATCCCATATTTTATCACCAAGCTAACTGGCATTGATAATACAATGGTTGCAGATGCCCCAAAATTTTATGAAGTAGCACGGGAAATTGTTGAATTTACAGCAGGGCGCGTATTTGTTGCACATAATGTTTCATTTGATTATAAATTCCTGAAAGAGGAGTTTAAAAGATTGGGCTATAATTTTAACAGGAAGACACTCTGCACTGTAAAAATGGCCCGGAAATTAATTCCAGGCCATCCTTCATATTCATTGGGTAAACTTTGTTCAAATTTAGGTATCACCATTGAAGGCAGGCACAGGGCAGGTGGTGATGCACTGGCAACTGTAAAGCTTCTTGAGGTTTTATTGAAAGAAAACCAATCAACAACATCCCCCATTTTAACTAACCAATACAGGCTATTTTAACCAAGCCCTACTTTTCTTCCTTCTCTGGCTTTGAACCAGCTTCATCATTAGCTTGTTCCGGAGCTTCCTCTTCTTCAAAATTCAGAAGCTCACATTCATGCAACTGATTATACCAGGTTATAACTTTTTTCATATCAGACACATAAACCCTATCCCTATCATAATCAGGAAGTACTTTCGCAAAATAATCTTTCAGTTCATTACCTGATACTTTATTTGGGCTAATTGATGCCTTACCATCTTCCAATTCAAAGATATTTTTGAATATATCTTTAAGGGGAATATCTCCTGAATCAGCAAAAATTGCTATATCTTCAAGTGAACTAATTTTAGATGTTGAATAGGCAGGCATCCTCTTTTTTGTGGACAATGATTCAACAATAATATTGTTCTTAGCCTCCGCCACCATTTTAAAGAGGCCTCCATGCCCTGAAATAGATAATATCCCTTTTAACATATCTCTTTTTTTGGCGAATATAGTATATTCTTGCCATTTGCGAAAGAAATCAAGCTACCATAAAGCCCTTTATTTTATTGTAATCCCCAGCCCTGTTTTAATCCAAATTCCAGGTTGCCTTACATTCCCAATATCAAAATATTTTTTATCCAACAAGTTAGATGCAGATACAAATACATTGAAAAAAGGATGCTGGTAAACTATTTTGCCATTCAGTAGGGCAAAAGGTTTATATTCTTTTTCTGAGCCATAACTATCATCCAGGTATTCTGTATATGCTCCATTCCTGTCCTGGAAAACTAATGTCCATGATGCTGACAACTTTCCTATAATCTTATGGGCTAATGTGGCAGTGAATTTATGTTTCAGGTTATCAAGGGTATAGTTTGAGATGTAATTATTTTCATTAACATCCAGTGTATTATACTGATAACCAATGACAATCCTTTCAATTGGATTTCCAGAATAGCCATTGTTTATGTAATGGAAGTTAAACCCAATTCCAGCGCGTTTTAACTTAGTCAGGTTTTCTGTATGCCATTTATCTTCAGATACCAACCTTACCCAATCAATAACATTTTTTGCTGAACTATGGTATACTGTAATATTCCCGAAAATATCTTTCCCTTTTAACTTTAAGCCCCCTTCAATTGAGCTTGTTGTTTCTGGCTCTAGGTTTGGGTTGCCCATATTGGTTGGTCCTGAATAATATAAATCGGTGAAAGTTGGCATTCTTAAGGATTTGCTTATTGATGCATATAGTCCTATTTGTTTTAATGGGCTAAAGCTTATATCCATTCCAGGGAAAAAATTAATTTCCTCATTTGAACCTGAAATTTTGTTAGCCATAATCCCTGCTGCAATTGACCAATTGCTGGAATGGTAGGATTGTTCAAAATAAGCTGAATAAATATTCCTTGAATCAGAGAAAAGGTATTGGGCATCAGCCCCATTAACATCAATAGGTTTATCCAAAGGTTCGCCTAACACATTGCTTTTAATATGCTCAAGCCTGTATTCAACCCCAAATGCAGATTTCCCAAAAACAGTTTCAACCCATGAATTTAGGTTGGCACCTGCAGCATCTGTCCTATGGTAGTTATGTGATTTGTACCATGAAGGTGCTTCATTCCTGAACAACTCAAAACGGTCATAGTGCCTGCGCCAGTAAACTGATGAGGACACATGGAATTTAGACATTGACTGCCACTTTAATGATGTTAAATAGGTTTTAACCTCCTCATATTGTTTAGGGTAAACAGGGGTATAAAAGCTATTTGCACCAAACCCTTTATCTGTAAATCCTGCCTGAAAAGCTAGTTTGTGTTTTGTAAAACCAGCATTTAATTGGTAAAAAAGATTTGACCTCTCAAAATCTGTGTTATCTATATAACCATCAGATTTTTTAGCATTGGCTGCAAGGTAATGTTTTACCGCACCTTTGTCAAGGGCTCCTGAAACATCTAAATTCCTATACCCAAAATTTCCTGCTGAAGCTGAAATACTTGCTTCATTCCCATCAGGTTGGTGGGTAATAATGTTAATGGCCCCTGAAAAAGCATTGGCACCAAATACCCTTGATGCAGAGCCTTGTAAAACCTCAATTCGTTGGATTTGTTGTAAACTTACAGGAAGGTTTAAATTGTGGTGTCCTGTTTGAGGGTCAGTAATATTGATGCCATTAAGAAGGATCAATAACTGGTCAAAGGAACCACCCCTAATGCCTATGTCAGCCTGAACACCTTCACCTCCCCTCTTCCTGACATCTACACCTGGTAAAAACTCGAGCAGCTCCTGGATGGATTCAACAGGCGCTTTCTCAATTTCAGCTCTCTCAATCACGGAAACAATCCGCGCTACCTGTGAGTATGTCACAGGTACCCTTTGTGCATTTACCTCAATCTCATCAAGGTCAAGCTCAAATACCACTTGTGTGGTATCAACAGGGACAGGGCTGACCAATGTTTCAGCAGACACATGGTAGCTAATTGCTAAAAATGCAATAGCAACTACTTTGTTCAGTGTTGTGAAAATTGAGTAGCCTTTCCTTCCCCATTGCCTAAAAGTGACAATTGGCTTTGAAAATGCATTCAAATAATCCTTGTTCATTTATAATAAATTATTGCCTCAAATGTATAAATTTCATTTTAAACCAACCTTCAATATTCAACACCACACAAACACCTACAACAAACATTTAATAAACAACCTATTACACATAAAAAGGTTTCATTCATGCTTTTTTAAATAAAGGTACAATCAAGGGGGAAATACCACGATAAATAATATTGATATGGCATAGAAAAAATCAACTAATAAAAGAGTCATAAATCTTTTTTTTCTACATGGCTTAAACCTATATTTGTTTAGACAAAATAAAAATACGCTAAACGAAATTTAAAACACGCATATCATGACACAGATTCAATTTAATAACGCACTGCTTGGGTTACAAGACAAATTGCATTTTTATGCACTTAGCCTGACTTCTGATCAGGAGAAAGCAAACGACCTTCTTCAGGAAACTTTCCTGAAAGCTTTAACTTACAGGGATAAGTTTGCTCAGAACACCAATTTTAAGGCATGGATTTACACCATAATGAAAAATACTTTCATTAATGATTATCGTAGGAATGTAAAGACAAAAAGTACATTTGATGGGGCAAATAGTGAGTTCCACCTGAAATTTTCAAGGGATAAAATGTACCCTGGACCAGATTCATTTTATAGTTCAAAGGAAATAAACAAAAGCATTAATGCACTTGAAGATGAGTATAAAGTCCCTTTCACCATGTTTCTTCAAGGCTACAAATACAAAGAAATTGCTAAAAAGCTTGGTTTGCCATTGGGGACTGTGAAAAGCAGGATATTTTTCACAAGGAAAAAACTGGAAAAGACACTAAGAGAATATGCTAGATAAGAATCACGTTAAGTTTAGTTAGGAAAAAAAGGTTCTCATACATGGGAATCTTTTTTTATTTTTAGCCAACATTATAACCAAATGAGCATGAAAACTGTAGCAGTACACTTAGCACATGGTTTTGAAGAAATTGAAGCAATTAGCATTATTGATGTTTTAAGGAGGGCGGAAATAAAAGTTATAATGGTTTCTGTGGTCAATACACTTGAAGTTGAAGGGTCACACGGCATTAAAGTAGTTGCTGACCAAATTTTTGAAGATGTTGACTATAAAAAGGTGGACATGATTGTACTACCAGGTGGCATGCCAGGATCATTGAACCTGGATAAACATGAAGGTTTGAGAAAACAGATACTGGCCTTTAATAAAAACAACAAACCTCTTGGGGCTATTTGTGCTGCACCTTTGGTTCTTGGGAACCTTGGCATATTGGAAGGAAAAAAAGCCACCTGCTACCCAGGCTTTGAAAAATATTTAACAGGTGCTGAAATAACTGGTAACCCAGCTGTTATATCAGGGAATATAGTAACAGCAAAAGGGGCTGGGGTAGCCATTCAGTTTGCTTTGAAAATTGTTGAATTTCTTATAAATAAAAAAACTGCCTGTGATTTGGCTAAAAAAATGGAAGTACTCTAAGCTAAAAGCAAACACTACATTACTTTTAGCAATAGTAATTGCAAGTTCATGCATTACATTAGAAAAAGGATACATCAGTGGGCCTCCTTCTACCCATGATGAAAAAACAGAATCTTTGATATCACAAAAAAAGAAGTTATTCAGCAAATCTGATAGTATTACCCACATTATAAAAAAGAAAAAAGTAGATGGAAGATATTTAAATGGGAATGAGGTAAACCAATTGTTTGAAAATTTAGGCTCCCACTTAAAAATAGATAAAACCCTTCAATATAAAGTAAGAGATGACCTCCTGGATGGGAAAATTGATTCAACAGAAGTGGTTGTCTCCCTTTACCATTCAGCAAAAAAATATGAAAGCCTGTATAGGGATAATAAGTTCCTGGGCAAAACCATTAACAGGGGAGATTGGTCTTTGAGTATCCCAAAAAGGTTGCTAAACAAAGTCCATCACTATTTAAATAACCAATCCAATAAAAGAACATTCAAAAAGGTTATACCTGCAAAAGAGTATCAAAAACATAAAAAAGTACAGGTAAAGAGTGCAGGAAATGGGATGTATCAATTTATTAATTTCCTCAGCAGTATTTTTGGTAATGTGGCTGGCTTTTTCCATGGGAAAATTGCAGACCAGAAAAAAAACATCCAATTCCTATCACAAACCTTAGAACCTTTTGATATTGTATTGTCAAAATCGAGAAAACACCTGACGGATAAATTTATACCAGGCTACTTTGGGCATGTAGGAATATGGATTGGTAGTGTGGAGCAACTTAAACTGGATGGTTTAGATAGCATAACCCATGTTAAGAATAATCGCAAAAAACTAGGCAACCAGTTCTGTATGCTGGAGAGTTTGAGGAATAAGACCCAACTAAATGCATTGTCTTTATTTGCAGATGGTGAAGATTATATGGTCATTAGATACAATAAACTGGACAGAGCCCAAAAGATACAAATCCTAAATACATTAAGGCATATTGGGAAAAAATATGATTTCAATTTTAATGTGGAATCACCTGATAAAATTTATTGTACTGAGTTGGTTTATTATGCATTTGGGTTTATTGAATGGAAAGCAGAAAAAACATTTGGCAGGTTCACTTTGCCACCTGACAATATAGCCAAAGAGGCTTTACTAAACCCTGATATTGATGTTGTTGGCTGGATATCTAATGGTAAGATACTTACCGAACAGGCAGATATTCAGGAAAAACTCAAATTATAACAGAATCTTATTGAGGTGGTTCTACATTATACTGGACACCTGTCAAATAAGGCATATCAAACCTGTTCCCAAAGGCATTGTTTTTTTTAAGGTTGAAATCCCAATAATAATTTACTAACCCTGTATATTTAAGCATATTGAATATGGTTATCCGAAATTTTGTGAACCTGAAAGGGTTTGCAAACTTTTTTAACAGGCGCTCATCAAGGCTCTTATCCAAAGCAAGGATTGTCCCAAACCTTTTCATCCCTTGATATACCTTTTTATTCCAGCTTTCAGGTTTCATTTTCAGCCCCTCCACTCCTGGTTTAATAATTACACCCAGGTTTTCCATGCCCCACCTATCTGCCAACAATTCAAGGTATTTTTTTACATATGTTGAATGGACACTTTCAGGAAACCCTGATTGCACCAGGAATAGTACTTTTTTACCTACCCCATCATAATTTCCTATTTCTTCAATAAAAGCTTTTACAATTGAAGGCATTGAATCAATATACAAAGGGAAAGCAAGCAGGATAGCTTCTGCTGACCTAAAATCCCAAACATGCTTTTTTAGTTGTTTTTCATTTATCAGGTAATCATAGGTTGTTACTTGTCCCCCATTATCTGCAAATCCTTTTTGAAAATGATTTAATAAAATGGTTGTATTTGAGTTTTTCCCTCTTGGGGAACCATTAAATATTGCTAATTTCATTGAAAGCCTCCTTTTCTGATAGTTGAGTTAATAGGCAAAATAATTTTACTTCTGAATGGAAATTAAGGGCAACCCTGTTTGTAATTTCCTTCACTACATTGATTTCATGGCTAGTTGAATCTTCAGAGTCAAAAATAAACCCTAACTTAGGATAATTTGGGTAACGTTTTTTATGGTGGCACTCACCCCCAATAATTTCAATATATGGATGCACCAATGGGATGGTCCTGTCATGAAAACGTTTTAACAAAGATGAATAAAAACCCATGCTCATTGGAGAAGCATAAATAACCATCATTGAATTTATTATATTTTTTAGCATTATACTCATTGAATCATCAAACCTGCATAACCCCGGAGTTTTCCACCAACAATCCCAGCAACCAATACATTGGTATAAATCTTCATCGGACAAGTTGTATCTCTTAAAGGATATATCCCTGGATACCAATAGCTTTTCCAAATTTAGTAAATAAGTATCCAGCTTATTAGAACCATTCTCAGGATTGCCATTAATGATTATGATGTTGCCGGCCATTGAATGAATTGTTTGTTTTCCCTGCTAATTTATGGCATACCATAATAATGTATAGGGAAAAATCGGCAAAGTGGCTGAATTTGGCTATAAATGACTAAAATAATGCAAGATAAAAAGACCCGTTCCCTTTCTGATGGAACGGGTCTTTTTTGCTATAAACTTAAATTCTTTCTTTTATCCATTCTCTGGCATTTACAAAGGCTTGCATCCATGGAGCTATATCATCAGTTTTCCTGTCACTTGGGTAATAGGCCCAATGATAAGGTTTAAATGCCCTTTCCAAATGTGGCATCATTGCCAGGTGGCGCCCATCTTCTGATGATATGGCTGCTGTATTATAATCAGACCCATTGGGGTTGCCAGGATAGAACCTATTGTTATATTTGACAGGTATAATATAATCCTCTTCACTTAAAGGTAGCTTAAATTTCCCTTCGCCATGTGCAACCCAAACCCCAAGTTTCATGCCTACCATATCCTGCATCAACACAGAATTATTTTCCTGTATTTCCACATTCAGGAAAGCTGATTCAAACTTACGTGATTCATTATGGAGCATCTTAGGCATTTCTTCATGGCCAGGATATACCAACCCTAATTCAACCATTAGCTGGCAGCCATTACAAATACCAAGGCTTAAGGTGTCTTCCCTTTTATAGAAATTCTCAAGGGCTATCCTTGCTTTTTCATTGTACTTAAATGCACCTGCCCATCCTTTTGCAGACCCCAGCACATCAGAATTGGAGAAACCTCCAACAAATACAATCATATTAATATCTTCCAGGGTTTCTCTTCCTGATATTAAGTCTGTCATATGGACATCTTTTACATCCATCCCTGCCAGGTAAAGCATATAAGCCATTTCCCTGTCACCATTCACTCCTTTTTCCCTTATGATGGCAGCTTTAATACCTGAAGGCTCTCTCCTGTTTAAGTCAATGCCATAGTCTGATACTTTTCCTGTAAAGTCTTTAAAATCAAACTCCAGATTATTTTTTTTATAGTTTTTGAACCTTTCTAAAGCCAATTCTGTACCACTCTGTTTCCTATCAAGAAGGTATGATGTCTTAAACCAAAGGTCGCGCAATGAATCAATATCAAATTCAACTTCTGAAGCATAGTTCTTAACCACAACTTTCCTGCCCTTTGCAGGCTTCCCAATTTCTGCAAAAGTTATACCTACCTCATTGAGCTTGCTTTTTACTTTATCATTATCGGCACACTGGATGATAATCCCAGGATTTTCACTGAACAATACCTTCACAGTGTCTTCCTCTCCTACGCCTGTTAAATCCAGTTCTAGCCCTGATTCATTATCAGTAAAACACATTTCTAATAAAGAAGTAACCAAACCTCCAGAACCAACATCATGCCCTGCAAGGACCAGCCCTTCTTCAATAAGCGACTGCACAGTATTAAAAGCGTTAATAAAAGCTTCAGGGTTGTTTACTGTTGGGGTATCTTCTCCTAGCCTATTTATGCTTTGGGCAAATGCACTTCCTCCCAGTGAACGTTTATCAAAAGAGAAATCAATAAACAATAATTCTTTCTCAGGATTATTTACCAATACAGGTTCAACTACTTTTTTCACATCAGAAACTTCACCTGATGCTGAAATGATCACAGTACCTGGGGCATAGACCACATCATCCTTATATTTCTGTGTCATTGACATGGAGTCTTTCCCTGTGGGGATATTGATGCCTAATGCACAGGCAAAATCACTGGCTGCCTCTACTGCTTTATATATCCTGGCATTCTCCCCCATATTTTTTGCAGGCCACATCCAGTTAGCACTCAATGACACACTTCTCATTTTATCAGCCAAAGGAGCCCATATAATATTTGTAAGTGATTCAGCAATAGATAATAATGAACCATTTTTAGCATCTACTAAAGCTGCCACTGGTGCATGCCCAATGGAAGTTGCAATCCCTGCTTTCCCTTGGTAATCAAGAGTAATAACACCCACATTATTCAATGGCAAATGTAATTTTCCACAACCTTGCTGCTTTGCAATCCTGCCTGTTACTGACCTGTCTACTTTGCTGGTCAGCCAATCTTTACAAGCCACAGATTCTAGCTGCAAAACATTTTCTGTATATTCAATTATCTTTTTAGGGTCAGTTCCCACTGCTTTGAATGATGGCTTCTCAGTCACATCTTCCAACACTGTTTTTGGTGGGTTTCCAAACATGTATGCCAGTTGCCAGTCAATGGGTTTTTCCCCTGTTTTTGAATTCTCAAAGGTAAATTGCATATCACCTGTGGTTTCTCCAATCTTATAAATTGGCGAACGCTCACGTTCAGCAATCTTAACCAGTAAATCCACATCATCCTGTTTCATCACCAGCCCCATCCTTTCTTGTGACTCATTCCCAATAACCTCTTTTTGTGAAAGGGTTGGGTCACCTACAGGCAGTTTAGCAGTATCAATTTTCCCTCCTGTTGTTTCAACCAGTTCTGATAAGCAGTTCAAGTGCCCCCCTGCCCCATGGTCATGAATTGAGATCACAGGGTTGCTGTCAGATTCACTCAATGCCCTGATGGCATTAAATACCCTCTTTTGCATTTCAGGGTTTGCGCGTTGCACAGCATTCAGCTCAATGGCATTGGCAAACTCGCCAGTAGCTACTGATGAAACTGCTCCACCACCCATGCCAATCCTGTAATTATCACCCCCAAGCAATACAATCTGGTCTCCAGCACCAGGGTTATCTTTCAGGCTGTCTTCTTTTCTGCCAAAGCCAATACCACCTGCCAGCATAACTACCTTATCATACCCATACTTTTTAAAGTTTTCAAAATGTTCAAAAGTAAGTACAGAGCCACATATCAGGGGCTGCCCAAACTTATTCCCAAAATCGCTCGCCCCATTTGAAGCTTTGATAAGTATCTCTTCAGGTGTCTGATACAGCCATGGGCGCTCTTCAGTAGCCTGCTCCCATGGGCGGTTATCTTCAGTCCTTGGGTAAGAGGCCATATATACTGCTGTCCCTGCAATTGGCAAGCTTCCTTTGCCTCCTGCAATCCTGTCCCTGATTTCGCCACCTGTCCCTGTTGATGCACCATTAAATGGCTCAACAGTGGTTGGGAAATTATGGGTCTCTGCTTTTAGTGAAAGAACTGTATCTATGTCTTTTACTTTGAAATAATCTGGCTTGTCTTGTGTTTCAGGGGCAAATTGCTCCACTTTAGGGCCTGCTACAAAAGAACAATTGTCTTTGTATGCTGAAACAATTTTATTTGGGTTTTCTTTTGATGTCTTTTTGATCATTTGGAAAAGTGAAGATTCTTTTTCTTCCCCATCAATCACGAATACCCCATTAAATATTTTATGACGGCAATGTTCTGAGTTCACCTGGGCAAAACCATATACCTCACTATCTGTTAAATTTCTATTAAGAGATTTTGAAACTGATTCCAGGTACTTAATTTCCTCACCACTAAGAGCCAACCCTTCTGAAGAATTATATGCCTCAATATCCTCTATTTCAATAATTGGGTCTGGCTTTTTATCTATATTAAATATTGCTTGTCCCAACCCCTCATATAAAGCTTGCAACATAGGGTCATAGGCTGCATCTTTACCTGAGGCAGCAAAAAACTCTTCTATCCTCACTAATCCTTCTACCCCCATGTTTTGGGTAATTTCGACAGCATTGGTGCTCCAGGGGGTAAGCATTTCTTTGCGTGGCCCCACAAACCAGCCATCCAGGGTTTCAGTATCAACATATTCAGCCTCTCCAAAAAGCCATTTTAATTTTGTTATGGTAGCATCATTTAAAGGTTGCCTGGAATCTACTGCAATTACAGTCTCTTGAGAAGTTTTAAAAAATAAAATCATTTTGTCATCATGAATTTTGGTGAACCAAATGTGTTCTATAACACGCGACAAAGATATAAATTACCTACTATAATTAATGGGAGGTTCTGATTCTTTACAAACAGAAATATTAACAAAAATAAGTTAAAACCATAAGGCTTATCAAACTATCAAAAAAGGTTTAGCCATCCCCTATTTACACAAGCTTAATTGATTTTTTATAAGATATTACCCTTTCTTTTCTGAATGAGTTCATATGTTTTATAAAGGATGATTATTTCAAAAATCTCAGCAGGTATAATCAAGATAACCCCTATGAGTGCCAATAGTAATGAAAGCAGGAAAGCACCTGAAAGTATGTAAAAAACTCCTGCATATTTTGCTATCCTTCCAATATCCTTTTTTAGCCTCAGAAATGCTACACCATAAATTATGAGGATTATACCAATTGAAATAGCAACACCTGATTCAACCTGCTGTTTCTCGATAGAAGTATAAAACACTGTTGTTATGTCATATAAGGCATGGATAAATTCATGAATTATTATAATATAGCTAGTGATCTTTAAAAGGTAATTATTATAAATAGCTCCAAGAACAATTATTCCTCTTTGCAGAAAAATTAGTGCTGTAAAAGTTATTATTTTAAGCCCTATATAAGGCCAGATAGCGAAAAATGAAAAGAAATTATTCCCATAGATAAAATCGACCGCCGAGACTATCAGCCCCAAGCATATATGCACCACACCAGCCAACCAGGCATAATGTATAATATCCTTTGTGGCTTTAATATTTTTATTTTGATCAAAATCCAATAATAAAAAGCTTTGTAATTTTTCTCCCAACTTTAAATAACTTCCATCATGTGTAGAAGCATTTTCTTTAACTAAATTATCAAATGGCTCATCCAATGCAGCTAAAATAATTTTCAGGGTAGAAGTTCGTGGTACAACTTCACCAGACTCAATTCGTTGGATAGTGCGCACACTAATGTTGCATATATCAACTAATTCTTCCTGGGTTAACCCTTTCTTTTTCCTTAGTTCAGTCAGCTTCTTGCCTAATTGTGGTTGTTTCATTTTTTCCTGGTTTTGATTGCAATTTACTTACGAGGCTTTGTTCAATGCAAAAAATTAGCAATAAATTTACCCGTCAATTACACGACATTTCACTTTTACATGCTACCCTTTTATTTAAAACTATCAATAGAAGTATTGGCATGAGCTCAGATGATAAAAATCATAAACCTATTCAAGGTACTTAACAAATAATTTACAATACCATTTGAACATGCAATAATAATATTCGAAATATCTAAATGGTATTATAATTTATATATTTGCCGCCGAAATTAAACAAGCCAATTTCAAAATAAATTATGAAACAAATCAAATTTGTAACTGCACAAGAAGCTGTCAAAATTATTAAATCAAATGACAGGGTACACTTACATAGTGTAGCTGTAACACCACAGCCATTAATTAGTGCCATGTGCGAGAGGGGAAGGAATAAAGAGTTTAGAAATGTAAGAATACAACACATTCATACTGAGGGACCTGCCCCTTATGCTGACACTGAGTTTGAAGGAATATTCCAACTGGAATCTTTTTTTGTAGGGCATAATGTTAGGAAGCAAACACAAGCAGGGTATGCCGATTATATCCCAGTTTTTTTGCATGAAACCCAACGCTTAATCCGCGAAGGCTATCTTAAAGTAAATGTAGCATTGATCATGGTTTCGCCACCCGATAAGTTTGGCTATGTTTCATTGGGTACTTCTGTTGATGCAACCCTGGCAGCAGTTGAAACTGCAGACACTGTTATTGCCCTTGTAAACCCAAATGTACCTAGGGCTTTTGGGGATGCAATGATCCATTCTGATGATATTGATATATTTGTTGAGGATGACAACCAACTTATTACAAAGGAACCAGCACCCATTAATGAAATAGACAAAAAAATTGGGCGTTATGTAGCAGAGTTGGTTGATGATGGTGCTACAATCCAAATGGGGATTGGTTCTATTCCTAATGCAGTATTAACCATGCTTGGAAACCACAAGGACCTGGGTGTACATTCTGAAATGTTTGCAGATGGGATCCTTCCATTATTTGAAAAAGGTATTGTTAATGGTAGGAACAAAGCCATTGATAAAGGAAAAATGGTAGCTACTTTCCTGATGGGCTCAAAAACGCTTTATGACTTTGTTGATGACAACCCAGGAGTGGCTATGCAAGATGTTAAATATACCAATAGGGTAAACATCATTGCCACAAACCCAAAAGTAACAGCTATAAATTCAGCATTGCAAATTGATATAACAGGCCAAGTCTGTGCTGACTCAATTGGAACACGTTTTTATTCAGGTGTTGGAGGCCAAATTGACTTCTTGCGTGGAGCATCTTTAAGTAAAGGAGGGAAACCAATTATTGCTGTTCCATCTGTAACCAATAAAGGAATAAGCAAAATCTCACCTATCCTAACACCAGGTGCCGGGGTAGTTAGCACAAGAGCTAATATCCACTGGCTGGTGACTGAATATGGTGCTGTTAATTTATATGGAAGAGCATTACAAGACAGGGCAAAATTAATTATATCAATTGCCCACCCAGACCATCAGGAGGAACTCGACAAAGCTGCCTTTGAAAGGTTTGGTTCTCACTACCATTTCGTTTGGGATGAAGAAAAATAAACAATATACAGGAAGGCAGGCGGAAGTCTGCCTTTTTTGTTACTATAAAAATGTAATTCAACACTAGCACTTATCTCCATAAGTGGTTTAAAGTCATTAAACTATTCATATTTTCAGGTTAAATTTGCAGCCAATTTGAAAACAATTTTATAACTCAAATAATAACACAAAATGGATATTTCACATATTGAACACATTGGGATTGCTGTTAAAGATTTAAAAGAAGCTATTCCTTTTTATGAAAATGTATTTGGACTTAAATGCTACTCGATAGAAAAAGTAGCTGATCAAAAAGTTAAAACTGCCTTTTTTAAGGTGGGTGATACAAAAATCGAGCTTTTGGAATCAACTGATCCTGAAGGCCCAATTGGGAAATTTATTGAGAAAAAAGGACCTGGGGTACACCATATTGCTTTTGCTGTAAACAATGTGAATAATGCCTTGGCTGAAGCTGAAGAAAAAGGTGTAAGGCTGATTGACAAAACCAGCCGAAAGGGTGCTGAAGGGTTAAATATTGGGTTCCTTCACCCAAAATCAACCCATGGGGTACTAACTGAGATTTGTGGAGAAGAATAACAAGTATTAAAACCCAAAATGAACAACCAGGATAAAATTAAAAAACTTATTGACCTGCGCACAGAAGCAAAACTTGGTGGCGGGTTAAAAAGGATTGAAGCACAACATAGGAAAGGCAAATTTACTGCCAGGGAAAGGATAGAGATGTTGTTGGATGAAGGTAGCTTTGAAGAGTTTGACATGTTTGTAAAACACAGGTGTACAAACTTTGGGCTCGACAAAAGCAAATACCTTGGTGATGGAGTAGTAACAGGGCATGGAACTATTGATGGGAGGATTGTATATGTGTTCTCCCAGGATTTTACCATTTTTGGTGGTTCCCTTTCCGAAACTTTTGCCATGAAAATCTGCAAAATCATGGACATGGCCATGAAAGTTGGAGCACCTGTTATAGGGATAAATGATTCAGGTGGTGCACGGATACAAGAAGGTGTGACCTCATTGGCAGGTTATGCAGAAATTTTTGAAAGGAATATCCTGGCTTCAGGGGTAATCCCACAAATATCTGCCATTTTTGGGCCATGTGCAGGAGGGGCTGTTTATTCACCCGCCCTTACTGATTTTATCATGATGACCGAGCAGAACTCTTACATGTTTGTTACGGGCCCTAAGGTTGTAAAAACAGTAACAGGAGAAGATATTACTACTGAAGACCTGGGTGGTGGTAAGATACATGCCTCCAAGTCAGGGGTAGCACACTTCCTGGTTGAAAATGAAAAAGAAGGCTTAATGCTTTTGCGTAAATTATTGACTTACTTACCACAAAATAACCTTGAAGACCCAATTGTAACTGAATGTTCAGACCCAATTGAAAGGAAAGAAGAAAGTTTAAACGAAATAATACCTGAAAACCCAAACCAACCTTATGATATAATAGATGTAATCCATTTGGTTGTTGATTATGGGGAATTCCTTGAAATCCATAGGAACTATGCTAAAAATATTGTAGTTGGGTTTGCTAAATTTGATGGGCAACCTGTGGGGATCATTGCTAACCAGCCCAACTACCTTGCTGGTGTATTAGATATTGAAGCCTCAAGGAAAGCTGCCAGGTTTGTAAGGTTCTGTGATAGCTTTAACATCCCTATTATTACATTGGTTGATGTACCAGGTTTCCTTCCTGGCAGCAAGCAGGAATATGGTGGCATCATAACCCATGGGGCAAAGCTTATGTTTGCTTATGGTGAAGCTACTGTGCCTAAAATTACAGTTACTTTGCGTAAATCATATGGTGGTGCACATGATGTAATGTCATGTAAGCAACTAAGAGGTGACCTTAATTATGCCTGGCCAACTGCTGAGATTGCAGTAATGGGGGCTGCTGGTGCTGTTGAAGTCCTTCAGGGTAAAAAATTAAAAAAAATTGATAACCCTGATGAAAGGGCTAAATTCATTGCAGAGCATGAAGAGGATTACAAAGAAAAATTTGCTAATCCTTACCAAGCTGCATCATTGGGTTATATTGATGATGTGATTGAGCCAATAAACACCAGGTTCAGGATCATTAGGGGATTACAAAGCCTTGCAACAAAGAAACTGGTCAACCCTCCTAAAAAACATTCAAATATACCACTTTAAAAAATGCCAAATGAAACCTTTATTATTAATACTTCTGGCTAATAATCAGGAATTTGGTTTTACTGTTGCACTAGTGGGGTTCTCAATTGTTATACTGGCACTTACCTTATTGGTGCTGGTATTTCAAAAGTTACCTAAACTTTTGAATGTAAAGCTGAGGAGGTTGCACCTCAAACGGAAGGAAAAAGTTGACCCGGGACATGATGAAGTACATGAAGAGTATAACATTGAGGGAAATGTGACTGCAGCTATAAGCATGGCATTGCATATGTATTTCAATGAATTGCATGATGAAGAAAGTGGAATTATTACCATCAAAAAAGTGAGAAAATCATACTCTCCATGGAGTTCAAAAATTTATGAAGTAACACAAAATTGGCCAGGCAGGTAACCCAATCAAAATAGGAAAATGAAACGAGCATGAGAAAATTTTTCATATATACGCAAATTATTAGAATTATGCGAGTTCCATCTTATTCCTTAGAATAACAAACAATTTTAATAAGATGAAAAAATATAAATTCAACATAAGTGGCAATGTTTATGAAGTCCATATAAAAGACATAGAGGACAATGTTGCCAAATTGGAGGTAAATGGAACAGCTTACAATGTTAATATTGAAGAGGAAATTAAAACTTCTAAAACTCCAAAGTTAATCAGGAAACCAGTAGAGAAAAAACCAGGGGAAGGTTTCATCCATAAGAGCCCATCTTCGGGAGGATACCAGGTAACTGCCCCACTTCCTGGGACAATCCTTAAAATCAATGTTAAAGTTGGCGATTCTGTAACTGAAGGGCAAAACCTTGTGGTTATGGAAGCCATGAAGATGGAAAACCAAATCCTTTCACAGAAAAGTGGGGTGGTCAGTGCCATTAAAGTAGGTACTGGAGATACAGTGATGCAGGATGATGTGTTAATCGAAATTGGACAGTAAACCATGTATAAAATATTTCAATTATTATTGTTTTCGTTCCTGTTCCTTGCCCAAACAACCTTTGCAAGTGGTTCAGAAACAGAATTGCAGGCAAAGCTTACAAATGGGAAATGGATAAATAGGAGTGGTGGATATGTTCCAAATGCCACATATGATACCAAATCAGCCAAAGAAGAAAAAATCAGGACCACAAAAAGGTATAAAACCATTGGGTTTGAGGAAGACTACACTTTTGCACTTGACTCAGCCAAGCAGCGCTACACAGGGCATTGGTCAGTTATAAATGGTGAAATCATCCTACAATTCAACCCTAAAAAAGCAACCCATCTACGTAAAAACACTAACCCAAATTCAACTTCAGGGGGGTATAAAACCATCAGGGAAGACATCCAATTGGGAAACAGGGTACTCTATTTTGACGATGGGAAACTGGTAGGTGATGGTTTTGAATATAAAAACTATCCTGGAGCCATCTCAGGGCTATTCAATTTTTTTGAATTTTCAGGGTTTGCAAATGTAACCTGGGGGCATATTATAATGATGGTTGTAGGTTTATTCTTTATATTCCTGGCAATCAAATATAATTTTGAACCACTGCTTCTTATACCCATTGGGGTAGGTATCCTGATTGGGAATATACCCATGTTCCAAGCTGTTGATTTCAACCTGCAATTGGGTGTATATGAGCCTGGTTCTGTAATGAATTATTTGTATAAAGGAGTTGTGCAGGGATGGTACCCCCCACTTATCTTTTTAGGTATTGGGGCAATGACAGATTTTTCATCCTTGATATCTAACCCAAAACTGATGCTGTTGGGAGCTGCTGCCCAAATTGGTATTTTCCTTACCTTCCTGGGGGCTTTGTGGCTTGGTTTTGCACCACCTGAAGCAGGTGCAATTGGCATTATTGGGGGAGCTGATGGCCCCACAGCTATCTTCCTTTCATCAAAACTGGCCAATGGGTTGAACGTTATGGCCAATGGGGAAACAGTAAAAAACCTGATAGGCCCAATTGCCATAGCAGCTTATTCTTATATGGCATTGGTTCCAGTTATCCAACCTCCTGTAGTAAAACTTCTTACATCAAAAAGGGAGAGGCGCATTAGAATGAAACCATCAAGGGCTGTTTCAAAAACTGAAAAGATCATATTCCCACTAGTTGGGTTATTGCTAACTGCATATATTGCCCCAACTTCATTGCCACTTTTAGGGATGCTGTTTTTTGGTAACTTACTAAAAGAATCAGGGGTTACAAACCGCCTGGCCAATGTTGCATCTAATGCACTGATTGATACAATTACCATCCTACTGGGATTAACAGTGGGGGCTTCAACCCAGGCTGATGTATTTTTAACCTGGTCATCCATTAAAATATTTGGGTTAGGGGCAGGCTCATTCATTATTGCTACTGCAGGTGGTGTAATGGGAGCCAAACTGATGAATGTTTTTATGAAAAAAGAGAATAAAATAAACCCAATGATTGGAGCCAGTGGAGTTTCTGCAGTTCCTGACAGTGCAAGGGTGGTACAACATATGGGGCTGAAAGAAGACCCAACCAACCACTTGTTAATGCATGCCATGGCACCTAATGTATCTGGGGTAATTGGTTCTGCTGTTGGCGCTGGTATTTTATTAAGCTTTTTAATGTAAACCGATATAAGACACTTTATTAATATAAAGACATCAGGTTGCTGGTGTCTTTTTTTATTTGTAATAAGGTATTGAACCCTATCTCATTTTAAAAAATTTATTGTAATATTGGTAAGCTAATCTAAAAATATAAACTAATGGCCAGTAGACGGAATTTCCTCAAAACTTCAGCAGCTTTTGCAGCAGGTAGCATGGTGTTGCCTATGTATTCTTGTACTAAAGAAAAAACAATTGGGCTTCAACTCTATACAGTAAGGGATAAAATCAAGAATGACCTGGATGGGACATTAAACAGGCTTGCCGAAATTGGGTATAACTCAATGGAAGCTGCAGGGTATAATGCTGCTGACAATACTTTCTATGGGATGAAACCCAAGGAGTTTGCAGCAAAGTTAAATTCCTTAGGAATGCCATTGCATAGCAGCCACACTGTATTTGAGCTTAACCTGGCAGAAAAAGTTTGTGCTGGGGCAGCTGAAGCTGGCTCACAATTTGTGATCTACCCATATCTGCCTGATAACTTCAGGAAGAATATTGACGGGTATAAAGCTACTGCTGAAAAATTCAATAAAATGGGTGAAATTGCCAATAAGCATGGCATACGCTTTGGCTACCATAACCATGCTTTTGAGTTTGAAAAAATGGAAGGCAAAATTGGCATGGATGTACTGATTGAAGAAACTGACCCTAGCCTGGTTACTTTTGAGATTGACCTGTATTGGGTTACAAAAGGTGGTTACGACCCTGTTGATTACATCCTGAAATATCCTGGGAGGTTTGAACTGTACCATGTTAAGGATATGGTTAAAACAGATGACATGTTCTTTGCACCTGTGGGGACAGGGCGCATTGATTTTGAAAAAATATTTGCCATTAAAGAACAGGCAGGAATGAAATATTTCTTTGTTGAACAAGACCGTTTCAGGGAGTATGATGCCCTTGAAAGTGTTGAAACAAGTTTTAATTATTTAAATAATGCTAGCTTTGTCTAATATTAAATTATAAAATTCCTAGATCTCACCTTACATGAGATAAAGAGGTTTCCATTTGGAAGCCTCTTTTTTATGTCTTCCATTTCAAAAAAATTGCATTTCCGACTAAACAATCTCCCCTATTATTCCTTTATTGTTATAAAAAAACTAAACAACATGAAGCAGGTTATTTTATTCACTATCCTGGGTTTATTTATAGCCCATAATTTAAATGCCCAGCAATTGTCAGTTGGAGACAAAGCCCCTGTCTTTAAAGCATTGGATGAAAACAAAAAAATTTGGGATGCTAATCACCATTTTGGTAAAGAATATGTAGTAGTATTCTTTTACCCTGCTGCCATGACAGGAGGATGCACCAAACAAGCTTGTACCTATCGCGATTTTAAAGATGATTTTACAAAATTGGGAGCAACTGTTATTGGGATCAGTGGTGATGAGCCTGAGAACCTGGTATATTTTAAAAGAGCAAATAACCTGAATTTTCCGCTCCTTTCTGACACCAATGGAGAAGTCTCAAAAGCTTATGGTGTTGATACCAGGGATGGGGGTACAATCCAACGCGAAATTGAAGGGAGAACTATTGATCTGGTGCGTGGGATTACAACCATGCGCTGGACATTTATTATTGACAAACAAGGCAACATTGCCTACATTGATAAAGCAGTTAATGCTTCAGAAGATACAGGTAACACCTTGGCAAAAATAAAGGAATTGATCGCCAAAGGTTAGCCTATTCAGGCTCATCCTGCCTTCTTGAAGAATTTCCTACTGACAATAAGTCCTCAATATTCCTTAATTGGGTTACAGGATATGTTTCTGCTGGTTTCAGGTATGAAGCTTGTGTGTAATAATACCTGGCTACACTGTAATTGCCCTTACCAAATGCCTCATCAGCCATGTTGATAAAATTCCTGTATTCTTCAGTATTCTTTTGGCTCTGTACTTCAAGCAATCTCTGGCGAATTTCCTCAATCTGTAATTTTGGGTACTTTTCAATGGGTTTTAAAGCCAAGGCTTTGTTATAATGGAACCTGGCAATAGTTAACTTCCCTTCAGCCAAGGCTTTATCCCCTTCATCAACTGACTGCTGGTATTCCCTTTCCAGCCTGTCTGATAACCTACCATTTATGATCCCCCTGATCTCTTTAATCTTTTCTTTTGGGTATAACTCTTCAGGAAAAACATCTAATGCCTGTTGGTAATAAAACCTTGCTATATTGTATTCCTCATCAGAAAATGCCTCATCAGCCTGGTTGAGGAATCCATTATAAGCATTCATCATTTGGTTCCACAAATAATCATCAAATTGCCCCTGCTGTGTAATAATATTCCTTGATGCTGTAGGGACCACAGCAGTTTTAGCAATGCTTTCAGCAGCTTGCTGTTCAGCAATTAAACGCGCGCGCTCAAGTTCTCGTAATATTTCATCAATTTTATTGATCTGGCTTGCTGGATAATCTTCGTCAGGTTTTAGGTTTAGTGCTTTTACATATTCTGCCCTGGCTTCATTGTATTGCTTCAATTTGAAAAATTCGTCAGCTGCCAACAAAATCCTCCTGTAATCTTCATCAAGCTTCTGGTTGCGAATAAGCTCTTCCAATTCACTAATCCTGGCCTTAGGGTAATTCTCATTGGGTTTTAAGTCTTTTGCCTGATTATAAAAGCCAAACGCACTTGTATATGCTTTGGCCTGATAAGCTTCATCACCTTGGGTAATTGCTAACATATATTCCTGTTGTATCCTTCTTCTTTCAGCATCAGCATCAGCCATTTCCTGAAGAATCCTATCTATTTCATTTATCCTTCTGGTAGCATAAGTATCATCAGGGATTATAATCAAGGCATTTGCATATTGCCCCTTAGCTTGTTGATAGTCTTTATTTTCAAAATAGGTATTTGCCTGGGTAATTGTCCTGTTATAATTGTCTTGTATCTCTTTTGCCCTGGCTTCATTTATTTTATTCAGTTGGATCAATGGGTAAGTTTCACCTGGTTTTATCTTGCTGGCCTCTTTATAATTTTCTTCAGCCAGGTTATAATTTCTCACACCAAAAGCTTGGTCAGCAACTGCAATGGCATTTTGGTAAGCCCTGTTAACCCCTCTTTGCCTTTCAAGCTCTTTTGCAATTTCTACCAACCTGCTATTTGCTATATCTATCCTCTGCTTAGGATAATTTTCGGAAGGTTTAAATGATAAGGCTGTTTGATATGCCTCTATTGCTTTTTGATAATCTTCAGCATCAAATAAATTATCCCCTTCACTAATAGCTGCACTGTATTTATTATCCAGTTCACGTGCCTGCGCCAATGCAGCCACCAACTCATTGAGGCGTGTGATTTGGTTTTGGGGGTATTCTTCTTCAGGTTTTATGGATAATGCTTCAGTATATTTCTCCTTAGCCTGTCCATAATCTTTGTTTTCAAAAGAATTATCAGCTAATTTGACCAACTCATTATACTGTTTTTCTTTAGCTGCCAATGCTTCTATAATCCTGTTTATTTCAACAATTTTATTTTCAGGATAAGTTTCGCCTGGCTTAACATCCAGGGCTTCTTTGTATGAAGTGATGGATTGCTGGTATTCTTTGTTGTTAAAGTAGGAATCACCACTGGCTATGGCTTCATTGTAAGCCTTC
>JANQHI010000078.1 GCA_028282705.1 Prolixibacteraceae bacterium | reverse complement strand
AAATGATTATAGGTCAGGTCATTGTACACGTATAGTGAAAGTACAATAAATGAAGTTATGCCAATTCCTAACCCCAGCATATTGATAAGCAGGTAGTTCTTGTTTTTTAATAAAAACCGGAAGCTGTTTTTAAATTGTAAAAGATTCATAACCAATACTTTTAAAAATTTAATTATTCTAATTATCCGTATTCATACCTAAATTCCCGTGCTTTCCAAACCAGTTAAAGGTTAATCGTGAAATCTCCGGCTAATCAGTTTAGTAGCCACTTTAATACATTATTCATAAATTCATTGCGTTGTTGATCATTTATACCTTGCCAACTGTTCAGGCTCAATGAAATCATTCCATCTCCCATAAGCACTATCTTTCCACCCTTATCAAGTGCTTTATATGTTCCGAAATATTCATCCGAAGCATTGTTAAAGCAAAAAGGGATACCTCCTTTTACTATCCGGGGAGCATGATATGGAATTTTATATGACTTTGGAGTAAGCTCACTAACAATCGAATAACCATCTGAAGCTCTATCATTGATTAATCCGCCAAACTGCATTCCAAAAGGTTTAATAATGTCATTGACATTTGTTTTTTCGAGTGTTGTCCAATCATCCTCTTCCATGGCAAGAAAAAGCGAACCCCCATTTTTAACAAAGTGTATAATGTCCTTGACCTCATCTGCCTCAAACTTTGAGCTTGGAACATGGATAAACAACACTTTACAATCCATTAAATGTTCCTTTTTAATTTTATTATTTAGAAAACCTATTTGAACATTAAGTGAAACAGAAGTATTCTCTATCATGGAAGCCAAATATTTAGCTCTCATATTATTCCTGTTTTCTGGTTGCGTAGGATCAAACCAGAATCTCTGGCCATGGCTTACATCAATCAGAATAGTATGTTTTGCCGGTTCTGATTGCACAAATGAAAGCTTCAGGAATCCAATTAATATATAATAAACAAAAAAAGATGTTCCATTTTCCATAGCTTATCGTTTACTCATTCATACCTCAATGCCTCCACAGGATTCCTGGTTTCTACTCTCCAGGTGACCAAAAGCAATTACAGTTTCCAGCACAGTAATTATAAAAGTTCCTACTACAAATGGCCACCAATTTAGATTGATCCTGGCAACAAAATCCCGTGGCCAATTATGTAAATACAGTTAACTCAATATCCGTGCTATGCTCAACGTGGCAAAACCACCTACAGTTAAAGCTGAATAAACCTTGTTTCTTAAAAGATTCCGAACTGCAAGTTTAATTTTAAATCCTATTATTTTTTGTTTCATATATTTTGACTCACTGTTCTGCAGGGTTTCTATTTGTTTTCCAAACCTGCATGGCTGATAGTTAAATAGCTTAAAATGAAAATAGTCCTGTTCTTAGCTTAAACAAACGGCTATAAGTAAACTGTTGTTAACTTCTCGAATTAGAGGATAGAAATCCTGCCAAGCTGTTTCTTCATCTCCATCTCCTGAGGCAGTAAGAGCCCAAATCATTTTCAAAGACAGGTATTCTTTCTTATTTTCAAGGCTTTCTTCAATCCATTCCAGCACTTCTTCACGCTCTTTTTGGCTAGCTGTTCCTTGTAAATATTTAATTATTGCCTGATTATTCATTATCAATGTTCCTTAATTGATGTACACCTGTGAATATGTTTAACTTGAACCCATTTCTCTGTTGCGCTTTTGTAAACTAAAATCCTAAGTCATTGGCTATAAAATGGCAGTCAGGGTTTCACATAAAGTGTAGCCCTGGCTAGCTAAACTACAGCAATTCATCCATTGACTCTTTTACATTTTCTGTAATAATCTGCCCATCAAACAGGTTGATTACCCTGTGGGCAAACCCTGCATCATGCATTGAGTGGGTTACCATAATAATGGTTGTACCTTCTTGGTTAAGCTCTGTTAATAGTTTCATGACTTCAAGGCCGTTTTTTGAGTCCAGGTTACCTGTTGGCTCATCAGCAAGGATCAGTTTAGGGTTGGCTACCACTGCCCTGCCAATGGCAACCCTTTGTTGCTGCCCTCCTGATAGTTGCTGTGGGAAATGTTTTGCCCTGTGCCCAATTTTCATGCGTTCCAGCACTGTATTTACCATTTCTTTCCTTTCCCTGGCTTTCAGTTTTAGGTAAATTAGGGGCAGTTCCACATTTTCATACACAGTGAGTTCGTCAATCAGGTTAAAGCTCTGGAATACAAAGCCAATGTTCCCCTTTCTAAGTTGGGTCCTTTGGCGTTCTTTAAATGAGCCTACTTCAATACCATCAAAATAGTATTCCCCATCACTGGGGTTATCCAACAAGCCAATAATATTGAGCAGGGTTGATTTTCCACAACCTGATGGCCCCATTACAGCTACAAACTCACCAGGCTTAATCTGGAATGAGACTTTCTCAAGTGCATAGGTTTCTACTTCTTCTGTCCTAAAAATTTTTGTAAGGTTTTCTGTTCTTATCATGATAAAATTTATAGCTAAGAGCATAGAGTACAGGGCAAAGAGTAAATTTTGCCCTGTACTGCTATTTATACTTATAATTTGTTAATTAATGCTTTTCTAAAATTGGTAATTTTTCTACTTAAGGTATCCAATCTAGTCAAAATTATACCTAATTCGTTCTTGCCAATAAATTTCCTGTTGTGAGAAACCAAGGTTATATTGGCTGTTTCAAAAACAGACCTTCTGGCAAAATTTAAAAAGTTAGCAAAGTCTTTATCTGAAAAAGATCCTGATCCTTCAGCAATGTTATTTGAGATGCTTAATGAAGCACCTCTTAGTTGTTCTGCTAAACGAAACTGTTTTGATTTTTCTATTTTTTCTGCTAAGTCATATAACTGATCGTTTAGATCAATTGCTTCTTTCCAAATTTCTAAATCCATAAACCTAAAATGTGCCATATCATTTTTTACATTTATATATTTATTCAATCCAAGTTTTATTAGTTTATTGCTTTGCCCCTTTCCCTTTACCCTTTGCTTTAATTATTTCAACACAATTTTATCATTTTCCCCAAACAGGTCATAGCTTGAGGTAATTACCTTCTCACCTTCTTGCAGCCCTTCCAATACTTCATAATATTGTGGGTTTTGGCGTCCAATCCTTATATCCCTTTTGCTTGCAAACCCACCTGATTCATCCAGCACATAAATCCATTGCCCCCCTGTACTTTGGAAGAATGCTCCTTTGGGGATAATAATCCCTGTTTGAGGCTGCCCCAATTCAAGGTTTACATAATAGGTTTGCCCTGTCCTGATGTTATCAGGCAACTGCCCCCTAAAAACCATATCAATCTGGAATTGCCCTTCTCTCACTTCAGGATACACTTTTTTCACATACAAATCATACTCTACATTATTCCTTTCAAAAGCTGCATTTAAGCCCTGGCGCACCCTGTCAATATAATGTTCATCAATCTGCCCTTCCACTTTATAATTGGTAAGTACATTGACCTGCCCTATGCGTGTACCACTTCCTACCAATTGCCCAATTTCAGCATCCAACATTCCCAATTGCCCATCAACCGGGGCTCTTACATTAAGGTTATCCAGCCTTTCATGCACCAGTTCCAGGGTTTTCCTCATCTTTTCCAGGTCATCTTCCAATGTGGTCATTGAGGTTGCCCTGATCATGGAGTCATTTTTAGCCTTCAGTTTATTAATTTCAAGGAGGCTCACCTCATATCCATAATCTTCTTTTGCCTGCAAGTATTCTTCTTTTGAAATCAGGTCATCATCATACAATTTCTCATATTGCTTGTATTTCCTTTTTTTGCGTGTCAGCCTATATTCATTGTCCAGGATGTTCCTTTTTGAATTGATCAATTCAGTTTGAAAGTTGATCCTGGTATTCCTCAGGTAGTTCTCTTTTTCAGCCAGGGCTGCTTCACTGTTCAATATGGTTTGGTAAAGCTGCCTGTTTTCAAGCCTCAAAATTATATCCCCTTTTTTCACCATGGTCCCTTCTTCAATAAAACGTTCAGCAATCCTGCCCCCTTCAATGGCATCAAGGTAGATTATGGAAATAGGCTGCACTACACCATTTACTTTTGTATAGTCTTTAAATTCACCCTGTAAAACACCTTCTACTGTAATCTTTTCAGCTTCTACCCTATATACAGATGTGCCAGAATCTGATATGATTTTGATAATCAATGCAATAAAAAGTATAGTTGCAACAGCATAAATTACATGTTTTGCCCTAATCCCTTTTTTCTTTTCTATTTTCCTGTCCATTCCCATATCCTGGAATATTTTAATTTTTTTTATTGTTTTCTGAATAGATGGGTATGCCCATAAAAAAATCAATGGTGCGTTTTTTTACTTCATACTGGAGTTTTGTCCTTAACACATTGCTTTGTGCCTGAGCCAACAGGTTTTTTGAATTATAATAATCAATGGTGTTTATTAACCCTTGCCCTAACCTTTTGCTTGCAGCCTGAAAAGCCAATTGGGCTGCTTCCAACTGGCTTTCCATCTGCACATACTCTGAAGAAAGGGCATCCAGATCCTGGAAATTCCTTTCAATTTCTTGGTAAAGTTGTTGGATAACCAGGTCAAAATCAGTTTGTGCCTGTTCAAGGTTTAATTTAGCTATTTTTACATTTGACCTGTTTGCCCACCTGCTAAAAATGGGTACACTCATAGAGAGCCCAACATATTGTGATGCATTGTTTTTAAATTGGTCACCAATAGCATTTATCCCATCTTCACCCACTTGTGCTGAATAATTTGTTGAATACCCCCCACTTAGCCCAAGGCGTGGGTAAAGGTTCCCTTTTGCAAGGGATAAATTCTTTTTTGCAGCTTGCTCCCTGAGTTTTTCACCCTTAATAAGGGGGTGATTTTGCATGGCAACCTTAAATACAGAATCTTTCTCCAAAACCAAGTTGCCTGGCCCTAACAGATTGGCTGGTTGCTGCACCTTAAAATTGCTGTTATAAGCATGGTTCATTAGTTGCTGCACCTGCAGGAGTGAAGCTTCCAATGAATTTTTTGCCTGTACCACATAAAGGGCTTCTTCAGCCATCCTTGATTTCATTTCCAACAGGTCAGCTTTTGCCCTGATCCCAGCCTCAACCATTGATTGGGCTTGCTTAAAGTTCATCTCAGAAACTTGTTTTTGCTCCTGGGCAATCTGCAATAAACCTTCGTAAAATAAGGCATCAAAATAGGCCCCCATTACCTGGAAAGCTATATCGTTCTTTTGCCTTTTATCATTTTCAATACCTGCCAGGTAGTTTAATTTATTGTAAGATATTTGGTTCATTGCAGCAAAGCCATTAAAGAGTGTAATACTGCTGCCAAAACTAAAACTGGTTGAAAAGAATTGTTTGTTTACAAAATCATTGGTACTGGGGTCAATTGATTTCCCAAAGCTATAGCCTGAACCCCCACCTAAACTAACCGAGGGAAGGATCTCCCTTTTTGATTGCTGGAGCCTCTCTTTACCAAGCATTTTTTGGATGGTACTTTTTTTAAGTCCCAGGTTGTTTTGTACTGCATAATCAATGCATTCTTGCAAGGGCCAGGCTTGCTGTGCCTGGGAATATCCACCCACTAGTAAAATCAAAATTATAATTGTATAAAACCTGCTTGCCATATGTTCTAAATAGCTGTTCTTTTCCATTGGCCATTTATCTTGCCAAAAAGATGCCACAATCATAATGTCCTGTCAATGTGTTTATTATAAAAACAGGAAATGAATATATTGGCATTTCTTGTAAAATTAATTGACAAAAAGTGTAAAATATTTTGACATCCCATTTGAATTAAAAACCAGGCCTTATACCTTTGGTAAGCAAATACAAGTATAAGTATATGGCAAAAGGAAACATATTGGTGGTTGACGACAATAAAAGCATTTTAAGTGCCATTGAAATGCTTTTGCAGGATGAGTTTGATACAGTAAAAACCATTTCAAACCCTAACCTCATCCCCTCACTGCTCCAGGCAGGGGGTTTTGATTTAATCTTGTTGGATATGAACTTTTCAGCAGGGGTAAATACTGGCAATGAAGGCCTGTATTGGCTGCAAAGGGCCAAGGAGTTAAAACCAAACACTGAAGTTGTGCTGATTACAGCATATGGGGATGTTGAACTGGCAGTTAAAGCCTTGAAAAAAGGGGCTGCTGATTTTATCCTAAAGCCTTGGGACAATGAAAAACTGAAATCAACCCTTAGGAATGTGTTTCAGTTGCAACAATCCAAAAAAGAGATTAAAATATTAAAGAAAAAAGAAAGCATCCTAAAGCAGGAAATCAACAGGGAGCAACAGTTTTTTATTGCCAAGTCACCTGAAATGGTAAAAATAATGAGCCTGGTTAGGAAAGTTGCACAAACTGATGCCAATGTGTTGATAACTGGTGCCAATGGCACAGGGAAAGAGTTAATTGCCAGGGAGCTGCACAGGGCTTCAAAAAAGGCAGGTGAAATAATGGTGCCAGTAGATATGGGGGCAATTTCAGAAACCCTTTTTGAAAGTGAACTTTTTGGGCACATTAGAGGTGCTTTTACTGATGCCAGGAAAGACAGGACAGGCAAAATGGAAGCAGCCAACAATGGCACCCTTTTCCTTGATGAAATTGGGAACCTACCCTTGCACTTACAGCCTAAACTTTTATCAGCACTCCAAAACAGGGCCATTACAAAAATAGGGGACAACAAACCAATCCCAATTAATATAAGGCTGGTGTGTGCCACCAATTGCAACTTGGAAGAAATGGTAGCCAAAAACCTTTTTAGGGAAGACCTTCTGTACAGGGTAAATACCATACAGGTTGATATACCCCCACTGCAAAACAGGAAAGAAGACATTGAAGAGATAGCTGGCTTTTACCTAAAAAAGTACTGCTCAAAATACAGGAAAGAATGCATGCAGATAAGCAAGGAAGCCCTTTTAAAGCTGAAGAACTACCAGTGGCCAGGCAATGTAAGGGAACTGCAGCATACCATTGAAAAAGCTGTGATACTGTCTGATAAAAAGGTGCTAAAACCTGATGATTTTTTCTTTAAACCCATGCTCCCTGGTCCCACAGATGCATTTTCAGGGACATTGGAAGAAATGGAAAGAATGATGATACTGAAAACCATTAAAGAAAACGGGGAGAATTACTCAGCAGCAGCAGGGCACCTAGGGGTAACCAGGCAAACCTTATATAATAAAATGAAAAAGTATAATTTGTGATGTACATGGTCAAGGGCTATGAGCAGGGGGCTAAGGGCAGTATTTCAATGTTTTTTAACTATACCAAACTAAAAGCATGGTTTAAAATGAAGAAAGATGGTGTTTGTATTGAAAATTTTACACAGGGTTTTAACCCTGTGATATAAAAGCTAGGACTGATAGGCTTTAGCCTTTAAGTTTTATCTTTAAAAGCTTGCTAAAATATATTAAAGGAAAAAATAAAAAGATAATTTGTTTGATAAATGCAGGAGGGTATTTGTAAACTGTAAGAATTAATGGCTAAAGCCTTTTCTGATAATTTGCAAATCCTACCAAACTAAAAGCATGGTACAAAATAATGATGGATGAAACTTAATTGAAATATTTTACACAGGGTTTTAACCCTGTGATGCAGATAAAGATTATTAACTGGCTTTAGCCTTTAAGCTTAAAATTATGTCATATGTTAAAATTTGGATACATGCAGTATGGACTGTAAAGAACAGGGAAGCATTACTTAACCCAACTGCCAGGCAAAAACTTTTTCAACACATCCATGAAAATGCTTTTAAAAAAGGTATTTTTATGGAAGTTGTAAATGGATACCATAACCATGTACATTGCCTTTTTCGTCTTAAAAATGACCAAACAATTGAAAAGGTGATGCAATTATTAAAAGGGGAATCTTCATTCTGGTTCAATAAAACAAAACTGGCAAATGCTAAACTGACCTGGCAAAAAGAGTATTTTGCTGTTAGCTTAGGAGAATCACAGGTGGTTGCAGTCAAAAGTTATATTCAAAAACAAAATGAACACCATAAAAAGAAAACTTGGGAAGATGAATACCAAGAATTTATTAAAAAATATAATTTCAAAGTTATTAATGGCTAAAGCCTATACTTTGAAGTTGTCTAAAGTTGAAGGGGAATCTCGAAAGTGACAGATTGATTATCAGTGGCAAAGCTCCATTTTTATTGCATAGCCATAGCTATGGAAGAAAAA
>JANQHI010000035.1 GCA_028282705.1 Prolixibacteraceae bacterium | reverse complement strand
AAACCAACAGACAATGATGAATCAAATTTCATCCTTGAGTAAAGGAGACTTTCAGTCTGAGGGAAAACTATGGTACTTTCAGTCCATAGTGGTTTATTTGACAGAAAAACAGGGAGTTTATTTTAAGAGGTAAATGGCTGTAATTTACAGGCATATATTTCATGAAGTTTAAGTAAGGTCAAAAGGGCTTATTTTTTTTAAAAATATTTGCAGGAATTAAAATATTATTTACTTTTGCACGCGCCTTTGAATAACAAAGGAAACATAAGGATGACTCAGTAGCTCAGTTGGTAGAGCACATCCCTTTTAAGGATGGGGTCCTGAGTTCGAGACTCAGCTGAGTCACCATAATGAGGGGAAGCAATTAGCTTCCCTTTCTTTTTTCAATAACATACCATGTAATGTTTACTTTATATATACTCCATAGCAAATTATTAGATAGGTATTATATTGGTTATACCAATGATATTGAAAGGCGTTTGGCTGAGCACAACAGGAAGAAGGGCAAGTACACAGATGCAGGGATCCCTTGGGTTTTGGTTTATACTGAAAATGTTGAAACTAGTCAGGATGTATGCAACTCTATACACCTGTTATTTAGTGTTTTTTTGTTTATTAAGAACACAATAATATCTACCATCCTGTAGTTTTATTACGAACAATTATTGGCTATATTTGTATAAGTTCCATACACTTTGATTAAGATGAAGAGATATTTGCTCAATATACTCCCAATCCTTTTTGTTTTTGTATTATTTTCTTGTGATCCTACAGGACAGGAACAGGAAGCTGATGGAGAGGATAAATACCTGGTTAGCTATACCAAAGAAAGAATCCTTTCAATTTTTGAGATAGATGTTATTTTAGGTGCACTTAAAAATAAACACCCAGAAGTATCTACCTTGGATGAAGCTACTGATCTGTCTGTCTGGATTATTACCATGGATTATAAAACCACATTCCAGGGGAAAGATACAATAGCTTCAGGGTTGGTTTGTGTGCCAATAGGTATTGAAGGCAATGAAGGGCCTTTCCCATTATTGAGCTTTCAGAATGGGACTAATGTGCTTCATAGCAATGCCCCCTCTGTTAACCCTGATTATGAACTTTACCTTTTCCTGGAAGCTATTTCTGCAGCAGGGTTTATAGTGGTTGCCCCCGATTATCTGGGCTTTGGGGCTTCAGAGGAGATGTTTCATCCATATTTGGATAAAGAGTCAACTACCCAATCAGTTGTTGATATGCTAATGGCAACTAAAGAATTGATGGCAAAAAGAAACCTGGATGTTGATATCTCTAATGACCTTTATATTGCAGGTTATTCTCAAGGAGGTTGGGCAACATTACATTTGCAAAAGGAGCTGGAGGAAAATTATTCCTCTGATTTTAACCTAAAAGCCAGTGGCTGTGGGGCAGGGCCCTATAACCTTTTATTCCTGAATAGCAATATCATGGAGAAAGAAAACTACCCTATGCCTTATTTCCTGGGTTACATGATGGATTCATATTCAAAATTGGGTTATATGTCCAATAGTTTGGATGAAATATTTAATGAGCCATATGCTTCAAGGGTATCTGAAATGTATGATGGAACCCACGACAGTGATTACCTGAATTTGCAACTGACTACTTCCATCTCTGAATTGTTTACTTCAACTTACAGGAATGAGTATGCTTCAGGGAGTGCATTTGCAAATTTGCGTGCTTCTTTTCTGGATAACAGTGTTGAAGCCTGGAATATATCAACACCTTTAATGTTGGCTCATGGCGAAGATGATACTTTTGTACCTGCCCAGGTATCTATAAATATGTATAACGATTTTCTGGATATTGGTGTGGATAATTCAAAAATTAACCTGAAACTTGTTGAAGGGGCTGGGCATCAGCAAGGCATTGTCCCAACTGGTATTGCATTTGTTAATTGGTTCTTATCATTGAAATAAGTTTGAGAAGAATAAAATTCTTTCTATTAAATTTTTATTAAATACTCATTTGTTTTATTTAAAAAAGCATATCTTGCACTTAGTTATTAAATAAGTGCTTCTTTTAATTTTTCGTAAGCTAACCATTAGTTAGATTTCCTGCACTGGTATCCAATTATTAGTTAGTAGGTGTTAAGTTCAATTAAGCTCCAATTTTAATACAAAACTTTTTTTATTTAAATTATTTATTATGAACATTTTTGTAGGGAGCATTCCCTTTAAGTTACAAGAAGAAGAGTTAAAAGAATTGTTTGAAGAATTTGGTGAAGTATCATCGATTAAAGTGATCACTGATAAATTCACTGGCAGAAGCAGGGGGTTTGGTTTTATAGAAATGCCAAATGAGGAAGAAGCAACTCGGGCAATTGAAGAACTAAATGGTACTGAGGTACTAGGCAGGGCAATTGTTGTTAACAAAGCTGAAGACAGGAGCAATAACCGCAGAGGTGGCGGTGGTGGTGGTTTCCGTCGCGATAATAATCGTGGTGGTGGTGGCTACAACCGCGGCGGTGACAGGTGGTAAATCATCTGTTTTAGCAGGCCCAGATTTTTTGTATTGATCTTAGCTAATTTCCTATCGAAATATCCCTGTTGATAATTGACAGTAACATTTAAAAGAAAATTTCAGGAAATTCAACGCATAATAAAATAAGCATCTCTTTCATAGGAGGTGCTTATTTTATTTGATACCTACAATAAGGCAGTAGCTTCAATCTCAACTAAAAACTCAGGAGCAATAAGGGCTTTTACTTCAACCATCGTGGTAACAGGTTTTATGTCAGAAAAAAACTCGCCATGGGCTTGCCCAATTGCTTCCCAATTACTAATATCTGTTACATACATCCTGGTTCTTATAATATCTTTTGTTTTTCCTCCGGCTTTTTCTAAAGAGTCTGTAATTTTTTTCAAGATAAATTTTGTTTGCTCGTAAGGGCTGTTCTCGCCAACAACTTTGCCACCAGCTCCTGCAGCAACAGTTCCTGCAACCTCAATTACATTCCCAACCTTTACTACCCTGCTGTAACCAACATAGTCTTCCCATACAGAGCCTGAAGCATAATTTCTTCTTTTTTCCATGGTTATTTCTTTTATGTGGTGACTTGGATTTCCCTTTTATTGAACTTGCCTTCTCTGGTATAGCCTCAATGTTTTCCTTCTTACGAAAAGGTAGGTATTTTGTTGCTTCTAAAAGACACTATTTTTTTAAATAATAGAAACCAAATTATAAAGAGCCAATTATTAAGCAATTACACCTACTTATTTCAATACTTTTTTGTAATAAACAAGATAAATGAACTTAAACAGTGCTTAAAAGGAAGAGATCAACTAATAGCTCCCCAGTTAAATTCTGTTCTTTTATTGGAAAGAATGTGTTTTAACAACAGTTTATTCTTTTCATCTTCTAAATAAGGATCTTCTTTTAAAATTGCCATTGCAGTGTCACGAGCCAGTTGTAATATTTCCCCATCTTTTACCAGGTTTGCAATTTTCAAGTCAAAACCAAGCCCACTTTGCTGTGTTCCTTCAATGTCTCCCGGGCCACGCAACTTCATGTCAACTTCTGCAATTTCAAACCCATCATTTGTGCGTACCATAGTTTCAATGCGTTTCCTGCTTTCATTGCCTATTTTGTATGAGGTCATTAAAATACAATGTGACTGCTCAGCCCCACGTCCCACTCGTCCCCTGAGTTGGTGAAGTTGTGATAAGCCAAACCTTTCTGCACTTTCAATAACCATAATTGAGGCATTAGGTATATCAACACCCACTTCAATTACAGTGGTAGCCACCATGATTTGGGTTTCGCCATTTTTGAAACGTTGCATTTCCCTATCTTTATTGGCTGCCTTCATCCTACCATGGATCATACTTATGCTATAACCTGGGAATGTCTCACATACCTGGCGATATCCTTCTTCCAGGTTTTTAAAATCCATTTTTTCTGATTCACTGATCAGTGGGTAAACAATATAAACCTGCCTACCTTCATCAACTTTGCGTTGGATAAAACCAACCACTTTTTTCCTGTTGTTCTCAAAGAAATGGAGTGTTTGGATAGGTTTCCTTCCAGGTGGTAGTTCATCAATTACTGAAACATCAAGGTCTCCATAAACAGTCATTGAGAGTGTCCTTGGGATTGGGGTTGCAGTCATAACCAATACATGGGGAGGGATTAGCTGGTTCTTTTTCCATAGTTTTGCACGTTGGGCTACCCCAAACCTGTGTTGCTCATCAATGATTACCAACCCCAGTTTATGGAAATTTACTGTGTCTTCAATAAGTGCATGTGTCCCAATTAAAATATGGATTTCCCCATTTTGTAATTTTTCATGTAAAATTTTACGTTCAGAGGTTTTTGTAGAACCTGTGAGTAGTTTCACATTAAGGCTCATCCCTGATAATAAATTTGAAATAGAAGTAAAATGCTGTTGTGCAAGTATTTCAGTTGGTGCCATTAATGATGCCTGGAAACCATTGTCAATAGCCATCAGCATGGTCATAAGGGCAACCAGGGTTTTACCACTTCCCACATCTCCTTGCAATAACCTGTTCATTTGGTGGGTGCCACCCACATCTTTCCTGATCTCTTTAATAACTTTTTTTTGGGCATTTGTCAATTCAAAAGGGAGGTAGTCTTTATAAAATGTATTAAAATTATACCCAATTTCAGAAAATTTATATCCTTTAAATTTATTCTCTCTTTGGTGTTTCAGGCTCAATATTTTTAATTGTATGAAAAAGAGTTCTTCAAATTTCAACCTAAAACGTGCTTTTCTCAGTGTAAGTGTATCTTCAGGTTTGTGGATATTGACTAATGCTTCTTCTAGTGTGATTAGTTTCATTTTTTCAACCAGGTAGGCAGGTATGGATTCCTTTATTTTACCCCTCACTTTTTCGACTAGTGCTAATGCCAGTTTATTGACCACTTTAGAGTTGACGAATTTTTTCTTCATCTCCTCAGTAGTTATGTAATAGCCCTGGAATAAGCCTGATGGTTTTAAAGTTTGTGTGCCTTCCTGCTCCATCTCAGGGTGGACAACATTCATTTTCCCATTAAATTCAGCAGGTTTCCCAAAGATGGTATAAGTAACATTTGTTTTAAGGGCTTCTTTCTGGTATTTCACCCCTTTAAACCAAAGCAATTCCATGGTTCCTGTTTCATCCTGGAACAAAGCAACCAAGCGCTCCTTGTTTGCTGCTCCCACTGTTTCTATTGAAATGATTTTGCCTTTTACCTGGATGTATGGCATTTGGGCATGTATATCTTTTATTTTATAGAATTTTGTGCGGTCAATGTATTTATAAGGATAGTAATATATCAGGTCATAAAAAGTTTTAATCCCCAATTCTTTTTGGAGTATTTCTGCCCTTTTGGGGCCAACCCCAGGCAAAAATTTTATGTCCTGCCCTAAAATATCTTGCATAATTTTATCTTAGAAGTATAAAATTTATGATTTTTGTTGAATTTTAAAAATAGTCCATATTTACCCAAATATGCAAGGAAACCTAATAAAAAGTAACAGGTATGGCAAGGGTATACATTCCCCCTTTGTTTACAGGCTGGTTACAGGTGTTATTTATATACCTTATGATTTTTATGCTTTTAAAGAAATTAGGGAAATCTCAGGTGATAACTTAACTTTTGAAGAATTTAAGATAATTTTCAGGTTGGTTAATTTTTTTCAACCAGAGGCAATTACCATGGTAGGAGATGATGCAGGGTTAAGCAAAACATGCCTTTTGGCAAAATCAGATATAGTAATTTCTCAGCATCCTGATAATAAGGAGTTACACATTAAAGAAGAAGAAAAAACTGGGAATTATAATATGGCTATATTAACCAATGCTTGCCCTGGAATTGTATTTGAAGAAGGTGTAAATCAGCCAATGGCTTTTATTATAAGGAATATAAAGGAAGCAGGATTGCAGCAATTATTTGAAGAGTTGAAAAAAAATATGCATGTATCAGTGACAATTGCTTTGCAATATTTGGGGATTGCAGTAATAAATGATAAATTTCAAAAACAGAATTATGTAATAAACAAGTGGTAATTATTACAAATATCAAAAATAAGAATTCATAAAATGGGAAAAATTATCCACCTTGAATCAATCATAAAGAATTATAAAGTTGGGACACAAGTGGTGCGTGCATTAAGGTCAGTATCAATTGATATTAATAAAGGGGAATATGTTGCCATTATGGGAGCTTCTGGTTCTGGCAAATCAACCTTGATGAATGTAATTGGATGCCTTGATACCCCAACAAATGGGAAATATATCCTTAACAACTATGATGTTAGCAGCCTCTCTGATGATGACCTTGCTGATATCAGGAACAATGAAATAGGGTTTATTTTCCAAACATTTAACCTATTGCCCAGGAACACTGCATTAGAAAATGTGATGTTACCCCTTGTTTATGCAGGCATTAAAAAGCAAAAAAGGAGGGAGTTGGCAGTGAAAGCACTCACTGATGTTGGACTTGAAGACAGGATGGAACATCGCCCAAATGAGCTTTCTGGAGGGCAACGCCAAAGGGTAGCTATTGCCAGGGCTATGGTCAATAAACCTACCATATTGCTGGCTGATGAGCCTACTGGTAACCTGGATTCAAAAATATCAGAAGAGATAATGGGTTTATTTGCGAAAATCCATAAGATGGGAAATACACTGATCATGGTTACCCATGAAGAAGATATTGCCAACTATGCCCACAGGATCATCAGGTTAAAAGATGGTGAAGTTGAGAAAGATGAGGTTAACGAAAACCCAGTTTATTAGAGATGCCCAAGGAGTTTAAAATATATACAAAAACAGGTGATGATGGAACCACAGGATTGGTAGGTGGTTCAAGGGTAAAGAAGCACAATATCCGCTTGGAAGCTTATGGTACAATTGATGAATTAAATGCATACCTGGGGTTGATCCATTCATTTAAAATGGAAGGAGAAGTTAAAGAGTTGATCACTTTTATCCAGGAAAAGCTGTTTACCATTGGCTCAAAATTGGCTTCAGATGAAAAAGGGGAGGGGATAACAGGCCATTTGAATGTTGAAGATGAAGATATTGTAAGGCTTGAAAAAAGCATAGACCTTTTTGGGGACAAATTACCTGAATTAAAGAATTTTATCCTACCTGTTGGAAACCAGTTGGTTGGTTATTGCCATGTGGCACGAACAATTTGCAGGAGGGCTGAAAGAAGGATTATTGAACTTTCAGAACATAACCTAATAGCACCTAATATTATCCAATTTATCAACAGATTGTCAGATTTGTTATTCATTTTGGCACGAAAATTCACTTTTGATAACAATTTGAAAGAAACCCCTTGGGTTACAAAATAATTTTGTAAAAGGTTGATGATTTTTCGATAATTTTTTTATTATATTCGCAAAAATTTTAAAATTGGTTTTTAACCTCTAAAATTTATTGCAATGTATTGGACTTTAGAATTAGCACAGAATCTGGAAGATGCTCCCTGGCCTGCAACCAAGGACGAATTAATTGATTATGGGATTCGTTCAGGAGCTCCATTGGAGGTTATTGAGAATTTGCAGGAGATTGAAGATGAAGGTGAGGTCTATGAAAACATTGAAGATATCTGGCCTGATTACCCCAGCAAAGATGATTTTTTCTTCAATGAAGATGAGTATTAAGTTTATAAAAAAAGAATATTGAATGAAGCAGGATTTATTGTCCTGCTTTTTTTGTTTCCCTAAAAACGTCAAACCTTGTTAATGGGCGTTTGCTTGCATGCCAGCCAAAACCATTTAATTTCCTTTGTTCATCAGCTATTTGGTTGATTGGGTTCAGCACCCCTTCAGGATTTGATAAGAATGAGATACTGTAAACCTTGTTGTCTTTAAAACGTATAGTTATCTTACTGCTTTCAGCACTGTTTAAACCAATGGTCTCTGTTTTATCTTGTGCATAATAGAGGGTTTGCCCATTGCCATCCACATCTATTTTATACAATGAGTTATCACGAATGTAACCAATCATATTTTTCCCTTTGATTTGGTCATACATTACTGAATCTTGCCTTGAGATAATAAATGCATTATTATAAAGCCTCACCTCATCAGGGGCATTGGCTGATGATTTCATTTGTATAAATTCAGATGTCATCTGCCTGGTCCCAGCCCATAAAATAGGGCTCACAAACAAATAAACAGTTGTGTCAACTGTAAAATAGACTAATGAATCACACACACCCTGTACATCATTCCTGAAAAAACGGACACCATGAAAAGCTTTAACTATTTTTTCGTCTTTTACTGTATCGGGTATTGCTGTGATTGTGTCTGCATGAAGGTATAGTGTATCTTCTTCAGAATAAAGGGTAAGCAAAGCTGAATCAGTTACCATTGAGGCTTCCAGGTTTTCATCATAGGTTACATGTTCTCCATTTACTTTTAGCTGGTTTTTATTGTCAACTATTTCAACCGACCCAAGGGCATAGCCTTTTCCTGTTTCTTTAAAATACTTGATTAAATTACCTTTTAATGATTGGTTTTCATTATGCAACATGGGGTTTTTGAGCAGTTCAGATTCACCAGTTTGCGAATTGTACCAACCATCTTCAGCATACATGGTATTTGCACTATCCATGATGGTAGTTGGCCCCTCAATAAAAAGCATTCCAGTTTCAGTATTATACCTTAAAGTATCACTTTCAAGGGTAAAATCTTCATTTAATACTTCTACATCCTTATAAAAATAAGCCATTTTTTCTCGCATATGATACTGCCCAATCATGCTGGTCAAGGTGTTGGTGCTGTCAACAATTTTCCCAAAATCATCATAAAACCCGATATGGGTGTCAAGGTTATAGTTTAATGTATCAGAATAAAGGGTAGTACCTTCATTCACATTTACCAGGCGCACATTCCCTATTGCAATAGCTTCTTTGATGTTTCCTTTATAAAACAGCTTGTTTGAATATAGAAAAATAGTATCCCCCTGGTTTATTTTCACATTACCAAAAGCATCCATATTATTGGGTTCATAGACATATGCACTGTCACAAAACATTAAGGCTCCCTCATGGGAAAGGTTTACATTGCCAATTAATTTTTGCACATCCCTATTTGCTTCACTCTGTTCAAGGGCATCAGCATGTATAATTTCAATTCTTTTTTTCTCTTGTGAATACCCTTTAGAATAAAACAACAGAAAGCACAAAACAAAGGGTAAAATGTAAAGGATTTGTTTTGTTATGTAATTGGTATGAGGGAAAATTTCCTTCATTACAACAACTTATTTATAATTTTATCAACATGGATATTTTCAGCCTCAGCTTTATAATTCTTGATGACCCTATGCCTTAAAATGGTTGATGCAATAGCTTTAACATCTTCAATATCAGGAGAATATTTGCCATTTATGGCAGCATTGGTTTTTGCGCCTAATGCAAGGTATTGTGAAGCCCTTGGCCCTGCACCCCACTTTAGGTACTGGTTGGTTGTATCTATAGCTTCTTTAGTACCCGGGCGTGTTTTTGCAGCCAGTGTTACAGCATACCTTAAAACATTGTCATTAATTGGTATTTTCCTGATAAGTTCCTGGAAGAACCTGATCTCTTCCCCTGAAATGACAGGTTTAATATCTACTTCATAGGTGGAAGTGGTATTTTTTACAATAGTCAGCTCATCTTCAAGCTTTGGGTAATCAAGCCAAATAGAGAACATGAACCTATCCAACTGAGCTTCAGGTAGTGGGTATGTTCCTTCCTGCTCAATAGGGTTCTGGGTTGCCAAAACAAAAAATGGCTTGTCAAGTTCAAAGTGCTGGCCTGCTGCAGTGATTGCCCTTTCCTGCATAGCTTCTAAAAGTGCAGACTGTGTTTTTGGAGGGGTCCTGTTAATTTCATCGGCCAGGATAATGTTGGCAAACAGTGGTCCCTGGATAAATTTAAACTGGCGCTCCTTATCAAGGATCTCTGTACCAATAATATCAGAAGGCATCAGGTCTGGTGTGAACTGGATGCGGTTATATTTTAACCCCAACACTTTGGCAATGGTTGTAACCAAAAGTGTTTTTGCCAGGCCAGGAACCCCAATCAATAAACAGTGCCCACGGCTAAATAATGAAATCAATACCTGGTTAATAATTTCATCTTGCCCATAAATCACTTTTTTGATCTCTGTCCTCAGCAAATCAAACTTCTCTTTAAGGGCATCCAATGCCTCAACATCATTTTTATACTTCATTGGGAGTGAATTATTTTATCCAGTTTCTATATTCAAAATTGCAATTAGAATAGGTGTCATCAATATGGATGTAATTATCAGCTTGTTGCTTTGTTATCCAATCTTGGAGCATTTTTTCTCTTTTAGATTCAAGGTATACATTTGAAACCAACTGGTAATCCTCCTGGATATTGGCTTTATGCTCGTTTACCTTGTTTACAAGTTTGATGATCTTATACACATTTTGCCTACTATTTTGGTCAATTGATTTAAAAGGCTCAGAAATTTCATTTACATGGAGGCCAGTGATAATTTTACTTACATCAGGGGGTAATTGTTCAATACTGAAACGTGATGACCTTGTATTGGGGTTGATAACAATCCCTCCATTATTCCTGCTGTCTTTATCAAATGAGTAACGGGCAGCAGCCTCATCAAAAGAAATATCACCTTTCCTGATTGCATTGGATAATGTGTCCAATGCTTTTGAAGCTTCCTCCATTGCCTTTGGTGTAGGCCTTGGTTGCATCAGGATATGCCTGGTCCTCACTTTTTCCCCTTTCCTGTCAATGAGCTGAATAATATGGTAGCCAAATTCGCTTTTTACCACATTTGATATCCTATCCCCTTTTAGGTTGAAAGCAGCAGCAGCATAGGTTGGGTCTAATTGGGCACGGCCACTGTACCCAATATCGCCACCATCACGTGCAGAATGCCCTTCAGAATACATTACAGCCAAGGTGGCAAAGTTGGTCCCATCCTCAATGCGTTTTTTGTATTCCCTCAATTTTGCTTTTATCCTGTTTTCCTCATTTTGTTCAACTTTAGGGTAAATGGTTATCTGGGCATATTCATATTGGGTTGGTATCCTTGGAATTTTGTCTTGTTCCATTTGCCTGTAAAAAGCCCTGACTTCAGAAGGTGTGGCTTTTACATTTTCTACAATTTTGCTGTTCATCTGCTGGGTTAGCAACCTGTTTTTGATCATATCTTGCATATCAGCTTTGATCAGTGGAAGTGGTTTTTTAAAGTATTCCTCCAATGCTTCCTGGGTTTCAAAATAGGACAGGTATTGTTGTATTTGTGCATCAAGCTGCTGGTTTATCTGGCTTGGTGTAACCTCAATAAGTGTGTCCAGTTCAGCTTCAGCAAGCAACAGCTTTTCAATAAGCAGTTGTTCCAGTATCTCGCATTTCATGTCACCATCAGAAGTAATCCCTGAAGCCTGGTTCTGCATATACATGTTCTCTATATCTGATTTCAGGATTATATTTCCACCAACAACTGCCACTATCTGGTCAATAACCTTGTCTTGTGCCATTGTAAAAAATGGGGTTATAGTAAGGATAATTAGTAATCCCCTGGTTAATATCTTCTTCATAGCTTTATTTTTGGTAATCATAAATTTTAAATTTTTTTGCCCTTATCCCTTCCTGGTAAATATCTTCTTCTGTTTTCTTTAAGAACTCAATTTTCCTGGTGTTTAATATAACATTTTTGATATTTTTGCTCACATGGTCAATAGGTGCTGGCTGCCCAACCAGCCTGTAGTCATTAATGCATGCCAGGTAATAATAAGTTGAATCTGTTTCTTCAATAATGTTGTTCCTGTTTAAAAACCTTCCCTGGTTGTCAATATTCTGAGGAATATTATTGATCACAATATCAAAGTTTACCCACTCATCATTAAACATATCAAAAACTTTTGCATACCTGATACAAAAATCCTTTAACTCATTTATGCTTTCTTCTGAATGGTCTCCACAGTACATTTTCAACCTTTCAGGGTCAGCAAACTCATTGGGTATTTTCATAAAAATGGCTTTCACAATGTTATTCCTTAATAGGAAACTTTCATGGTTTTCATTGTAGTAATTTTGTACCTGTTCTTCAGTTACAACAGTGTCCATCTTTTGCCTGACCAACTCCTTCTTATATTTATAAGTTATCAGTGATTGCCTGTATTCTTCAAGCTCTTTTGTGACATCTTTATTTTTTTCTGCCAGGTTTTCTTCAGCTTTTTTTAATACCAGTTCTTTTTTTACCCAGTTCCTTATGTAATCTTCAGCCATTACAGCACTGTCTTCTTTTGGCAGTTCATTGGGGATAAAGGCAGCCACATCAGAAATATAAAGTTCTTTTTCACCAACACTGGCAACCAGGACATCTTCACTTTCTTTGGTATTGCATCCCAACAAAAGCAAAAAAATGGCTGTGTATGTAACTATCTTGTTCACTATACTCCTTTAATTGACTTAAGTACTTTTTTATAGACTTTTACTTTGTATTTTTCCCTTAGTTCCTCTATCCATTTCTTTTCCAGGAAGTTCTGGTAATCTGAAATGTATAAGCCTCTGGCCTCATCCAATGTTTTAGGTTGTGGCCCTACCATATCCCCCCTGATATATACTAACTGCTCATCTAACCCTTTTGGTTTTTCACCTTTCCAAACATAATAATCAACAATTGGGTTTGCATGTTGTTCCCAGGTACCTTCTTCAATGGTCAATACTCCTTTTTGTTCATCATTCAGGATATCAAGTATTTCCTGATAGGGGACATGTTCCTCAAAATACTGGTCAGCTTTGTCCCTTATGTCCAGGTCCTTACATTTAATAATAAGCCCTTTAAAACGTTCGCCCCATAAATATTTATCAGCATGGTCATTGTAAAATGCTTCAAGCCCTAAGGTATCATTGGCAGCATATTTCCATATCTTTTTTTCTGAAAGGTTGAACAGCAGGATGCCATCATGGTATTCTTTTACCAGGTACCTGAAATCAGGGTATTTTTCTTCAAGCTTCCCATCTTCATAATTGGTAATTTCTGCATCTACCCATTCTTCATAATGTTTAGCTATTTCTGCTTTATCAGGAAGATTTATACCTGGATGTTTTTCTTTTAAAAAAGAGGTAAATTGTGAAGAAGTATATAAAATACTATCCAGTTCAAAAAGCCCAATATCTTCTTTATTATTGCCTTCAGGTAGTTTTTCTAAATTGCCTTGTTTTTCTTTAAAAAAGTACTCTTTTTTTAATTTATTGATGAAAGCCTCTTTGTTTTTATTCACACGTTCAGGATCCCTCATGATCTTCTCCTCAATGTCACCTTTTATTTCATTGAAAGGAGGGATAGGTTTATAGTCAATCCTTTTAATGATATGGTATCCATAAGATGTAACCACAGGTTTTGAATAATCGCCATTATTTTCTAAGCTGAATGAGGCTGTACTAAAATTTGAGATCATGTTGGCAGACGAAAACCATGGCAATTCCCCACCAATTTGTGCTGAGCGCTGGTCATCAGACTCCTTCCTGGCAAGTTCTTCAAAATTGTGCCCATTTTGCAATAACTGGTAGATTGAGTCAGCCAGTAGCTTAGTTTGTGCGCGTTGGTTAGCATCAGCCTTCCTTGGGAAAGCTTTCATAATGTGTGCAACTTTTATTTCACCCTTTGCATCCCTGGCATCATCAACTTTTACCAGGTGGTAACCAAACCTTGACCTTATGGGTTCACTGATTTTTCCCACGGGGGTAGTATAAGCAGCATTCTCAAAAGGATAAACCATTTGGAAAGCACTAAAATACCCAAGTTGCCCCTTATTGTTTTTTGCTGATGGGTCTTCAGAATACTGGGCAGCCATTTCATTAAAATCAGCCTCTTCATTAAGTATCTTTTCCCTTATGTCTGAAATTTTGTTATATGCTTTTAATTTATCAACCCCATAGGCATCCTGGCCAAGCTTTATAAGGATGTGGCTTGCCCTGATTTCAAGGTTCATCCTCCTGTACATTTCTTCCACCATTTTTTCATTATAAGAAACATCAGTAAGATATGTAGCTGCCAGGTCATTCCTGTAACCAGCCAATTCATCAATAAAACTTGAAACTGTATCCAGCCCCAAACTTTCTGCTTCAAGTACCTTGAGCTTGAAATTGATAAACAGGTTGAGGTATTCTTTTGGGGTCAGTTTACCTGAAGGGTCAAACAGGTTCTTATTGTTTTTTTCGTAAATACGTACAAATTCTTCTTTTAAAATTGGCTTCCCATCAATCCTAAGCAATACCTGTTCCTTATTTTTTGCAGAAACAAATCCCGAAAAAACCAGGATGGCCAAAAGCATGTTAACTATCCACTGTTTCATGTTGGGCAAAATTTTTAATATTAAAAATGAAGAATAAGTTTTCGTAAAATTACCTTGCACTATAATTTGGTGCCTCCCTGGTAATTGATACATCATGAGGATGGCTTTCCTGCACCCCAGCATTAGTGATCTTAACAAATTTAGCTTGCTGAAGTGTTTCAATATTTTTAGCCCCACAGTATCCCATTCCTGCGCGTAAACCACCAATCATCTGGTAAAGCACTTCATATAGTGAACCTTTAAAAGGTACCCTGGCAGCAATGCCTTCAGGAACCAGTTTTTTAATATCATCTTCCATATCCTGGAAATACCTGTCTTTTGAGCCTTTTTGCATGGCTTCAACAGACCCCATCCCACGATATGATTTAAACTTCCTTCCCTGGTACAGGATGGTTTCGCCTGGTGATTCCTCTACTCCTGCAAATAACCCACCAGCCATGATTGAGTGTGCACCAGCTGCCAATGCTTTTACCACATCACCTGAGTAGCGAATACCACCATCAGCAATTACAGGGACACCTGAATCTTTAATAGCTTTGGATACATTGTAAATGGCAGAAAGCTGTGGTATCCCCACACCTGCAATTACGCGAGTTGTACAGATAGAGCCAGGTCCTATGCCTACCTTAACAGCATCAGCACCAGCTAAAACCAAATCAGTAGCTGCTTCTGCTGTACCAATATTTCCAACTACAATTTCCTTTTCAGGGTATTTTGCTTTTAGTTTCTTCAACATTTCGAGCACACCAATTGAATGCCCATGGGCAGTATCAATAATGATGGCATCAACTTGGGCTTTTATCAACTCATCAGCCCTGTCCATTGAATCAGGCCCTATGCCAATTGCAGCAGCAACACGCAACCTGCCCTTATCATCCTTGCTGGCAAATGGTTTGTCTTTAGCTTTAGTAATGTCTTTATAGGTTACCAGCCCTATCAGTTTATTGTTTTTATCTACAACAGGTAATTTTTCAATTTTATGTTTCTGTAGAATATCTGAAGCCTTTTCAAGGTTAGTTGATTCAGTAGTAGTAACCAGGTTTTCTGAGGTCATTACTTCTGCAATAGGCCTGTCCATATTCCTTTCAAAACGCAGGTCGCGGTTTGTAACAATACCAACAAGTGTCCCATCTTCAGAAACAACAGGGATACCTCCAATTTTGTAATTGGCCATTAAGCTTAAAGCATCTTTTACCACTTTTTCCTTTGAAATGGTTATTGGGTCATAGATCATCCCATTTTCAGCGCGCTTAACAGTAGTAACCTGTTTTGCCTGTTCCTCAATGCTCATATTTTTATGGATAACCCCAATCCCCCCTTCACGGGCAATAGAAATTGCCAGCTTTGATTCAGTTACAGTATCCATAGCTGCCGATACGATCGGAGTGTTCAAGACAATGGAGCGGGTAAATTTTGAACTGATGCTAACTTCGCGTGGTAAAACCTCTGAATAGGCAGGAAGTAAAAGAACATCATCAAAAGTAAGCCCTTCTGTTAAAACTTTTTCTGATAGAAACGACATTTGTTTGTATTTTTATATTTTTATTTAATCCGCAAAACTACAAAAAATAAAGTAACAACTACTTGTTTATTTCACGATGAAAGAGGTTTTCAGTGATAAAATATGTTAAAGGTTGAAATGATTTCTTAAATAAAGGTTAGTGGAAAAATACACGCAAATATTGACCAGGCACTGGGGGTACTCAAAATTCAGGCCATTGCAATTGGAGATCATCCAATCTGTGGCAGATGGTAAAGATACCCTGGGGCTTATGCCCACTGGGGGAGGTAAATCAATTACTTTCCAGGTGTATTCTCTTTCAAAGGAGGGGCTTTGCCTGGTTATTACACCACTAATTGCCTTAATGAAAGACCAGGTTGAAAACCTAAAGAAAAGTGGTATCAAAGCAATTGCTATCCACAGTGGGATGTCTTCTTTAGAACTGAAAATTGCTTTTGATAATGTAGTTTGGGGCGATTATAAATTCCTTTATATTTCTCCTGAAAGGATAGCCACCCAACGTTTCAGGGAAAGGGTGAAAGATATGGATATCAACCTTATTGCTGTTGATGAAGCCCATTGTATTTCACAGTGGGGGTATGATTTCAGGCCAAGCTACCTGAGGATACCAGAGTTGAGGGAGTTTATTGCTGATGTACCTATGTTGGCACTAACAGCCACAGCTACCCCTAAAGTGGTAAAAGATATCCAGGATAAATTAGGCTTTAAAAAGGAAAATGTATTTAAAACTTCTTTCAAACGTGAAAACCTAAGGTACCTTGTGCGTGAAAAAGAGGATAAGCAAAAATACTTACTACAAGTTATCCAAAAGGTAAAAGGGACTGGGATTGTATATGTAAGGAGTAGGAAAGCTTCACGTGAACTGGCTGAAGTTTTACAAAGATCAAGTATTTCAGCAGATTACTACCATGCAGGGTTAACTTCAGGTACCAGGAGCCGCAAACAGGAAGAATGGAAAAAAGGGAAAACCAGGGTGATAGTTGCTACCAATGCTTTTGGGATGGGAATAGATAAACCCAATGTCAGGTTTGTGATCCACCACGACCCACCAGATTCTTTGGAAGCTTATTTCCAGGAAGCTGGCCGTGCAGGAAGGGATGGGCGTAAAGCTGCTGCTGTATTGCTTTATAATAATGCAGATAAGGTGAAGCTTCAGAAATATGTTACCACTGCATTCCCAAAAATGGAGGTGATTAAAAGGGTCTATGAGGCACTTTCTAATTATTTCCAGGTTGCTGAAGGGTTTGGAAAAGGACAGGTGTTTGAATTTAACCTGGGAGCATTTTGTGAAGCTTATAAATTTCAGGTATCAGCTGTGTATAATAGCCTGAAGTTATTGCAGCGCCAGGGGTTTCTTGAATATACTGATGAAGTAGACAACCCTTCCAGGGTACACTTTATAGTTAACAGGGATGACTTGTATAAATTCCAGGTGGCCAATGCTTCATTTGATGGTTTTATAAAGTTGGTACTCAGGTCATATACAGGGCTTTTTACAGGGTATATACAAATTGATGAAGAGCTGATCTCAAGAAGGGCAAATATCTCTGGAGACCTGACATATAAATACCTGACACGCCTAAAATCTTTTAAAATAATTGACTATATCCCTAAGAAAAAAACTCCATTTGTCATATTTACTAAAGAGCGTTTGCCAGTTTCAAAAATTTCCATTTCAAAAGAAAATTATGACAAAAGGAAGAATGATTTCCTGAAAAGGGTTGAAGCTGTAATTAATTATGCCAGTTCACAAACCAAGTGCCGCAGCCAGGCTTTGCTAGAATACTTTGGCGAGAAGGATTCAAAACGTTGTGGGCAATGTGATATTTGCCAGTCAAGGAATGTATTGGAACTAAGCCAATTTGAGTTTGACCAAATAGCAGGGCAGGTAAAAGAAACACTAAAAACCCCTAAAACTTATGAAGAATTGGTTATGAAACTGCAAGGCAACCAGGATGATATCATGAATGTGGTCAGGTGGCTAATTGACAATGAAAAGATTGTTAATAGGATAGACAATAAGCTGGAGTGGAAGTAGTGAAATAATTACGATCTTTGGCAAAAGCAAATCCCAACAGAAATTTACAATTAAATTTTAACCCAAAACATATAAGAGATGAATAAATTTATCAATCAAGTTGAATTAATCGAAAGGATTGACCAGCTAATTAGGCTGAAAGCAACAGGTAATCCCAAGAAACTTGCTGAAAAATGTAATGTTTCAGAGTCATCCATTTATAGGCTTATTGAGGCAATAAAAGATTTAGGAGCACCAGTGGAATATAGTTTAACTTATCAGAGCTATATTTATAAAAATGAAGTAAATTTTCTGTGTGGCTTTTTCTCCAAAGAACTTTCCAGTATTGAATATAAAAAAGTGAATGGTGGGTTTCAAGCTTTAACTAATTTATTAAAAAATTGTACCACTGTCAGATTTGAGAGTGATAGTGAATGTTTTGGCTATTGGGTTTAGCACAAGTACCCATAGATTGAAAACTTTAATTATTAACTTTTAAAATTAAGATTATGGAACAAACATTAGATTTCAAATCACAAAATGTGAAAGAAATGCGAAAAGAAGAGTTAAACCATGTTAATGGAGGAATACTTCCAAAAAAATGGCGTGGAGATGATTACAATGTAGTATTAAGAGTAATATTAGGCTCTGGACTCGGTGGGTTATATGATATCGGGTATTTATTAGGTAGAATTTAAATCATTTATCATGATACAAATTAATAAGATTAACAACATAGGTATTCGTCAAATGAGTAAATGCGAATTGAAGGAAACGAATGGGGGGATATTACCACTTATTGTTGGACTGTGTGTTATAGCATTTACTTTAGGATATGCCGATGGAAGGAGAGATAAACATGCAGAAGAAGGAGAATAATAAAAGCAAAGTAGTTGACAATATAGTACTTTGGATTGTAACAATAGTTATACTTGGGGCGTTTTATGCCGGGTATATTGATGGTCGAGCAGACAAACATTCAAAGCAGAATTCTGTTATTGAATCGACAAAGTAGAAGAATTTATTTTACTATAAATAAAATAACTGGTCTTATATGTGCCGGTTATTTTGTTTTATAAAGGTTCCTTTTTAGTAACTCTTGTAGTGGTTAGTAATGACCCTAACTTTTTGCAGACACTTCTTTGGCTATCATCTATGTGCACCTTCTTGTTAAAAAAATGAAATATTGGCAAAAACAAACAAAATGATAAGCTAGATAATAACTTTTTTGCAAAGAGGTTTTTATAAGTCTTATATTAATCTGTGATCTTTTCAGGGAATTCGCTTTTAAAAATTATTGGTTTGAACAATAAAATAAGCATCTTTAGAGTATTAACGAAAAAAAGTTAGCATTAAAAAATGTACAAGTCAACTCAAAAAGAGCAATCCGGAATACCAAAATTTACACATTACTTTAATTCATTGGAGTGTCCACACAGAACAAACAAAGGCAATTACTACTATCCGCTTAATGAGATTTTCTTTTTAACGATTTCAGCCGTAATCAGTGGCTCTGATGGATGAACAACAGTTCAAGAATTTGGGGAAAGTGTTGGTGATACTGTCCGTTGTCGCAATGAATGATTATTATTGATAACAATATAATACTCTCATTATTTTTTTGATGGGAGTATTATTTTTAAATGTTTCTAAAAAATGAAAAATATAAAAAATCTAAAATGGCATCATATAGCAATAATAATTATTGTTAGCATTATCCTTTTAGGAGAATTAGCTTATTTAATAGGGAAATATCTATTTTAAATGATTTCCCCGTTAACTCAAATTTATAATTTAGCCCCTCTTTTCTGGTATGGATTTGTAATTTGTTCTATCCATTGATCATAAATTGGAGCTAACTGGGAGAAGGTTGTTTATAGGATAGATAATAAGCTGGAGTGGAAGAAATAAAATAATTACTATCTTTATTCTATTATAATCCAAATATTACTTAATGTGATGATCCTAAAGAAGAAAATCCTTAATACATTCTTGATTTATGTAATGTTGGCATGTTTACTTTTTATTGTTGAGTTGGCAATTAAGTATCCAGGGAAAATGCCTAACCTCTCTCAAATTCTTGAAACTGCAGATACCTTTTTCTATTCTTTTATTATTTTGTTTGTAATTCATACCACTGTATTAATATTTAAACATAGGAGAAAAAGAAATCTTAAATCTTAAGAAAATGAAGAAAATAGGCCAATATATCACAAGTTTTAGAAAAAAACATTCAGTATTTTTTACCCTTTTGATTATTGCTATTACCCTTTGGGGATTATTATTGGGTTTTGGTATTTTTGATGAAATCCATGATGTTGGTATGGAAATAGGAGCTGCTTTAGCCAAATAGTACTCCTTATTCATATGATAAGCAAAAAAATGCTGGAGATTCACAATCAGGACACAAAAGATTGCTCTACTCAACAGCTAATATATATAGTGCTTACAGCACTAGGTTTTACTTGAATAAATTTTTCTATAAATTAGGTTGCCCTGATAGGGCAAAAACTGAAGCTTGTCATAGGTACTTAATTGTATCCCATGGGGATTAAATATTTATAAAAAGATTAAAGTATAAAAACGGCCAAACCCCATTAGGGGTTGAATATCTTTTATTGTTCGAGTAAAAAAGCCTGTAACTTTTGAAGAATTGATCATGAAATTGCAAGGCAACCAGGATGATGTTATGGATGTGGCCAGGTGGTTGATTGACAATGAAAAGGTTATTTATAGGGTAGATAATAAGTTGGAGTGGAGGAAGTTAGATAGTTTCTACACAAAAAAACTTAGGGGAAATAGGAATATTATTGATCTGTAATATGTTATGGAGTAAGTTTTAAAGATTACAAGTAGCCATTCATTATTAATATATTTTGTGATTTTACAATATTTTTAATTATTTTTGGTTATAGTTTACACATGAGTTATTTGTAGAATTAGGTTGTTAATGCCATATTAACCCTCAAATATGAAAAATATATTTCCACAAGAAATCATCAAATTATCAGTAGAAAATCATTTCTCAAAGTATAGTAAAGGGTCATATCTTATCTACCTTTCAGCAATTTTATTCTTATCCACTGCTATAGGTTCTCTTTTCCTTCTTAAAACAGAAATTACTGTTCAAAGCAGGGGGTTTATTAGGTCATCAGGGGAACCAATCCTGATAACTGCTCCCTTGACAGCAGAAGTCAAGAAATCAGTCTTAAAAGAAAATTTATTTGTGAACGAAGGAGACACTTTAATTTGGTTAAATAGTAATAAACTAAAAGAAAAGATAAAATATTTTCAAAATTCCAATTTATAAAACAAAGCATATTTGAAAGATATTGCAATGATGTTGAAGTTTAATTATGATAATCTGGATACGAAATTATATAAAACCGAACATTCAAAATATAGGCAAAAACTTGAGGAGTTTGATTTAAGTATTGAACTTTTTAAAAAAGAATATGATAGGGCTAAAATTTTGTTTGGTAAAGAAGTAATCCCATTGTCTGAAAAGGAGGAGAAAGAGTTCCAGTTAAATTATAAGTTGAAAGAAAAAAAGAACTATGTCAATCAAACCAGAAATAAATGGCAACAGCTAGCAACAGATTACGAACAGAATATTAAAAAGAACAATAGTGAACTGGCTGGATGTGTTGAGGATAACTCAAATTATTTCATTGTTGCACCCGGTTCAGGAAACATAACTAATTATAATGGAATTAGGGCGGGTAGCTTTGTAGTGGCAGGGCAGGATATAGCAGCAATAAGTTTAAATGAGGATATTATTTCAGAACATCTTGTTTCTCCAAAAGATATTGGATTTCTCAGGGTAAACATGGAAGTAATCCTTCAGGTTGATGCATATAATTACAACCAATGGGGATTAGCTTCTGGTGTCATTAGTGAAATTTCAAATGAAATTTATGTGGTAGGCAACCAGCCGTTTTTTAAGGTTAGGTGCAAAATAAATGAAACACATTTGTCCCTTAAGAATGGATATATTGGAAAGCTAAAAAAAGGGTTGACAACTACTGCAAGGTTTAAAATAACAAAAAGGACATTGGCTCAATTATTTTTTGACAAAACTGATAATTGGTTAAATCCCAAAATCATAAAAGAATAAACCCAAACATATTTAAAGATGAAAATTAGGATTAAACAAAGAGATATTACTGATTGCGGGGCAGCATGCCTTGCATCAGTAGCAGCATATTATAAACTAAACCTCCCCGTAGCAAAAATTAGGCAATGGGCAGGTACAGATAAAAAGGGAACTAATGCATGGGGTTTAATTAAAGCTGCTGAGAAAATGGGAATGACAGCAAAAGGGGTTAAAGCAACACCTGAAGCACTGGTTGAAATTCCTTATCCAGCAATAGCCCATGTAATTAAACAAGAAAAGCTTCAACATTATGTGGTAATTTATAATGTTACTCCAGCATATGTTGAAGTAATGGATCCAGGAACCGGGAAGTTGGAAAAACAAAATATTGAAACCTTTAAAAAAGAGTGGACAGGTGTTTTGATTTTACTTTCGCCTTCTGGCAATTTTGTTGCACGAAATGAAAAAATATCCAATATAAAGCGTTTTCGTTTTTTACTATATCCACATCGAAAAATTTTAATTCAGTCTTTATTTGGGGCAGTGATTTTTACAATCCTTGGTTTATCAACATCTATTTATATTCAAAAAATTACAGACCATGTTTTAATAAATGGGAATAAAAACCTTCTTAACCTTCTTAGTGTAACAATGGTTATAATTTTATTGTTACAGGTTTTCATCGGAAGTATGCAATCTATTTTTGTACTAAAAACTGGGCAGTTGATAGATGCAAAACTTATTCTGGGTTATTACAAACACTTGTTTCGCTTACCACAAAGATTTTTTGATACAATGAGGGTAGGGGAGATTATTTCTCGAATAAATGATGCTGTTAAAATAAGGGCATTCATAAATGATACCATGATTACTTTTATTGTTAATATTTTCATTGTGTTGTTTGCTTTCTTATTAATGTTTGTATATAGCTGGAAACTAGCCACAATTATGCTTTTGGTTATCCCCTTCTATTCTGCATTATACATGGCAGTTAATAAACTCAATAAAAAGCGGGAACGTAAAATTATGGAACAGGCAGCTGAGCTTGAATCTCAATTGGTTGAATCTCTAAACTCAGAGAAAACAATTAAACAACTGGGTATAGAAGAATTTGCAAATATTAAAACAGAAACAAGGTTTATTAGTTTGCTACATTCTGCATATAAATCTGGACTGAATTCAATATTCTCAGGAAACTCTTCTATGTTTATTAGCCGGGTTTTTACCATTGTTTTACTTTGGATTGGTAGTTTGTTTGTATTAAAACAGGAAATTACACCTGGAGAGCTCATGTCATTTTATGCCCTTATAGGTTATTTCACAGGTCCTGTTTCAGGGCTAATTGGTATGAACAAAATGTATCAAAACGCAACCATTGCAGCCGACCGTCTTTTTGAAATAATGGATTTGGAAAAAGAAACTGATGATGAGTTGGTGGAGGCCTCCAAAGAAAACTTAGGAGATATAACTTTCAATAATGTTTCATTTAGTTATGGCACAAGAACGGAGGTTTTTGAGAATTTCAACCTGACAATTAAAAAAGGGGAAATTACTGCAATTATTGGGGAAAGTGGATCAGGAAAAACAACCATTGCTGCACTAATACAGAAACTCTATCCCTTAGATGATGGAGCTATTTCCATTGGTGATACTAACATTAAATATTTCAGTAACGAAAGTTTAAGGCAACAAGTTGGGATTGTTCCTCAAAACCTTGACTTGTTTACAGGACGTGTAATTGATAATATAGCTGTGGGTGAGTTTAAACCTGATATGAAAAAAGTATTGGAAATTAGCAAACAGCTTGGCATAATTGATTTTATTGAAAAACTCCCTGACGGATTTAATACATTTGTGGGAGAGCATGGTGCAACACTTTCCGGAGGGCAAAAACAAAGGTTGGCAATAGCAAGGGCTTTATATCGCCAACCTGAAATCCTTATTATGGATGAAGCAACTTCTTCTCTTGACTCTGATGCTGAACTTCACGTACAGCAAACCATAAAAGAGTTAAAGGAACAGGGTAAAACAATCATAATAATAGCCCACAGGTTAAGCACTGTGATGCTTGCAGATAATATTGTGGTGCTGGAAAATGGAAAACTATTGGAGCAGGGAGTACATAAGGAACTCTATGCCCAAAAAGGAACCTATTTTAATCTTTGGAAGAAGCAAATCCCAACAGAAATTTACTAGTAAATTTTAACCCAAAACTTATAAGATGATGAATAAATTTATCAATCAAGTTGAATTAATCGAAAGGATTGACCAGTTGATAAGGCTGAAGGCAACAGGTAGTCCTAAAAAACTTGCCCAAAAATGCAATGTTTCAGAATCATCCATTTATAGGCTTATTGAGTCAATAAAAGATTTAGGAGCTCCGGTGGAATATAGTTTAACTTATCAGAGTTATGTCTATAAAAATGAAGTAAATTTTCTGTGTGGCTTTTTCTCCAAAGAACTTTCCAGTGTTGAATACAAAAAAGTGAATGGTGGGTTTCAAGCTTTAACTAATATATTAAAAAATTGTACCACTGTCAGAATTTGAGAGTGATAGTGAATATTTTAACTTGTGGTTTTAGCGCAAAGAACCAGGAGATTAAAATTTTATTTATTAACTTTAAAATTAGGATTATGGAACAAACATTAGATTTGAAAATGTTAGGTATAGTCGAGCTTAACAAAGAAGAATTGATTTATACTAGTGGGGGGTGGAGAAGATTGGTGTTAGCTCATCTTGCGGCTCTTGCGGCAGAAGCTGTGTACGAAGGTATTGATAAATGCCTCGCAGATTTTGCAGAAGGATTCAACGAAACTTATGATCATTAAAATTAAAACTGAATTGATATGGGAAAAATGATATATTTGACAAAAACTGAAGCGCAAAGTATAAATGGTGGTGGACCAGCATGGAAATGGACAGGTAGAGTATTTGGTTCTATTGCTGAATTTTTTGCAGACTGGGGTGATGCCTTAAATTCACCTGAAGGTCAAGCTATGTTTAAAGCATTACATGATTTTCATTAATCTTTGATTCTTAAAAATTTCTAAAGAAGAATGGTGAATCATAAAAATAAATTCACCATTCTTTATTCACATGGAAGTTTAAATTTTTTACAATGTATATAACATTCATAATAACAATAATAACTGTAGTTTCAATACTAATATTTATTGGAACAAAGAAAAAAAAGAATCTATCTATAATAATTTTCGACTATAGATTTAAGTATATTGGTTTAATCTTGGTCAGTATTTTGACTATTCTAAGTTTTATTAAAACAATTAATGTTGATTCATTCACTAACATAAGGATACTATTATCTAATTTGGGATTGATAATTATTGCTTTGTCAAAAGATAAAAAAGAAGTTCAAAATGGCAATTCAATCAGGCTACTTTGTTTTGTTCTGTCAACATTTATTCTATATTTAGGGTATCATGTGAATGAGATAGCTTTCGATATTCAAAGGACACCAGAATTATCTCAATATATTACAAACTTATTAATTGTATATTTAGCATCTTATCATTATATCAAAATTAAGAAAAGTGCAAAAACAGTTTAAACTAGCTTTTGTCATTAACTACCTACTTAAAATTCAAACATATAAGTTTATTTTAATATTATATGGATTTTCTGTCCTGTTAGGGGCTATAACTACCTTTTTACCTGAACAAGAAATGGCAGAGCCAACGACGAGCGAGAGTATATTATTAGAGATTCTACTTGCTGTATTTTTGGCTCCTGTGGTTGAAACCCTTCTATTTCAGTTATTTATAATAGAGGTGGTGCGAAAGATAATAAAAAGGCCAAAAAAAAACATTTGTCTGGCATTATTACTGTCTTCCACTGCTTTTGCATTAAGTCATACATATAGTTTAAGCTATTTTGCAATAACTTTTTGGGGAGGATTTATATTAGCCCTGGCTTATTATCTTGGAAGGTATAGAAGAGAGAATGGTTTTATAATTGTTCTTATAATTCACTCTATGTATAATTTATCTGTTGTCCTTTATAATCAAATTTTTTACCCAGCTTAAATATGTTGAAGGTGTTTAGGTGGACTTGTGATTCAACCTGTGTCGCTAATCATGAGATTATTAGTGTTTTAAAACATTAAACTGAACCAGCTACTATCAAATATTTAGTGATTATAGCACTGTAAGCTTCCCCTTTTCAGAACCAGCTAAAAGTAGTAAAAATTCATTTTTTTGTTAATCCAAATTCTGAAAGCTTTTTCAGTGTGATTTTTGGTTCT
>JANQHI010000043.1 GCA_028282705.1 Prolixibacteraceae bacterium | reverse complement strand
AAAATTTGAATACATTCAGGAACTCACACAAATTTTAATCATTCTCGTTTGTGTAGTTTAGAATGCTGAAAATTCATGTTCGTTTCATTCGTTTATATTTTAAATTTTTAGCTGTAACTCATGTAACTCGCGTAATCATCCTCTGTGTATTAAAAGACTTTTTATTATGCTCGTTTCATACTTGTAAATGTTAATATTGGTTATACACCAAAAATACAAAAAGGCATTTTGAAAAATAGCAACCAATGTCATATTGATTTATATTAAAAACAAAAAGCCCTGAAGGAACTTCCCCAGGGCTTTCAAATATTATTGGATAATCTTATTACAGGCTTAAGTTTTGTTTGCAAGCATCTAGCAATTTTGAAGCATTTGCATTAGATGCATCATATTTTACAGCTTTCTCCAACACTTCAGCAGCAGCTTTAAATTCAGCTTTAGCTTTGTCAACTTCAGCAGTATATGCAGCATCTTCAGTACTCATTGTGCCAGCATTTACTTTTTGGTTGGCAGCATTTAATATTTCAACACCTTTTTTATACAATCCATTTCCTTCAGAGACAAATAACTTGGCTAATGTAGGCCCCAATTTTTTGTCAGCAGGGAATTTCTCAGCACCTTCAGCCAGTACAGTCTTATACATATCATTATCACCCAATTTTTTTTGTGATAATGCTTTGTAATAATAAGCATTTTGAATCTTATTGCCTTCTTCTATACACTTGTCAAATAAACCTGAAGCTTTTTCAAATGAAGAACTTTTATACGCAGCTATTGCAGCATTATAAGCAAGTTTTGATGAACCTGATGCTTCCATGGCCTTTTCATAGCTTGCCACTGCATTGGGATAATCTTTTAACTTGTTATATGCATTAGCTTTGTACTCATGGCATTTAGCCACATTTGCCCCTGCCTCAATAGCCACATCAAAATATTTGATTGCATCTTCAAACTTGTTTGCTTTATAAGCTGCAAATCCAACATTGTAGTTGATGGATTTATCCACCTGGACATCACCAATGTTTTTCATTGCATCATCATAAAGTTCAAAAGCTTTTGCATAATCTTTGCCTTGTAATGCCTCATTTGCAGCAGTAATCTTCTCAGCAGCATCCTGCGCGCTCATAGCAAATGCTGCTATCATAAACATAGAGATGAAAAATAATTTCTTCATGCCAACATAAATTTTTTAATATTTTACTTTAATTAATTTCCTATCCACTTTTAAAGGATTCCAAAAATAATAATAATGATTAAAAAACCTAAACTTTTAGTTAACATTAACCATCAATCATACAATTTGTTAGCTCCATCAAGAGCCATGCCAAAAAAGGGTAAGGCTATTTTTACCTTTAACATTATACTTTACCTAATGCCCTAAGGGTTAAACATTTCAGGGTTTGAAAAGTTTAAGATATTTTGTATGATATTTATTTGGATATGAGCTTCTTTATTTCCAGCATCAAGTTGAAGTATTTTTTTATAAGTATTTATGGCATCACCCCATTTTTGCTTTTTCTGATAGATTTTCCCTTTTAAAAATAAGCTGGCTATGTTATTATCTTCAATTTGTAACAAGAGCTTTTCAGCCTTTTCCAGTTTGCCAGTATTGATTAATTCCTCAACTTCATTTATTTTATTGTCCATGAATAAACTGTCCTATTAATTTTAATGTTGCTTTTTCTACCAGGGCATGTACATTTTCTATTGCATAGGTAATGTTTTCTCCTGGTTTTATCAATGAATATACTTTTTTGAAATAATTAGGTTGGTTCAGGCTGTTTTGCCCAACAATTGCTACAACTGGCTTTTTGTGCCTGGCAGCAATCCTGGCGACTTCAGCAGGAGCCTTATTTTCAAGTGTTTGATAGTCAAGTTTCCCTTCTCCAGTAATGACCAGGTCAGCCCATTGGACATGTCTTTCAAAATTAAGGCGCTCAAAGATGTAATTACTACCCATTTTTAGCGATGCATTATAATATGCAACCAAAGCAGTTGCAACCCCTCCTGCAGCCCCTGATCCAGGAATGTCTTTTACATTTATACCTGAGATTTGGCTTAAAATTTCAGACCAATTTGTTAATCCTTCATCCAGTATTTTTACCATTTTACTAGTAGCCCCTTTTTGTGGCCCATATACATAGGCAGCCCCATTTATCCCTGCCAAGGTATTTTTCACATCACATAAAACAGTAAACCTTATATCATATGGGATTAAAACCCCAGGTTCAGCATGTTTGACTTTATTTAGGTTTTCCCCATTACCCTGCAAATGTGCCCCATTAGCATTAAAAAATTTCCAGCCCAATGCAGCCAACATACCTATGCCTCCATCAATGGTTGCACTGCCCCCAATGCCCAGGATAATATGTTTACACTCTTGCTTAATGGCATCAAGAATTACTTCACCTAGTCCAAAACTTGAAGCCTTAAGAGGGTTTAGCTGGTCCATTTTTAACAAATGGAGGCCAGATATGTTAGCCATTTCAATGATGGCTGTTGTTTGGGCAATATAATAGGTTGTTGGGATGGTATTTCCAATCGGGTTTTGTGCTTCAATGGTAATTTTCCTGGCATTGAAATGCTTGGCTAGGATTTCAGCTGTTTGCCCTCCCCCATCTGCAACAGGGAGCTTTTTCACAGATACTTCCTTGCAGTTGTTAATCAACGTTTTTTCTATAATATCAGCAAACTCAATTGAACTGAGGCTGCCTTTCATTGAATTTGGCGCAACCAGGACATTCATATACATTAGCTTTTCCTTGTTACAGAAATCACCCCATTGATGTTTTTTAATTTAGTCATCAGGAAATCTAGGTGTTCAAGGTCATATACCAGGATATCAATATTTCCTTCAAATGCCCCTTTATTGGACTCCACCTTTAATGCCCTCATTTGAACACCCAGGTCTTTTGCAATAACATTTGAGATATCAGAAAGGATGCCCATTTTATCAGTGCCTGTAAGGTAAATGGAAGCTAAGAATGAATTCCTAGATGAAGTATTTTTCCATTTGGCTTTAATCACCCTGTATGGGAACCTGGTCCTCATATCAGGCGCATTGGGGCAATTGGACCTGTGTATTTTTATTCCCTCTTTTATGGTTACAAAACCAAATATGTTGTCTCCAAAAACAGGGTTGCAGCACTGAGCCAGTTTGTAATTCACATTTTTAAGGTTATTGTCAATAACAAGGAAGTCATCACCTCCTTCAAATGAAAAGTCCTTTATTTCCTCTTTTGTGAGGAGTTCCTCCAGCTTTTCCTTTGAAGTATCCCCCTCTTTCTGGGTAAAGAGGGCTTTTATCTCAAGGGTTTCAATTTTTCCTATTGAAATATTGTAATACAGGTCAGCTGCCAATTTGAATTTAAAGTGTTTTAATAAAACCCTAATGGCTTCATCATTATACTCTATTTTCCAGTTTTTGAATTTCCTGATTAATAGCTCCTTGCCATTAGCTGCTTCCTTTTTCTTTTCTTCATTCAGGCTGGCTCTGATCCTGTTTTTTGCTTTTGAAGTGACAACAAATTCCATCCAGTCCATTTTAGGCCTTTGGTTGTTGATGACATCAATGTAAACATAGTCGCCATTTTTTAGCTCATGTTTTAAGGTTACCTTCTTACCATCTATTTTCCCTCCTACACATTTATCGCCCAGGTCAGAGTGGATTTCATAGGCAAAATCGAGCATAGTAGCTCCTTTGGGCAGCTTTATCAGGTCTCCTTTGGGGGTAAATACAAAAATTTCATCTTCATAGGCATTTACCCTGAAATCATCAATAAAATCAATGATGCTTATTTCAGGTTTTTCAAGTATATCCCTGATATTTCCCAGCCACCTGTCCAGTTCTTTGCTTTCACTACCTCCTTTATACCTCCAGTGTGCAGCTAACCCTTTTTCTGCTACTTCATCCATCCTTTGGGTCCTTATCTGCACTTCAACCCATTTGCCATGTGGCCCCATTACAGTTGCATGCAATGATTCATACCCATTTGATTTAGGGATGGTTATCCAATCGCGAAGCCTTTCTGTATTTGCCTGGTATTCTTCCGTGATAATTGAATAAACAGTCCAGCAATCTGCTTTTTCCAATTCAGGTTGTGAGTTTAAAATTACGCGAATGGCAAATAGGTCAAGTACTTCATCAAAAGAGACCTCCTTTTTTTGCATTTTATTCCAGATTGAATGGATGGACTTTGTCCTGGCTTTCATGTCAAACCTGAATCCTTTAGAGAATAATTTTTCTTCAATGGGTTTAACAAACTCTGCAACAAAATTAGTCCTCTCTTGTTCAGTTTCTGCCAACCGTTCATTAACCTGCTGGTAAGCTTCTGGGGTATTGAATTTCAAACATAAATCCTGTAGCTCTGAGTTTATTTTATATAACCCCAACCTGTGTGCCAGAGGGGCATAGAGGTGAGAAGTCTCACTTACAATTTTAGCTTGTGCTTTTTTATCATATATTTCCAGGTTCCTCATTACCTGCAACCTGTCAGCAATTTTAACCAATATGACACGCATATCACCTGCCAGGGCCAGCATCAGTTTCCTGTAATTTTCTGAATGTAGGTCAACTGTATCTGTCCCAAGGGCATTTATTTTTGCCATCCCCTCTAAAATAGAAACAACAGAATCCCCAAATTCTTTCTTTAGCAAACTAGGGTCAGCTTTTTCTGCAAGTTCATGGTACATTACATTATGAAGCAATCCACTTATGATAGAATTAACTCCCAACCCAATTTCGGCTGCAATGATAAGGGCTACATCAAGTGAGTGCCCAATTATAATTTCCCCTGTTTTGAATTTTTTTGTTTTTAGTATTGACTGGCTATATTCAAATGCCTTTTGGATTGAAGGAAGTGCCCCATCTTCACATACCTCATTACATTGCTTAAGCAACTGGGTAAACCTATTTGCTATCTCCTCTGTTAATGCCATAAAAATTAAATAAAAAAGGCCACCTGTTGGCAGCCTTTTAACAATATCATATTAAAATATTTCTAATCAGCTGCATTGGTTGTATCCACAAATTTTCTTTGCTTCATTTCCCTGTCCAGCATGAAAATCCCATTCCCTTGCCCATCAATTAACCTAAGTGTATCAAGGATTTCAGTAACACTGGCTTCTTCTTCAACCTGCTCATCAACAAACCATTGTAAAAAACTTTTTGTAGCATGGTCACTGGCTTCAATGGCAATATCCATCATTTTATTGATTCGGCCTGTAACCATTTGCTCATGAGCTAATGTTTTTTCCCAAACTGCCAAAATACTATCAAAGTCAGTTGGTACCTCTTCAATTGGTCCTAAAGTTACTTTTCCTCCACGTTCATACACATAGTTAAAAAACTTCATGGCATGTGACTGTTCTTCTTGGAATTGGATCATCATCCAGTTTGCAAATCCTGCAAGTCCTTTTCCCTGGAAATAAGCTGACATGGATAAATATAAATATGCAGAATAAAATTCAGCATTTATCTGATCATTTATGGAATCTAAAACTTCTTTTTTCAACATAGCTTAAACATTTAGAATTATGTGGTTAAAAATAAAAAAAAGTACTCATTAACGAAAACTTATTGCCTAAATAGGGTGTTAAATAGCTCAAAAACTTTCAGGTAGTCCTGGTTTCTAAAATAGCACCTGGAATTTTATAGAAAGTTTTATGTTAAAATTGAATTGTTTTGAAGAGTAAATTTAAATTTGTTTGTTTTATTTAGAAGTGAAAAAACGGATATAATTTTAAATTAAAGCGCCTGTAAATATTTAATCTACAGGCGTTTGTTGCGTATTTAATGTTTGTGAACCCGAAGGGACTCGAACCCCTAACCTCCTGATCCGTAGTCAGGTGCACTATCCAATTATGCTACGGGTCCTTTATTTTAGCGATGCAAAAATAAAAACTATTTTCAATCTTGCAATGTAAAAGCCTAAATATTGTGTTTATTCATATTTTTCCATTTTATCATCAATGGAAACATGGTTTGAGAAGTCACTCTGGATTTTGATATATGCCATCATTTTTTCAGCCCCACCTTCTTTACATGAATTATGTATAGCTTCAACTAGCTCTAAGCCCTGAGGTAATGTGCATTCCACAACTGTCTCAAATGGGCAAACTTTGTATTCATAACCTGATTTAATGATCACTTTGATAGCTTCATCCACTAATTCATACTTCCCTCTTGTCTTTGATTCAGGCAATACCTGTATTGCAATATTAACTTTATTCATTTTCGCTAGTGTTTTTCGGGTTACCCCTTTCTGACAGGGTTTTAAATATCTCTTTTTTTGTTAGTTCTTTTACATTTGTCACCAAAACATCATCACTTAAAAAGTCACCATATTGGTTGCTTTCATCAATTATTTTTTCAAAAATGTCTTTCAGTGAGGCTTTCAAGGGCAGTATCAACAGAGACTTTGTATAGCCTTTGAGGAAAGTAATATTTTCAACTTCACCTTCATTTTGTTCAACCAGATCAGTTATTTCACTGCGCAAGATTTTTTGTTGCAATTCTGATAGTTTAACCTCTTTATCATTATTAATAAATACTGCAAAATACCTTAGCTTTTGGCCTTTGCCTCCCAACCCAGTAGAAATAAATACTTGCTGCTCATCTAATAATGAGCTTTTAAGCATCATCTTGCTTTCTTGCAGCGCCAAAACCGCCCACATCTTCAATTCTTCATCTGGAGACTTGCAATATTTTTCAATAGCCCTAAAAGCTGGCACATCAGCCAATGAGGCCAGCCCTGATAGGACTTCCCTTTTTTCTTCAATATTTGAGCTTCCATCAAGCAGCTTGTTTGATAAGCCAATATAATCTTCATGCCCTTCCCTTTCCTTCAATTTTTTTGAATAGTCAAAATATTTCATTTGAACTTCAATATCAATCTTCTCTTCAAGGACATTAAATTCATTAGGGAAGTTATCTAGGGCTTGTTTTATCTGTTCTAAGAAAAAATCCTCTTCCATTTTCCAATAATATTATAGGCTAAAAGAACTTAATTTGGGTGATATAAACAAAAGAACTGACAAAGATTTTTTTTAATACTGGTAAATTAAAATATATTTGCAGATCAATTTTTATTTAATTTAAATTAAAAGTAAGGGCAGGTAAGGTTGAAACTGAGTGAAGTAAATAATAATGAGAAGGTAGTTATTACCAAAGTGCTGGGACATGGTTCATTCAGGAAGAGGATAAACGAGATGGGTTTTGTGAAGGGGAAGACTGTCAAGGTCATAAAAAATGCCCCCTTTAATGGACCAATTGAATTTAAAATCCTGAATTATAATATATCATTAAGGCGTTCTGAAGCTGAATTAATAGAGGTTACCCCTCTTAAAGATTTTATCCAGCCAGCAGGAGGGAATTATGAAGGTGTCATAAACAGGAAGGCTGCTCCAGGGCGCATAGCAAATGGTAACAGGACAATCAATATAGCTTTAGTGGGCAACCCTAATAGTGGAAAAACTACCCTATATAATTACCTTTCAGGATCAAATGAAAAAGTAGGGAATTACAGTGGTGTAACTGTTGGGGTGAAAAAAACTACTTTCAAAACCAAAGGTTACAGGCTGAATTTTTATGACCTGCCAGGTACATATAGCCTGACTGCATACACTTCTGAAGAAATTTATGTAAGGAAATTTATTTATGAGCAAACCCCTGATATTGTCATAAATGTTATTGATAGTTCAAATATTGAAAGGAACCTTTTCCTGACTACCCAACTAATTGATATGGATTTGAGGGTTGTGGTAGCATTAAACATGTATGATGAACTGGAAAGCAAAGGGATCAAGTTAAATTATGAAACCCTTGCCATGTTGCTTGGGACGCCTTTTATACCCACTGTAAGTTCAAAAGGGAAAGGGCTGGATGACCTGTTAAATAAGGTGATTGAAGTTTTTGAGGGAAGGGATAAAATTACAAGGCATATCCACATTAACTATGGAAAGGTGATTGAACCTTCTATACAGGTTATCAGGAGGGTTATCAAAGAAAACAGGCCTATTACTGATAAAATTTCTTCCAGGTTTCTTGCCATTAAACTTTTAGAAAAGGATGAACATATAAATAACCTTCTTTCAACTTACCCAAATTTTGATGAAATAAAGGCAATTACCAATAAAGAAATTAAAAGGATTGAAGGTTTATTACAGGATGATAGCGAGCCTATCATTACAGATGCTAAGTATGCTTTTATTGCTGGTGCACTGAAAGAAACCTCAAACCAAACAAAGGAATCGCCAAAAACACGTTCTGAAAAAATAGACCAAGTATTTACCCATCCTGTGTGGGGGATACCCATTTTTGGACTGATCCTTTTTATAATATTTTATGCCACTTTTAACATAGGGACTTATCCCATGGACTGGATTGACTTGGGGGTAGCCTGGCTAGGGCAACAAGTTTCAACACTGATTGGGGAAGGTATGTTAAATGACCTGTTGGTTAATGGTATCATTAGCGGGACAGGAAGTGTACTGGTTTTTTTACCTAACATATTGATACTCTTTTTATTTATATCATTCCTTGAAGGATCAGGGTATATGGCCAGGGCTTCATTTATAATGGATAAAGTGATGCACAGGTTTGGGTTGCATGGGCGCTCATTCATCCCTTTAATAATTGGCTTTGGATGTAATGTGCCAGCTATTTTAGCAACCAGGACATTGCGCAATAAAAGTGACAGGATATTAACCATGCTTATTATCCCTTTTATGTCATGCAGTGCCAGGTTGCCTGTTTACATACTGCTAATTTCTGCATTTTTTGAACAATACCAGGCTCTTATCCTGATCTCACTTTACTTCCTTGGCATTGTTATAGCATTTATAACAGCCCAAATTTTAAATAAAACCTTCTTCAAAAACAAGGAGACCCCATTTGTAATGGAACTACCTACATACAGGCTGCCTACATTTAGGAATATAATTTACCAGATGTGGGATAAAACCCGTCATTATTTACAAAAAATTGGTGGGGTAATATTGATTGGGGTCATTATAATCTGGGCATTGGAATATTTCCCCAGGAAAACAGGGAATAGCAAATATTTTGAAGATAAAATAGCTGAAGTAGAACTTTCTCAACAATTGCCTGCTGATGAAAAAGAAGCCAACCTGGATAACCTAAAGAAGGAAATGGAATCTGACAGGCTTATAAATTCTTACCTGGGGAGGTTAGGAAAAACCATAGAACCTGTAATGCAGCCATTGGGTTTTGACTGGAAAATGAGTATAAGTTTATTAGCAGCATTGCCAGCTAAAGAAATTATTGTGAGTACCATGGGTGTGCTGTACCAATCACCTGATGATGAAACCATAAATTTACAGAAGAAACTTCAGGAAGAGACTTTTATTGATGGGGAAAAGGCTGGGGAAAAAGTATTTACAAATGCATCAACACTGGCATTTTTAGTTTTTATACTGATCTATTTCCCTTGTGTGGGGGTAATTGCAACCATAAAGAATGAATCAGGCCATTGGAAGTGGGCACTGTTTACAGTATTTTATACTACCCTTTTGGCGTGGGGTGCTGCATTTTTGGTTTTTCAAGTAGGTTCGCTGTTAATTTGATAAATCTTTTTTTGCTCATAATTGTTACGGGTAATATGGTACAGGAAATTATAACATATTTGATTTTAGCAGCTACAGCATTCTGGCTATTTATAAAACTATATCAGATGTTTCAGGTAAAGCCAGGGGTACCTAAAACAATCCATGGCACAGGCCATAAGTGTACAAGTTGCAGCACAGGTTGTGAACTAAAGGGTAACTCATTAAACCAGGGTGGTTTTTTATAGCTCTTTTAATTGAGAAATAGTAGTTTTTGGGTCTTCTGAATTAAAAACAAAACTGCCTGCTACCAACACATTAGCACCTGCCTCATAAAGTTTTTTACCTGTTTCAAAATTAACCCCTCCATCAACTTCAATCAAGCATTCACTGTTTTTGCCGTCAATTAAGTTACGCAACTGGTTAACTTTTTTATAGGTATTTTCAATAAACTTTTGGCCACCAAACCCAGGATTTACTGACATAAGTAAAACCATATCAAGGTCAGCAATTATATCTGCTAACAACTCAACAGGTGTATGTGGGTTAAGGCAAACACTGGCTTTAATCCCCAACTCTTTTATAAAATGGATAGTCCTATGCAAATGTTGGCAGGTTTCAAAATGTACTGTGATAATTGATGCCCCTGCATTTTTAAAAGGAACAATAAATTTATCAGGTTTAACAATCATCAGGTGAACATCCAAAGGTTTTTTAGAAATTTTATTTACATGTTCAATTACAGGGATGCCAAATGATATATTGGGGACAAAAACCCCATCCATGACATCAAAATGGATATAATCAGCCATGCTATTATTTAACATTTCAATGTCTTTCCCTAAATTATTAAAGTCTGCAGATAAAATAGAAGGTGCAACAAATTTCTTCATAATTTGAATTTGGCTATTGCCCTAAATATGATTTTAGTAAACGGTTACGATATTGGTTTTTTAATTTTTTAATGGCTTTCTCTTTAATTTGGCGTACTCTTTCGCGCGTAAGCCCAAATTCATCGCCAATTTCTTCCAGGGTATGTGGTTGGTAAGTATTCAGCCCAAAATAGTACCTTAAAATCTCAGCTTCCCTGTCTCCAAGGGTTGCTAATGACCTTTCAATTTCCTTCCTGAGCGAACCGGAAATTAAACTTTTATCAGGGCTTGGCGAGTCATCATTCAACATCACATCATACATATTATTCCCCTCTTCATCTTTTAATGGGGCATCCATAGATACATGTATACTGGAAACATTTAATGAATCTTCAATAAGTTCAGGCCTGGTCTCTAACATCATGGCCACTTCATCAATGGTAGGTTCCCTTTGGTATTCCTGCTCAAGCTTACTGAATGTTTTATTGATTTTATTAATAGAACCAATCTTATTCAAGGGTAACCTCACAATCCTTGCCTGTTCAGCCAATGCTTGAAGTATTGATTGCCTTATCCACCAAACAGCATATGATATAAATTTAAACCCCCTGGTTTCATCAAAACGCTGGGCAGCTTTAATTAGCCCAAGGTTGCCTTCATTAATAAGGTCTGGCAAACTCAACCCCTGGTTTTGGTATTGCTTTGAGACCGAAACAACAAACCTAAGGTTGGCTTTAATGAGTGTTTCAAGAGCAGCCCTGTCCCCTTTCTTTATTCTTTTAGCTAACTCTACCTCTTTTTCAGCAGATAGTAATTCAACCTTACCTATTTCATGCAAGTATTTATCCAGTGATAATGTATCCCTGTTAGTAACCTGCTTTGTGATCTTTAATTGCCTCATCGAAAGAATTACTTACTTTAAGCTGACCCGAAGTCAAACTACATTTGGGTTATAAAATTACAGGTTGAAGATAATAATCTTAAAACGAAATTGTTAAATTATAAGTAGTAAAATTGAAATTTTCTATTCATTTTTCAAACAGTATTCAAATAATTGCATGTAAGATACTAATAATCAATTTTTTGCATTTAATATTTGATTTTATTAATTTTATATTCTGGGGTGGAACCTAAAAAGGAATTATATCATTTGGTTTATATGAAGTAAATAACTATACTTGCAGTCTGAATTCATTTAACTCAACCCGGTATTATTTGTCCATTTAAACTTTGATTATCAAATGATTTCTTTTACAAGGAATAATAATATATAAAATTTTATGTACGATATTTTAGAACTTAATAAAAAGTTATTGCCTGAACTTAAGGACATAGCTAAAGGTTTGAAAATCAGAAAAATAGACTCATATAAAAAACAAGATCTGATTTACAAGATTTTAGATACCCAGGCAATTCTTGAAGCAGAGAAAAAGACCCAGCAGGCAGAAGCTAAAAATAAAGCTCATGAAAAAGAGGGCGGGTCATTGATCTCAAGGTTAAGAAAAGCAGGAGACTCTTCCAAACAAGCTGAAGATAAGCCTGAAAACACTAAACCTGTTGAAAAGGCAGAAGATAAACCTAAAAAGGCAAAAAGGCCCAGAAGGGAAAAGCATGAAGTTGTTTACAAAAACGACAAAAGCACAGCTCATAAAAAACAAGAAAAACCAGCTCCTTCAAGGCAAGACCAGATTAAAGCTATTATCAAGGAATTTAGCAAGGATAAGGAAGCAATTGGGGAACAAGGGGTACAAGCTCCTAAACCTAAGGAAGAAGTGCCTAAGCATCAAATGAGCCAACAAAATGTAGGTGAAAAAATAAAAGCACCTGCTCATGAAGAAAAACAGGAACACAAAAAGAAACCTGTTGATAAACAAGGCAAAAAGGATGCAGGTGGGCAACATAAAGGTAACCATAAACAGTATCAGGCTGGCAGGAAAGATGACAGGCCTCCAAAAGAAAAAGCTTATGAATTTGAAGGGATTATTACTAACTCAGGAGTATTGGAAATTATGCCTGATGGGTATGGCTTTTTAAGGTCATCTGATTATAATTACCTGAATTCTCCAGATGATATTTATGTTTCACAATCCCAAATTAAATTGTTTGGGCTTAAAACTGGTGATACTGTAAAAGGGACAATCCGCCCACCTAAAGAAGGGGAAAAATATTTCCCTCTTATAAAAGTTATTGAAATTAATGGGCGCACACCTGATTATATCAGGGACCGTGTACCATTTGACCATTTAACTCCCCTATTCCCTGATGAAAAATTTGAATTGACAGGAAAAGGGCACAACAATTTATCAACAAAAATTGTAGAGCTTTTTGCACCAATTGGAAAAGGGCAAAGGGGGCTGATTGTAGCCCAACCTAAGACAGGAAAAACCGTATTATTAAAAGAAATAGCCAATGCAATTGCTGCTAACCACCCTGAGGTTTACATGATAGTATTGTTGATTGATGAACGTCCTGAGGAGGTTACAGATATGGCAAGGAGTGTAAATGCAGAGGTCATTTCTTCAACTTTTGATGAGCCTGCTGACCGCCATGTGCGTGTAGCCAATATGGTATTGGAGAAATCAAAAAGGTTGGTTGAATGTGGGCATGATGTGGTGATTTTGCTTGACTCTATCACACGCCTGGCAAGGGCATATAACACTGTTCAACCAGCATCTGGGAAAGTATTGTCAGGTGGTGTTGATGCAAATGCATTGCACAAGCCAAAACGTTTCTTTGGTGCTGCAAGGAACATTGAAGAAGGTGGGTCATTGACCATATTATCTACTGCCCTCACTGAAACTGGCTCAAAAATGGATGATGTTATTTTTGAAGAGTTCAAAGGAACAGGTAACATGGAGCTTCAGCTTGACAGGAAGCTTTCTAATAAACGCATATTCCCATCTGTTGATATACCTGCTTCAAGTACAAGGCGTGAAGACTTGTTGATGGAGAAAAACGTGCTTGATAAAGTATGGATATTGAGGCACTACCTTGGAGATATGAATTCATTGGAGGCAATGGAATTTATGAAAGACAGGCTCCTGAAAACTGATTCTATTGAAGAATTCTTGATTTCAATGAATAGTGAAAGATAAAAGTTCCAAACAAATCGTAGTGAAGGGCAGGTTTAAAAACCAGCCCTTTTTTATTGCAACTCTTTCTTGAAATTAAATGTTGTGGAAGGTTGTATTTGCCCAGAGTGGTGAAGCCTGGTTATGATTTTTTTCAACAGGTTTTTTGAAGGGCGCTCATAGCTGACATCAATCAAATATTTGTGAAAGCCTTTATTTTGCAACTTGCTTTTATATTGTAGCAAAGACACTGGTTGAATTGGTAAAATTATAGTCATCCCATCTTTCCTAAAATACCTGAACTCCATCCCTTCTTTATTTTTAAATGCTTGTTCTCTTTGCACAATTTTTAAAGGCATCCTTGAATAAAACAATTCAGGATAGAAATAAACTGGGACAATCCCTTCACGTGAAATACCATCCGCTAAATTTTCAAAGTCATTTTCAAATGGGTAAACAAAACCTTTAACCTTTTCACTTTTTATAGCTTGTATTGCAGCATCATTAAATACATATACATTTTCATTGGCATACACCATATTTGCAGGAGTAAGCATATTTGTTTGGGATAAATGGCTTATGAAAATATTCACAATGCCAGCCTGTGAATATGACTTAATAATGTCTTTATAAAATGGTATTGATTTTTCAGGGATAAACTTAGGAAGTTCAATAAAGATTTTTTCCTTAAACCTTTGTACAAATGGCAAGTCAATATCAAACTGCACCAATTCCTTTTTATTTAACGAGAGGATTAAACCATCTAGCTCATTTAAATTGGTTTTTCGCAACCAGGCAAGTGAATTAATGCGTAAATAAACCTCCTGTTTTTTCTTTCCTCCATTTTTAATTTTAACTGGCCCAATTATTTTTCTTTTTAAACCAACACCCACTGATGGGATAAATGGGGTTCTAATATCCTTAAATTTAGCAGGGAATTTCTTTTCATTAACATCTATTAGGTAAACATAATCACCAACACTTACATTAGCTTGCCCTGCATGGATACCTGCAACTTTCCCGTTAAATGTAACTTCTTTGATTTTAATATTGACCCTTTCATCACTGCCAGGGTGCTGTACACGGATCCTATTTCCTGGTTTTAAATTTACTTCAGAGCTGACCCAAATAGTGCCACCTTCAATTTCTTCCACCTTCCCTATCAAACTGCCTGTCATGGTTTGAGTGGTAAAAGGGTTTGATATATCACCTCCAAGGAAATAGCTTGTTTTTGGGCGGGCATAGTCATTGAAAGCCTTTTCATTATGCGTGACTCCATCAATTGCTTGGCGATATGCCTTAGCTACCTGGTAGGCATAATCTGCAGACTTCATCCTCCCCTCAACTTTAAGGCTACTAATACCAGCTTTTGTAATTTGATCAAGGTTCTCTAACTGCTGGTTGTCTTTCAAGTTAAATATGAATTCTGGGCCATGCCCTGTATTATAAGCCCTCCTGCATGGCTGGGCACAAAGCCCCCTGTTGGCACCACTTCCGCCAAGGAAACTACTAAACAGGCACATCCCTGAGAAAGAATAGCATAAAGCCCCATGCACAAAAACTTCTGTTTCAATGGTCTTTTTTTTGTGCATTGAGAGAAGCTCAGGCATGGTAAGCTCCCTTGAAAGCACTACTCTTTTAAATCCTTTTTGCTGGCTAAATAACAACCCTGTTGAGTTATGGTTGGCCATTTGAGTGCTGGCATGAATGGTAAGGCCTGGGAAAAACTTCCTGATAATATAAAACACCCCCCAATCCTGGATGATAACTGCATCAACTTTTATTTTTTCAAGAAAATGCAATATTTCCACCAACTCGCCAATTTCCTTGTTTTTGACAACTGTATTGAGGGTTAGGTAAACCTTTACATTTTTTTCTTTAGCTACTTTTACAAGTTCATGCAACTGCTTGAATGTGAAATTTTTAGCTCTTCCGCGTGCATTGAACCTTTTTAACCCAACATACACTGCATCTGCCCCTCCTTCAAGTGCTGCATAAAATGACTCTACATTTCCAACTGGTAATAATAACTCAGGTTTAACCACAATAACAAATCTTCTTAGATGATTTCATCCACAAAAATAGTCATTTATTAATATGGTGTTTGCATCTATTTCCTCACCTTATTTTAACCAATTTTAAATTGCATGATTTGCGTAATATTGCTATGTAGAGATAGCAATAATTTAAAAAAACTGGTTATTTTTGTTGGCAAAATTCGGATTTTGCAATATTTTCAACATACACACAAGTCATTACTCCAAAGTTCAAAATTAACTTTGGAAAGGGAACTTCTTAAGCATATTGACTGGTCGCAAAGGCTGATATGCATAAAGGGTTTCAGGGGTGTTGGCAAAACCACATTCATCCTTGATCACATCAAGCAAAAATATTTAAATGACCAGGATGTATTGTACATAAACCTGAATAATTTTTATTTTACAAAAAGGAAAATTTTTTCTTTTGCTGATGAATTTTCAAAACTAGGAGGTAAAGTCCTGTTTTTTGACCAGATTCAAAAATACCCCACATGGTCTGAAGAACTAAGGAAATGCTATGAAGAGATACCAGACCTGAAAATAATTTTTACTTCTTCACCAGTATTAAGGGTTGCTGAAGGGAACCCTGACCTGCAAGGCATTGTCAATATTTACCATTTAGATGGGTTGTCTTTCAGGGAATACCTGAATCATAAAACCAATAAAAATTTCAAAGTTGCTTCATTTGAAGAAATTATTAAAAACCATGTAAGTTTAGCTACAGAAATTACTTCTTCTGTAAAACCTTTGGCTTATTTTAGCGAATACTTAAAATCAGGCTATTACCCCTATTTTATTGATAGCCCAAATTTCTATATGAACAGCCTGTTAAAGCATATCAACCTGGCCCTTGAAATTGATGTCCCCTACCTTAACCAGGTAGAGGTTAAGTATTTATCTAAACTTAGGAAACTATTGCACATCATTGCAGCAGAAACCCCACTGGTACCTAATGTAAGCAAGCTGGCTAATGAAATAGAAACGTCAAGGGCAACAGTTATGAATTACCTGAGGTACTTAAAGAATGCCAAGCTTATTAACTTGCTTTATAATAATGGAGATGAGGACCAATTGAAAAAACCAGACAGGATTTTCCTGCATAATTCAAACCTCCAACATGCTATAGCCCCCCAAAATGTTGAAAATTACAATTTAAGAAGCACCTTTTTCTTTAACCAGGTAGGCTCATTGCACCATATAAGCAGTGCTATGAATGCTGATTTCCTGGTCAATGACACATATAAATTTATTGCAGGAGGCCGGAAGATTGAGGCAAGCAAAGAACTTTATGCTGCTTCAGATATGATTGAAGTTGGAGAAGGAAATAAAATACCACTGTGGTTATTTGGGTTTTTATATTGATGCTAGAGGCTAGATATTAGATGCTAGAGAGGGCTGGGCAAGCTGATAAAGAAAGAAGATAAGAAGGATAATGAATGTAAACAATTTTGATGTCCTATAGAAAATTGGAAATATGGCAAATTGCAAATGAACTGGTCATTAATATCCACAAAATGACATTGGAAGAGCTACCTTCATTTGAAATGTATGAAGAAGGGAACCAGATCAGGCGTTCTTCAAAATCTGTTAAGCCATTAATTATAGAAGAAGGCTATGGCAGGCGTGTTTACAAAAAGGATTTCATAAAATTCTTAATAAATGCATTGGCATCAAATGATGAGACATTTGATCATTTGGAAAATTTATATAGCACTGGGTCATTAAAAAACAAGGAAATTTTTAAAAAGTTGAAGTACTTAATTATTACACTGGGAAAAAAGATAAACAAATTTATACAAGCTGTCCAGGTAAAACATAATGAATTGCAAGAACCAGAGATAGAATACATTAGAAATATTCAAATTGAATGATATCCAGTATCCAGAATCTAGTATCTAATATCAAGTAACAAGTATCAAATATCAAGAATTAACAAATAAGAAAAATGGCAAAACAAAAAAAATTCATCACATGTGACGGTAATTATGCAGCAGCATATATGAGTTACATGTTTAGCGAGGTAGCATGTATCTACCCTATCACACCTTCATCAACAATGGCAGAATATGTTGATGAATGGGCAGCATTTGGTAAGAAAAATATGTTTGACAGGCCTGTGCGCCTGGCAGAGATGCAAAGTGAAGGAGGTGCTGCAGGTGCTGTGCATGGTGCATTGCAATCAGGTGCATTAACTTCAACTTATACAGCATCTCAGGGGTTATTGTTGATGATCCCTAACATGTATAAAATTGCAGGTGAATTACTTCCCACAGTATTTCATGTTAGTGCCCGGGCAATTGCAGGGCATGCCCTTTCTATTTTTGGCGACCACAGCGATGTTTATTCTGCACGTCAAACTGGGTTTGCTATGTTGGCATCAGGTTCAGTCCAGGAAGAAATGGATTTAGCAGGTGTAGCCCACTTGGCTACTATCAAATCAAGGATACCATTCCTGGCTTTCTTTGATGGTTTCCGCACATCACATGAGGTGCAAAAAATTGAAGCCATAGAAATGGAAGATATGAAGCCTTTGGTAGATATGAAAGCATTGCAGGAATTCCGCGACAGGGCTCTTAACCCTGAACATCCTGTAACCAGGGGTACTGCTCAAAACCCAGATATATTCTTCCAGGCTAAAGAAGCTTCAAATAAATATTATGATGCAGTCCCTGACATTGTTGAAAAATACATGCAGGAAATCAAAAAAGTAACTGGGAGGGAATACCACCCATTTACCTATTATGGCTCTGAAGATGCTGAAAATATCATTATAGCAATGGGTTCAGTTACTGAAACCATCCGCGAAACCATTGATTATTTAGCAGCACAAGGCAAGAAAATTGGGTTATTGACTGTGCATTTGTTCCGCCCATTCTCAGCAAAATATTTCATGAATGTTTTACCAAAAAGTGTAAAAAGGATTGCAGTACTTGATAGGGCTAAAGAACCTGGAGCAGAAGGAGAACCATTACTACTTGATGTAAAATCACTGTTCTATGGGAAAGAAAATGCCCCTCTCATTGTAGGTGGGCGTTACGGATTAGGGTCAAAAGATACTACCCCATCCCAAATTATGGCTGTATATGAAAACCTTGAAATGAATGAGCCAAAAACTGATTTCACCATTGGTATTGTAGATGATGTGACATTCAAATCGTTACCTTTAAAGGAAGAGGTCAATGTAGCTCCTGAAGGTACTTACCAGGCTAAATTTTATGGGTTAGGTTCTGATGGTACTGTTGGTGCAAACAAGAATTCCATCAAAATCATTGGTGAAGCAACTGACAAATATTGCCAGGGGTATTTCCAGTATGATTCAAAAAAGTCAGGTGGTTTTACCTGTTCACACCTTCGTTTTGGGGATAAACCAATCAAATCAACATACCTTGTTACCACTCCCGACTTTGTTGCCTGCCATGTGCCTGCATACATCTATCAATATGATGTATTAAAAGGCCTTAAGAAAGGTGGCTCATTCCTTCTAAACTCTATTTGGGATAAGGAAACAACCAAAGAGAAGTTGCCAAATTCCATGAAGAAATACATGGCTGAAAACGATATTAAGTTTTATATCATCAATGGTACAAAATTAGGGGAAGATATAGGCCTGGGTACACGTACCAATACCATCATGCAATCTGCATTCTTTAACATCACAGGTGTTATCCCTTATGAAATGGCTGTTGATGAAATGAAGAGAGCCATTGTGAAGTCATATGGGCGTAAAGGTGAAAAGATTGTAAATATGAACTATGCAGCAGTTGAAGCTGGAGGAGTACATGTACACAAAGTAGAAGTCCCCGCTGAATGGGCAAAACTTGATGGCAAAGATGAAAAAGTAAATGGTGCCCGCCCTGAATACATTACAGGATTTGTAGATGTGATCAATGCGCAAAAAGGTGATGACCTTCCTGTCTCAACTTTTGTAGAGTATGAAGATGGGACATTTGAGCAAGGTACTTCACAATATGAAAAACGTGGCATTGCAGTAAATGTACCTGAGTGGGTGCCTGATAACTGTATACAATGTAACCAATGTTCTTATGTATGCCCACATGCAGCTATCCGCCCATTCCTGTTAACAGATGAGGAATATGAAGCTGCACCAGAAGGGATAGTGGTTAAAAAAGCAGCCCCAGCCAAGCAATTTAATGGTTTGAACTTTAAAATACAGGTGAGTGTGCTCGACTGCACAGGCTGTGGAAACTGTGCTGATATATGCCCATCAAAAGAAAAATCATTAATAATGAAGCCATTGGATACCCAGCGCCACGAAATTGAACGTTGGGACTACATGGCTGAGAAAGTATCATTAAAAGAAACTGTGGTTGACAAGTTTAAGTCAGTGAAAAACTCACAGTTTGCCCAGCCTCTATTTGAATTCTCGGGAGCTTGTGCTGGTTGTGGTGAGACTCCATATGTAAAACTTATTTCACAATTATATGGTGAAAGGATGATGGTAGCCAATGCCACTGGCTGTTCTTCAATTTATGGTGGTTCAGCCCCTTCTACCCCATACTGTAAGCATAAAGATTCAGGGCATGGGCCAGCTTGGGCTAACTCATTGTTTGAAGACAATGCTGAGTATGGCTTTGGGTTTGCTGAGGGTATTACTGCCCAGCGCGACAGGATTGAAATGGTAATGAAAGAAGCCCTTTCAAATGGTGCCACTGATGCTGAAAAAGAAGCCTTCCAGGAATGGATTGATGCAAAAGACAATGCACAGGGTTCTGTAATTGCTTCTGCCAAGGTAATTGAGGCTATATCAAAAAGTAACAGCCAATATGCCAAAGACATTGCTGGGTTGAAACAATACCTGGTTAAAAAATCAGTATGGGTATTTGGTGGTGATGGTTGGGCCTATGATATTGGCTATGGTGGCCTTGACCATGTAATGGCATCAGGACAGGATGTAAATGTGCTGGTAATGGATACTGAGGTTTATTCAAACACTGGAGGGCAATCATCAAAAGCTACACCTGTTGGGGCTGTTGCTAAGTTTGCTGCATCTGGCAAGAGGATCAGGAAAAAAGACCTTGGTGTAATGATGATGTCTTATGGCTATGTATATGTTGCACAGGTAGCAATGGGTGCTAACCAGGCACAATTCTTTAAAGCATTAAAAGAAGCTGAAGCTTATCCTGGCCCGTCCATTATTATTGCTTATTCACCATGTATCAATCATGGTCTGCGGGGCAGCATGGGGCAATCACAAGCTGAAGAAAAACGTGCAGTTGAATCAGGTTACTGGCAAATGTTCAGGTTTAACCCACTTCTTGAAGAAGAAGGTAAAAACCCATTCCAATTGGATTCTAAAGTCCCGGATTGGAGCAAATTCCAGGAATTCCTGAATGGTGAGGTTAGGTATACTTCACTGAAAAAATCATTCCCTGAAGCCGCTGATGAGCTATTTACAGCTGCTGAAGTAAATGCCAAGTGGAGGTATAATTCATACAAGCGCATGGCGGCAATGGATTATTCAATCCCGACTGAGGAATAAAAAAACCAATCCATATATTTTAAAAGGCCTTCTCTGTTTAAGGAAGGCCTTTTTTATCTGTGCTCCCCATCATACCTCATGGCTCAAAACTTATAACCAACAAACTTGTTGTATTTCCGATCTTTTGCTAAATTCAGGGAAAATTTTAAATGGTAACCTTGGCACGCAAGCCCTAAGTAATAGATTCCATAGAAATTTAAAGGTTACCTCAACATAAAGCAATAAGATGAAACAAAATTTCAATACCATCAGGTGATATTTAGCCAACAGTTGCGCTTTATATACCATATTGGTGTGTAAAACGCAATAAAAAAAATAACTATAAGCGAAATAAACACAATTGTGCATATAAACAAGTTACCTGCAAGGTTAAAAAAGAGAGATAGAACCATAAATTAACGATATACTAAACCAAAAAGAGAAAAATGACTGCTTCGATGAAGATTTTGTTTTTGCCGACCCACTTTTGCCCTATGGGGCAATTAGGGAAGCCCACGCACATTGCACACATTTACAAATCGCACATGCCACACTGTCAAAATTTGTAAATAAGTGCAATCTTATCCCTCTCTCGAATGATTTTACTATTTTTGATAATTATGATTGTAAATGATTTAAACAAAATATTATGAAAAAAATATTAAGTGCTTTACTGATTCCAATTGTGTTGTTATCATTTATTTCTTTGGAGAGCTGTAGGAATACCGCAAAAAAGAAATCGGAAGAAAAACAAACTATTGTAATAAGCCAAGCTTTTCAGCATCTATTGTATATCGGATTGTATGTTGCGAAAGACAAAGGATTTTTTGAAAAAGAAGGTCTTAATGTAAAAATTGAGACAGCAGGTGGTGATGCACAAGCATTTTCAGCATTAACCAGCGGAAATGCTCAATTCGCACAAGGCGACCCTGCTTTTGTGGCTATAGCTAATGAACAGGGTTGGGAAGGTAGAGTTATTGTAATGGCAGTAGATAGAGTTGCTATTTGGGGAGTTACATTTGATACAACCATGCAGAAATTTTCTGACCCAGTTGGTTTTAAAAATAAAACTGTTGCCACCTATCCAAACCCTAATACTTCTTATGTAGTTCAAAAACAACTAGCTTTAAAAGCAGGTCTGGAATTAGGAAAAGGTACTAAAATCATAGAAGTTCCTTTTGGGACAGAGTTAGCGACTTTAAAGAATAAACGAGCAGACATTGCCCAAACAATTGAACCTAATGTATCACAAGTTGTGTTACAAGGAGGCAAAGTTGTGTTCTCATATCCAGAAGCATGGGGTTCATTAGCATTTACAGGATTAATGACATCAAAAAAATTAATTGACGAAAACCCAGAGTTAATTAAGAAAGTTGTTAGGGCTTATGAGAATTCATTACAGTATATCCAAAATGATTTTGAAGGAGCTTTAGAAATTGCCAAAAAACAATTACCTGATTTAGAAGAAGAAGTAGTGCGTTTGGCACTTAAACGTTTAATTGACTCTGGCTGCATTCCACCTCATGCTAAAGTAAATAAAGACTCTTGGGAAAAACTTCTTCAAACTAGAATTGACGTTGGTGATTTAAAAGAAATGCCAAAAGAAATTCTGTACCTAAACAATTGATTTAGTTTATATGAGTGGGTTTGATACCGAAATTAAAGAAAAGCTTGGTCAAAAGTTATCGGGAAAAATAGTCTTTACTTTTCTTCCTTTGCTTTTTTTCCTTATTAGTTTAGTAATTGGTATAATAAGCTTAACTTCAAGCTTTAGGATTGCTTCTGAACAGCCAAGTCAAGTTAATGCTATTTATTTTTCACCTATTGTCAAAGACAGCTGTTTACTATTGCAGAAAGTTGTCTTTAATGAAAATGGTATTGCAATAAATAAAATTGACACCATAATTAAAAACAATTCAGCGCAATTAACAAATTATAATATTGTTCAATATTTAGACAATGAATTAAACTTATTAAAACACAAACCTAGCGAAAGAAAAATCCCAGGCTTATGGTTAACGATAATTAGTTTAGCCATACTAATCCTCGGTGTAGTTAGTTATCCTTTCTTGGCATATCATGGTTTGGAAATTATTAATACATCCCAAAAGAAATTAATTCAAAAATCTGATAATATTTATACAACCATGCAAGATGTTGCGGCTTGGACTTTTGAGCCTCCAAAGAAAGTTCCAATCCGTGTTACAAACATGTATGACTTTTTTATTCATATACCATTCTTTGTTGCAAAATCATACGGATTTTTCAACAAACAACATTTAAATTTGACTACTGTCAACCAACGAAATGATAAAAATGCTATCCTAGAATTAAATGATGGAATTAGTATTTCCATTACTGACCCTAAATTTGCTTATGAGTTTAAACAAGACATTCAAGAAAATGACCTTATTTTTTTAGCCCCTTTAATTGTCGGTACTCCAATTTGGTGTATTGAAAAGAAAGTTATAAGCAATGAAGATAACTATAAACCAAAAGTTTTGTTTTATGGAACAGAAAGTACAACATACGATGTTGCAACAAAATACTTGACTGGTGTTGATTGTAATTTGAAAATGAATGAAATCGAAGAAGTTTCAATTGAGAAATTCATTTCTGAGAATTTTAGTAATTTGGATTTTAGCAAAACAACAGAATTAAGTGAGGTAAAAGAACATATAAAAAATCTCATAGACAACGAGCATTTTTTATTGGCATTTCAAACTTTATTAAGCATTGCACTTCATACGCCCAATGATGCAACAGAGACAGATTCATTACCAGATCAGATAATAAAATTATTCCGTTCATATGATTACCTTTTTTTAACTGAACCAGAGAAATCTGTTGCTGCAAAGATATTAAAAGCGGAAAGTGAAGCAGAAGATGCAGAGTATTTCCTTGTTCCTCATGACAAACTCAATCACAAAAATAAGGTGTTTACTGCAATCGTAACTACAAAACGTTGCATTCAGTTAAATCCTGTAGGAGTTCTTCGTTTTTTGAGAGCTTTAAAACTTGGAATTTATAAAACACATAATATACTTTCACTTCAAGACCCAGAAGAAAAAAAGAATCTACTTTCAAGGGTACACGACGAAACACTAAAAGTTTTACCAGACAATTTTTATCTAGCAAAATCACGAGAGAATATTACACTAGATATGTCAAATAACTTCTATCCAACGGAATTAGAACTATATTTCAAAGATGGTGATAACATCAGCCAACTTAGAGATACAATACAGCACGATATTGAAGACATGTTACTTAAAACAGAAAATAATGGAAGTAAAGAACTCGATGCTAAAATTAAATATATTATTGAAAGGCTATGATAGATATTAAAAACTTCTCATATAATAGCTCAAATAATCTAGTCATTTCCAATATTCTCATTGAGAACATAGAAGATAAAATCATTACTTTTATAGGACCAAGTGGTTGTGGGAAAACAACCATACTCAATATAATTTCAGGACTAATTACAAGCAATGAATCAAGTGTTTCTCTTGGGCATAACAATATTGGTTATATGTTTCAGGAAGATTTATTATTGCCATGGAGAACATTAAAAGAAAATGTAAAGCTTGGTCTTGAAATACTTAAAAATGATAATGATAAAATTGGAGAATACATTTCATCATTTGAATTAAGTGGATTTGAAAATTACTACCCCGAGGAATTATCTGGTGGGATGAAACAAAGGGCTGCTTTGATACGAACTTTATTGCCAAGTCCAAATCTTATTTTACTTGACGAACCTTTTTCAAATCTGGACTTCGATATTAAAATTCGTATTCAAAAAGAATTACTTAAATACCAAAAAGATAAAAAAGCAACGGTATTACTTGTTACACATGATATAGAGGATGCAATTGTTTTATCAGATGAAGTTATAATATTATCTGACAAACCTACTTCAATAAAAAAGACCATTCCTATTAATTTTGGCGGAGTCGAAAAAAATCCTATCGAGTATAGGAAGTCCTATAAGTTCATAGATTATTTCACAGAAATCAGCAAGGAATTAAAGTATTTAAATTAGATGAAATTCAATAAATTAATTATATATCGTTTATTACCAATTGTTGTTTTCGTTTTAATTTGGGAATTGCTTTTTCGTGGGAATAAAGAACTTATTTTTTATTATGGATTACCATCAGAAATATTTAAATATTTAGTATCAAAAACGATTGATGGTACTTTAATCAAGGATTTTTTTGTAACATTCACAGAAACCGTTATCGGTTTCATCATCGGAAATATTTTTGGCACATTAATAGGGCTTTCATTGTGGTTTTCTAATACTTTATTTAAAATTTCAAAACCCTATATAATTGCTCTTGGTTCTGCACCAATTTTTGCCTTAGCACCACTTATGATAATCTGGTTTGGAACGGGGATGTACTCAAAAATTATGATGGCAGTATTTTCCACACTATTCATAGCACTTTTTCAGGCTTATTCAGGAGCATCAGATGTGAATCCAGACTACATCAAGCTATTGAAAACATATAAAGCATCGAAGTTTCAAATTTTCAGAAAAATTGTTGTCCCATCTTCGATAATATGGGTTATTGGTGCCTTTAAAATAAACGTTGGCTTTGCTTTATTGGGTGCATTCATAGGAGAATATATTAGCTCAAATGCAGGTCTTGGACACCTAATATTAGTTGCAAGTGGTCTTTTTGACATTTCACTAGTTTTAACAGGTGTTTTATTAATGATTGCAATAGCCTTGCTTTTAAACATTTGCGTGAGCAAAATAGAAAAGCCATTAAAGAAAATTATTATAAAATATTTGTAGAATGAAATCTGTAAAAGAAGAATATAAAAAATATTTGCAAACAGTTTTTGGGACAAAAAGTTACAATGCCTTTAAAGAAATTCTTTACTCTCAAAATGATTCTCTAATTTCTTATTTCAATAAAAACATTTTAAGGAGATTTCTACCTGAGACAGAAAATATTAATATTTGTGATATTGGAGGTGGCGATGCCAAAAGACTTATTCAAATTGGAACTTTTTTGAAAAACTATGATAATAAGAAAAAACTGTCATTGGATTTAATAGAGCAATCTAAGGAATTTTGTAAACAAGCAAAAATTAAACTACTGGAAAATAATCCATTTGTCGAGGTCAGTATTTTCAATCAATTATTTGAGAATTATTCTAAAGATTCTAAATACCATTTGATTTTTCTGATACATAGTATTTTTGCATTTCAAGATACAAACTCGATAATCAAAGTATTCAATAGTTTGGCAGAGGATGGCAAGGTGGTTTTATTTTCAAATGCCTCTGATAGTTTTTTAGCAACTTTAAAACAATTAATAGATACTCATTTTAATGATTCCAGATTCGAAATAAATGAGATTGAAAATTTATTGATTAAAAATGAAGTTGGCTTTGAAAAGTACCAATTCAATACAGAATGGTCGGTTAAATCAAACGAATTTGAACTTAAAATGGAATTAATATTAGAATGGCTATCTTTGGGTCATTTTAAAGCTTTTTCAGCTTCTCAAAAGAATAAAATTTTTACTCGGATAATTGATTTAGCTCATTTAGAGAATGATTCTTATTTTTTTAAGGAAAAGGAAGAAATCCTCATTATTCCGAAAATTGAAATTAATCAAGATTTATCTTTAATACTTGATAGACTTGCTAATAAAAAATAACCAACGCTCACAGCCAAGCACATTTGCAATTTATACAACCCAGCTAGCTCATAATGAAAAATTGTAAAAGAATTTGCTCAACCCAAAAAGGGATAACATGTATTTGAACATTAAAATGCAAACATAAAACTCAATCGGATACAATAATTTGCTTAACTTTAAAACCGAAATAAAAAAAGAACATATGGTATAGAAACTGTATTGATTTAAAATATTAAAAATATAAAGCGTTAGCTTTTATTCTTGGAGTCGAAATCTCGCAAATTTCAAAACCAGTCAGGAATAATAAGTCAAACGTTCACGCTATGGCGTGGGCTATACTTATTTGGCTGGTAGGTTTTGCGAGAACCTCGACTTCAGATAAGTTAAGTCCCACGCTTTTTTTGTAATCAATCATAAACTGTCTTTGGGGCTGGGGCAAAATAAAAATCAATTATTATGAAAAAATTTGTATTGGTTGCACAGGCAACAGTTCTATTTTTCTTAATTCAAAGTTGTGCTTCAATTCTTAGTACAAGTACCTATCCTGTCCAACTCCAAAGCACTCCGGACAAAGCAAGCGTAGTTATTAAAAACCGTGACGGGGTTCAGGTTTTTGTGGGTGAAACACCAGCAATTGCAAACCTAAAAGCAAATAAGGGCTTTTTGAAAAAAGCTATTTATAATGTTGAGTTTTCAAAAAAAGGCTATTCAACAAAAACTTATTCAATCTCTGCCTCTATTGACGGGTGGTACTGGGGAAACCTTCTAATTGGGGGAATAGTAGGAATGTTAATCATTGACCCTGCAACAGGAGCAATGTTTCAGTTAAAGGAAACCTCACTGGATGCGGTCCTCTCACA
>JANQHI010000015.1 GCA_028282705.1 Prolixibacteraceae bacterium | reverse complement strand
GTAATCTTTGATCAAAAAGGTGCCGGGATAATAACAAAAATGTGGTCGGCAAATGTAATGTATTGGGACACTTATGCCCGGCGCAATGTGATTATGAATATTTACTGGGACGATGCCGATAAACCTGCAGTGTCTGTGCCTTTTGTTGAATTTTTTGGGAATGCACTGAGTATTTACCGTCCTTTTGAATCAGAGCTGTTTGCCAACCCTGAGGGGCGGTCGCAAAACTCATTTGTGCCCATGCCATACCGGAAAGCAGCGAGGATTGAGATGGTCAATCAAACCGATAGAGTGATTCATTTTTATTACAAAATAAATTTCCTGAAAGTACCTAAGCATGATGATGATATGCTTTATTTCCATGCTTACTGGCACAGGGACTTAAACACCACGCTTGGGGAAGATTTTGAAATACTTCCTAAGGTGGAAGGCAGTGGACGCTATATTGGTACCCACATTGGTGTTATCGGGAACAAAGTGTACAACGGAACCTGGTTTGGTGAAGGGGAAGTTAAGATTTACCTTGATGGAGATAATGAATATGCCACTTTAGTTGGTACAGGAACTGAAGATTATATTGGTTCGGGCTGGGAACAAGGTATATTCTATAACCGGATTCAGGGATGTTTGGTTTCTGATAAAAAAAATGACCTGTATTCATTTTATCGCTACCACACCATTGACCCTGTTTATTTTCACGAAGATTGCCGGGTAACCATCCAACAGATTGGCAACACTGTAAAATCAAAAATGCTGGAAATCCGCAGGAAAGGGCAGGAGATTTATCCGCTATGGTCGTATATTGAAAAAGATGGATTGAATGCTTCAAAGCGCTACCTTGACATGGAAAACCCGCCGGAGCTGGATAGCGACGATTTTCCTTCAGGGATACCAACTACCTGGTACCGTAGCGACGATTTTAGTGCCGTGGCTTATTTTTATCTCGATAAGCCAAGCAGTAATTTGCCTCCTTTGCAGTCGAAAGAAATCAGAAATGCCAAAATGGATGAGCGCGTGTTTAGCGTTACAAAATAAAATTTAGAGACTGTTTTTATCCCTTTGAAAAATAAGGACTGAATCAATTCCTGAAATACAATCATAAATATGACGGTGGACCAGGGGTGATGAAAAAACAAAGCATAAAGCACCAAAATGGTTTTTAAATGATAAGATAGGTTTAAGTATGTACTGGGAACGGAACTATATGCTGTTCCGGCATGGGCCCCTAAAAAGGCTAATATTGGAGCATCCGGCTATTCAGAATGGTATTGGAACCAGATGAATAATGAAAGGTCTGCTACACAGGAGTACCAAAAGGGATATTCACTTTCGGCAAAACCTTGATTCAAATTTTTAAAGAAAACCGTACCGGCACTAAAGGTTTTCCATACGGGGTGTAATTGAGGGGTAGATAATTTGAAGTAATACCGATTAGTGTTTAATTTTACTCACTAATTTCACTTCGTTTATTATTGAGTATTAAACATCTATCGGCATTATACCACTGATTTTTGTGGGTAAATTTGTCTATAAAATGGTATAAAAAGGTAATTCTACTCTAAAGTTGCTTAGCTCCATTTTTATAAAGCTGCCTAATGGCAGAAAAGTTTTATTCTGTAAATTATAATTATATATGATGATTAAAAAGCTATTTATTCTATCAGTATGGGCTCTTTTTGTAGTCACTGGCCTAAAGGCACAACGGACGATTAAAGTTGAGCCAGGAGACTCAAAAGAGACAATTATTGAGAAGGCTGCCAATGTGTTGCCGACCAAAAATCAGTATGAATACAAGAAACTGGAATACAATTGTTTCATCCATTTTGGGATTAATACTTTCACCCGAAAAGAATGGGGTGATGGTTTTGAAGACCCCAAAATTTTTGATCTTCAGGAGCTGGATACTGACCAATGGTGCCGCACTGCAAAAGATGCGGGCATGAAGTTAATCGTATTCACGGCCAAACACCACGATGGTTTTTGTTTGTGGCAAAGCCGTTATACCCAACATGGGGTGATGTCTTCGCCTTTTAGGAACGGGAAAGGGGATATCCTTAAAGAGTTGTCAAAGTCGTGTGAGAAATATGGCTTAAAGCTTGGGGTTTACCTGTCACCGGCCGATCTGTACCAGATTGAAAATAAGAATGGGCTTTATGGGAATTTAAGTAAATACACTGAGCGGATCATCCCCCGTCCGGTTGAAGGCCGCCCGTTTGCCAATAAAACGACCTTTAAGTTTAAGGTAGATGATTACAACGAATATTTCCTGAACCAGTTATTTGAACTGCTTACTGAATATGGGCCAATCCATGAAGTTTGGTTTGACGGTGCGCACCCTAAACGTAAAGGAGGCCAGGAATACAATTATTTCGCGTGGAAAAAGCTAATAAAAACGCTGGCCCCTGAGGCGGTTATTTTTGGTAAGGAAGATGTGCGCTGGTGTGGAAATGAGTCCGGGGGGACAAGGGAATCCGAATGGGATGTCGTTACTTTTGATGAAGACCCTGCCCTGGCAAATAGTTTTCCGGATATGCACGGGGATTGGGGTAGCCGGGAGAAACTTTTTAAGGCAAAGTACCTGCATTACCTGCCAGCAGAAACCAATACATCAATAAGGGAAGGATGGTTTTACCGTGATGAGGATAAGCAGCGGGTCCGTAGTGCAGATGATGTATTTGATATTTACGAACGTGCTGTTGGTGGTAACTCAACTTTTTTACTGAATGTCCCGCCAAACCGTAAAGGGCGTTTTTCTGATGAAGACGTACGTGTTTTAAAAGAGGTGGGTAAACGAATCAGGGAAACCTACGGAACAGATTTACTGGCCAATGCCAAAGGGGAAAGCCCGATCCTTGATAATAATGAAAATTCTTATGTTTTAGCTAAAAACGGAAACGGTAAGTTTGAAATTGATTTACCCAAACCCATAACGCTAAACCGTTTTATGCTACAGGAAGCCATCCATCTAAAAGGGCAACGGATTGAAAAGCATGCGTTGGATGCCTGGCTGAATGGAACGTGGGAACAAGTGGCAGAAGCAACTTCGGTAGGTTATAAAAGGATACTGAGATTTCCTGAAGTAACAACCCAAAAGCTTCGTTTAAGGGTCGTTGAAGGTCGCAGTGATCCGTCCGTTTCTAAAGTTTCAGCACATTATTATACACCGCGCCCCCCTCAATTAAGTATTAGGAGGGGTTTGGATGGCCAGGTGACCATTGAGGCTAAAAAAGATAATTTTTCATGGAAAAAGCATGGCATTGATTTCCAAAAGAACCTGATGAATAAGCTTGTTGTCCGCTATACCATTGATGGAACAGGGCCTACCGCTCAATCAAAGGTATATACGCAACCATTTGTCCTCCCATCGGGTGAGGTAAAAGCAAGGGCTTTTGATAAAGGCCAGGCAGGAAGTTTAGCCGAAGCAGAATTTGGGATCATAAAGAAAGACTGGACAGTTGATGCCGGTTTTAGCGATGAAAAATATACCGCTAACTTAGCTATTGATGGTGATGTGTCAACATTCTGGAACTCCGGCAAAGAACTCCCTGTTCTGATAATCAACCTCCAAAAGGCAGAACCAATCAGTGGGTTTATTTATACACCTCCTGTTGATTTCAAAGAAGGTTTGATCGAAAAAGGAACGTTCAGCATCAGTAATGACGGGGAAGAATGGGATGATATTAAAACGTTTGATCTTGGAAACCTGATAAATGACCCAACACCCCGAACAGTTCGTTTTGGGAAAATAGTGAATGCAAAATACGTGAAAATCAAAATGCTAAATGGGGCTGGTGGAACAACATCAGCAACCATTGCTGAGATTGATTTATTGGATTAATCCATAGGGTGGTAGTATGGATAATCCCTTAAATGATACCCCGTCTGCTTGCAGCGGGGTAAGTTCATTTATTTATCGTTGTGTTGAGTGCATCTTTTGCCACAACATGTAATTCATATTCAACAGCTCGCTCTATAGTATAATAGAATTATAAGTAGATAAGAGGGGGATGTTGTATTACATTCCCTTTTCTTGCACAATAATTATACTTCTATGCATGATTTGAAACCCTGCTTATACGGCACCAATAACTACATTCGTAAATAATAAATTATTTTAAGCAGTAATCATGAGACGTACATTTTTTACTTTCCTGCTATTTCTTTTTGTAGGTTTAGTTTCTGCCATTGAAACCGATAAGTTAAATTACATTGGCATGCCCGTAGGGGGAATTGGCTCCGGGCAGGTTTATTTGGGTGGCGATGGGCAACTCTGGTATTGGGACATATTCAATATCCAGCGAGTTAAGCCCGGTGGGCCTGGCGATAAGTTTTACCTTAACCCCATGGTGCAGGACAATAGGTTCGACCAGGGGTTTGCCATCAGGGTTAAAGGGGCAATCACACCTACCGTGAAAGCTTTTCGTACAGGAGGGTTTACAGATATCTCTTTTAATGGGCAATACCCCATTGGCAATGTTACCTATAAAGAGCAGGGGTTTCCTCTGGAGGTCCGGTTAAAAGCCTACACACCTTTTATCCCGACCAATTACACCGAGTCGGCTTTCCCTGCCGTAATTATGGAGTATTCCGTAAAAAATACAGGAAAGGAAAAGATAGAGGCAGAACTGTTTGGATGGCTGCAAAACACAGCTAATTATTTTACTATTGGCCAAAACAAAGGTGTGCATATTAACAAGGTTCAAAAAGTGGGCGATAACCTTCAGCTATATTGCAGTGCCAAAGGCAATGGCTTATCTGAAATGCCAGATGGGGGGAACATGTCGTTAACGCTTTTAAACCCTGAAAAGGGATGGGCAACACCAAGTACCCCTCATGACATTGACTACAACTTAACCGATGTTCAAAAATCGGACAAAATAGAGGCCGAGGTTAAATTGGGGACAAAACTTATCGGAGCAGTTGGCGATGTGGTTGAACTGGAACCAACTGAAGAAAAAACAGTATCGTTTATTTTATCATGGTATTATCCAAACTTGCATAGGGCTGAAAGTGGCTTCCATCATTTAAAAGGCAGGGAAAATTTGAGGTATAACTATAGCAGTAACTTTTCTTCTTCTGCAGGTGTTGCTGATTATATGGTTGATAACTTTCAGCAATTATCGTCTACCACAAAAAAATGGGTTAAAACATGGTATAACTCATCACTCCCTACCTGGTTTCTCGACCGTACTTTTGTGAATACTGGTACATTATCAACCACCTCATGTTATTTATTGGATGATATTACGGACGACCCTGATAATGAAGGGCGTTTTTATGCCATGGAAGGGGTTTACCTGGGGCATGGCACCTGTACACATGTTTTCCATTATGAACAAGCTTTGGGAAGGGTGTTCCCAAACCTGGCAAGGAAGCTGAGGGGACAAATAGACTTTGGGCTATCATATAAAGGTGATGGGGTAATTGCTTACCGTGGCGAGTTAAGTAATATGGGACGGCATGATGGGCGTGGTTATGCTGTTGACGGCCATGCAGGTACAATCCTCAGGGCATACCGTGAACATACCATGTCTCCAGATAATACTTTTCTGAAAAGCAATTGGGAAAAGATCAGAAAGAGTATTCAGTACATGATCGATCACGACAAAGAAAGAACAGGCAAAGCTGATGGTATCCTGGAAGGTATCCAGTACAATACCCTGGATAGGATGTGGTATGGTAAAATTGCTTGGATAAGCAGCCTTTATAACGCAGTATTAAAAGCAGGTGAGGCTATGGCCTTGGAAATGGGGGACAAGCGTTTTGCCAAAGAATGTAAAAATATTTCCCAAATGGGGTACAAAAATATTCCAGGGCAACTTTTTAATGGTGAATACTTTATCAATTTGCTAGACCCTGAAAACCCAGAGCCACCTAATTCAAATATTGGTTGCCATATCGACCAGGTACTTGGACAATCGTGGGCAACCCAGGCTGGTTTGCCAAGGGTATTGCCCCAAAAAGAAACCAAAAGTGCATTAGGAGCCATCCACAAATACAGCTTCCAAAAAAATATTGGCGGCTATTTAAAAACAGCCAAAATTAAACCAGTGCGTTTTTATGCCCAAGGTGATGAGGCAGGCACGGTAATGTGTTCTTTCCCAAATGGGGGAGAGGAAAAAGCACCAGGTAAAATTAAAAATGAGTGGGAAAAACTGGTAGTGGGATATTTTAGTGAGTGCATGACTGGTTTTACATACCAGGCTGCTTCACATATGATTGCAGAAGGTTTGGCTAACGAAGGATTGGAAATTATAAAAGCTATCCATGACAGGTATAGCCCTTCTAAAAGAAATCCATACAATGAAGTTGAATATGGAAACCATTACACCAGGGCAATGTCAAGCTATGGGGCATTTGTTAGTGCTTCTGGCTTTAAATACCATGGGCCAAATGGGGAAATTTCTTTTGACCCAAAAATTAATCCAGATAATTTTAAATCAGCCTTTATTACTGCTGAAGGTTGGGGGGCATATTCGCAGAAAGTGGGGCAAAATTTCCAAGTGCACTCTTTGGAACTCAACTATGGATTTCTCTCTTTAAAAACAATTGAGCTGAAAACAAAAGCAAAGTTGGCAAATCTGGAAGTAACAATAAATGGCAGTATTTCAAAAGAATATAAATACAATGCAGAAAATGGTATTATTCGTTTGAAACTGGATAAACAGTTATCAGAGGGCGATAAAATATTGATAAACCTAAAATTCTAACCATGGCTGAAAATAAGAAAAAGGAAGGTTGTCAAGAAAATCCTGACAAACCACTATCAGCAGTATTTGAAAACAATCATGTTGAGAGGCGCAACTTTATAAAGATGCTGGGTTTAGGGGCAACAGCACTTTCAATCCCAGGCCTTTCTTCGTTTGCAGGTCCGTTTGACTATGAAAACCTAAAGCACTTGGTCCCTGAGGATAAAAAACTATCCAAAACATGGGTAAATTCCTTGTTTAAAAGGGGAAAACCTGAAGTTTTCAGTTCTAAAGAAGGGGAGTTGAAACATATAGGGATGCCTGTTGGGGGAATTGCTTGTGGGCACCTTTACCTTGGTGGGGATGGACGTTTGTGGCTTTGGCATATTTTTAAAGCTGAATATTCCAGGGAGAAAGACCATGGGCAACGTTTTGCAGCTATGACACTTGGGGGGCATTATGCTAACCCTGATAAAGTTTTTACAAGGGAAACCCGTCCTGTTGATCAGGGTACTGTAATCAAAATAACAAGTAATGGAAGGCCACAGGTCAGGACGCTCGATAATAAAGGCTTTGAAAATATTGAGTTCAGGGGTGAATATCCCATCGGAAAAGTAAAATATAAGGACGATAATTTTCCTGTACAGGTAAACCTGGAAGCATTTTCACCCTTTATCCCTCTTGATGCCAATGAATCAGCTTTACCTGCTACCATTATGTCTTACAAAGTTCAGAATACCTCTTCTGAAACCCTTAAGGTTGAAATTGCCAAATGGTTGGAAAATGCAGTTTGCCCATTTACCAATGACCCTGCTTGGGGAAAAAGGCTCAATAAAGTTGAAAAGGTAAAAGGGAGGCTTACTCTGTTAAGTTCAGTTAATGAAAGTGCAACAGCACATCCTTCTGGTGAAAAATTAGAAGACCAGCATGGTTATGGAAGTATGGCCTTGTCAATTTTAAATGCCAATGGGGGAGAAAAAGTAGCACCTTCCATTCCAATAGAAACAGATCCTGCTGATATATTCGACAAATTAAATGCAGGCAAGGAGGAAAATGCGGCTAATTTATCATTTGCCCAAACACTCATAGGTTCTATTGGAAGTGGATTTGAGTTGGCACCTGGTGAGTCAAAAACCATTGATTTTTCAATTACATGGTTTTTCCCCTACCTTAACCAGCAAAAGAAAGAAAGTGGGCAATTATTGGCACTTAAAGATATTCAAAACCTTAAACGCCACTATTATAACCGTTTTCAATCGGCCAGTGAGGTAGCAGCACACCTGCAAACCAATTTTACTTATTTGGCTGGTAAGACACGCCAGTGGAATAAAACTTGGTACAATTCTACTTTGCCCTATTGGTTGCTCGACAGGAGTTTTATCCCCATTGATTGCCTGGCTACCAATACAGTTATTTGGTTTAACAATGGCCGTTTTTATGGTTGGGAAGGTGTTGAATGCTGCCCTGGTACCTGCCAACATGTGTGGCACTATACACAGGCAATGGCACGTATTTTCCCAGAAATTGAGTGTTACCTCCGTGAAGAAATCGATTATGGCTTAAGTTTCCGTGAAGATGGAGGCATGGGGCATAGGGATGAAACGGCAGGGAATTATGGGAAAACAGTAGCTCATGATGGCCATTGTGGAACCATTATCCGTGCCTATCGCGAACACAAAATGTCGGCAACCAACGATTTCCTGAAACGAAATTATTTGAACATTAAAAAATCAGTCCAGTACATTATCAATGAAGATAAAAACCGTGATGGTTTATTGGAAGGAGGCCAGCATAATACCTTAGATGCTTCATGGTATGGGCCAATGGGATGGATTAGTTCATTGTACCTTGGCTCCCTGGCAGCAGGCAAAGCTATGGCATTAGAAATGGATGATGCAACTTTTGCAAATGAATGTGATGCGATTTTAAAACTTGGGCAAAAAAATATTGTCAAAGAATTATATAATGGCGAATATTTTATCCACAAACCTGACCCAAGCCACCCTAAGGCAATTAACTCAAATGATGGATGCCACATAGACCAGGTGCTGGGGCAAAGCCTGGCATTTCAGGCTGGTGTGCCAGAAAGGGTAATACCTGTAAAAGAGTCTGTTTCAGCCTTAGAATCCATATGGAAATACAATTTTGCCCCTGATGCCTTTATCTACCAAAAACAGCATAAACCCATAAAAGGTGCACGTATTTATGCAACTGAAGGGGAGGCAGGGACCATTATGTGTACATGGCCCAAAGGAGGTTCAGAAAAGGCAGTGCCAGGAATGGATAAACGGCCAGATGAATCACCTACATGGCTGGGGCCTGGGGGCTATTTTGATGAGTGTATGAATGGGTTTGAATATCAAGTGGCATCGCACATGGTGAATGAAAGGATGATGGAAAAGGGTTTGGCAATAACCAAATCAGTTCATGAACGCTATGGGGCTAAAAAACGTAACCCATATAATGAAATAGAGTGTGGCGACCACTATAGCCGTTCAATGGCAAGCTATGGCGTATTCCTGGCTGCATGTGGCTTTGATTTCCATGGACCTAAAGGATTATTGTCTTTTAACCCTAAACTAAGCCCGGAAGATTTTAGTACCCCTTTTACTTCAGCCGAGGCCTGGGGAAGCTTTTTCCAGAAAAGAAAGGGCAGTACGCAGGAAAATAAGTTGAAAGTTAACTTTGGCAAACTGAAACTTAATCAGTTTACTGTAACAGTAAAAGAGGGCTTAAAAGCAAACTCTGTAAGTGCTGTATTGAACGGGAAAGAAATCCCATTAACCTTTTCCCGGGAAGCAGGCAGTGTGACTGTCCGGTTTGAAAACCTGGAAATTAAAGAAAATCAACTATTAACAATAAATATTGAATAAAATGCTTAAAACAGGATTAATTTCAGCCACCTTAGTGGCGTTTGGTTTTATGCTTAGTGCTCAAAATGATTGGCCTGTATTAAAACATTACGATGAAAACCACATCTCTAAAGTTGCCTTGCCAATCGGAGGAATTGGAACCGGTACTGTTTCCATCAATGGCCGTGGTAACCTGGTTGACTGGGAAATTATGAACAGGCCCGGAAAAGGCTTCAGTACAGTTACTCCGGGGAATGATGCTCCTTTCTTTGCTATTCATATCAATGATGGTGATCAAAAATACACGAAGGGATTAATGGGGCCAATGCTCGACTATGAGTACCAAGACATGGAAGGCCGCCCAATAGACCACCATGGGATTCCCAGGTTTGAGAAAGCAACATTTGATGCAGCATATCCATTTGGGGTAGTCAATTTAACAGACAACAGCCTACCTATTGATGTAAAAATTAAAGCATTTAACCCCTTGGTGCCAGGAGATGCTGATGCAAGTGGCATCCCTATTGCAGTGTTGCGTTACGAAGTTTCAAACAAAACTAATAAGCCAATTAATGTTTCCGTTTGTGGTTCAATAAGGAATTTTATTGGTAAAGATGGGAGTAAATTTCATTTGAACTGGAAAGGTGACAGGACATATGAAGGGGCAATAAAAAATAAAAATGAATACTTTTCGGAAGGGAAGCTTTCAGGGATTAACTTTCTGCCTGGAGAAGTTGCAGAAGATGACCCTGCATGGGGCACCATGGCACTTACAACTGATAATGAAACAGGAATAACATACAGGACAAGCAGTGTACATAATGCTTGGAGCAATGCAGTGCTTGACTTCTGGGACGATTTCAGTGATGATGGCAAGTTGGTAGAAAAACCAGGATTAATTGATAATGACCCCATGGCTTCTTTAGCAGTTAACCAGGAAATACCGGCAAATGGGACCAAAGAATTTCAGTTTTACCTTACTTGGCATTTCCCAAACCGCCAGGCCTGGTCTTCCGAAGTTGTGGGGAATTATTATACCACCCAATATAAAGATGCAAAGGATGTGATACAGCAAGTACATCCTGAATTAAACCAAATGGAGGAAAAATCCCTTCAGTTTGTCAATGCGTTTTTAGGTTCTGGCTTGCCAGATGTTGTAAAAGAGGCAGCCTTGTTCAACCTGAGCACTTTACGTTCACAAACAGTATTCAGGATTGCCAGTGGCCACATGATGGGTTGGGAAGGATGCATGGACTTAAATGGTTCATGTGCTGGTTCATGTACCCATGTTTGGAACTATGAACAAGCAACAGCTTTTCTTTTTGGAAGTTTGGCAAAAACCATGCGTGATGTAGAGTTCAACTATGCTACACGTGATAATGGGAGCATGTCGTTTAGGGCAGGGCTGCCACTTGCAAATGCACAATGGGTATATGCAGCAGCTGATGGACAAATGGGTACAATTATGAAAATGTACCGTGATTGGCAACTGTCAGGAGATACTGAATACTTGAAAAGCTCTTGGCAAAATGTAAAGAATGCACTGGCATTCAGTTGGATAAAAGGTGGCTGGGATAGTGATGTAGATGGGGTAATGGAAGGCTGCCAGCACAATACCATGGATGTGGAATACTTTGGCCCAAACCCACAAATGCAATTTTGGTATTTGGGGGCTTTACGTGCAGCAACGGAAATGGCTGATGCTTTAGGTGATAAAGAATTTGCTGAAAAGTGCAAAAAACTCTATGAAAAGGGAAGTAAATGGACAGATGAAAACCTTTTCAATGGTGAATATTATGAACAGATTGTTATGCCACCTAAAAGCCTTGAGGATGTGGCACCTGGTATTCGCTCAGGGATGGGGGCAAAAGATGTTACTGACCCTGTTTTCCAATTGGCAAAAGGCTGTTTGGTCGACCAATTGGTTGGGCAATACATGGCACACATTTGTGGTTTAGGCTATTTGGCAAAAGCTGAAAATGTAAAAACTACCTTGCAGAGCATAATGAAATATAACCACAGGGAAAGCCTGGTTGACCACTTCAACAATATGCGTTCATATGCCCTTGGAGATGAGTCTGCATTGCTCATGGCAAGCTGGCCAAAAGGCCGCCCAAAGGTCCCGTTCCCATATTTCTCTGAAGTAATGACTGGCTTTGAATATACAGCAGCAGTTGGGATGTTATATGAAGGCTTGGAAGAGGAAGGACTAAAAGTAATTGCCAATATCCGCAACCGTTATGATGGGGCCAAACGTAGCCCGTTTGATGAGGCAGAATGTGGCCACCATTATGCACGTGCCATGGCCTCATGGGCAAGTGTGTTGGCTTTAACAGGTTTCCAATATTCAGCAATTGAACAAAGCATGGCATTTGCCCCTAAGCAAGGGGATCATTTCTGGTCAAATGGATATGCATGGGGAACTGTGCATATTAGCAAAGAAGGGGATAGTTACAATGTCAACCTGGAAGTACTGCACGGAAAATTAGAATTAAAATCATTTGAATTAAAAAGTGTGGGGATACATACTTTTGAAGGAGGCCAACAAATAATTGAAAACAAGGCCCACCAGTTTACAATCTGAAAAAAAAAAGATTAGTTGATCCAAAGCCTGTATCAAATTTTTGATACAGGCTTTTTTTAATTTAACTTTTGACAACTTAATATTAAAAAACTTTCCATTCTTATGTTTACTGACTACAGCCAATAGCCTAATTTAAAAATGAGTTTACTGTCTGCCAAATGCAGTTAGGCATCAAGTTTTATAAGCACCCCAGCTAACCTTTTTTTATGAAATACTTCCCTTTTGTGTATATTTGTGGGAATTATTTCATTCAAATAACGTTTAATTGGGCAAAAAGCAAGAAGATATTGCATTGATTCAGGCATTTAAGGATGGAGAAGCCAAAGCATTTCAAATATTGTTCGAACGGCACCATAAAAAGATTTATGCTTTTATCTTTAAACTTCTGGGGTCAAAAGAAGATACAGAAGAGATAGTTCAAGATACCTTTGTGAAAATTTGGCAAAAAAGGGAAGAGTTCATTGAGGGCTATCCGTTTGAATCCTTTGTGTTTAAAATAGCGAAAAATGCGTTTTTAAATTTAAGCAGGAAAAAAGTAAACCGTAGGATTTTTGAAGACCACCTTAAATTCGTTTCAGAAATTACTTCAAATAATGCAGATGAATATGTAATATTTGAGGAGACAAAAGAAATAATTAACACAATAATCGATAACCTTCCACCTAAACGAAAAGAAATATTTTTATTACGAAGGATAGAAGGCCATACAAGACAGGAAATTGCCGATAAGTTGGGTATTTCCATTATTACCGTTGACAGCCAATTGATGAAGGCCAATAAATACCTCAAGGAAGAATTAAAAAAGTACAGTTTGTTGGTACTGGCATTATCAGTTTGCTAACCGAAAATGCTTAGGTTCAAGCAGGGAAAATTACATTAAATATTATTTTTTTTACATCAGGGTAATAGTAAATGGCATTTCAAGTGTATTAATTAGTAAACACTGCATATGTCAAATAAGATAAAGGCCATAATTAGATTTTTCTCTAACCCTCAAAAAAACGATGACGTGAGAAATCTTTTTTATTGGTTGAATAGTGAAAAAGGGAACAGTGAATTACATAATGCACTAGATAATGAGTGGAAGGCATTTGATAACGATACAGACATCAAGGTTGATTCAAATAAGATATTTACGGAAATAAATGGTCAGATCAAAAAGTCCAATTCACTAAGCTTAAAGCAATCCATAAAAAGCTTGTTGCCCTATGCAGCCATATTGATAATAGCAATTGGGGCCATATATTTTTTCTACGGCCAAATTACTTTTACGGAAGGTACTTCTATAAAATCAGGTTCATATACATCAGTTGTTGCAGGAAATGGGCACAGGTCAAAGGTTATTTTGCCTGATAATACCATTGTTTGGATAAATTCAGGTACTACCATTTCTTATAATTACAACCAAAAGCCCCAAAGGCATGTAATATTGGATGGGCAGGCTTTTTTTGAGGTAGGGCATGATAAAGACAGGCCATTTATTGTTGAGGCAAAACAGTTAAAGGTGGAGGTACTGGGAACTAAATTTGATGTGGAAGCGTATGCTGGGGCAAAAAATATCAACGTAGTGTTAGAATCTGGAAGTGTAAACTTGTTAAATACAGATAATGGTGCTGGATTGGGGAAACTAAAACCTGGTGAAATAGCTGTTTTTAATTCATCAACAGGGGATATGGATGTTGCAATGGCTGATATCCAGAAACATATCTCTTGGAAAGATAATTTGTTAGTTTTTAAAGACGATCCAATGGACCTTGTAATTGAGAAGTTGGAAAGGTGGTACAATATTGAAATAGAAGTTGCCGATCCCAAAATCTATGGGTCAATCTTTACGGGTAAAATAAGGAATGAAAGCTATGAGCAGGTATTTGAGCTTATAGAATACTCTTGCCAAGTCAATTGCCAAATCATAAACAATTATAATTCAATAGAGTTACCTAAAATAATAATGAAGGACAAAAAATAAATTCTTAACAAATATTACATGCTTATGGAAAAAACCTAACAAACCTAATTAAAAAAGGAGATGCAGCTAACATCTCCCTTCTAACTCGTTTTTGCCTCCTTGTTTTTGGTTCATGAGGCATTTAGAATTTGAATTATTAATCCAAATCACAACAAATTTATGAAAAAAAAAGATTTATTGTCGATTTCCAGTATAAATAGGCTCTGGAGGTCAAAATTTTTACGTTGTATGAAAGCATTATTGTTTTTAATATTGGTGGGTACAGTACAGTCTTTCGCATTTAGTACTTATGCACAAAGTACCCGTTTAAGCCTGGATTATGAGAGTGAGTCAATCATTAACATTTTAGAAAAAATTGAAGAACAAACAGAGTTTTACTTTATGTTTGACGCAACAGTAGTTGATGTGGAGCAGCAAGTAACTGTTAAGTGCGAAAAAAGTACCATAAAAGACGTCCTTGATTTAATGTTTGACAACACTGGCATTACTTACAATGTCAATGATAGGATTATTGCACTTAGTTCTGGGGATGGGGCTTATTTTGCACAACCCAAAAACATAACAGGAAAAGTTACTGATGAACAGGGTTTACCCCTTCCTGGTGTTACAGTTGTTGTAAAAGGTACCACAAGGGGCACCACAACTGGGGCAGATGGCAACTACGCCCTTGCTGGTGTTGATGTTGGCACCACCTTGGTCTTTTCTTTTGTGGGAATGACATCCCAAGAAATCCTGGTTGGTTCCCAGTCAATTATTGATGTAGCCCTAGTTGCTGATGCCATCGGTATTGAAGAGGTTGTTGCCATTGGTTATGGGACAAAATCAGTTAAAACAACAACTGGGGCTGTAAGCCAGATTTCAGGCGAACTCTTAGAATCAAGGCCGTTAACAAATAGTATAAGTGGTTTACAAGGGGCAATAGCTGGTGTTACAATTAACAGAGGTAGTGGCCAACCTGGGCAAGAAAACTTTACCTTGCAAGTAAGGGGTGCCTCTTCCGTTAGTGCTGGAGGTAATTCGCCATTAGTCCTGATTGATGGTATTGAGGGGGATATCAATAACCTCAACCCAAATGATATAGAGAGCACAACTGTCCTAAAAGATGCTTCTGCTGCAATTTATGGTGCACGTGCTGCTGGGGGGGTTATATTGATTACAACCAAAACAGGACGAAACAATCAACCCATTAGTGTGAGGTATAATGGTTCATATTCAATGAATAATCCATCAAACTTTATTGATTTGGTGAATATGAAAGAATACGCAGAAATGCAAATTGAAGCAGTGGAAGCAACAGGGGGTTCGTCTGAATGGGCAATACCAGAAGTGTGGGATGCAATACAAAAAGGTGAACAACTAGCATATGCATTGTGGGGTCCTGGTGAAAATGCACGCATATTTACCAAAGAAACCGATTGGAGGCCTCTTTTGTATAAAGATTTTGGGTCGCAATGGAACCATAACTTACGTATGAGTGGTGGGGGAGAAAAGTCAAATTATAATATATCTGTTGGTTACCTTAAAGTTGACGGTATTTTGAAGGACGCCTATGATTCTTCAGACCGTTTAAACCTAAGGTTTAATTATAGCTTTGATGTTACCGAAAAATTAAAAATGTTAACAAAATTAAGTTATGAGAATAAAAAAACAGTTCAACCTTCGGTTACTTCAGAAAATATATTCCATCATGTAACAAATAGGTTTGTTTGGCTACCTAACAGAACAGAGGATGGTTCAAACTATCTTACACAATGGGGGTATAATAACCCAAGGCAGCTGGCAGATAAGGAATCTGGTAAGCTAACTCAAAATTTGAATAATTTGAACGTAAATATTAAGTTGGAGTATGACCTTTTTGATGGGTTAAAAGCGCATGGGCAACTTGGTGTAGTTAAAGAGTTCTATAATGAAGATAGTTATGGCCCTGTAATTCGAAAATGGTTTTGGGGAAATCAACCAGCTGGTTTGGCCAGAAGACGCAGTTTTGCCCGTGTGGATAGGGATGAATCTCTTTATAAGAACTTAACAGGTTATTTAGATTACCGTAAATTAATTGATAATAAACACCAGGTTGGTATAATGGTTGGTGGTTCTCATGAAAAAAAGGAGAAAGACATGGTTGCCACCTGGAGGCGTGACTTTACACAAACTGAGTTATGGTCATTGGGTTTGGGAAGTGTTGAAGAGCAGTATAATGGTCAAGCTGCTTACCACTGGGCCATTTCATCCATGTTTTCAAGGCTATCTTATAGTTTTGCTTCAAAATACAATGCTGAGTTGAATTATCGTCGTGATGGTTCTTCTGTTTTTTCTAGTGATGTGAGATGGGGGGATTTTTATGGTGCTGCTCTTTCATGGAGGGCTTCTGAGGAAGAATTTATCAAAAACCTTGGAATCTTTGATAACCTAAAAGCCCGCTTATCCCATGGAACAAGTGGAAACCAAGATTTTAATGAGGATAATGGGAATTTCTATGATTATGTCCCACTTATTGATATAGGAGGGGTATATCCTTTTGGGGGCACTGAAAGGGCCCCAGGTGCTTCAGAAAGGAAACTGGTTTCCCAAGTAAGGACTTGGGAGGAAATCACAACTACAAATTTTGGTATTGATTTCGCTCTTTTAGATTCAAGGCTTTTTGGAAATTTCGATATCTACAAAAAGAAAAACGCCAATATGTTGTTGGGGGTAAACCTGCCTTCTGTATTAGGAGGTGCTCCTCCTGCACAAAATGTAGGTACCCTCGAAACCAAGGGGTTTGAATTGTCCCTGGGATGGAAAGGTCAGGTTAACGATGATTTTTCATACTCCATTATAGTTTCTCTTGATGACAATACCAACAAATTGGTTGATTTAGATGGAGCAGACCTAGCCCAGGTTAATAGGCAATATAACCGTGAGGGCTATGCTATTGGTACTTATTTCGGATATGAATTTGATGGCTTTATTCAAAATCAAGCAGAACTGGATGCCTACAAACAATTAGATGGGGTTCCTTCTACGATCGGAATTGGGGATACCAGGTTTAAAGACCTTAACAACGATGGTAGGATTTCACCAGTTGATGCAGACGGAAATGATGCAGACATTGTTGATTTGGGTACAAATGCCTCACGCTACAATTATTCCATTAATATTTCAGCTAAATATAAGGGGTTTGATTTTTCTGCCTTTTTGCAAGGGGTTGGAAAGAGGACCATATATTATAGTGGCGGTTATCACCAACCATGGTTTAGGCCATGGCTGCAGCCTTTGAAACGGTTCTATGGAAATACATGGACCCCTGAAAATCCAGATGCAAAATATCCCAGGTTAACCATGGGGGATACGAATGCAAATTGGAATTATTGGTATTCATCTATGAATAAGATTAATGGGGCTTACCTTCGCGTAAAAAATATCCAATTGGGGTATACAATCCCTAATAACGTTACCGAAAAAGCAGGCTTTAGGGATGTTAGGTTCTATGTAAGTGGAGAAGACCTGTTTACGATTGACCATGTTGATGGTGGTTATGACGCAGAAAATACCAGGGGAGGCCATGCCAACTATCCTTTTATGAAACGATATGCTATTGGAGTAAGTCTAACATTTTAAAACAATGACAATGAAAAACAATAAATTTATTATAATATTATTATTTATAGGTTTTATATTAAGTAGTTGTGACGATGATTTGGAATTGGCACCACTAGATACACTCTCTGATTATAGTTTTTGGAAAGTTCCGGAAGATTTCGAGAAAGCAGCCAATAGTTTATACCATAAATTGGGAACTCATGGTGGAGGGATGTTAGATCGGAATTCAGATACTTATGTTGGTAATTTGACAGATCCTGTTAGTGGAGGTACTTATATTGAACCTCAGGAAGATGGTACTTGGAATGGCAATTACGCTACAATTAGGGCTGCTAATAGGTTGCTTGAAAATTATGAAGAAGCTACAGAAATACAGGCCGATATTGCAAAGCATGCTGCAGAAGCACGTTTTTTCAGGGCCCGTGCTTATTTTGCGTTGGTAACCAGGTTTGGAGATGTCCCTTTAATAAAAAGGACACTGGATATTGATTCTGAAGAGTTGTATGCCCCAAGGGCTCCCAGGGCTGATGTAATAGCTTTTATTTTTGAAGACTTAGATTGGGCTGCTACTAAATTACCAAACGAAAGTGACGTTGCAGCTAACCAAAAAGGAAGGGTTACCAAAGGGGCTGCTTTGGCATTAAAATCAAGGGTTGCCCTTTTCGAAGGCACCTGGGCAAAATACCATGGAACTGGAGGTTCTGATGCTTATTTATCTACTTGTATTGATGCATCCCAGCAATTGTTGGCACTTAACCAATATTCACTTTATGAGCACGCAGGTGGCCCAACTAAAAGTTATTACAACTTGTTTATTGAAGGTGGCACGGGCAGCAGTGAAAATATCTTGGTCCGAAAGTATAGCAATGAGCTAAATATTACGCATGGGACCACAAGGTCTGTTGATGCACATAATGCCAGCCCAACAAAAGTATTGGCTGACATGTATCTGTGCTCAGATGGATTGCCCATTGATAAATCAGATTTATTCCAAGGATATAGTTTAATAGATTCAGAATTTGAGAACCGTGACCCCAGAATGACTCAAACTATTATGATCCCTGGATCTACTGTTATTTACAGTAACTATGAGCGGGTATACACTGTTGTAATTGGAGGTGGTACCAACGGGCCAACTAAAAGTGGATATTTACCATTTAAATTTCAGTCGGATACAGAAGATGCAGGTATTTTAGGACGAAGTTATTATGACTATATAGAAATAAGGCTTGGCGAGGTTTATTTAAATTTGGCAGAGGCATTATTTGAAAAAAATAATGCAATCACAGATAGTGAACTTGATAACACAATCAATAAATTAAGGAATAGGGCAGGGATGCCTGATTTAACAAATGCATTTGTAACTGCCAATGGCTTGGATATGAAACAGGAAATAAGAAGGGAAAGGACTATTGAACTGGCAGCAGAAGGTTTCCGTTTTAACGACCTAAGAAGGTGGAAAGAGGCAGAAAATGCCTTGCCAAAATCATTATTGGGGGTTAAGTTTGTGGGCACCCAGTGGCCTACCTTCCCTCCAAGTGACCAGATAGTGGTAGGCGTTGATTTACAAGTGGATGCGAATGGTTTTGTAATTGCAGATGATGCTTCAAATAGAAAGTTTGAGCAGAAACATTATTTATTCCCACTACCTTTAAATCAATTACAGTTAAATACCAACCTTGAGCAAAACCCAGACTGGTAAGAAAGGGATATTAGTTCATAAACCAACCAGGAAGGGGCAAAAGTTCCTTCCTGGTTTTTTACATTAACGCCCTGTAATGTTTTTCCCCTTAATCCCCTCCTTTAAAGGGGGTAGGGGCTTTTACCATATTTTAATTAAATTTGTAAACCTTCACCTAAAAAATTAACGAATTATGAAATATACTATCCCTATTTTCGTGTTGCTGGCAATATTGTACACGGCTTGCAAAACCAATGAATCACCTCAAAATATTAGGGAAATAACGTTTAAAGGCCTTTTAGAAGAAATGGTTGACAGGGATATCACCTCAAAATACCCAAATGGGTTATGGACCCAGCACCAGGCAAGTAGCTACGAAAGGTTATCTATTACCCAGGAGGACAAGGAAGGCTGGTATGCCAACCATGATTGGAACCACTTTGTACGAATTGATACAGTTAATGGACGGAAAGAATCTGTATTGTTAGACGTTGAAGGCCCTGGCGTGATTACACGGATATGGATTGGCGGAGACCCAAACCGCAAATCCCCTTTAAGGTTTTATGTTGATGGCAGTTCGGTCCCAGTTTGGGAGGCAGGATATCCTGGTGCCCTAATCGGACAGCATATGTCAATCGGAAGGCCTCTATCTTCTAGGTCTGTTGAACAGGATCAACTGCCAATAAACGAAGGGGCTAGGCCAGGCCACAACTTATATGCCCCAATCCCATTCAACAAACACATAAAAATTACTTATGAGGAGCCAGTAAAGCGCCCAAAAGCTTCTGATGGTTTGTTTTACAATATAAACTATCGTTTATACCATGACAAAGTTTCTGTGGAAAGTTTAAACCACCAAACTATTGACAAGTATCAGAATATTATTTCAGGCACCAATAACATACTTTCCAACTTTCAGAAGAAAAAACCAAACGAGGTCAAGCTTAAAGATGAAGAAAACGTTGAAACAAAAAGCTTTACCTTAAAGGATAACGAATCTGGTGAATTAACTGTAGCAGGTAGCCTTTCTATTTTGCGTATTTTGCTGTCTGTGGATGCTGAAAGCTTAGATGAAGTTGCAAAAGGCTTATGGATACAGGGCACGTTTGATGGGAAAACCACCATTGAGGCACCTGTTGGCTTATACTTTGGTTGTGGTGGCCAGTTGGTCAATGCAGCAGATTGGTATAGGAAAGTAGACACATTGGGCAACATGGCCAGTTTTTGGGTAATGCCTTTCAAAAAAGAAGGGAAACTGAAGCTAGTCAACAAAAGTGGGCAACCTATTTCGGCAAAGTTGGAAGTTGCAACAAAACAATCTAAGTGGGCAGATAATTCTATGTACTTCCATTGCCAATATGCAGACAAACTTGCTTATGATATTGTTGCAAAGCAAGGGGAAGATTATGATTTCATTACTGTGCAAGGCAGGGGCATATTTATTGGTGATAATTTGCAGATAAGTAAAAGCATTGGAGGCTGGTGGGGAGAAGGTGATGAAAAAATATTCGTTGATGGTGAAGTGTTCCCTTCCCATTTTGGCACAGGTACCGAAGACTATTATGGTTATGCATGGGGGCACCCTGAAATCTTTGATCACCCATTTGTTGGACAGCCAATTGGCCAAGCCAATTTGATTAAGAATGGTGGTGTAACGGTCAACTCAAGGGTGCGTTCTTTGGATGCTATCCCCTTTAGCAAGTCACTTAAATTTAATATGGAGCAATGGGCGTGGTTCTCGGGCAAGATAGATTTAGAATGGGCATGTTTTTGGTATGGCGATTAAAACGAGTGTTGAAAAATTACCACATACTCCATTGAATAAAGAAGGGGCTTGTTAAATTGATTGAAAGAAAAGGCATAGTCAAGTTTAACATTTAATTTTTTTTTGATATGAGGGCAATAAAATTTAGCTTATTACTTGTATTTGTATTACTGTATAATGCTGGGAATACGCAGGTTAAAGAAGGTTTTGCAAATAAGTGGGAATTTGTTGGGACAGCAGTGGAAGAACCTGGATACACCATTTGGGGTACCTCTCCTATTTGGGGTAATAATGGGAAAGTCCACCTTTTTGTTGCCCGTTGGCCATGTAACCTGAGGGTGGATCCAGGATGGAGGACCCATAGCGAAATAGCCCATTATGTTGGGGATTCCCCTGAAGGCCCCTTTGTTTTTTCTGATGTGGCAGTGAAAGGTGATATTGAAAGTGACAAAGCAACCTTAAATAACCATATTACAAAAGAGCTTGAGTTGACAAAAGCTTATGCCCCACATAACCCAGCCATCCATAAGGCCGATAGCTTGTATGCACTGTTTTATATTGCCAACAATGGGATAAATGAACACCCTTCCAACCAATATATTTGTTTGTCAGTTTCTGAAAGTTTATATGGCCCATGGAGAAAAGTTGGTGGGGATGGACTGAGCAGTAAGATTGCCAATGAATTTAAAGGTGGGGATAAAATGGCTGTTATAATGGAAAATCATGGTGTAGTAGTGGGGGGCAATAATATAATGGATGCATTAAACAGGTTTGAAACTATGGAACTTTGTGCTAATGCTTTTATAAATGCAAAATCAATTGGAGAGCCTATTTCTTTAAGTGAAAAACAGCTTAACGAGTATAAAGAACAAACTAGCCAGGAAATTACATATTTAACCAATGCAAGTTATAACCCAGTTGAGGAAAAAACCAGGGAAGAAATTTGTGCAATGGCATGCAGGGCATATAAGCAAGGTTTGATGGTTGGTTCTAATGGTAACATATCAGTAAGAGGGGAGGGCAATTATTTCCTTATTACCTCTGCAAATGAAGCACATTGGAACATTGTGCCTGAAGATATAGTCCAGGTAAAAAATGGGTGCGTAGAACCCAGAAAAATCCTTGACAGCTCAATATTTTTGCATCAAAAGATATATGAGCAACACCCATATATAAATTCAATTATTATAGCCCATGCTCCTTATCTGATGGCATTTAATATAACAGGGGTAAAACTGGATGTGAGCACAATTCCTGAAGGGTGGGTGTTTTTGCAGGATATACCCAATATACCATTTAGTTCTAGGTTTTTAGGAAATGATATTACCCCAAAGCAATTAAGCAAAAGAATACCTGCCCTAATGTTGGATAATGATGCCTTTTTGGTTACTGGCAATAAACTCCTTCAGGCATATGACAGGTTGGAGGTAGCTGAATTTTGTGCCAAATCAATGGTTATGTCCAAATCATTAGGCAATTTGGTCCCTATCACTAAAAAACATATGGAAGCTTTAAGGAAGAAGTTTCTTATGTGAAATCCCTGATAAAGACAACTTCAGTTTTGTTGTTAGGCAGGAAAAAACTTCCCACTATTATGATATTTTAACCTCTGGCCAATATTTGAAGTAAACCCAATATAATAGGTGTTATCAGCCAGGCTTTGTAATATATATACATGAAACCCCAATGGGGTAAAAGTAAACAAAAAAAGCCTCCCATTTTTGAGAAGCTTTTTTGCGGTGACGACGAGACTCGAACTCGCGACCTCCGGCGTGACAGGCCGGCATTCTAACCAACTGAACTACGCCACCTTTTCAATTTTTATAATATTGGTTTTGTGACCGGTCGGCTCCCGATAGCTATCGGGACTAACCAACTGAACTACGCCACCATTTTTCTTTAGAACTCTTATTAATTCCCTGTTTTAAAGGTGATGCAAATATATGCTTTCTTTTTTTTTCTGCAATAAAAAATCAGGAAAAAATATATTTTTTCAAATAGGCTTATAATAGGCAGGTAGTCAGTGTTTTAAGTTTTTAAAAAAACTGAAGTGCACACTGCCATATCTTCTAAGCTCTTGAAATTGTGAATGTTTGTTGAAATGATAGTTTTTAGGGTGCTCAAGAATAAATAAACTTCCCTGCCCATAAGCCTTAGATGTTACTACCAGGTCAGGAAGGCGTTCAAGGTTTTTTAAATTATAAGGGGGGTCAGCAAAGATCAGGTCAAATGGAGTTGTGCATTTTCCCAAGAACTTAAATACATCCCCTTTGATTGGGGTAATAGATTGGATATTTAATTCTGAAATGACCTTTAATATGAATTTGTAATGGTTAAAGTTTTGTTCAACTGCTAAGATATGATTACAGCCCCTACTTGCAAATTCATAACTTATACTTCCAGTGCCTGAGAAAAGGTCTAACACTTTTAGTTTGGTTAGGTCAAACCTGTTTTCCAGGATATTGAATAATCCCTCTTTAGCTACATCAGTGGTAGGCCTGGCCTTAAATGTTTTTCCTGGCTTAAATATCCTGCCTTTATATTCCCCTCCAATAATCCTCATCCTTCTGGATTTATCAGGAAAGAAAATTTGTGCGGAGGGAAACTATCAAAGGTATAGCTATACTGGTAAGTAGTATTCAGCTTGACAAAATGTATTTTTTCAATGTGCTTAATGAGCGTTTTATGTATATGGGAATTTTCTTCAAGGTGTCCAGAGACATAAAGCTTGAGATCAGCCAAATCCAGTGAGAGTGATTTCAGGCAGGTCAATAAATAATACATAAAGTCCTCCTGGTTTTTGTAAGTGAATGAGTTGGCAAATAACAAGTGTTTATCTTCAGAAACCAATATAGAAAAATATCCTGGCGAAACATTTACAAGCATAGAAGTTGTATTTTTTTCTGATTTCTTCTCAAGCCATCTAAAAGCAGGTTGCAACTGGTGGGTATATGCCAGTTTTTCAAATTTTTTACTAAATACCTCTTGTAAGTTTTTAGGGTATGCAAACCCAACAGAACAACCAAAAAAATCATCATTGAAATTACCAAACTGGCTCTCAAAAGGTAGGTTGAAGTTTTGCCTTAAAAAGGATTCTGGCGACTGGTTGAACCCTGAAACATTGGGGGTAACTGAAAAATGGGGGGAGTCAATCAATACTTTCACTTCCTTAAATGGCCGTTCAAAAATTTCTTCAGCAGTCAAAAGCTCACTAACTTTCCGTGTTAGAAAAGCTGGGTTGCTTAAATGAAATGGAAAATGTTTTAATACCAGGTATTTTTTCCTGATATCATCCAAGATACAAAAAGAAAATCCATCCAGGCCAACCTGGATGGATAGTTTATATTCAATTGTAAAATTTGGATCAAATGTTTCGTCCGTACAATTTATTCCATGCATTGGTATTACTCCCAGTTCCCTGCATTATTATTTGCTTCAGTAAGCGAGCCAACTTTTAATCCTGGGTAAAGGCTATTTGCCCTTCTTTGCTCATTCAGGTTGATAATAAGCTGGTCAAAGTCTTCGTCAATTCCTTTAAGTATATTATTATTATGTGCTTTTGCTTCAAAAATTGGTACTTTTATTCCTGAACCTGTCGTGAAAATAGTTGAACCCAAATGGAACTCAATTTCTTCATTTAATAGTGGTATGTAGCGAATATCATCAATTGGGTAACTTTCATTGAAAATGGTTGTTAGGACACTTTCTCTTGTGGTGTCCCTTACAATTAACCCAAGGCGAAGTGCTTTCAATTCAGTAATACCTTCAGCAATCATACTATCAGTAAGAACACCAATTTTACGTACATTCCTGACAGAATCATATTTTACAAAATTAATCAGGGTGTCCCAGCTTCCGGTAAATTCACCATAAGTGTCTTTGTAAGCTATTTGGGCTTTCCTTATATCTTTTAGACGTTCAATGGTCACGTCATATCTTTCTTTTTTAGCTTTCTCAAAATCGATAGGTTTTTGGATACTTTTGTATATCATGAAAGCAAGAAAAACCGCGATGATAAATAGTACAATTTGGAATACAGTTCTCATTGGTATAATTTTAGTAAGTTTATTTCTTATTAAGTTTAATTTCGATTGAATGCAAATTTAAAAAAAAAAATAGATTACCTTCCCAGTCACTAATTTATTTTTAGTGCTTGCATAACAAAAATTGAGCCAGCAAATTCTAAAAGTATCCATGATTAATCAATACATAAAAAAAACATTAATAGAGCAGTTTAATTTTTCACCAACTAAAGGGCAAAAGGAGCTTATTGAACGTTTGTCTTTGTTTATTTCATCAGATGACCCTGACAGGATTTTTATACTGAAAGGCTATGCAGGGACAGGTAAAACATCAATTGTTGCATTGTTAGTAAAAGCCCTAATGAATTTTAAAATAAAATCTGTACTTCTGGCTCCCACCGGGAGGGCTGCAAAGGTGTTAGCATCTTATGCCCAAAAACCAGCTTTTACTGTCCATAAAAAGATTTACAGGCAAAAATCTTCTTCTGATGGCATGGGGAAGTTTGTTTTAGACAAGAATTTACATAAGAATACAATATTCATTGTGGATGAGGCTTCCATGATAACAAACCAGGAAACAGAGGGGAGTAATTTTGGATCAGGAAGGCTACTTGATGATTTGATAGAATTTGTATATACTGGAGAGAATTGCAGGCTTGTTTTAGTTGGCGATACTGCACAACTTCCTCCTGTGGGCTTAGCCATTAGCCCTGCACTTGAGCTCTTTGAAATGGAACAGTATGGTTTTGGCGTTGAAGAATTTGAACTGACTGAAGTGGTGCGCCAATCAGAAAACTCAGGGATATTGACCAATGCTACCAATATAAGGCACCTGATAAATTCTGATGAAGCTGAACCAGGTTTTTTCCAGGTCAAACTTTCAGGGTTTGAAGATATTGAAAGGATATCAGGAGGGGAGTTGATTGAGGGCATATCCCATTCATATGATAAACATGGGTTGTTTGAAACTGCTATTGTGACGAGGTCTAACAAAAGGGCTAACTTGTTTAATAAAGGCATCAGGAATTCTATTTTATATAAAGAATCAGAAATAGCCAAGGGCGACCTTCTGATGGTGGTGAAAAATAATTACTTCTGGGTAAATGAAACAGAGGAATTGGATTTTATTGCTAATGGTGATATTGCTGAAATCATATCAATAAATAGGTATGAAACGCTATTTGGATTCCGTTTTGCTGATGTATGCTTGCGTTTTGTTGATTACTCTAATGTGGAGATTGATTGCAAAATATTTTTGGAGACGTTGGAGTTGGAGGCTGCCTCATTTGGAAGTGAAGAATATAAAAAACTTTATGAAGCAGTTTCAGAAGATTATATGCACATAAGGAACAAGCAGAAACGCTGGAAGGAAATTCGTGAGAACCCTCATTTTAATGCACTTCAGGTAAAATTTGCTTATGCAGTTACATGCCATAAAGCCCAGGGAGGCCAATGGAAAACTGTATATATTGACCAGGGTTTCTTAAATGAATCTATGATAAACAGGGAATATTTGCGTTGGATGTACACAGCCTTTACACGCCCTGTTGAAAAGTTATACCTTGTGAATTTTGATAAACGTTTTTTTGAAGGAGGAGCTTAAATTACCTTGAATACATCTCCATCATGTGCAGCATATGTTTCAGGGAAAACTTCCCTGGCTTCCGATACCAGCGCATCTATATCTTTGTAACGGGCTGAAAAATGCCCAATAACTAATTTGGCCACCCCTGCCTTTTTAGCTAAAGTGGCAGCTTCTTTTGTAGTAGTATGGAATGTTTTCCTGGCAAATTCCCTTTTATCATCAGCAAATGTAGTTTCATGATAAAGCAGGTCAGCTCCTTTTATATGTTCTATGATGGGTTCATAATATTTGGTATCTGTGCAAAATGCATATGACCTTGGTTTGCAGGCAGGGATGGTTAAAACATGGTTAGGGATAACAGTACCATTTTCCAATATAAAATCAGCTCCATTTTTTATATCCTGAATACACTTGACAGGTATGTTATATTTATTCATAGCTTCTTTGCTTATATTGGCCAGCCTTGGCTTTTCTTTAAAAAGGAACCCACAAGTTGGGATAGAGTGTTTAACAGGAAAAGAGGTTACTTCAACTTTGTCATCAGCATAAATTACGTGAGCAGCTTTAAAATCGAGTGGGTAAAAATGGATATTAAAGTTCAACCCATGTTTCATATGGTCAATTTGTGGCCTTATCAACCTCTCCAGGTCTGAGGGGGCATGTATATGGATATCATTTTTTAACCCCAACAAAGAATAGGTGGATATAAGCCCTGGCAACCCAAAATAGTGGTCGCCATGCAAATGCGAAATAAATATCCTGGTTATTTTGGCAAACCTCAGTTTTAACCTGCGGATTTGGATTTGCGTTCCTTCTCCACAATCAATCAAAAAAAACCGCTCAAGTACATTAAGTACCTGAGCGGTAGGATATCTTTCAGATGTTGGTAACGCTGAACTACTTCCTAATATAGTAAGTTCGAATGGCATTGTTGCGTGAACCTGTATTTACAGCTTATCTTTTTTATTCAGTAGCTCTTCAGCTTCAACTACATTATTTGTAATTAATAATACTGTGTGGAGCATTGAAATTTTAATAAGGTTCTCAACATCAGGCTGAAGTGAAGCCAGGATAAAAGTTCCCAGTGAATCTTCACATAACCTGTTGGCTACCAATATGGCCCTTAATCCAGATGAATCACAATATTTACATTGTGACATATCAAGGATAATGTTCTTTTCACCATCACTGTTGATAATTACTAATTCTGACTTTAGGTCAGGTGCATTGTTGGTGTCCAGCCTTTCTACTAAAACTTTGATGAGGGTAAATCTGTCATTTTTAAGAATTTCGAAAGCCATGTCTTAATATACGAAATTCATTTAAATATTTGCGTTACTCCTTACTATCTTTTTTTTCGTTCTCAAGCATCTGTGACTTCAGTGCAGCAAGTTCAGAAATATCGCCAAGGGTAGTCTTCTCAATGTTATCCTTCATGGTTTTGGTAGCCTTTTTAGTGGCAATACCTTGAGCTTTCCTCTTAGCATTTTCTTCAGCCCTCTTCACATCTTCAAATACACGTGAGTGAGAAACAATGATGCGTTTAGATAATTTATTAAACTCTATTACTTTGAACTCCAACTTCTCATCAATGGAAACTTTTCCACCATCTTCTTTTACCAAGTGGCGTGGTGTAGCAAAACCTTCAACACCATAGGGCAAGGCTATTACAGCACCTTTGTCCATTAGTTCTACAATTGTACCTTCATGGATTGAATCAACAGTGAAGATGTTTTCAAATACATCCCATGGATTTTCTTCAAGTTGCTTGTGCCCAAGGCTCAAGCGACGATTTTCCTTGTCAATATCAAGTACAACAACATCAATGTTTTCGCCAATGCCTGTAAATTCGCTTGGATGCTTAATTTTCTTGGTCCAGCTTAAGTCTGAGATGTGGATCAATCCATCAACTCCTTCTTCAATTTCAACAAACACACCAAAGTTTGTGAAGTTGCGCACGTTTGCAGAATGTTTGCTTCCAACCTGGAATTTCTCTTCAATAGCTTCCCATGGGTCAGTTTTCAATTGTTTGATACCCAGTGACATTTTCCTTTCATCACGGTCAAGGGTAAGGATTGATGCCTCTATTTCATCACCAACTTTTAAGAAGTCTTGTGCACTCCTAAGGTGCTGGCTCCATGACATCTCAGAAACGTGGATTAAGCCTTCAACTCCTGGTGCAATTTCAACAAATGCACCATAATCTGCCAATACCACAACTTTACCTGAAACTTTATCACCAACTTTAAGCTTTTCATCCAGCTTATCCCATGGATGAGGAGTAAGTTGTTTAAGCCCAAGGGCAATACGTTTCTTATCATTGTCAAAGTCAAGTATTACCACATTAAGTTTTTGGTCTAATTCAACAATTTCGTTAGGGTGAGAAATCCTGCCCCATGAAAGGTCAGTAATATGGATCAATCCATCAACACCACCAAGGTCAATAAACACACCATAAGAAGTGATGTTTTTAACTGTACCTTCAAGAACCTGGCCTTTTTCAAGTTTAGCAATAATTTCTTTTTTCTGTTGCTCAAGTTCAGCTTCAATCAGTGCTTTATGTGATACAACCACATTCCTGTATTCCTGATTGATCTTAACCACTTTGAACTCCATGGTTTTCCCTACATATATATCATAGTCGCGGATTGGTTTCACATCAATTTGCGAGCCTGGCAAGAATGCTTCAATTCCAAATACATCTACAATCATACCACCTTTTGTGCGGCACTTGATGTATCCTTTAATGATTTCATTGTTGTCAAGAGATTCATTAACACGTTCCCACGAGCGCATTGCCCTTGCTTTTTTGTGGGAAAGGATCATTTGCCCTTTTTTGTCTTCAAGGTTCTCTATGTAAACATCAACAGGGTCTCCAACTTTTAACTCAGGGTTGTAGCGGAATTCATTTAGGCTTACTATACCATCAGATTTGTAACCTATATCAACTACAACTTCACGTTTGTTCATTGAAATTACAGTCCCTTCTTTTACTTCTTTTTCCTGAACTGTAGAAAGTGTATTATTGTAAAGCCCTTCTAATTCAGTCCTGTCTTTAGCAGAATAAACGTCAAGCCCTTCTTCCAGTGAATCCCAGTCAAATTCCTCATCTGCTTCAGCAATTGGGTCTTTGGTTTTTTCTGCTACTTTCTTTTCTTTAACAGTTTCTTCTTTTGCTTCTTCCTTTTTCACTTCAGCTTTAGCTTCATCTTTCTTTTCTACAGCTGGTTCAGTTGCTTCTGCAACAACTTTCTCTTTAGCCTCTTCTTTTTTCTTTTCTACAGGTTCAGCAACTTTTGTAGCTTTTTCTTCTTTAGCCTCAGCTTTTTTGGTAGATTTTTTTGCTTTTGGGGCAACTTCTTCTTTTACTTCTGCAGCTTCCTCTTTTACAGGAGCCTCTACAGCTTCTTTTTTAGGTTCAGCTTTTGCAGCTTTGGTTTCTTCAGTTGTTTTTGTTGTAGCTTTTTTTGTAGTTTTAGCCTTGGTCGTAGCTTTTGTAGCAGGCTTTTTAGCTTTTTCAGGTGCTTCTGTTTTCACCTCCTGCTTTTCTTCCTGAACAGGTTGTACTACTTTTTCCTGTTCTACATTTTCGTTTTTAACGTTTGCCATTTAACTGTAAATAAATTAATAAGTTAGACATTATATAATTAATAGCGCGCAAAAATATAATTTCTACATGTCAAATCAAAGAGATTAGTAAAATAATTGCAATTTTTTAAAGGCATAATTTCCTAATCCTTAGTGAAATATTTTATAATTAGGGCACGTTGTTAGGGAATGTTTAAGTAATTTTGTTTTTCGCTTTGGGCTATACAGTGGCTGTGGCGAACGTAAATTGTAAAAGCTTTCAAATTACAAATAGATTCAATATGTTTGTTTTGTTATTAAATCAAAAAATGAACATTTCTGGATCAGGAATAAAATAAATGGTCAACATATGAAAGGTATAATTTTAGCAGGAGGTGCAGGTACCAGGTTGTACCCCATAACCAGGAGTATATCAAAACAGATCATACCAGTGTATGATAAACCCATGATTTATTACCCATTATCTGTCCTTATGCTGGCTGGTATAAGGGAAATCTTGATTATATCCACGCCAACAGATATCCATTTGTATGAGCAACTGTTTGGTGATGGAGGCCAGTTAGGGTTGAAAATTTCATATAAAATACAACCATCTCCTGATGGGTTAGCCCAGGCTTTTATTTTAGGAGAAGAATTTATAGGTGACGATAATGTATGCATGATCCTTGGAGATAACATTTTTTATGGGTACAATTTCAGGGCTATTTTGGAAGAGGCTGCCAGAATTGAGGATGGTGCCATTGTGTTTGGATACTATGTAAATGATCCTGAGAGGTATGGGGTTGTTGAGTTTGACGAGTCAGGGAAAGTGATCAGTATTGAAGAAAAGCCAAAAGAGCCAAAATCAAATTATGCTGTGACCGGACTTTATTTTTATTCAAATGATGTGGTTAAAAAATCCTTAAACCTAAAACCTTCTGCACGCAATGAGCTGGAAATTACTGACTTGAATAGGCTTTACCTTGAGGAAGACAGGCTGAGTGTTAAACTACTGGGCAGGGGGTTTGCATGGCTTGATACAGGCACCCATGATAGTTTGCTGCAAGCTTCTAATTTTATAGCAACAATTGAACAAAGGCAAGGGCTGAAAGTATCATGTATTGAGGAAATTGCTTTTAAAATGGGATTCATAACTAAAGAGCAGTTGCTGGAACTGGCTAAACCACTAAGTAAAAACCAGTATGGTGAGTACCTTATAAAACTTGCTGATAAACAAATTTTTTCATTCTAAATGTTAGCATGAAAGTTATAAAAACAAACTTGCAGGGGTTGGTAATAATAGAACCACGTGTTTTTGAAGATGAGCGTGGCTATTTTTTTGAAAGTTACCAAAAAGAAAGGTATCAGGAAAACGGGATTAATTGCGTTTTTGTGCAGGACAATGAATCTCGCTCAGAAAAGGGGGTTGTAAGGGGGTTACACTATCAGCTTGAACCTTATTCCCAGTCAAAATTGGTGAGGATTATAAAAGGGGCTGTACTTGATGTGGCTGTAGACATAAGGAAAAACTCGCCAACTTTTGGTGAATGGTATAGCATTGAGCTAAGTGATAAAAATAAAAAACAACTTTTTATCCCTAAAGGGTTTGCCCATGGTTTTTCAGTTTTGAGCGAAGAGGCTGTTTTAACCTATAAATGTGATAATTATTATAATTGGGAAGCAGAAAGAGGGATTATATATAATGACCATAAGCTCAATATAAATTGGCAGGTTCCAGGGGCTGAAATGATCCTCTCAGAAAAAGACCAGAAATTTTCATCCTTTGAGGAAGCTGAAATAAATTTTAAATTTTAGTAGTATGAATATCCTCATAACTGGAGCATATGGCCAACTGGGAAGTGAAATAAAAGAACTGGCAAAAGAGTATAGTTCCTTCACTTTCTTTTTTACTGATGTTGATACCCTGGATATTACAAACCCAAATGCTGTGGCATCTTTTTTTGCTGAGAACAACATTGATTTTGTTGTAAATTGTGCAGCATATACCCGGGTGGATAGGGCAGAAAGTGAACCTGAAATGGCGCATCAAATAAATGCTGTTGCACCTGGTGTCTTGGCTGAAAATTGTAAAAACTTTAACGCAAAATTAATACATATTTCTACTGATTATGTATTTGATGGAAATGCCCATTCACCTTATAATGAAAATTGCAAAACCAACCCTTTAGGGGTGTATGGCATCACAAAGTTAGAAGGGGAGAAAAATTGCCTGGATGCTGCTGCTGATGTGGTTATCATAAGGACTTCATGGTTGTATTCAGCCTATGGGAATAATTTTGTTAAAACCATGTTGCGTTTAGGAAATGAAAAGGAAAGGTTGGATGTAATTTTCGACCAGGTGGGTACACCTACCAATGCAGCTGACCTGGCTTCCTGTATTCTGGAGATTATTGCTTTTTCAAACAAATCAAATTGTAACTTTGCCCCCGGGATATACCATTATTCTAATGAAGGGGTTTGTAGCTGGTATGATTTTGCATTGGCCATACACGAAATGGCAGGTGTTGTTTGTAATGTGAAGCCTGTATTGTCATCAGAATTCAAAACAACAGCAAAAAGGCCTTTTTATAGTGTTTTAAATAAGTCAAAGGTTAAATCAACCTATAAATTAGAAATCCTACATTGGAGGGAAAGTTTAAAAAAGTGTATTAACAAGATTCAAAAAGGAAAATAATGAAAAGTCAAGAGTTGCTTCAAAATGTACTGGCAAAAGCTAATGATTGGTTATCAGAAACTTATGATGAAAACACCAGGGCAGAAGTACAGAAGTTAATTGATAGTGAAGATAAAACTGAATTGGTTGATTCTTTTTACAAGGACCTTGAATTTGGGACAGGAGGTTTGCGTGGTGTTATGGGGCCCGGCACAAACAGGATGAATATTTACACTGTAGGCGCAGCAACACAAGGGTTAAGCAATTACCTGAAAAGAAATTTTGCCAATTTGCCTGAGATAAAAGTGGCTATTGGGCATGATTGCAGGAACAACAGCAGGTTGTTTTCTGAAACCAGTGCTAAGATTTTTGCAGCCAATGGCATTAAAGTTTACCTATTTGAAGATTTGCGCCCAACCCCTGAATTGTCATTTGCCATTAGGGAATTGGGATGCCAAAGTGGGATCATCCTGACAGCTTCACACAACCCAAAAGAATATAATGGGTACAAAGCCTACTGGGATGATGGTTCCCAAATTGTAGCCCCTCATGATGTAAACATCATTGAAGAGGTTAAAAAAGTAAAAGCTGAAAATATCAAATTTGACGGGCCTGATGAGTTGATCACCATCCTGGGAGAAGAAATGGATCAGAAGTTTATTGAAAAGGTTAAAACTGTCTCCATTTCTCCAGACATTGTAAAGAAGCATTCAGGTTTAAAGATTGTATACACACCCATCCATGGGACAGGGGTAGAGTTGGTTCCTATGGCTTTAAAAGCATTTGGGTTTACCAATATATTCAATGTCCCTGAACAGGATGTGGTGAGTGGTGAGTTCCCCACAGTGGTTTCTCCAAACCCTGAAGAAACAGCTGCCATGGAAATGGCTATTAAAAAAGGGGCTGAAGTAGATGCTGATGTGGTTATGGCAACTGACCCCGATAGTGACAGGCTAGGGGTAGCTATTAAAAATGATAAAGGTGAGTTTGTCATTGTAAATGGTAACCAAACAGCACTGATCTTCATTTACTACATCATCACTAAAATGAAAGAAACAGGGGCAATGAAAGGCAATGAATACATTGTTAAAACCATTGTTTCAACTGAAATGATTGCAGAAATTGCCAGGAAAAACAATGTGGAATACTTTGATGTGTACACAGGATTTAAATTTATTGCTGAAATTATCCGTGACTTTGAAGGAAAGAAAAAATACATTGGTGGGGGAGAAGAAAGCTTTGGTTTTATGCCTGCCGATTTTGTGAGGGATAAAGATGCAGTTAGTGCCATTGCCCTGATGGCAGAAGTAGTAGCATGGGCAAAAGACAATGGCAAAACATTGTTTGAAATGCTTCAGGATATTTACCTTGAATATGGCTACTCCAAAGAAAAAATGAAGTATGTGGTCAGGAAAGGGAAATCAGGGGCTGAAGAGATACTTAAAATAATGTCTGATTTCAGGAATAACCCTCCAAAAGAGATGGGTGGTTCAGCTCTTGAGGTTGTAAAAGATTATTCAACAAGGATAGAGAAAAACCTCTTGACAGGTGAAGAGAAACCTATCAACCAAAAGGTAACTTCAAATGTATTGCAGTTTTTTACTGAGGATGGCACTAAAATTTCTGTGCGACCATCAGGGACTGAACCAAAAATTAAATTTTATTTTGAAGTAAAAGGAACCCTAAATTCACGGGCACAATTTGATGAAGCTGAAAAAATGGCTGAACAAAGAATTGATGCCATTATGGATGAGCTAGGATTGTAAAATTCTGTTTCAATGATATCAAAAGGCTTTTTCTTTTTAAAGCCAAAAATTTATACAATGTGGTGGGCATATTGGTTATTATTTAAAACTTTAACTGTCACTAGAAGCCCCAAAGGCTTCAACTTTCCATATCTTCTTTATTAATAACCATTCTGCTTTTTAACATAAGCATAAGTTTTATGCAACATCAAAGTTTAATTACATTTGCTTAACAGTTATTGTAAAAGAATGTAAACCGTTAAACGCTTCATTATGATTCGAGCTTCTTAACATACCTTATTCTCAATTAATTTAATCTTAAAAGCGATATAGGTAAAATAATATTGATTTTACTGTTAGCAACATCATTTAATTAATTGTATCAAAAAATTGTAAATAAATGAAATTCAGGAAAATAAACTTAACGGTGGGATTGGTCTTATGTCTTTTTTACTGGGGTACCAATTATGTAAAAGCACAAAACCTCAACCGTGATATCAAAAGGTATGAAATAGCTGTTGATCTAAAAAACTTATTCTCAAGTGGAACCCCCGAAAATGTGATTTTTAAAATAAACCGCATAAAAGAAAAACAGGTAGTGGGAGCGTACCGATTCGGTTTAGGTGCATCATATAATAATGATATCTATAAAATTACCCAGGATGATAAAAATTATGAATTAACGGGAAAACAAACAAAAACAGATTTTTCTTTATCCATTGGGTATGAATACCAAAAAAGGCTAAACCAGGTTATGCTGTATTACGGGGCAGATTTGGGAGGTTTCTACTCAGTACATGATGATATTGATTTTCCAAATGTTAACGAACACTACAATCTCTTTTTAGCTCCGTTTGCAGGAGTAAAAGTTTTTTTAACTAATAATTTAGCTCTTGCTTTCGAAGCAGGATTCAGAAATTTTGCAAGATGGTCGAAAACAGAAGGTAGTGAGTGCTGCCCCGATAATAGGCAATATAATCATTCTTATCAATATCATCTTGAATTACCTTATAATTTAACTTTTAATTTTAACTTCTAATTCTCTCCTGTCCTGATAGCTATCGGGATCAAGGGAATAATTTTTTTATTATATGTAATTAAAAAAACGATTAATTAAAATGTCATGAGAAAAATACTTATTTTACTTTTAATAATATTGCCTTTAATATCCTTTGCTCAGGAGACCGTCTGGGATTACCCTGTAAAACCGGGTGATAGTAAATGGAAAGCATTCCTTAATAATGCAGAAAAAGTTCAGGCGTGCCAGGTTCCTGCAACAACCTTATCTTCTTTGTCAACAGGGGAACTGATTCAATTATGTTTAGACTACCCCCTGCTTCCTGATATATTTGCCTTTAATAACCTCCAGGATGGTTTCAGTAAATTTGAAAACGACTTTAATGGTTTCAAGGAATTGCTGCAACGTAACGATGCCTTAGATGAATTAGTAAAGGAATATAAATCCATTGATCCTACAGCAATCCCGGTTAACGGGACAATCCTGGAAAAAGGGGATTATGTACTGGGGATTTCTTTTTTAGAGCTTTTTATTTCGCATCCTTCGATAATAGGAAAGATTAATGAAAGAGAAAAAGGGTTACCGTCCTTCTTGGTATCAAACTATAGGGATGCAAACATTATATTTTGCGATTGTTAACATGGTTCAAAGCAACCCGGAAAAATTCAAACCGGATTTTGACGATTCCAAAGTATCAACCTATATCTATAGGGGTATCTTAACCGGGGCTGAAGTTACAGGTCAAATCGATAAAGCTGCAACCGAATACATAAAGAATAATTAGTTATGAAAACTAAAATAATATTCCTGATATTTATTATCCTTTCCTCTTTTTCGTGCAATAAAAAAGATAAGGATGTTTTCGAACCATTTTATGTGGAACCACTTAACGATATCAGTGCCTGTGGGTACGATGACCCCTTAAACCAGATAGAGTGGCTGAACTTAAAGATTAAGAATGGGCAAGATCCGTCAAATATTGATTTTATTTTGAATATTTGGGTAAAAAAGTATGAAGGTGAAGATATTTTTATTATTGATTTTCCTTTAACGTCATATATGTATGCACCGTATGATTGTTCCGGAGAAATTATAGATATTACTAATGAGGAATTTTATAATTCCCTTTCAGACGATGATTTAATTTATAAATACGAACCAGAATTATGAAAAACACAATCGTTATATTTTTTACATTACAGTTTATTAATGTAATTTCATACGGACAAGATAATTCTCGGAACTTCATACAAAAAAAATCCTACTAAAACTAATTAGCAGGACTTCTCTTTCTATCAATTGATTTTTGATCTTAACAAGAGTTCTATTCAAAGTAAAGCTATTGATATATAATCTCTACTTTATTACTTACTACTGATCTAGTATTCCCCATAATGTTTCATAAACTGTACCCGCTCAAATGCCTGGGCATTTTCACTCCCGGGAATGGTTAGCTTACCCCTAAAGTCATTGATTGACTGGTAGCCTTTTTCATCCATCCAGCTTTGAAGCCCTTTGTTCAGGATCTCAATATAATCAATTCCATTTTTATAGATTGCTGAACAAACCTGGACAGCATTGGCACCTGCAAGAAGGAACTTAACCATTGTAGCTACATCATGTATTCCAGTTGTACCAGCCAGGTTACAATCTACTTTACCATTCATAAGGGCAACCCAACGCAATGGAACCACATATTCATTGTTGGAACTTAGCACTTGTGCACCAACAATTTCTTCTTTGTCAATGTCCACATCAGGCATATAAAAACGGTTGAATAGGGTAATGTCACTTACCCCTGTTTTAGACAGGTCACCTACCATTTTTGCCAGGTTTGAGAAATAGTGGCTTATCTTAATACTCACTGGGATATCCACTTTTTCTATTACCTTTTGAATAGTTTCAAAATAAAATTGCTCATTCAGTGCACTTGTTCTTTCAGCATTGGAAGGGATCACAAATAAGTTGAGTTCCAAAGCATCAGCCCCAGCACTTTCAATTTTTTTTGTAAATGAGACCCATTCTGCTGAAGAGACACAGTTGATACTTGCCACAATGGGCAGATCAACTGCTTTTTTAGCATCAGAAATAAGCTTGGTATAATTTTTCAGGTTTTCTTCCTTGATGATATAATCAAAATAATCCATGTATTCATCAGTTGAGTGGTCAAGGTTTCCACGCAATGCCAGCTCCTGGTTCAGTTCATGGTAAATTTCTTCTTCAAACAATGATTTTAAAACAACAGCACCAACACCATGGGCTGCCATTTTTTTGATATTGTCAAGTGAATTGGTTAAGCCACAACTTGCAGCAACTACAGGGCTTGTTAATTCTTTTCCGAAAAATTTAGTTTTAATATCAGCCATTTCAGTTAGCATTAGTTTGTTGAATATTTTTCTTTCAAATACTTATCCATGCCAGCAGCAGCTTTGCGCCCATCACCCATGGCAAGGATTACAGTGGCACCACCACGCACAATATCACCTCCTGCAAAAATTTCAGGGATTGAGCTTTGCATGGTATCCATATCCACTTCAATGGTTCCCCACTTGCTTACTTCCAGGTTGGGCATTGCTGATGGTATCAAAGGGTTTGGAGATACCCCAATAGCCACAACCACCAGGTCGACAGGTACATCATATTCAGAACCTTCAACAGGCACAGGCCTTCTCCTCCCTGAAGCATCAGGCTCGCCCAGTTCCATTTTCAGGAGGCGCATCCTGTTCACCCTGCCATTTTCATCAGCAAAGTATTCAACAGGGTTGTTCAGGTTCATAAATTCTATGTCTTCCTCCAATGCATGGTTCACCTCTTCAACACGTGCAGGCATTTCTTCACGCGAACGCCTGTAAATGATCATTGACCTGTCAGCACCCAGGCGTTTTGCTGTGCGCACAGAATCCATGGCAGTATTGCCACCACCAATTACTGCCACATTTTTACCAAACAAAACAGGTGTATCAAAGTCTTCTTCAGCAGCATTCATAAGGTTCACCCTTGTAAGGTACTCATTTGATGATAAAATACCATTATAATTTTCCCCTGGGATATTCATAAAGTTTGGTAAACCTGCTCCACTGGCTACAAAAAATGCTTCAAAACCTAGTCCTTTTAGGTCATCAAATGAAGCTGTTTTCCCAACAATGTAATTTTTTTCAAACTTTACCCCAAGTTTTTCCAAAGTGTCCAACTCCAAATCAACAGTGCTGTTTGGCAGCCTAAATTCAGGGATCCCATATTTTAGTACCCCACCAATTTCATGTAGGGCTTCAAAAACAGTTACATCATAGCCCATTTTCACCATGTCACCAGCAAAAGCCAAGGATGCAGGCCCTGAGCCTATGGCTGCTACTTTCCTTCCATTTAGTTCAGCTACTTTGGGGAGGTTCTGTACCCCTGATTCCCTTTCATAATCAGCAGCAAACCTTTCAAGGTACCCTATTGCCACAGCTGGTTTTTTCATTTTCTGGACATAAAAACATTGTGCTTCACATTGTTTTTCTTGTGGGCAAACCCTTCCACAAACAGCAGGTAATGAATTTGTTTCCTTTAAAGTAGTTGCAGCATCCATAAAGTCACCCTTTTCAATGTATTTCACAAACTTTGGGATGTTTATGCTAACTGGGCAGCCATCAATACAGGTTGGGTTTACACAATCCATACACCTGCTGGCTTCTTTCTGTGCAGCTTCCACTGGCAAGCCTGTATTTACTTCAACCCTTTGTTCTTTGGCCCTTTCAATGGGGTCAAGTTCGGGCATGCTAACTCTTTCTATTGCAGCCCTCTCTTTATTTTTTATTGTATTACGTAAATCCAAGCGCCACTGGGCTTCACGTTCTTGCTTTAAAAATTCTTTTGTAAATGACATGTTAGCTGGTTTTAATTCAGTACCTGAAATCGTTCATAAGCTGCTTTTTCTTCCTCCACATATCCCCCCAAACGTTTGATCATTTCATCAAAATCAATTTGATGGGCATCAAACTCAGGGCCATCCACGCAAGTGAAATAGGTGCGTCCACCCACAGTTACCCTACAGGCCCCACACATCCCTGTACCATCAACCATTATAGAGTTCAGGCTGGCCTGGGTAGGTATCTCATATTTCTGGGTGAGCAAGGCTGTAAACTTCATCATAACAGCAGGGCCAATGGCTATGCACTCATCAATCTTTTCACGTTTGATGACCTCTTCAGCACCATGTGTTACCAACCCTTTTTTCCCATAAGAGCCATCATCAGTCATAATGATCACCTCATCGGACCATTTTGCAATTTCATCTTCAAGGATAATCAGGTCTTTGTTCCTGGCAGCAAGGATTGAAACAACCCTGTTCCCTGCTTTTTTAAATCCTTCAACAATGGGTAAAAGAGGGGCGACCCCTACACCTCCACCACATGTAAGTACAGTCCCAACTTTGTGTATTTCAGTGGCTTTCCCCAGTGGTCCAACCAGGTCAGTAAGGTAATCGCCAACTTCAAGTGCACAAAGTTTTGCTGAACTTACCCCAACATTCTGTACAACTATGCTAATTGTCCCAGCATTGGTGTCAGCTGATGCAATGGTCAATGGGATTCTCTCTCCCTTTTCTCCAACACGCAGGATGATGAAATGCCCAGGTTTCCTTGATTTGGCTATCAAGGGAGCTTCTACATCAAATTTTACAACCTTTTCAGAAAAAATTTCTTTATGGACGATCTTGTTCATTGATTTTTGATTTAAAAAAACCAAAAATAAAAAACAATATATCTACAAATTATGGGCAAAATTCACTTTTTACACAACCAAAAGATGTCAAAAAACATCTAAACAGGTTCTTTTAAATTAACCTTAATAATTTACAGTTGGGGGCAAGTTGAGCAGATTTCTTCTTTATATTTAAAGTTTGATTAAAAATCCAGCATAAAAAAAAGTTGGCTGGAATTTTTATCCTGAATCTTTTGAATTTGTTAAAAAGGGATATGCATCTGGAATTTATAATAGCTTTAATTCAGCACAGGTACTTGGGTTATGTGTTTGCCCCATACCTTATGTATAAAAATGGTCCATTTTATACTATCCATTCATTGTTGAGGAAGCAAAACCTAACTGAACAAGGATATGATTTCAATGGTAATGAAATAGAATTAGTGGAAACCATTGAAAAATACAGTGATGAAAAGCTAGTGAAAAAATTTTCGCGCGAGCAAAATGTGTCTGATTTTTTTAGAAAATTAAAGCCTGAAACTTTCCAGAAACAGGTAAGCCCATTTATTGAAAAGCAATTGTTTAGGTGTGTACAACTATTAATGAACGGTTCCACACGTTTGTTTCAGAAAGAAGCAAAGTATGCCAACCTGTATGATGAAGATGAGGTTGTTGTAAATAAATCATTTGCTGAAGCAGAATTCCATTTTGAAAGAAATGAGGTTGGTACTAAATATAGTTTGAAAATCATTCAGGATGGTGGTTATTTTACGGTACAAAATAAGAATATTACCATCATAAACAGCAACCCTGCAATTTTACTATATCAATATAAGCTTATTGCTTTTGAAAACTTAATAGCCAAAAAACTTACCCCATTTTTTGAGAAAGAGTTTGTTAATATCCCTGCTTCTCTTGAGGGAAAATATTATAACTCATTCATATTAAATACCATAAGAGATAATAAGGTAGAGGCTATTGGTTTTGATATTTATGAAGGCCAGCCTGATAAGCATGCCTATTTATCACTTGAACCCAATTTGCAATTAAACCCTGTTTTAATCCTGAAATTCAGTTATGGTGGTGAGAAATTCCTGGCTGATTCAATCAAGGAAATGGCAGTTATCCTGGAAAAAAACGGGAATAACTATGCTTTTAGGAAAATAAAAAGGGATAGAGGATGGGAGCAATATATCATTGAAATCCTTGATGGAATGGGGCTTCAAAAAAATATAGGTTACTACCTACCCAAAGGATTTGAATTGTTGGAAAAAGAAGAAGCTTTGCATGAGTTGGTCAACTGGCTCAATAAAAATAGTGGTGAATTAAAAAAGCAAGGGGTCGAGATTGCCCAGGAAAGTTATAAGAAAAAGTTTTTCACAGGAAAGCAGGAATTAAAACTTGGGTTGCAGGCAAAAAAGGACTGGTTTGATGTGTTTGCCACAGTTAGCTTTGGTGATTACAATATTCCATTTGTAAAGCTTAAAAAGTACATTTTATCGGGGACAAAAGAATTTGAATTGCCTGATGGTACAATAGCTATTTTACCTGAAGAGTGGTTTGCCCAGTTTTCTGATATTATACCATACAGCAAAACAGATGGGAATAACCTAAAATTTAAGAAGCACCATTTTTCAATCCTGAAAAATAACCTGAAGGGTATCCCTCATGAGGTGGTACAAAAATTAAATGGTTTAAGCCTTCGTGAAGGGATAAAAATAAAACCCCCAGAAGGGTTAAAAGCCAGATTAAGGGGCTACCAGGAGATAGGTTACAAATGGCTTTTCCATTTAAACAGGAATGGGTTTGGTGGCTGCCTTGCTGATGATATGGGGCTTGGCAAAACGTTGCAAACACTCACATTGTTGCTGAAAACAAAAAAGGATGGAAACCAGGAGCAAGTTTTACCCATGGGGTTGTTTGAAACACAAAAGGATGATGAACCATCCCAACCTGCTTCTTTAATTGTTGTCCCTACTTCATTGGTGCACAATTGGGAAAATGAAATTGAGAAATTTGCCCCTTCTTTGAAAATATACAGCCATGTGGGGGTGAAAAGGAAGAAAAATGTTAGCCTGGAAACAGTTTGCCAGCATTATGATGTAATCCTTACTACTTATGGGACCGTAAGGAATGATGCTGCGTTGATGTCAGGGCTTACTTTTTATTACCTTATATTGGATGAAAGCCAGTACATTAAAAACCCAAATTCCAAAACCTATAAAACCATCCTTGGTTTAAAATCTCAATACAGGCTTACACTCACAGGGACACCTATTGAAAACTCACTCACTGATCTATGGGCTCAGGTCAATTTCCTGAATAAGGGGTTGTTAGGTAACCTGGCTTATTTCAGGAGGGCTTTTATAACCCCCATTGAAAAGCACAATAACCAGGAAAAGAAAGAAAAATTGCAGGTTCTAATAAGGCCTTTTGTGTTGAGGAGGACTAAAACAGAAGTAGCCAAAGAGCTTCCCCCATTGATGGAACAGGTGAGGTATTGCCCTATGGAAGAGGGGCAGTCATCAATTTATGAACATGAAAAATCAGTGATCAGGAACACAATCCTTGATAATATTGAAAAGGAAGGGGTTGATAAATCATCTTTTATCCTGTTGCAAGGGTTAACCAGGTTAAGGCAGTTGGCCAACCACCCCCAATTGTTGGATAAAGAAAATGTTTTGGAATCAGGGAAGTACAATGAAATTTTCCGTTCATTGAATAATATTATAGCAGAAGGGCACAAGGTACTGATCTTTTCAGCATTTGTCCAGCACCTTGATCTAATTGAAAATGGGTTAAATAAAAATAAATGGGGGTATTGCAAGCTCACAGGGCAAACAACCAACAGGAAAGAGGTTATTGCAGGTTTCCAGGATGACCCAGCTAAACAGGTATTCTTGATTTCATTAAAAGCAGGTGGGGTAGGGCTTAACCTGACACAAGCTGATTATGTGTTTATTATTGACCCCTGGTGGAACCCTGCTGCTGAAAACCAGGCCATAAGCAGGGCACATAGGATTGGGCAGGATAAGCATGTGTTTGTTTACAGGTTTATTACTGAAAGCTCTATTGAAGAAAAAATCCTTCAACTGCAACAACAAAAGAGCAAGCTGGCTGATACATTCATCAATTCAAATAATCCATTCAAAGAAATATCTAAAGATGAAATCCTGAACCTATTGAAGTGACAGGTTTAGCTCCTCTGGTGCTTAAGGGGTATCTAGTACAACCTTTTTTTATAAATATTTTATCCCTCTGGGACAAAGATTATTTCAACTCAAAAGGTGTAAGATATTGATAAGTCCAGCTATTGTATGGAATTTATTAATTGTTTCTTGTGGGTTTTTAATGCCCATCATTTGATGAATAGAAGGGGATTATTTATAAAAAATGGTTAGGTTTCAATCTTAAATACCACTGCCATTTGGTCAACTTCTTCTGAAGGGACCTTTACTTTTAAGCCTCCTGGACACAAATCCCATTTTATTTTTTCACTACATCCCAATACTGAAACATCATTTATGGTTATAGGGTTTGGCAAACTATTTTCAGCAAAAGCTTTAAAAAGTACCTCTTTATTTGGTGTTGGCGAACCTAAAACTGTGGCATAAATATCTTTCCCTTTGGTGGTATACCTAACATCAGCATTTGAATATTTTATTTTCAGGAACTCATTATGGTTTCTGAAATGCCCTTCAGGTTCTTTTGTTGGTCCTTCACCAAAAGTATACCATGGCCTTGTTTCATAGATAGCTTCCCCATATTTTCCCAACCATTCTCCCAGCTTAAGCAATACATCTTTTTGGCCATCAGTGATTGTACCATCTGCTTTAGGGGAAATATTAAGCAGGAGTACCCCATTTTTACTTGCAATATCAATTAGTACATGCAATACATCAGCTGCTGGTTTTATAGTTAAATTCTCAGTATAACACCAGCTTCCTGTGCTAACTGTTTCATCAGCCATCCACACCTTTTTCCCCATTTCATTTTTACGCGATTTTTCCAGGTCATCAATACTTACATCAAGGGGCAGGTCATTTTGTTTGCGTACAATTACCACTTCTTTTCCCCACTTTTGAGCTTCATTCAAATAGAAAGCACAAAATTTTTGGCGGTAACTTTCAGGTATTTGATCCAACCATGAATCAAACCAAATAATGTCAGGTTGGTAGTTGCCTATGACCTCTTTTAGTTTTCCAAACCAAATAGATTCCAACCATTCTTCTTCTGGCATATTGCCATAGAGGTATTTTGTTTCTTCATTTGTGTTAGCAGGGGGCATCCCTTCAAAAAGTGGGTAATGGCTGTTACTAAATTTTGTTTCTGTTTTGTCATACCTCTGTAAGTGCCGTGCATGGTGGAATGTGGTTATAAACTTCATGCCATTTCCTTTTATGGCTTTCTCCAGTTCTCCTGTAATGTCACGTTTTGGGCCTTTACCCAATGCATTCCAGGGGGTAACTTTGCTTGCCCACATTGAAAACCCATCATGGTGTTCAGCAACAGGACCAGCAAACCTGGCTCCTGCTTTTTTGAAAAGCCCTGCCCATTCCTGGGCGTCAAAATTCTCAGCTTTAAATAGTGGGATAAAATCATGGTACCCAAATTCAGAAGGATGCCCATATTTTTTTAGGTGGTGTTGGAATTCCCTCTTTTTCTCAAAATGCATATGCCTTGGATACCATTCATTGCCAAATGCAGGTACTGAATAAACTCCCCAATGGAAGTAAATACCAAACTTTGCATCTTTAAACCAATCTGGCTCCTCATTGTGTTTGGCTAATGATTCCCAGCTGGGTGTATATTTTGGGGTAGCTTTGGTTTCTTCTTTCTTTGAGGGTGAAATGCACCCAGATAAAATACAGGATATAAAAACATTGATGAGTAAAGTGCTGATTTTCATGCCAGTTGGATTTAAGGTTATACTTTGTGAGGTACAAATATCCTAAAAAAAACAGGTGATACCAATAAGTATTTTTTAAGGAGACTTGCATGCCTTAACGCAAAGCTTTGTGTTGGCTATTTTAATGCTGAATAACATAGAAATATGTCAGGAAAAAAAATCCTTAAGGAATCCACAACAGAAACCAACCTCAAATCAATCCTATCATATAGTTAAAAAAGAGGTTTTGGGAGTAAAACATTTTTCTGTTCCAGCAGAAAGGTTACTTTTGCGCCCGTTAAAATTGAGAGGTATGCATGATATCAGGAATATAGCAATTATTGCCCATGTTGACCATGGCAAAACTACACTGGTTGACAGGATTTTGCACCAGGTAAAACTTTTCAGGGATAACCAACAGGTGGATGACCTGATATTGGATTCAAATGACCTGGAAAGGGAACGTGGGATAACCATCTTGTCTAAAAATGTTTCAGTAAGGTATAAAGGGGTAAAAATCAATATTATTGATACCCCTGGGCACTCTGATTTTGGTGGGGAAGTTGAGCGTGTGTTGAATATGGCTGATGGGGTATTGCTTTTGGTTGATGCCTTTGAAGGCCCTATGCCACAAACAAGGTTTGTCCTGCAAAAGGCTTTAGAGGGTAAATTGAAGCCTATTGTTGTGGTTAATAAAGTGGATAAACCCAATTGCCGGCCTGATGAAGTGCAGGAAGATGTATTTGACCTAATGCTTAGCCTGGGAGCTGATGATGAACAATTGGATTTTCATACTGTCTTTGGCTCATCAAAACAAGGATGGATGGCTGCTGACTGGAAAGCACCAACTGATAATATCCAGTATTTATTGGATACCATTGTTGAACAGATACCTGCACCTGAATTCCCTGATGGCACACTTCAAATGCAGATCAGCTCATTGGATTATTCATCATACCTGGGAAGGATTGCAGTTGGAAGGATATCAAGAGGTAGTATAAAAGCAGGTATGCCAGTGGCTATTGCCCAAAAAGATGGCAGTATAATAAAATCAGTTGTGAAAGAGCTTTACAGGTTTGAGGGATTGGGAAAAGAAAAGGTAAAAACTGAGCTTCAGGCAGGCGAGATTTGTGCTGTACTTGGGCCTGAAGACTTTGATATAGGAGATACCATAGCTGATGCTGAAGACCCTGAACCTTTAAAAAGGATTGCTGTTGACGAACCAACCATGAGTATGTTGTTTACCATCAATAATTCCCCGTTTTTTGGCAAAGAAGGGGCTTATGTAACCTCAAGGCATATTCGTGACAGGTTATACAAAGAGTTAGAGAAGAACCTGGCAATGAGGATAAAAGAGACTGATTCACCTGAAAAACTATTGGTATTTGGCAGGGGGATATTGCACTTGTCAATCCTGGTGGAAACCATGAGAAGGGAAGGGTATGAGTTCCAACTGGGGCAGCCTCAGGTGATCATTAAAGAAATAGATGGGATTAAATGTGAGCCAGTTGAATTGCTGACTGTCCATGTGCCTGAAGAGTTTTCAGGGAAAGTAATTGAAATTGCCACCAAAAGGAAAGGGAATATCCTGAATATTGAGCATAAAAATGACAGGCTTTCATTGGAATTTGAAATCCCAGCCAGGGGGTTAATTGGCATGTCAAACCAAATACTTACAGCCACTGAAGGGGAGGCTGTAATTGCCCACAGGTTCCTGGAATTCCAGCCATGGAAAGGAGCTATCCCTGGAAGGAAAAATGGCTCACTGATTGCTATTGAAACAGGGATAGCTATTGCTTATTCAATTGATAAACTACAGGATAGGGGTAAGTTTTTTATAGAACCTAATGAGGAAGTTTACGCAGGGCAGGTAATTGGTGAAAACACCAGGCAGGATGACCTGACAGTGAATATAACCAGGACTAAAAAACTTTCCAATGTAAGGGCAGCAGGCTCTGATGATAAAGCTTTTATTGCACCTCCTATTAAATTTTCATTGGAAGAAGCAATGGAATATGTAGCTGAAGATGAGTATATTGAGGTGACTCCAAAATCATTGAGGTTAAGGAAGATACTGTTGAATGAGCATGAAAGGAAGAGGGCTAAAAGCAGTGCCTTGTAAGAAGGATAATTTTTGTGTATTTTGAATAATTTTCCCTCCTAGCTAGGAGGGAGGGGTGGTTGGTTTTCAATTAATAAACAATTACCTTTAAAACAAAAATGCCCAAACTGCACAATACCAAAGCACTAAAGCCAACCAGGAAACCATTAAGGAACAAAGGG
>JANQHI010000080.1 GCA_028282705.1 Prolixibacteraceae bacterium | reverse complement strand
AGTATATTTAAATATGGATTAAGTTATGTTGCTTGTGTGTTGTTAAACTCTGAATTTGAAGATGATATAAATATTTTTAATTTTTTGTCATGTACTTAGAAAACCTTTAGAGATTTCCTTAATTTACTTCCAAAGGATAGCTTTACAATTTATGATGATGATCCTGATGAGCTGACAGTTGAGGAGAAAAAAGAAATTTATTTGATCAACAGGAAAACAGAAAAGAAAGACTATAGTGATTTTGAAGATTTAGATAAATTAAAATCAAATCTTTAGTGTATCAAGTAATTGTCTATAAAAAGCTGCCAAATTTATTCGGATGTGTTCTGTAAAAGAACAAAAATTGTTGTTTGCAAAATTAGATTTATTAAAAGCAACCCCCCAGGTTTAATCCGCAACTTGATATCAAAAAGCTTAAAGGTTTTGATGACCGGTATCGTTTGAGGGTGAGAAACTTTAGGATTATTTATCAAATAGTTGAAAATGAATTGCTTGTTCTTGTTATGTCTGCTGGTTACAGAGCAAACATTTATAAGAAAAAACAATAGATATACCTACCTGAAACATACTATCATAATTTTAGATGATTGCTTTGGCACAATCCAATTAACTTGCCAACTTTTAGCGGCCAAAGGTTAGCCCAATTCAGATTTAACCTATCATAACTAATTAAAATTTAAAAGAAGATTCTTTCTTTATTTGATGCATATTAAAAAAATCGAATAAATCAATCAGATATTTTTTTTTAGCTTTTTATATATTACTTTCGAGTGGTAAACCAAATTTCGCTGGCATGAGGATCATTGAGGTTAACGACCGCAAATCTATCAAAGCATTTCACAAGGTTCCCTCAATAATTTATAAAGGTGATAATGATTATGTTCCTCAACTTCGCAATTCAATTGAAGAAATTTTTAGTGAAGAAAAGAATGCCCTTTTTAAAAATGGCAATGCAGCAAGGTGGGTTTTATTAGACCATAAAAATAACCTGTTGGGTAGGATTGCAGCTTTCTTCAATAATGATAATGCTAAATTAAATGACCAACCCACAGGGGGGTGTGGTTTTTTTGAATGCATTAATAACCCCAATGCTGCTAAAAGGCTTTTTGATGTGGCAAAAAACTGGTTAAGTGTACAGGGCATGGAAGCAATGGATGGTCCTGTAAATTTTGGCGAGAATTTTTTCCATTGGGGGGTGTTAACCAATGGGTTTAGGCAGCAAGGGTATGGAATGCCTTATAATAAAGGCTATTATGTGGAACTATTTAAAGAATATGGCTTTAAAACATATTACAAACAACTTACATATGAGTTAGATATAACAGATCCTAATTTGCCAGAGCGTTTTTGGAAAATTGCTGCTTGGATAGCAAAAAAACCTAATTTTAAATTTGAACATTTCACATTCAGAAACCAGGAAAAATACATCCATGATTTTATAAAAATCCATAAACAAGCCTGGCGAAAACATGCTAATTATAAGCCAATTGAAGCGCATAACTTGCGTGAGTTGATTGCCCAGTCAAAAGTAGCCCTTGAAGAAGATTTTATTTGGTTTGTATATTATAAAGATGAGCCAGTAGCCTTTTTCATGATGATCCCTGATATAAACCAGATATTAAAGAGGATGAATGGGAAACTAAACTTTATCAGCATTATGAAGTTCTTATACCTAAAAAGAAGGAAAACCATTGATAGGGTAAGGGTGCTTGTGATGGGGGTAGTGCCCAGGTTTCAAAAATCAGGGCTTGAATCAGGGATTTTCTGGAACCTGAGGCAAATTATGTTGAAGAAGCCATGGTATAATGAAATGGAACTCAGTTGGGTTGGTGATTTTAACCCAAAAATGGTATCTTTATTTAAAGCAGTAGGTGGGCATCATACAAAGACACATCAAACGCTTAGGTACTTGTTTGACCGTGAAAAAGAGTTCAAACGCCTGCCCATTATTGATAATTAAGCTAGTAGGGCTTTAAAAAATTAGAGACAAAAACATGCAGCTCGTTGAAGTAATAGAAAAGAATGCCAAAAAAGCATTTCATAAAATACCCCACTTAATATATAGAGATGACCCCAACTGGGCATGCCCCCTTGAAGGTATGGTTGAAGATATTTTCAACCCTGATAAAAACCCTTCATTTAAAAACGGGAAAGCTGTCAGGTGGGTACTTAAGAATGATGATGGGAAACTAATTGGCAGGATTGCAGCTTTTATTAATTTTAATAAAGCTTATACGTATGACCAGCCAACTGGTGGTTGTGGTTTTTTTGAATGTATAAATGATCAGGAAGCAGCCAATATGCTTTTTGATGTTGCCCGTGGTTGGCTAAAAAAAAATGGCATGGAAGCCATGGATGGCCCTATAAATTTTGGGGAAAATTATGTGAATTGGGGATTATTGGCTAAAGGGTTTATGCCTCAGGGATATGGGATGCCATATAACCCCGGGTATTATGTGAAACTATTTGAGAACTATGGGTTTAAAATATTTTTCAAACAATTCAGCTACCACCTTGATTATTCTGTTCCATTTCCGGAAAGGTTCTGGAAAATAGCAGGTTGGGTAGCCAATAAACCTGCCTACAGCTTTGAGCATTTTGACTATAAAAATGCCGAAAAGTATATTGATGATTTTGCACATATTTATGATGAAGCCTGGCGATTTCATGAGCATTTCCAGCCCCTTGATAAAGATGACCTGAGGGATTTCATAAAAACATCAAAAGCTGTTATTGATCCTGAATTTATATGGTTTGCCTACCATGAAGGAACTCCCATTGCCCTATTTGTTATGATACCTGATATAAACCAAATACTCAGGAGGTTAAATGGGAAATTGAACATGTGGAATATCCTGAAATTTATATATTACAAGAAAAAGCGTGTAATGACCCGCACCCGCATTTTGATTATGGGGGTTGTGCCAAAATTTCAAAAGTCAGGAATTGAGTCAGCCATTTTCTGGCACCAGGATAAATTAATGCTTAAAAAACCCTGGTATAAAGAAGTTGAGCTTTCATGGGCAGGTGATTTTAACCCCAAAATTGTTTCTTTATATGAGTCAGTGGGCGGGAAGCATGTAAAGACACATTATACAATGCGTTACCTTTTTGACAGAGAGAAGAATTTTGAAAGGGCACCAGTTATTGGGGGCGGTGAAATAGCAGGGTAAAAAAGTAATATAAAAAGCTAATTTTCTTTGGAATTAATTGAACAATATTTATCTTTGCACACCGTTTTTTAAAGCTAAGGAAAAATGAAAAAAGGAATACATCCCGATAATTATAGAATGGTTGCGTTCAAAGATATATCCAATGGACATACTTTTTTAACAAAGTCAACTGTTCAATCAAAGGAGACAATTGAAGTTGATGGTGTAGAATATCCATTGGTAAAACTGGAGATTTCTAATACATCACACCCATTTTATACTGGTAAAGTTAAGCTTGTTGATACTGCAGGGCGTGTTGATAAGTTTATGAACAGGTATAAAAAACATATGGACGATAGGAAAAAATAAATACCTAAGAAATTTATATAAAGCTCCGTGAAGGCGGGGCTTTTTTTATGTCATATCGTTTGTAATTATTTCCATTTTTGGAAAATCTTTCCAATTTTGGCAGTATGTTTTTCTTATATGGTAGTTAAAATTCAATGTTAATCAGGTTTATTGGATATGGCATAACAATTGTAATTTGCAAACTGTTATTTTTTACTAAGCTGGGTTCAGACAAATTGTCATTTAATACAAAACTATGGGTGAGGTTAAAAACGAAGATTTTCAAGGTATCATGTTTTCTGATTTAATGGACGAACATGCTGAGATCTTTCCAATTATTGCAGATGGTGATGATTCAGATTTACGAGATGTTGAAATTCCGGATATACTACCAATTTTACCTTTAAGGAATACAGTCCTGTTTCCTGGGGTTGTGCTTCCTATTACAGTTGGAAGGAAAAAATCATTGCGTTTAATCAAGGATGTTTACCGTGGGAGCAGGCTTCTGGGTACCATAGCTCAAAAAAATTATAAGATTGATGAGCCAGTCCCCAATGATTTATATGATGTTGGTACTGTTGCCGAAATTTTGAAGGTACTTGAAATGCCTGATGGTTCCACTTCTGTTATTATCCAGGGAAAAAGAAGGTATAAAATACGGGAGTTTGTAGAATCAGAGCCTTATTATAAAGCAGCTGTAGACCCATTGACTGATATCACTCCAAGTGGAGACAGCCATGAGTATAATGCTATTGTTGGTTCCTTAAAAGACCTTTCAATTAAGATAGCCCAGTTTGCTTCAAATGTGCCGCCTGAAGCATCATTTGCAGTAAAAAACATTGAAAATTCAACATTCCTGATCAACTTCATTTGTTCTAATACAGACATTGCTGTTGATGACAAGCAAAACCTCCTGGAGATTGATGAGTTAAGAGAAAGAGGGGTACAAGCAATCAGCTTTCTTGTGAAAGAAGTTCAACTACTTGAATTAAAGAAAGATATCCAGTCAAAAGTAAAGACAGACATGGATAAGCAGCAGCGTGAGTTTATGCTGCACCAACAAATGAAAACTATCCAGGATGAACTGGGTGGCAATCCCATTGAACAGGAAATAGAAGAATTAAAAGAAAAAGCAAAAAAGAAAAAGTGGTCAAAAGAGATAGGGGCATTCTTTGATAAAGAAGTCCAAAAATTAACCAGGTTAAACCCTGCTGCTGGTGAATATTCTGTACAGTATACTTTTTGCCAGACTTTGCTTGACCTGCCTTGGAATGAATTCACTAAAGATAATTTTGACCTTAAACATGCCAGCAAAGTGCTTGATGAGGACCACTATGGGTTAGAGAAAGTAAAAGAGAGGATGTTGGAACACCTGGCTGTACTGAAGTTGAAGAATGATATGAAATCTCCAATCCTTTGCCTGTATGGACCTCCTGGGGTTGGTAAAACATCATTAGGGAAATCAGTAGCCAGGGCTCTTGGGCGCAATTATGTGCGTATAAGCCTGGGAGGGCTGCATGATGAGTCAGAGATTAGGGGGCACAGGAAAACATATATTGGAGCCATGCCAGGTAGGATCATTCAAAATGTAAAGAAAGCAAAATCGTCAAACCCGGTTTTTATACTTGATGAGATTGATAAAGTTTCCAAACATTTTCATGGCGACCCTGCTTCAGCATTGTTGGAGGTACTTGACCCTGAGCAAAATTCAGAATTCCATGATAACTACCTTGAAGTAGATTATGACCTTTCAAAGGTGATGTTTATTGCCACAGCCAATACATTAAATACCATAGCACCTCCTTTGCGCGACAGGCTTGAGCTTATTGAAGTAAGTGGTTACCTGGTTGAAGAGAAAATAGAGATAGCCAAGCACCACCTGATACCTAAGCAGCTTAAAAACCATGGGCTCAAAAAAAGTGATGCAACTTTTTCTAAAGATGTTATTGAGAATATTATTGAAAATTACACGCGTGAATCTGGTGTGCGTGAATTAGATAAAAAAATTGCCAAAGTGATCAGGAGGATTGCTAAAAAAATTGCTTTTGAAGATTCATACAATAAAAAACTAACCAGGGAAGATATCAGGGAATACCTTGGGGTGGTTGAATATACCAAAGAGAAATACCAGGGAAATGATTTTGCAGGTGTGGTAACTGGGCTTGCATGGACAGCAGTTGGAGGAGAGATATTATATGTTGAAACAAGCCTTAGTAAAGGAAAAGGTGCACTTACACTTACTGGAAACCTGGGGGATGTGATGAAAGAATCAGCCATGTTGGCTCACGAGTACTTGAAGTCTCATGCTGAAGTGTTGGAAATAGACCCTGAAGCCTTTTCAAACTGGAATGTACATGTGCATGTTCCTGAAGGGGCAATCCCTAAAGATGGACCTTCTGCGGGTATAACAATGGTTACATCAATAGCTTCTGCTTTTACCCAAAGGAAAGTTAGGAAGAACATTGCCATGACTGGTGAAATCACTTTACGGGGAAAAGTATTGCCAGTTGGAGGTATCAAAGAGAAAATATTAGCTGCTAAAAGGGCAGGGATAAATGAAATAATCCTTTCAAAAGACAATAAAAAGGATTTAGAGGAAATAAAAGATATTTACCTAAAAGGGCTTAAATTCCATTTTGTAAAAACCATTATGGATGTCCTTGAAATATCACTGCTAAAAACAAAAGTGGAAAATGCCATAAAAGTGGCTTAGTCCTGAATGCATCAAAATAATTATACTACCTAAGGAACCATTCTTTTTATTAGAGGATGGTTCTTTTTTTGTATGCATGTGATTTGTATACTGGTAATTTAAATCTCTAAAAGTTAGTATAATTCTTAAATATTTAAGAACTTTATAATTGATATATTGTTGTATCTATATATTTAGAAATGTTTAATAAAATGAAAGGATTTAGTATGTTCATCTTAGGTTTAATTGTTGGCATTGCACTAACAGTTATTATGGCAGTGGTGATCTTGCCCAAGCAAATGTTCTTAGTTGATGAGAGTAATTTTTCTTTTGATGAAACTGTACAGGTCATTGAAAAATCAGTTTCTGAATACAAATGGAGTATGCCTAACCAATATGATTTGCAGGCAACAATGAAAAAACATGGGTTTGATGTAAGGCCTGTAAAGGTTTTTTCAATATGTAAACCATCATTAGCCAACCAAATTCTGGGAGGGAATGAAGAGAGGTTTGTTTCTGCCCTTATGCCATGCAGGGTTGCAGTTTATGAAGCTAAAGATGGGAAAGTATATGTTTCAAGGATGAATGCAGGGTTGGTATCATCAGTCCTTGGAAAAAAAATTAAAAAGGTTATGGCTGAAGCAGGTAATGAAAATGAGGCTATCTTAGCATCAGTAATTCAAAAATAAGTATGATGAAGTATTTCCTGTTCGTATTTTTTGCTGTTGCCCTAGTTTCTTGCCAAAATGGTAAATCTACCAAGAAAGAAAACCAAACTATTCAGACTGATATAGAATTAACAGAGGTTACCTTTTCAGTTAGTGGCTTACATTGTGGGAATTGTGTAAAATCTGTAAATAAAGGGGTAGGGCAATTGGCTGGTGTAGAGTCAGTTGAAACCAGCCTTGCTGATTCAACAACCATGGTGAAGTTTGATAAATCAAAAGCTACTATTGAAGAAATCGAGGAAGCCATTGTAAAAAGGGGGTTTAAGGCTAATGTTATGAATTAATAGGGCTGTCAGTTTCAATTTATTTATGCTTTAAAGCTTGGAACTTAACAATTAGCATGTGAAGGTATCCTGTTTTATGGCTCTTTTTCTTATTTCACGCAACCTTTTTAGGTGTTTCCCATCTTTATGAACAATTAAGAGTTTACAACTAGCTGTTTTTTCTGAAAAACTATCATGTTTTTTTGGTATGAAATTTGTTAAATTGAAGGAATTAAATGAAAGACAGTAATTAAAGGCTTGGGGAAAAGATGAAAATGGAGAAAGTTTATACAAAAGTTTGGAAAGTGCAATTGAAAGTTCCTGTCAATATTCCTAAAAGTAAGGTTGGTAAATCTGTAAAAAAAATTGATTGGTCTTTTAAGATGATGCTGAATTAATTCTGTTTAATACAAGATAAAAATTTTCAAAAGAGAGGCTACCTATTTTGATGGGTAGCCTCTCTTTTTTCCCCACAATTATTCCAATAAAAAAGGCAGCTAATTTAGCTACCTTCATATTTAGCTTAATTTTTTTTCAAAAATATTAAGTATGGTATTCATCCCACCTTTTGATGGCCATGTCTTCCAGCTTGTATTTGCATAAACCATAGATAAAGGCACTGGCTACACGTGCATTTGTAATAAGTGGGATATTAAAATCAACAGCATTCCTCCTGATCATATACCCATTGTTAAGCTCACGTTTTGTATGGTTTTTAGGGATGTTGATCACTAAGTCAATTTTTTTCTGTTTAATGTAGTCAAGTGTATTGGGTGTGCTTCCTTCTTCATCAGGCCAGTAGAGCAATGTATTTTCCACTCCATTATCAAGCAGGAACTTGCTGGTGCCTTCTGTTGCATAAAGGTTATACCCTCTTTCCCTCAACATCCTGGCACTGTTTAGCAATTCAATTTTAGACCTTGATGGGCCTGAAGATATCAATATATTTTTCTCAGGAAGGGTATACCCAACTGAAAGCATAGACTTTAATATAGCCTCATAATAAGATTCCCCAATACAAGCCACTTCTCCAGTTGATGACATATCAACCCCCAAGACAGGGTCAGCATTCAACAGCCTGGCAAATGAGAACTGGGGAGCTTTCACACCAACATAATCCAATTCAAATAATGATTTGTCAGGCTTTTGGACAGGTATCCCCAGCATAATTTTGGTAGCATATTCAATCAAGTTGATCTTCATCACTTTTGATACAAATGGAAAACTCCTTGATGCCCTAAGGTTACATTCAATTACCTTTATGTCATTATCTTTTGCAAGGAATTGCATATTAAATGGTCCTGATATTTCCAGAGCCTTTGCAATTTGCCTGGATATTTTTTTAATTCTCCTGATGGTCTCAATATATAATTTTTGTGGAGGGAAGACTATGGTTGCATCACCTGAGTGTACCCCTGCAAATTCAACATGTTCAGAAATGGCATAGGCAACTATTTCCCCATTGCTGGCTACTGCATCAATCTCAATCTCTTTTGCTTGTTCAATAAATTCTGTAACAACTACAGGATGTTCCTTTGAAACATTTGCAGCCATGTCAAGGAAATGTTCAAGTTGGTCAGGGTTAGAAACCACATTCATGGCAGCTCCTGACAGTACATAGGATGGCCTGATCAGGACTGGATAACCCACTTCATCCACAAATTTATGTATCTCTTCAATAGTAGAAAGCCTTTCCCAGCGTGGCTGGTCTACCCCAAGCTCATCAAGCAGAGAGGAGAACTTCTCCCTGTCTTCAGCATTGTCAATTTTTATAGGAGAGGTTCCCAATACAGGTACATCTTGGTTGTGCAGCTTCATAGCCAGGTTGTTTGGGATTTGCCCTCCCATTGAAACAACTACACCATTAGGAGTTTCCAGGTCAACTACATCCATTACCCTCTCATAAGACAGTTCATCAAAATAAAGCCTGTCACAGCTGTCATAATCAGTACTTACTGTTTCAGGGTTGTAGTTGATCATTACTGAACGGTAATTTTCCTGTTTGATAGTGTTAATGGCATTCACACTACACCAGTCAAATTCAACTGAGCTTCCTATCCTATATGCGCCTGAACCAAGTACAATAACTGACTTGTTATCATTTGCAAAATCAATGTCATGTTCACTACCATTGTATGTTAAATATAGGTAATTGGTTTGTGCAGGGTATTCTCCTGCTAGTGTATCAATTTGCTTTACAAAAGGTGTTATTCCATTCTCTTTCCTCAGTTTTCTCACCCTGTTCAGGTCTTCATGTATTTTGTTATTGGCACTATCCAATACCATGCGCGCAACCTGGAAATCTGAATATCCTGCTTTTTTAGCCAATTTTAAAAGGTCAAGTGGAAGCTCTTCAAAGGTATTAAACTCTTTTAGTGATTTTTTTATAGAATGAATATTACTGAGTTTTTGAAGGAACCACCTGTCTATTTTAGTCTTTTCAAAAATCTCATCAATGGTGTAACCTTTGTTAAAAGCTTCAGCAATGGCAAAAATCCTGCGGTCAGTAGGTTCAACAAGTTCTTTCTCAATTTCCTTGATATTTATTTCTCCTTTATTGCCAACAAAACCATGCATGCCAAGCCCAACCATCCTGATCCCTTTCTGGATGGCTTCTTCAAATGTGCGCCCAATGGCCATGATCTCTCCCACACTTTTCATAGAGCTGCCAATATTTTTGGAAACCCCTATAAATTTATTCAGGTCCCAACGCGGAATTTTCACTACAATATAATCAAGTGCTGGCTCAAAACAGGCTGTGGTTACTTTGGTAACAGAGTTTTTTAATTCATGAAGCCCATAACCTAACCCCAGCTTTGCAGCAACAAAAGCCAGTGGGTATCCTGTTGCTTTTGATGCAAGGGCTGATGAGCGTGATAAACGCGCATTTACTTCAATTACCCTATAGTCTTCAGAATTAGGGTCAAGGGCAAATTGCACATTGCATTCCCCAATAACACCAACCCTTCTGATGATTTTAATGGATATAGCCCTTAGCTTATGGTATTCAGCATTGGAAAGTGTTTGAGAAGGTGCTACAACAATACTTTCACCAGTGTGGATACCAAGTGGGTCAAAATTTTCCATGTTACACACAGTTATGCAGTTGTCATATTTGTCCCTAACAACTTCATACTCTACTTCTTTCCATCCTTTTATTGATTCCTCAACAAGTATTTGGGGAGAGTAAGTCAATGCTTTTGATGCCAGTTTCTCAAGTTCTTCCTGGTTTTCACAGAATCCACTTCCCAGCCCACCAAGGGTATAAGCAGCCCTGATAATGATTGGGAAGCCCAATTTTTGTGCTGCTTTTTTGGCTTCTTCAAGGTTTTCTGCAGCAATGCTTTTTGGGGTTTTAACCCCGATTTCACCCAGCATATTGGCAAAAATATCCCTGTCTTCAGTGTCAATAATGGATTGTACAGGTGTACCTACTACTTGCAGGTTATACTTTTCGAGTACCCCAGACCTGTATAGTTCAACGCCACAGTTCAGGGCGGTTTGCCCACCAAAAGCTAGCAATATCCCCTGTGGTTTTTCTTTCTTGATAACCTGTTCTACAAAATATGGGGTTACAGGAAGGAAATAAATCTTATCTGCAATGTCATCAGAAGTCTGTATGGTGGCTATATTAGGGTTTATAAGGATGGTTTCAACCCCTTCTTCTTTCAGGGCTTTCAGTGCCTGTGATCCTGAATAATCAAATTCTCCAGCCTCTCCAATCTTTAAGGCTCCTGATCCAAGGATAATTGCTTTTTTTATTGTTGTGTCTATCATGGTACTTATTTTAGGTGGGGCTTTTTATTGTTTGCTTTTTTTAATATTCTCAATAAAATCATCAAATAGAAACTCAGTATCAGTTGGTCCACTAGATGCTTCAGGATGGAACTGGGTTGAAAAGAAAGGCTTGATTTTGTGCCTGATCCCTTCATTTGTTTCATCATTAACATTGGTGAACATTGGCTCCCATTGGTCAGGAAGTGTGCCAGGGCTAACAGCATACCCATGGTTTTGTGAAGTAATGAAGCATTTGTTTGACCCTTGCAATAGTACAGGTTGGTTATGGCTCCTGTGCCCATATTTTAGCTTGTATGTTGAAGCCCCTGCTGCTAAAGCCAATAATTGGTTGCCCAGGCAAATCCCCATAATGGGTTTTTCAGTATTCAGGGCTTTTTGGATATTAACCACAGTTTCATTACACATCTCTGGGTCACCAGGTCCGTTGGATAAAAATATCCCATCATATTCTTCTTTGGTAAAATCATAGTCCCATGGAACCCTGATAACAGTTGCATTACGTTTAAGCAAGCACCTGATGATGTTGTGTTTAACACCACAATCAACCAGTACCACTTTGTGTTCACCATCACCATATACCTCCTTGTTAGCTATGCTTGCTTTGGCTACCAGGTTTTCTTTGTTAGGGTCAACAAAATCAATTTCTTCCCCAATGAATTCTATTTTGCCAAGTAAAGAGCCTTTTTCCCTTAATATTTTGGTTAAAGCCCTGGTGTCAATATCAAATAACCCTGGGACTTTTGACTCTTTTAACCACTCTCCTAAGCTTTTAATGGCATTCCAGTGGCTGTACTCAAATGAATAATCTGAAATGATCAACCCACTTATATGCACCTTATTTGACTCATAATATTCAAAAACACCATTGTGTGAATCATCTTTAGGTACACCATAATTGCCAATCATTGGATAGGTTGAAACCAGGATTTGTCCAGTATATGAGGGGTCAGTGAGGCTTTCAGGGTATCCTGTCATGGCTGTATAAAATACCACTTCACCAGCAACTGAATTTTCATACCCAAAAGATTTGCCAATAAATTCTGACCCATCTTCCAAAATCAACTTTGCTTTTTTTACTTCTAACATTTTTAACCTTTTATCCAATTAAAAAAAATGCGCTTGACCTGTTTTTTTAGTTCAAACGCAATGTATTATCTGAGATTTTATTTTTCTTCTTTTTATCCATTCAAATTTTCAAAAACTCATGTTGGTTTTCTGTGACAAAAATAGAAATATTTCTCATAAAAAAATTTGTTTTTGATTAAAAAGTGAATATTTTTGCAATTAAAATGTATAAATATACAAAGTGAAGAATAAATCAGAAAGATTATTGACAATTAGGAAAATAATTTCTGAAAATGATATCAGCAGTCAGGAGTCATTGTTAACTGCATTATCAGAAAAAGGATTTGAGCTTACCCAGGCAACCCTTTCAAGAGACTTGAAAGAGCTTAGGGTGGCAAAAGTTTCTGATAGGGAGAAGGGGTATGTATATGTTATACCAGAAAGGGCTGTGCCAGTAGATACTATTCCAAGGATAGGCAGAGGGAATTTCCTGGCTGATGGGTTCAAAGGCATACAGTTTTCAAATAACCTGGCTGTGGTAAAAACATTGCCAGGGTATGCTAATTCAATAGCAGCAACTATTGACAAAGGGAACCCCTGGGAGATTATTGGCACCATAGCAGGAGATGATACAATATTATTGGTTATCCGTGAAGGTGTGGCAAGGAGGGAAGTGATAAACAGCCTGATATTGGTTATGCCAAATTTGAAGGAGAAGATAGGGTAGGTATTTTATGAAACAACTAAAAAATATAGATGTAATTGTTGCAGGTTTTGAACACCTGGGGTACATAGAAACAATAAACCATGCCATTGAGGAAGCTTCAAAGGAAAGGGGGACTGGTATTGCCAAAAGGACTTATGAATACCTTGAGGGTAAGATAAAAGATGGTAAGGCTGTTATTGCGCTTGAGGAAGATGAGTTTGCAGGGTTTTGCTATATAGAATCATGGGGGCATAATCGTTTTGTGGCTAACTCAGGGTTGATTGTTGCTCCAAGTTATAGAGGGATTGGGTTGGCAAAGGCCATTAAAAAGAAAGCATTTGAACTTTCAAGGACTAAATTCCCTGAAGCTAAAATTTTTGGGTTAACCACTGGCCTGGCAGTTATGAAGATAAACCATGAGCTGGGTTACCGCCCTGTAACATTTTCCGAACTGACTGATGATGATACATTCTGGAAAGGGTGTTCAGGATGTGTAAACTATGATATTTTGATGAGGACAGAAAGGTCAAAATGCCTTTGTACAGGGATGTTATTTGACCCTGCCTGGGAAAAAGATGGAAAGAAAGGCAATGGCATAAGGAAAAGGTCATTGCTTGATATCATAAATAGGATTAAGCCAAATAATGGGAAGAAAGGTGGAAAGAAGAAAAACAATATACTGTCTTTGTTTATAACAGCATTTAAGAAAAAGGAAATCAAAGGGTAAAAATCCCAATAAAAATAGTGTAAATGGAAAATAAAAAAATTGTATTGGCTTTTAGTGGAGGGTTAGATACCTCATATTGTGTTAAATACCTTTCTGTTGAAAAAGGGTTTGATGTATACACAGCCATAGCAAATACAGGTGGGTTTTCAGAAGAAGAGTTGGTTGAAATTGAGAAGAAAGCATATAAGCTAGGGGCAGTTAAGCATGTTACCCTGGATGTAACACAAACTTATTATGACAGGTGCATTCGTTACATGGTATATGGGAATGTCCTCAGGAATAATACCTACCCCATATCAGTAAGTTCTGAGCGTGTTTTCCAGGCAATGGCAATTATTGAATATGCTAAAGAAATAGGCGCAGGTTATGTAGCTCATGGTAGCACAGGAGCAGGGAATGACCAGGTGAGGTTTGATCTGACATTCCAGGTGTTGGCTCCTGAAATTGAAATTGTAACCCCAATTCGTGACCTTTCACTTAGCAGGGAGGATGAAATTAACTACCTGAAAAAACATGGCATTGATGATGACTATATCAAACTACAATATTCCATTAACCAAGGGTTGTGGGGAACCAGCATTGGAGGAAAGGAAACCCTTACTTCAAAAAGTGGGTTGCCTGATGATGCATACCCAAGCCAACTAAAAAAAACCTCTGAAAAAGTGGTTGAAGTTGAGTTTGAAAAAGGGGAAATAGCTGCTGTTGATGGTAAAAAATATGATGATAAAGTGGAAGCAATTAATGCATTGGAAGAAATAGCCAAATCTTATGCTATTGGCAGGGATATCCATGTAGGAGATACCATCATAGGCATAAAAGGAAGGGTTGGTTTTGAGGCTGCAGCCCCAATGATCATAATTAAAGCACACCATTTACTCGAAAAACACACCCTTTCAAAATGGCAGATGTACTGGAAAGAGCAGTTGGGCAATTGGTATGGTATGTTTTTGCATGAGTCACAATACCTGGAGCCTGTAATGAGGAATATGGAAACATTTCTGGAAGATACCCAGGAGAATGTTACAGGAAAAGTATTTGTAAAACTAAAACCTTACCATTTTGAGTTGGAAGGCATTGAGTCAAAACATGACCTGATGAGTTCAGATTTTGGTGAATATGGTGAAATCAGCAAAGCCTGGACAGGTGATGATGTAATAGGATTTACCAATGTGATGGCTACTTCAATGAAAATTTTCCATTCAGTAAATAAAAAATAGTTGGATGATTAAGGTAGGGATAATAGGGGGAGCAGGATATACAGCAGGAGAATTGATCAGGATTCTTCTAAACCATGCTGAGGTGGAAATTTCATTTGTACACAGTGAGAGCAATGCTGGGAATAAACTATATGATGTACATGTTGATTTAATTGGAGACACAGAAATATGTTTTACCAGTGATTATAACCTGGCATCTGTTGATGCCTTGTTTTTATGCATGGGGCATGGTAAATCAAAAGAGTTTTTTAATAAGGAAACAATTCCTGCTGGCTTGAAGGTTATAGACTTAAGCCATGACTTTAGGTTGAAAGCTGAAGGCAATGATTTTGTTTATGGCCTGCCTGAATTGCAAAGGGAAAGAATTAAAAATGCAACCTATCTGGCAAACCCTGGATGCTTTGCCACAGGCATTCAGCTGGCATTATTGCCTTTGGCAGCCAATGGGTTGTTGAAAAGCAGCATTCATGTAAATGCCATAACAGGGTCAACAGGGGCAGGGCAGAAACCAACCAGCACCACTCATTTTAGCTGGAGGAACAACAACTTGTCAGCTTATAAAATTTTCCAACACCAGCATGAAGCTGAAATAATCCAGTCATTGGTGCAGTTGCAGGAAAGTTTTTCAGGAGAATTCAATTTTATCCCTGTAAGGGGGAATCACACAAGGGGGATCTTTGTAACAGCATATACCAAGTTTGATGATAGCCTGGATGAAGCAAATACCCTTTATAAAGAATATTATACCAACCACCCATTTGTTTTTATTTCTGAAAATAACCCTGGGTTAAAACAAGTGGTGAATACAAACAAGGCAGTTGTTTATTTAGAGAAATATAATGATAACCTGGTGGTTGTAAGCCTTACAGATAATTTATTGAAAGGTGCATCAGGGCAGGCAGTACAAAACATGAACCTGATGTTTGGGCTGGATGAAAAAGAAGGGTTAAAATTAAAACCAATAGCTTTTTAGGATGGAATTATTTGATGTATACCCACTTTTTGACATTACCCCTGAAAAGGCTTTTGGTTGTGTAGTTTGGGATAATAAAGCCAACCAGTATTTAGACCTGTATGGAGGCCATGCAGTGATCTCTATTGGGCATAGCCACCCACATTATGTACAAAAAGTTGCAGGGCAATTACAGCAAATAGGATTCTATTCCAATTCAATACAAAACCCTTTGCAGAAGGAACTGGCAACAAAACTAGGGGAAATTTCAGGTTATGATAGCTATCAGTTGTTTTTATGTAATAGTGGGGCTGAGGCCAATGAGAATGCCATTAAGCTGGCTTCATTTGAAACAGGGAGGAAAAAATTTATTAGTTTCTCAAAAGCTTTTCATGGAAGGACTTCAGCAGCAGTTTCATTAACTGATAACCCTAAAATTATTGCACCAGTTAATGAAAACCCAAATGCCAAAATTCTTCCATTAGGAAATTTGGAAGAGATTGAAAAAGAGTTGGCAAAAGGGGATGTTGCAGCGATTATTATTGAAGGAATACAGGGGATTGGTGGCATTATTATCCCTGATGCTAGTTTCCTGGAAGGGCTGAGGGAATTAACTAAACAATATGGCAGTTTGTTAATTCTTGATGAAATTCAGTCAGGTTATGGTAGGAGTGGGAAGTTTTTTGCACACCAGTATGCTTATATTGAGCCTGACATTATAACAGTAGCCAAAGGTATGGGGAATGGTTTTCCTGTTGGGGGGGTACTGATTGCTCCTGAAATAAAACCCTGGGCAGGAATGTTAGGTACTACCTTTGGAGGTAACCATTTAGCCTGTGCTGCATCAATAGCAGTAGTTGATGTGATGAACAAAGAGGACCTGGTTGAAAATGCAGAAAAAGTAGGAAATTTTATGATGGATGAATTAAATGCCATAGATGGTGGCTTTTCAGTCAGGGGGAAAGGGTTAATGGTTGGAATTGAATTTCCTGTTGAAGTTGCTGGGATAAGGAAGAAGCTGTTGTTTGAACATCATATATTTACAGGGGTTTCAGGGAAAAATATGATAAGGTTGTTGCCACCATTGTGTATAACAGAAGAAGAAGTGTCAACGTTTTTAAAAGCATTTAAAGAGGTACTTGCCATTAATTAATGGTAGTTGGTTGAACAAATTAAGAGGATAAAAAATATTGGAAGGTCATTTACTAAATTTGAACCACATGGATAACAGGAAAATAGGAATAATTGGTGCTGGAAATATGGGAGGAGCCATTATAAAAGGGTTATTAAAATCTGGGTTTCTGCCTGCTTCAGATATTTATGCCTCTGACAGGAAAGTGTCTGTTTTAGATGATTTGGGGCAGCAAGGGGTAAATGTTTCAGGAAACAACCAGGTTGTTGCAAACAGTGCTGATGTGGTTATTGTTGCAGTTAAACCCTACCATTGTGTAAGTGTCATTCAGGAAATAAAACCAGTTTTAAATAAGGATAAAATATTGATATCTATTGTGGCAGGAGTAGGGATTGAGCAACTAGAGCAGGAAGTAGGAAATGAAATACCAGTTTTTAGGGCTATGCCAAATACAGCTATCTCTTTACAGGAATCACTCACATGTGTTTCTGTTAGTGGCAATGCCCAACCTGAAAAGGATTATGTATTTGAAATGTTTGACAAGCTTGGGAAAACCATCCTTATACAGGAGGAATTGATGGCAGCAGCAACAGTGCTTTCATCCTGTGGGATTGCTTTTGCTTTGCGTTACATCAGGGCTGCTATGCAGGGGGGTATTGAAATTGGATTTGGGGCAGAAATGGCACAGTTTATTACGGCTCAAACTGTAAAAGGGGCTACTGAGCTTGTCCAGCAAACAGGACACCATCCTGAACGTGAAATTGACAAAGTAACCACACCAAGAGGGGTTACCATTACTGGTATTAATGAAATGGAACACAAAGGGTTTAGCTCCTCTTTGATACAGGGGTTGTTAGCATCCTATAAAAAAATAGATAACTCACTTCAGTAAGTAAGCTGAGATGGATTTGAGGTACAGCAAAATAACAGTAAAGATTGGCAGCAATGTGTTGACAAAAGAAGATGGGACATTAAATGTGGCTCAAATTGCCCATTTGGTCGACCAGGTTACCTTGTTAAAAAATAATGGGGTAGAGGTTATTATTGTTTCCTCAGGGGCAGTAGCAGCAGGAAGGGGAGTATTAAAAAAACTAGGGAAAAGTGATGCAGTTACTTCAAGGCAGATCTGGTCTGCTTTGGGGCAGGTGAAAATGATCAACAGGTATACAGATTTTTTTAACGAGCATGGGTTAACCTGTGCCCAGGTACTCACTACAAAAGAAAATTTTTCAAGCAGGGGGCATTACCTGAACATGAAAAATTGTATCAACAGCCTTCTTGAAAATAATATTATTCCCATCATCAATGAAAATGATACCATTTCAGTAAATGAATTAATGTTTACTGACAATGATGAGCTGTCAGGGCTGATAGCAACCATGGCAGGTTCAGAAGCTTTGGTCATTCTGAGCAATGTAGATGGTATCTATAATGGTGATCCTTCAGATGAAAATGCTGAACTTATCACCCAAATTTCAGGCAATGGGTTCAACCCTGAAGAGTCAATAACAGCAAGCAAGTCGGGATTTGGGCGAGGAGGCATGGTAACCAAATTTAGGATAGCCAAGAAAGTTGCAAAAGGAGGTATTGGGGTGCATATTGCCAAAGGAAGCCAGGATAATGTGCTTATTAACTTGTTGGATAAAACCAAAGAGGTAAAGCATACCTACCTGGTGCCTGAAGAAAGAAGTACATCAGCAGTAAAAAGCTGGATATCTTACTCTGATAGTTTTGCCAAAGCACATTTGGTGATCAATAATGGTGCTTGCAAAGCATTGCTTTCAGATAAAGCTGTTAGTTTACTGCCAGTTGGGGTAGTAAAAATAGAAGGAAATTTCCGTAAAGGAGATTTAATAAAAATTTGTAATGAAAAAGAAGAATTACTGGGATTAGGTAAAGCCCAGTATAGTTCTGAAAAACTAATAAATGAAATGGCAGGAGGTAAAAAAGGCATTGAAGTTAAAAGGCAGAAGCCTGTTATTCATTATGACTATTTGTATTTAGAAGAAATAAATATGGACTCAGAATTTTAATTTCTTCCCTTTCTATCCCCTTTTTGATGCCTTAGATTGAAAGGATTCTGAGTTTTGCCTCCCCCTCCCCTGGGGGAGGCATTTTAAAACTAAAATATAATGGATATAACACAGCAACTGAAACTGGCAAATAAAGCAAGCAGGCAACTGAACCTTGTTTCCAATGAAAAAATAAAAGAGGTACTGGTTACCCTGGCTGATGAGGCTGTTGAACAAACAAACTTTATTTTAGCTGAAAACCAAAAGGACCTGGCGCGCATGGATCAGTCTGACCCCAAATATGACAGGCTTATGCTCACTGAAAACAGGATTGCTGGCATTGCTGCTGATATCAGGAATGTGGCTGGGTTAGATAGCCCAGTTGGGAAAGTAATTAAAGAAGATATTCGCCCAAATAGGATGAAAATAAGCAAGATAACAGTGCCTTTTGGGGTAATTGGGATCATTTATGAAGCGCGCCCAAATGTTACTTTCGATGTGTTTTCACTGTGCCTGAAATCAGGGAATGCTTGTGTGCTAAAAGGGGGGAGTGATGCAGAATTCTCCAATAAAGCCATCCTTTCAGTGATCCATAAAGTATTAGAAAAATATGGGGTGAGCAACCATATAGCTAGTTTGTTGCCTCCTGGGCGTGAAGAAACAAACCAGATGTTGCATGCCCATGGTTATATTGACCTGATCATCCCGCGTGGAAGCCAGGGGCTGATCAATTTTGTACGCGAAAATGCCACTATCCCTGTGATTGAAACTGGGGCAGGCATTTGCCATACCTATTTTGACAAATCAGGAGATAAAGAAAAAGGGAGAGAGATTGTTTTTAATGCTAAAACCAGGCGCCCGTCAGTGTGCAATGCCCTTGACTGCCTGGTTGTCCATACCGGCAGGTTGGCCGACCTGCCTTTCCTGGTTGAAAAAATGAAAGAGGAGAATGTAGAAATATTTGCTGATAAAAAAGCTTATGCAATTTTAAATGGGAATTACCCTGAAGAACTTCTGAAAACAGCTGATGAAACCTCATTTGGCACAGAGTTTTTATCATTAAAAATGGCTGTTAAAACTGTGGGTGGTTTTAATGAGGCATTAGAGCATATCAATAGATACAGTTCAAAACATAGTGAAGCCATTATTGCTGAAGATGAAAAACAGATAGGGCTTTTCAAAAAAATGGTTGATGCATCTTCTGTATATGCAAATGTGTCAACAGCATTTACTGATGGGGCACAGTTTGGGCTGGGAGCTGAGATAGGCATAAGCACACAAAAATTGCATGCGCGTGGCCCCATGGCACTGGAAGAACTTACAAGCTATAAATGGATCATTGAAGGAAGTGGGCAAATAAGGCCAAAATAAAAGGATGATTTTGGTTTGACTTTTTTATCTAAGAAAAAGTATGAGCCTGTCTGGCTTGAAGACAAAGGATAAGATGAATTGAAATTTTTGAATGAACTAAAAGGGGTGTTTAGAATTAAATAGATATTAATTGTTGCATATGAAAAACTTTATTTCTGTAAAAGATATTCCAAACTTTAAAAAAGCATTAGAAGTTGCATTTGATGTAAAGAAAAGCCCACATGCATACAGCCACCTGGGCAAAAACAAAACCCTGGTACTGATATTCTTTAATTCCAGTTTAAGGACCAGGTTAAGCACCCAAAAGGCAGCCATGAACTTGGGGATGAACACCATGGTGCTCAATGTAAATGAGGATGGTTGGCAACTGGAATCAGAACTTGGTGTGGTCATGGATGGAGATAAACCTGAACACATGAGGGAAGCCATTCCTGTAATTGGTTCATATTGTGATATTATTGGGATAAGGTCATTTGCTAAATTCCAGGACAAAGAGGATGACTACCAGGAAAAAATACTTAACCAGTTTATTGAATATGCAGGTGTTCCCATTGTCAGTATGGAAGGGGCAACCAGGCATCCATTGCAAAGTTTTGCTGACCTGCTTACCATTGAAGAGTTAAAATCAAAGCCAAAACCTAAAGTGGTATTGACATGGGCCCCACATCCAAGGGCATTGCCGCAGGCTGTAGCAAATTCTTTTGTCGAGTGGATGAAGGAAACTGATTATGAGTTGGTAGTCACCCACCCTGAGGGGTATGAATTGGCACCTGAATTTATGGGGGATGTAAAAGTGGAATATGACCAGAAGAAAGCCTTTGAAGGAGCCGATTTTATTTATGCAAAAAACTGGGCTTCTTACATAAGTTATGGTCAGATACTCAGCAAAGATTTCAGTTGGACTGTAGATGCTGAGAAAATGGCACTTACTAATAATGCAAAGTTTATGCATTGCCTGCCTGTTAGGAGGAATGTGGTAGTGAGTGATGAGGTAATTGATAGCCCAAATTCAGTGGTAGTACAACAAGCCCACAACAGAGAAGTTACTGCCCAGGCAGCCTTAAAAATGATCCTGGAGAGTAAGTAAATTGGTAAACACTTGCTATTTTAAGTTAGATTAATACTAAAATCTTTGAAAAAATAACAAATTTATTACTTTTACGTTCCATTAAAAGTTTATGTTGATAAAAAAGTTAGTAAAAATTTGTAAATTGAAAGAAAAATTCACAAAGCAAGGTTAAGGATGGCAAAAACAATACTTCTCTTTATTGATAGGTGCTTTTATTATTTTAAAATAGTTTCTCATATAGAAAATATGAGAAAGCTTGATAAAATGGAAGCGGAATTAAATAATGGTCCTAGCTGAGATGTTGCAAATATTTCTTCGGATTTTTCAAATGTTTTTAAAGATTTGAATAAAACATTTGACGAATATCAGAAAAGGAAGGTAGCAGTAAACTAAAGCTTTAATAATGGCAAAACAACCAAACATCCATTCTAAAGTTCGTAAGGCAAAAACAGGTGCAAATGAAGTTCATGAAGGTTTTCTTTTCATGGAACCAATACCTTCTCCAGAATTAATGAAGCAGTATGCTGAGGTTGATCCTACCTTTCCAGATAGAATCTTAAAAATGGCAGAAGCAGAATCTGCACATCGACAAAGTGAAGAAAAAAAATTAAACAAGTGTCGGCGAGCAGAAATCAGGAGTGATGGTTTTGGTCGTTTATCAGCTCTATTTTTAGCTTTTTTTGCGTTGGGGGGGGTATGGTTATTTAATGTTTTTATTGTTTGAGATGGGGCATTTCAATACTGGAACATTTTTAACTGCTTCAATAGTAATTGCTATTTTGTATGGTTTTTATAGGTTCACTCGAAAATCAAAATAATTTCATATTTTTTCATTCTAACAAATCAAATTGTCTGTTAATATTGATTAAGAGTTAAATTATTTGCTCATTAAATGAATTTCATGGCTATAAGTAAAAAAAACAATCACTTTTGTATATGGGCAAAATAGAAATCATACCAGCCATTGATATTATTGAAGGGAAGTGTGTTAGGCTTTCCCAGGGTGATTATAACCAAAAAACAGTGTACAATGAAAACCCACTAGAAGTAGCCAAAATGTTTGAGGGCGTGGGCATTGAGAGGCTGCACCTGGTAGACCTGGATGGGGCAAAAGCAAAGCATATTGTAAATTATAAAGTACTTGAACTAATAGCTTCACGTACAAAGCTAATGATTGACTTTGGGGGAGGCCTGAAAACAGGCAAAGACCTCGAAATAGCCTTTAATTCAGGGGCTGAAATGGTGACAGGTGGAAGCATAGCAGTAAAAGATAGGGAAACCTTTTTAGGCTGGCTTAAAAAATATGGGCCTGAAAAGATCATCCTGGGGGCTGATGCCAAAGAAGGTAACATTGCTGTTAGTGGGTGGCTTGAAACAACAGAATTGCCTGTGCTGGATTTTATTGAAAATTACTTTGAAAAAGGGATCCAGAAAGTAATATCAACAGATATTGCCAGGGATGGTATGCTTACTGGCCCAAGCTTTGAGTTATATGAAAGTATCTTGGGAAAATTCCCAGCCCTGGAGCTAATTGCTAGTGGAGGGATTGCCAAAATGGATGACATTTTCAAACTGGATGAAATGAATGTGCCTGGAGTTATCACTGGCAAAGCAATATATGAGAATAAAATTTCATTAAAAGAGATTGAAAAGTTTATAAAATAAACCCTTTTCAACCTCCCCCAGAGGGGAGCAAAAAAGGGAGCTTTTAAAAATATAATGTAATTAAACTCCTTCCCCTTTGGGGAAGGTTAGGAAGGGCTTTTATGCTAGCAAAAAGAATCATACCATGCCTTGACATCAGGAATGGGCAAACTGTTAAAGGGGTCAACTTTGTAAACATCAGAGAAGTGGGTGACCCTGTTGAGCTGGGAGCAGTTTATGCAGAACAGGGGGCTGATGAGTTGGTATTCCTGGATATTACTGCAACCCATGAGGGCAGGAAAACATTTGTGGAACTGGTAAAAAGGATTGCTGAAAACATCAATATCCCATTTACAGTAGGAGGGGGTATCAGTGAACTTACTGATGCTGAAAGGTTACTAAGCGCAGGAGCTGATAAAATATCCATTAATTCATCTGCCGTAAGGAACCCCAAATTGATTGATGATATGGCACTCAACTTTGGAAGCCAGTTTGTGGTGGTGGCCATTGATGCCAGGGGGGATGAAAAAAACCACTGGACAGTCACTGTAAATGGAGGCAGGATACCCACTGAAAAAGAACTTTTCTCATGGGCAAAAGAGGCTGAAAACAGAGGAGCTGGAGAGATACTGTTTACCTCAATGAACCATGATGGCACCAAAAATGGCTTTGCAAACCAGCAACTGGCAAAGCTGTCTGATAGCCTGCAAATACCCATTATAGCTTCAGGAGGGGCAGGCAAAATGGACCACTTTGTAGATGTGTTTACTAAGGGTAGGGCTGATGCTGGCCTGGCAGCTAGTATTTTCCATTTTAATGAAATACCTGTTCCTGTCCTCAAAAAATACTTAAATGAGCAAGGGATTGCTGTTCGTTTATAAAAAATATTCCAATATTTGCAGAAAATATAAATTAACTGATCAGGATGGACAATCTTCAACAAATGGATTTCAATAAATTGGATGGGCTGGTTCCAGCCATTATCCAGGATGCACAAACCAATAAAGTATTGATGTTGGGTTTTATGAATGAAGAGGCTCTGGCTAAAACTGTTGAAACAGGGAAGGTAACCTTTTTTAGTAGGACAAAAAACAGGCTCTGGACAAAAGGGGAAGAAAGCGGCAATTTCCTACATGTGGTAGAGATACTTCCTGATTGTGATAATGATACATTGCTGATAAAAGCAAAACCTGTTGGCCCTACTTGCCACACAGGTACTGATACCTGCTGGGGTGAGGATAATGAAAATCCCATAGGTTTTTTAAGTTACTTGCAGGATTTCATTGGCAAACGCAAAAAAGAAATGCCAGAAGGCTCATATACAACATCACTTTTTACAAAGGGGACACGTAAAATTACCCAAAAAGTAGGGGAGGAAGCTGTTGAAACCATCATTGGAGCAATGGCTGATGATGATGAAAATATGATCTATGAAGCTGGTGACCTGCTTTATCACCTGATTGTTCTGCTTACCCACAAAGGATACAGGATTGAAGATGTGGTTAAAGAACTTCAGAAAAGGCACTCCTAAGTTTCTGTAAAACAGGATGATCATTCTGCCTGAGAAAAGGTATAATTTATTTTTATTTTATAGAACATAATTTCATAACATAGCTGTAAAACATGATTGCTTATGGTTGAATAATCTTTTTTATGTGATGATAAGTTAGTATTTTTTGCTTCTCAAAAAATTAAATTATCAACTACAACTAAAAGCCCAGATTTATGCAAACCAGCACATTATGTTCTACCAGTACAGCAACCATCCTGGCATGCCAAAACATTGCAAGATCATTTAAAGAAAATATTTATGAATTATCAAGGGTACGTAAAGAATGGGATCCTGAATATGCAACTTCATTGAAGGTTTGGATAGAGGATACCATTGAAAAACATTATGGTGAAAGCATTGATGATTTTAAAGAATATGGCAACAATGAGTGGCAAGAAGTAATGGTAGCAGCCCTGCAATGCCTTAAAGTATTAAGGGCATCTATTAAGGTAGATTTTAAGAATGATAAAGAGTTTCAGAAACAGTTCTTTAAAACACATGGGTATTCTGACTATTTCAGTGATGCAAAAAATGGTGACCACCTGAGCTTATATAAGTTCCTGATGATGTTTTCTGAGAACATTACAGAGGAAACAAAACAGAAAATATTAAGTAAAGGGTCTGCTGAGAATATTTTTGAAAAGATAGAAAGTTATACTAACCAGATAAAAGAATATAAAGATAGTTTTGAGGCATTGGAGACTGAAAATGAGTTGAACTCTTATGGGCAAAAAGAAGTGGAAGAAATTTATTCAACCATAAAAGATATTTGCAGGATAGCCATTGCCTACTACCAGTTTGACCCAATTAAACGTGACAATTTTAACTTTTATAAGGTACTTAGGAACTTATAAATTGCGATATAAGTCCAAGTTTACTCAAAGAATCCTGCATAAAACTATGCAGGATTCTTTATGGTGGAAATTTTATTCAGTTTCATCAACAGGTATAAGGTTCTCTGGTACCTGGAATTCTGGTGAATTATGAGGGAAAACATCCACAATGGTACTCACAGCAATAGCAGATACCACATAGGGTACTACCATGTCCCTCAGGCTTTCATCCAGGCGCTGAAGTGCCATCTGAATATCATCAGCTTCAACCAGGTAATAGGTCCTTACTTTTTTCTCTTTACCTTGCTCTTCATCAATGGTCACCAGGTTGATGGTAGCTTTAAACCACCATTCCCCATTGCCAAACTGGAATACTTCCCCCAGCCTTGATTTTTTGATGTCAGTAACTACAAACTCACCCCCTTTTACAATGGATTGCATTACCTTTACAATCCTCGCTTCAGCATCAGTAAAAGAAACTGCATCCAGCAGGTAATTTTCAGTGGCTTTCCTTTCCCTGCCATCTTCATCAACTTTTACATATTGAACCTTACATTCAAACCATGATTGCATCATACCCATAAATTTTTGTGCAAAAATAATCATGCTGTTGGGCTTTCAAAGAGAAGGGAGGGTCATTTTTGAAATAATTTTAGATTGCATTGGCTGTTTTGATATGTTGTCATTTTGAACGGCCTTCAGGCTGTGAAAAATCTGTTCATATGGGAGTAGGGTAGGAGATTTGGAAGTCAGGTCCCTCTCCTTTCAGGTTTCGAGATGACAGGTTTAATTTATGCCTAGTACCCCTGCCTAGGTTTTAGGTTTGCATCCTGAAAAGCTTGGTTGCCTTGCAAATCAAATATCATGCTTTTGGTCTGATCATAAAAAACTTGAAGGTTTGAGGATTGAAAATTAATTAAATGGCCACCAAAAGATTTATCATCTGAAATAAAATGAAGGTGAAAACCAGCCAATGTAACTTCCCCAACAAAAGATGGGCAGTAAAAACCAACAATAGTTCCAGGGATGTTCTCTGCTCTAAACTGTGGCCTGTTTTTAATTATTTCAACCAATGTTTTGGTATAGGGTTTTTCTTGTTTTGGAGCCCCTCCACAAAGGATGGAAGAAAATTGCCCCTTTATTTTTATGGCATAGAAATAATTTTCACTAGGGAATTTTCCCTTTATGGCTGATTTAAGTTTTTCATAATTAATAGCCCCTGTTATTTCAAAGGTTTTATCTTCTTCAAAAAATGTAACTACTGCATAAGGTGTTGTGCCTTCATCATCAGCTTCCATAATTGTACCATCTTCAAGTACCTGCCAGGCAGCCCCATCCAGCATAACCATTTCCCCATTGAGTCCTTCATATGTCCCTAGCCCAAAGTTACCCTTGGTTTTTAGCCCAGAAATTTTTAGGTCACCACTGTAAATGCTGTTATTTAGGGCTGCCAAAACTGAATAGGAATAGATAAACTCAGTTTTAACCTCATTAGCAACTTTTTTAGGGCTATTGCATGTGCATCCAGCAATGAAAGAGATTATTATAATGAAGAATATTGGTTTCATCTATGTAAATTTTTAGTTTTTAATGGTAATAGATGTAACTCCCAAGGAAATTTAAAATGCTTGTTTATGTAATTCAATATTCTAAATTTCACGATAGTTCCATAAGTTTTGTTTTTTACTACTGGGTGATAAAAGTAGTAAATCTATCAAATTTTAATTTTCTATTTAGTTCCCTTAACAGGGGTGGCTTCCAAAAAAAAAGCCCACCCAATTGTGGGCAGGCTTTTCAATAGTTATAGGCTTACAGGTTGAAGAAATGTATTAATTATAAGCACTTTCTCCATGTTCATACACGTCAAGCCCTTCTTCTTCAATGCGTCTTGAAACGCGAATACCAATGGTTGATTTTAATATTTTAAACAGTACCCATCCTGTGCCAAATGCCCACACAAACACAGCAGCTACACCAATTAGCTGAGCAATAAGCAGGTCAGTGCCACCACCATAAAACAGGCCTCCTTCAGTAGCAAACAACCCTACTGCAATGGTTCCAAATGCACCTCCAACCCCATGCACAGAAATGGCACCAACAGGATCGTCAACTTTAAATACCTGGTCAAGGATTTCTACACTGAAAACCAGTATTATCCCAGCTATAAGGCCAATAATTACAGCTCCACCAGGGCTAACAACATCACAGCCTGCTGTTATGGCAACCAGGCCTGCCAAGGCTCCATTCAGTGCCAATGACAATGCTGGCCTTTTATACTTAATCCATGAAGTAGCCAGGGCTGCAATGGCTCCTGCTGCTGCTGAGAGGTTGGTGGTAAGTACAATGTGGCCCAGAGCAATTGTATTGTCATTGCCAGCTGCCCCTAATTGTGAGCCAGCATTAAAACCAAACCACCCAAACCATAAGATAAATACACCCAAAGCACCCAAGGTTAAGTTGTGCCCTGGAATGGCTTTGGCTTTTCCATTTTGTGCATATTTCCCTAGCCTTGGCCCTAAAATGATTGCTCCAGCCAAACCTACCCATGCACCAACAGAATGTACAATGGTTGACCCTGCAAAATCAAGGAATCCCAATTGGTCAAGCCAGCCACCTCCCCATTTCCAGTGCCCTGAGATAGGATAAATAAGGACAGTGATTACAACTGTAAATATTAGGTAGGCATTGAATTTTGTCCGTTCAGCCACAGCTCCTGAAACAATGGTTGCAGCAGTAGCAGCAAATACAGTTTGGAACATCAAGTCAGTTTTGTTGGCATAATCACCAACACCGTTATCATTAAAGAAAAGGCTGGGTATGCCAATGATCCCTGCAATGGAATCACCATACATAATGGTATACCCTATAAGCCAAAATGTAAGTGACCCTATGGAGAAATCCATCAGGTTTTTTGTCAAAATATTGGCAGCATTTTTACTCCTGGTAAACCCAGCTTCAACCATAGCAAAGCCTGGCTGCATAAGCATGACAAGGAATGCAGCTATTAATACCCATATATTATTGATTGAAATTGCTAATTCTTCCATTTTATGTTCTTTTAAAATGATTACAATTAATCTTCTTTCCCTTTTAGGTAAAGGGATTCATCTCCTTTTTCACCAGTCCTTATCCTGTATGATTCCTCAATAGGGAGGATAAAAATTTTCCCGTCACCAATTTCGCCAGTCTTTGCAGATTCCAATATGGCATTGACTGTTTTTTCCACATTTTTGTCACGGACAATGATAGAGAGTTTAGTGCGCTCAATGCTACTGGTGTCATACACAACACCACGGTAAACACGTTCTTCACGTGCTTGCCCAACCCCACGCACATCCCAAAATGAGAAGAACTCAATGCCTGCATCATACAAGGCTTCTTTAACATCATCAAATTTGGTTGTGCGAATTATTGCTTCAACTTTTTTCATCTTCTTACCTTTTATTTTTAGTTGATCAAAGAGAAATACCAACAACAACATTAAATTGCTCTGAAGAAGGGTTCAGGATAATTGCTCCTGAAACAGGGAGGGAGAAAGTATCTGTAATTTTAATTTCTTTTGATGTGCCAATGCTAATATTGCATACATTAAAATCACTATCAATGGTGTAGGCTCCATCACCTGCTCCTATGGTTAATTCTACCGCCCCTGCTGAAAGCCCGGCTTCCAGGTAAAGGTCACCAGAACCATCATTCATCATATAGGCACCTGTAACTGAAAAACCTCCCAGCCCAAGGGATGCCATAGGTTCAATGAAGTGGCTGTTTCCATCAAAATAGGCTGAGCTTGCCCCTGGGAAGAAATAATCAGTAACAGTGAAAGTGAGGGAGTTGCCTTCCCCAAGGTCAAGGGCATAGCTTGCATAAAGGTCAGCTTCAGTTGCTTCATCAGTAGAAAAACTATAAGAGCCCCATGCCCCAATAGCAAACCCTCCTGCACTGAATTCCAACCATGGCTGGGCAGCAGGGCCTGAACCAAACTTAGTACCACGCCACACATAAGTGCTATACAAATCAACACCAGTGTCAAATGAACCACCATCTTGTGCTTTGATGCCTGAACTCAATATGGTTAGCATCACAATTAGAAAAGTAATCCTTCTTTTCATAGTCATAATTTTTAAAAGGTTTATAAATGTTTGTCATTTTTATCAGCACTTTTTTGCTAATTGGGTTTTGCTTATATGTGTTTTATAAAAATGAATAAATTTCAATATTACCCCTATTTATTTTATGATTATGTTTTCAAAAGTATGCTTATTTCAAATTATACCCCCTTATAATTGGATGAAACTATATAAATTAACACTGATTTAATAAATAGACCCTTATTTTGAAATATTATACATGCTTTTGTGGAAAATATCCACTATTCCACAGATAAAATAAATTAATGATATTTATATACTTAAAAACAAGAAAAATGATATTAAAATGGCATTGATAATAGAATTATGAAAATAGTGAATAAAATCATGTAGATATGAAAAAAAGGAGGCCTTAGGCTGGAAATACCAACTTGAATAAAAACAGGGGTAAGATTTTTATTTCCTAGAAGCTGAATGAAGACATCTCTCCACGATTATTTTCACTGGTGTGGGTGAAAATAATGACAGGGTTTCCTTTTTGTAATTCAGCTACTGGAATCTGCATGGTTATGGAAATGCTCTCATTCACCTTGATAGATTCTTTACCAACCAGGCTAAACAATGCCCCTAATTCACCTGATTGGGCTCCTTGCCTCCATCCCAATGCTGGTTCTGAAGGAGAAGTAAGTTGGATTGTTTTTCCTGAATTATTTGTCAAGGTGGTATGTAATTCAACTTTATTACCCACTTCTGTTGCCTTTTCAATAAAAATAGATAACCCTTTTAAAGATTGAAATTCATCAATGGTGAGAAACCCTTTATCTTCTCCATTGCAAACCCTGGTTAATTCAACAGGACTAACCCTGTGTGGGTATACTAAAAATAAAGGGCCTCCATCAGCATAAGCCTCATCATTCAAAAGGTCATACTGGCAAAAACGGTAATTAGGGTGTGACAAAAGCACAGCATCTTCACCTGTATAAAATATGTAGTTGCTTATAAAAGCATAATTATCAAAAAAACCTACTTTTTTGCCATTGGCCAACTGCTGGATTTCTTTGGCAACATCACCACGTTTGTAAAAGGTTATTTTGGTCTTACCCACATTGGGGATAAAATTGGCAGCAATGTAAAACCTGAACAAGAAGAACAATATGATGATGGACAGGGCGAGCCTTTTAAACCATTTTTTGCTTACAGGGTCATTAGCAATTTTTGGATAAGTAATAAACATTAATAAAGGAATAACAGCAGCAATCCAGTGGGCTTCAATCCTATTCCAGAAACTGAATATGAATAGTACCACATAGAACCCAATAATCACTGTGGCCATTGCCCTCTCATAGGTGGTTTTTATTTTTAATTTCAGGGCTTTCCAGAAAATAATCACCCCAGTTAGTGGCCCCGCAACAATCAGTTGGTTCATGATATTGCCAGTTACATATTTTAACCTGAAAGGCCTGGCGCGCCCACTTAGATGGTATTTAAAGCTAGGCAGCTCATTATCAATTTGCCACCAAATATGGGGCAGCAGCAACAGAGCAGATACAAACACAATTAACCAGAAATATTTATTCTTCAGCAATTTAAAATTAGACAATACAGTTAGCCCAATAATTAATATAGAATGGTATTTACTGTAAACCATAGCAGCTATCACCACAGCCAGCAATATGGATAATGAGAATCCTGGCTTGGCAAGGAACTTTCTGTATAACAGAAAGAAAAGGAGTGTGAAAAATACCAGTGGAATATCTGGTGTAGCCAGGAACCCTCCAATTTGTGTATGTACTAACGGAAATGAAAGCACAAACAGTGTAAGGAAATAGAGGTCTTTTTTTTCATTCAGCTCATTGAAAATAATGGCTATTGAAAGGGTTGAAAAAACAATCATCATGAGCCTTACACCTAGCTCATTTTGAAATAGTAAATAACCCAGTTTTATAAACAAAGCTACCATGGGAGGATGGTCAAAAAAGCCCCATGCAAGGTTTTCAGAATAGACCCAGTAATAAGATTCATCTGAATGCAAGTCAGTGAAAAATGCCTGTAACAGGTTTATGATAACCCAGATGACTAAAACTATGTAGTGCTTTTTATGTAAGTTGGAAAATACCTTCATTTGTATTATTTATAGGCAATAATAAACTTCTCACCACCCTTTTTCAAAGGTATTATATATTTTGAAAGGAAAGATTTATTGTTTCTTAATTCTACTTTACTATATGCTTCTGATCCCATTACAATTTTGTATCCATTTAGGTCAAGCTTTCCTGCATTTTCCTGTGGGAATACCAAAATATGGCCTTCTGTATCGGGCATCATATAATTTTTATCCATGCTTACCACATCCAATTCCCCTTGGCTTTCAATCCTGATTTGGGAAGCTTTGCCAATATAGCCATAGAAATAAATTTTCCTGCCATCATCCAGGCTATGTTTCTCCAGGCTATCCACTACCTGGGTACCAATAACAGGAAGGGTGATTGGCATCAGCAATAAATTGGCATTAAAAAGCAACAGAGCCATAGCTACAGCCAATACCCCAACAGGGTCTTTTTTAGCAGGTTTTTTAGCAATAAAATAAGCAGCCAGTGTCACAGCCAGTAATATTCCAGGCAACACAATGGTACTATTTTTAAAAAATACAAAGAAAAACAAGTTTATAAGCACTACCAGCAAATTGGCTATGATGAAAAATAGGGTAGCAGGCTTGAAAAATTGCTGTTTTTTTCCTGTGATGATGCTGGCAATAAGGAAGCTTACCAAAGGGAAAACAGGCAAAACATACCTGTCATAAAACTTGAAAACAAAGCCTGAAACAATAAAAATCAATAGTATCCATACAATAATAAACAGGGTAACAGCTTTTTCTTTGTTGCTACCCATAAAACTTAACTTATTACCCAGCTTCAAGCTGAAAGGGGCCAATGGAAAGCCCCAAGGGATAAAAAAAGCAAACAGGGTTACAATAGAAAGCCCAATATTTGCTAATATAATTAACAAGCTAAAAGATACCCTTTCCCCTACCTGGTCTCCCAGGAAAGATTGCAGGTAGGTAGCTCCATGTATGGCATACATGGCGATAAACCAGCTAAGTGCTACCAATATTGAAACCAGCAATGATACAGGCTCAAACACTTCTTTCAGCTTTTTCCTTTTCCATGGGTTCAGCACCAGGAACAAAATGCTTGCACCAGTAAAAGCCAGTGCAGGCAAGCCCTTGGTTTCAAAAGCCAATGCAGCCCCCAGGTAAGCCATCCAGAAATATTTTTTTGCAGGTTTTTTATTTACCATAATGGATAGGAACCCCCATGCACTGGTGGATAGGAACAGTACCAGCAGAACATCAGGTATTGACCTGCTGGCACTGAGTATCAGAAGTGGGTTGGCCATCATAACCAAGCCAGCCACCCATGCTTTTTTTTCATCCCCAGTAATTGACCTTACCATCAGGTAAGTTATTAAAACTACCAATGCCCCAGCCAGCCAAAAGAACACCCTTGATGAAAACTGGCTGATGCCAAACAGCTTGTAGCTTGCCAAAATTACCCAATAAGTGATGATGGGCTTTTTGAACCTTGGGGTATAGTCATGTTTGGTTGGGGTAAGCAAATCCCCAGTTTCAATCATATGTATTGCAGCATCAGTATAGTGTTTTTCATCAGGGAAGTGCATTACATAGTTCAATGACCCTGGCCAGGTCAACAGTAAAAACAATAGGGGAGGCAGGACTTGTTTGATTGTTGAGTTAATTGTTTTCAATTAGCTTGGTACTTTAATTGTTAACCTACCTTCTTGCAGGGATAAGCTTTTCTTTTTTATTAAATGGGTCAATGAATACCCATAACAGGGTCAACACAAAAAGGCATTCCCATGCTTCCCATTTTCTTAGGTCAGCGGTTAGGAATATCTGGGTTGACAGGAGTATCAATATAATACTGTGCCTACTTTTTGGGATTGGAACCCCAAACTGGTCTACCAGTGACCTGAATTTGGGTATTCTTCTATACGAAATTAAACCCAGTAAAAAATAAAACCCAAAAACAACAGAAAAAATATTTGAAAAAATAAGCCTGTTTATATTTACCCCCTTTACTTCAAGGTTGTGTAAATTGGTTTCTTTCTGGATATTATTTTCCATGAAAAAGCTGTTTGAATCAACAGAAAATATTCTTTGCCCCCACGAAATTTCTTCGCCAAAACCAAAAAACAACCCCAGAATTAATACAACATTAAAGAATATCCATTTATACCTTTTGAAACGCCCAATTTTTACAAGCCTGTATAGCAAAAGCATTGAATTCACCAGAAGGATAAAAGCAGTTAAGTATTCAAGTATACCATCTTCCTGAACTAGTTTTTGGTAGAAATCCAGGTTCACGTAATAAGTAATGCTGCTAGCTATAATAATGGCAAATAAAAATGCCATGAATATTTTCAATAGTTTTTCCATTATTTCTTTTTGAATGGAAACAAACACTTAAAACGTGTTTGTTCAGTTAAAACAATTTGATTTATTACAGAGCTTGTAAATATAAGCATTATACTACAAAATGGTACATGAACAATATTTGATAAATAACATAAGGGCAAAATAGGTTTCCTGGCATTCAGAAGAAAAAAACCAATCAAAGGCTATGAAATATTATAATACCCATATGGTGTTGGCAGCATTTATATAAAGTATTTAAGCAGTTGGGTAGAGAGGATTTATAAAAATCAAGAACCAATCATTATTGTAAATTGCCTATCTTTGGGAAAATTTTTTGCAATGAAACTTTGGGGAAAAGGGTCTTCAGTAAATGAAGCCATTGAACATTTTACTGTTGGGCGTGACAGGGATCTGGATTTGTACCTTGCACCACATGACATTGTTGGGTCACTTGCTCATATTAAAATGCTTGAGTCAATTGGGTTGCTAAAAAATGAGGAGCTCAAAGCATTGGAATCAGAATTAAAATCATTGTACAAAAAAGCCATTAAGCGTGAATTTATAATTGAAGAAGGAGTTGAAGATGTCCATTCCCAGGTTGAGATCATGTTAACACAAGTATTGGGTGATGTAGGTAAAAAAATACATAGTGGGCGTTCACGTAACGACCAGGTATTGCTCGACCTTAAGCTTTTTACACGTGATGCAATTAAATCTGTTGTGGAATCTGTTGGGCAGCTCACTGATACCCTAATTAAAAATGGGGAAAAGTACAAAGGTGTCCTGATGCCAGGATATACACACCTCCAAATAGCTATGCCGTCATCATTTGGGCTATGGTTTGGGGCATATGCAGAAAGCTTGGTTGATGACCTGGTTTTTCTTCATTCTGCCTACAAAATTGTAAACCAAAACCCACTGGGTTCAGCAGCAGGATATGGTTCATCTTTTCCCCTTAACAGAAAAATGACTACTGAACTTTTGGGTTTTGATTCCTTGAATTACAATGTGGTTTATGCCCAAATGGGTAGGGGGAAAGTGGAGAAAGTAGTAGCTTTTGCATTGGCTAATTTGGCCGGGACTTTGTCTAAACTTGCCTATGATGTTTGCTTGTTTATGAGCCAGAACTTTGGTTTTGTTGGCCTTCCTGCTGAACTAACAACAGGCTCAAGCATTATGCCCCATAAAAAGAACCCGGATGTTTTTGAGCTGATCAGAGCTAAGTGCAATAAAATACAGGGCTTGCCCCAACAAATTATGTTAATAGCCAATAATCTATCAAGTGGGTATTTCAGGGACTTACAAATTATAAAAGAAGTATTCCTGCCTGCTTTTGAAGAACTGGTTGATTGCCTTCAAATAGCCAATTTTGCCCTTGAAAATATTCGTGTCAATAAGAACATCCTTGATGATCCAAAGTACAACTATATTTTTAGTGTTGAGGAAGTAAATAAGCTGGTACAACAGGGGGTTCCTTTCCGTGATGCCTACAAAAAAGTGGGTTTGGCCATTGAGGAGGGGTACTTTGTTCCTGACCGAAACCTTAAGCATACCCATGAAGGAAGTATTGGCAACCTTTGCCTTGATGAAATAAATAATAAGAAAAAAACTGCCCTTTCTGAATTTAATTTTGATAAAGTATTGTCTAAGGTATCCCAGTTGGTGAGCTAATAATTTTACATTTCATTAATTGCTTGAAAGTATGATATTTATCAGGTTTGCATGGTGTTCTATACATTGATTCTTACTTTTTAATTTTCTTCTTTTTAGGTTAACTCTATGTTATTTAACATGCCAGCTGTCTTGAAAAATTGGTATTTGTAAGACATTTTGTTAATTTTGATTTCACTTCGTAAGTAAAAATTGGGTTTTGCTTTCACTTTTTTAGTAAACTGTTTTTGTTATGTGCCTTCAAAGTACTTACACAGGAGTGGTCTGCTAAAAATGGGTATGTGTATAAATTTTATAAAAATTAGTAAATGATGCAGAAGAGGTTACCACATGCACAAGGGTTATATAACCCTGCAAATGAACATGATAATTGTGGGATAGGTTTTGTGGCTCATATTAAAGGACAGCCATCACATGAAATTGTAAAGCGTGGATTGGAAGTTTTAAGGAATATGGACCATAGGGGTGCTACCAGTGCTGATAATTCTACTGGTGATGGTGCTGGTATTCTGATGCAGATACCCCATGAGTTTATTACTGAAACCCTAAAAATTGATGTAGGCTATAAAGGGCAATATGGTACTGGGCTGGTTTTTTTACCCCAGGATGAAAAAGAAGCTGATACCTGCCTTGAAGTTTTGTCAAAAAATATACAAGAAGAAGGGTTAACTTTAGTTGGTTACAGGGATGTACCTGTTGATAGCAATGCACCTGGCGAGATTGCAAAAACAACTGAACCTGTGGTTAAACAGGTTTTTGTAAGAGCAAACCTGGAACAAGATGCCCTTGAACGAAAATTATTTATAGTCAGGAAACTTACAGAAAGGGCAATTCGCGAATCTGAACTCACTTGCAAAGGGTGTTTTTACCAGCCAAGCCTATCCAGTAAAGTGATTATCTACAAAGGGATGCTTACTCCTGACCAGTTAAGGGATTATTTCCTTGATTTAAAAGATGAGAGGTTGAAAAGTGCCATAGCATTAGTGCATTCACGTTTCAGCACAAATACATTTCCTACCTGGGATTTGGCACAACCATTCAGGATTGTAGCTCACAATGGTGAGATCAATACAGTGAGGGGTAACAGGCTTTGGATGCAAGCCAGGGAAGCACTTATGAAATCAGATGTTTTTGGTGAAGACCTGAAGAAACTACTTCCTGTAATTGAACCAGGAAAATCTGATTCAGCCTCATTTGATAATGTGTTGGAGTTCCTACACATGACAGGTAGGTCATTGCCACATTCATTGTGTATGATGATCCCTGAATCATTCAATGAAAAGAACCCAATCCCAGATAGTTTAAAAGCATTTTATGAATACCACTCCACTATTATGGAGCCATGGGATGGGCCTGCTTCAATGGTTTTTTCTGATGGCAGGTACATAGGTGGTACTTTAGATAGGAATGGTTTGCGCCCATCAAGGTATGTGATTACTAAAAACGACCTGATTGTAATGGGTTCAGAAGTAGGTGTCCAAACATTTGATGCTGCTGAAATAAAAGAAAAAGGCAGGTTGCGCCCAGGTAAAATATTATTGGTTGATACCCAATTGGGGATCATTATTCCTGACCAGGAAGTTAAGGACCAGCTTAGCAAAAGGAATCCATATCAAATGTGGCTGAAAGAGAACCGCATGTTGATGAATGACATCAAGGTGAAGCAACGCGTGCCATCAAGTATGAAGGATTTTGAATTGTACTCAAAAATATTTGGGTATAGCAAAGAAGATATGAGGGAGCTCATCAAAGTGATGTGTGTTGGCGGAGCTGAACCCACAGGATCAATGGGTAATGATACCCCTCCAGCAGTGTTCTCTGATAAACCCAAAAGGTTTTTTGAATATTTCAAACAGGTATTTGCCCAGGTGACCAACCCTGCCATTGACCCAATTCGTGAGGGGCTGGTAATGTCATTGACCAATTATATTGGATCCCTGAATTCAAACATACTTACTGAATCACATGAGCATTGTAAGCTGATAAAATTTAAAAGCCCAATTATTACCAATACAGACCTTGGGAAAATTAAAGACATCAAAGATGAGATGTTCACCCATAAAACCATTTCAATGGTATTTCCTGTAAAAGGTGGGCTTGAAGCTTTTAAAGAAGCCTTTTATAAGATGCTTAAAGAGGCTGAAAAAGCAGTTGATGATAAAAAGAATTATATTATCCTTACTGACAGGAAGGTTTCAAAAGATTACGCTCCAATCCCTTCATTATTGGCAGTTTCAGCTATACATCACCATCTTATTAAAGCCAAAAAAAGGATGCAAGTAGGGCTTATTGTTGAAACAGCAGAAGCACGTGAAATTAACCACTTTGCCTTGTTATTAGGGTATGGGGCAAGTGTTGTAAACCCATACCTGGCCTTTGCTGCCATAGACCATATGGTGAAGGATAAAAAAATTGAACTTGAATACAAAGTTGCAAGGAAAAATTATATAAAAGCAGTTGATAAAGGGTTATTGAAAGTCCTTTCAAAAATGGGGATTTCAACTCTTAGGAGTTACCATGGGGCACAAATTTTTGAAGCTATTGGTGTCAGCAGAGAGATCATTGATACTTATTTTACTGGTACTGCTTCAAAAATTGATGGGATAGGTTTTGAGGAGATTTATAAAGAAGCATTGATGTTTCACGAGGAAGCCTATAAAGAGGATAATACCCCAGAACCTTTCCGTTTTGAAAGTGGTGGTGTATATGAATGGAGGAAGTATGGTGAGCACCATGCATGGAATCCTGAATCTGTGGGCTTATTACAATGGTCTACCCGAACTAATGATTATAGTAAATACAAAGAATTTAGTGCACTGGTTGACGAGCAAAACAGGAAACCTGCATTCATAAGGAGTTGTTTCAAATTTAAGAAAAACCCCATCCCAATTGAAGAGGTTGAGCCTGTTGAGAACATAATGAAACGTTTTGTCACAGGTGCCATGTCATATGGCTCAATCAGTAAGGAAGCCCATGAAGCCCTAGCCATAACCATGAATGCCATTGGTGGTAGGAGCAATACAGGCGAGGGGGGAGAAGACCCTACACGTTTTGGGACAAACAGGAATAGCAAGATCAAGCAGGTGGCATCAGGAAGGTTTGGTGTAACTAACAACTACCTGGTGAATGCTGATGAACTTCAAATAAAAATTGCACAAGGGGCAAAACCTGGTGAAGGTGGCCAGCTACCAGGATATAAAGTCAATAAAATAATTGCCAGAACGCGTAACTCAACTCCTGGTATTACGTTGATTTCTCCTCCTCCACACCATGATATTTATTCCATTGAGGACCTGGCCCAGTTGATCTATGACCTGAAAGTTACCAACCCTACAGCCAAGGTATCAGTAAAGCTGGTTGCTGAAGATGGGGTAGGTACTATTGCTGCTGGAGTGGCAAAAGCTTTTTCTGACATAATTATTATTGCAGGAGGTGATGGAGGAACTGGAGCAAGCCCAGCAAGTTCAATTAAACATGCTGGCTTACCTGTGGAGCTAGGTATTGCTGAAACCCAGCAAACACTGGTGTTGAATAACTTAAGGGGAAGGGTTAAGCTTCAGGTTGATGGTCAGTTGAAAAATGGGCGTGATGTAGTTGCATTGGCTTGCCTGGGTGGTGAAGAATTTGGTTTCTCAACATCAGCACTTATTGTGTTGGGGTGTATCATGATGAGGAAATGCCATATGAACACATGCCCTGCTGGTATAGCCACCCAGGATAAAAAATTAAGGAAAAGGTTTATTGGGAAATCAGAATATACCATTAACTATTTTCGTTTTGTGGCACAAGAGATCAGAGAATACCTGGCAGAAATGGGTGTACGCAGATTTGATGATATTGTTGGGCGCACTGACATGCTGGAGGTTGACCAGGATGTGATCAACTGGAAAATGAAAACAGTTGATTTCTCCAAGTTATTGTATATGCCTGAAGAATCAGGAAAAGTAGCTATCCATAATACACATTTAAACACCCAGGAAAATAAAGGGCATATTGACCTTGACCTGATCAAAGCTGCTGGGAAAGCCATCAGGGGTGGTGAAAAAGTATGGATATCACATAAAATAATCAATGTTGACAGGACAACTGGAGCCATGCTTTCAGGCGAAGTATCCAAACAGTTTGGTGAAGAAGGGTTGCCTGAAGATACCATTAACTGTACATTCCATGGTACTGCAGGACAAAGTTTTGGTGCCTTCCTGTCAAAAGGGATTACCTTTAGGCTGGAAGGAGACACAAATGACTATATAGGTAAAGGATTATCAGGAGGGAAAATAGTTGTTGTTCCTCCTTATGGGTCAACATTCGAACCAGAACAAAATATCATTATTGGGAACACATCTTTTTATGGTGCTACCGGAGGTGAAGCATACATAAGAGGTGTGGCAGGTGAACGTTTCTGTGTTAGGAACTCAGGAGCAAAAGCTGTGATTGAAGGAACTGGTGACCATTGTTGTGAATATATGACAGGAGGTAGGGTAGTTGTATTGGAGAAAACAGGAAGGAACTTTGCTGCAGGTATGAGTGGAGGTATTGCATATGTACTAGATGCAGATGGCGACTTTGACTATTACTGCAACAAAGGCCTGGTTGACCTAATGCAAGTTGAAGATAAAGCTGATGTGAATGAATTGCAGGAAATGATCAACAAGCATTTGTTGTATACTCAAAGCTCTTTAGCAGCCAAAATATTAACCAATTGGGAAGAGTACTTGCCTAAGTTTGTTAAGGTTATTCCATTTGAATATAAGAAGGTATTGGAAGAACTGAAATTAAAAGAGTTGGAGAAAAAGTTGCAATTGACTGAAGAGGAAACATCACGTCACGAGTAAAACTAGTTAAGAACATTTAATGATTTAAGATATGGGAGATCCAAGAGGTTTTATGACAATACCCAGGAAAGAGGGTGGTTATCGTGCAAAAAACGAGAGGATTTACGATTATGGAGAGGTAGAGCAAACCTTGAATGAAGAGGATAGGAAATTACAGGCATCCAGGTGTATGGATTGTGGTATCCCATTTTGCCATTGGGGATGCCCTGTTGGGAGCAAAATTCCTGAATGGCAGGATTCCTTATTCAAAGCCAATTATAAAGAAGCTTATTATATTTTGCATTCAACCAATAGTTTCCCTGAAATAACAGGGCGAGTATGCCCTGCACCTTGTGAAAAGTCGTGTGTATTGGCTATCCATGAGGAAGCTGTTACCATTCGCGAAAATGAATGTGCTACTGTTGAAAAAGCATTTGAGGCAGGGGCGGTTGTTGCAAACCCTCCTAAAAACAGGACAGGGAAAAAAGTAGCAGTTATTGGTTCAGGGCCCGCTGGGTTATCAGCAGCAGATCTCCTTAACAGGGCAGGGCACATGGTTACTGTATTTGAAAAAAATGATGCTATTGGAGGCTTGTTAAGGTATGGTATCCCTGATTTTAAGCTTAATAAAGGGATAATTGACAGGAGGCTGAACTTGTTTGTAGATGAGGGGATTAAATTCAAAACCAACGCAACTGTTGGGATTGATATCACTAAAGATGAATTACTAAAAGAATATGATGCAGTTGTTTTGGCCATAGGTGCAGAAAAACCCAGGAACCTTGAAGTAGAAGGAAGGGAACTGGATGGGGTACATTATGCAATGGATTTTCTTACTCAACAAAATAAAGTGGTTGCAGGGCAGGTCATACCTGAGGAAGAAAGGATACTGGCAAAAGGTAAAAATGTACTGGTTATTGGTGGTGGTGATACAGGGTCAGACTGTGTGGGTACATCCATACGCCAAAAAGCAGCTTCTGTAATACAGATTGAGATACTTCCCAAACCACCTGAAAAAAGGATGGATTCAAACCCTTGGCCATATTGGCCTAACACATTGCGCACATCAAGTTCACACAAAGAGGGTTGTGAAAGAAGGTGGAGCCTGAATACAAAACGCCTGTTGGGGGAAAATGGTGTAGTTAAGCAAGCTGAGTTAGTAACTGTTGAATGGTCAAAAGGAGAAAATGGGAGATGGGTAATGAATGAGGTTCCTGGAACTATTGAAGTGGTTGATGTAGGCCTGGTATTATTATCCATGGGGTTTACACAACCTGTCCATAAAGGGTTATTAGATGAACTTGGCGTTGAATATGACAACAGGGGTAATGTAAAAGTTAATGAGGCTAAACAAACATCAGTACCCAAAGTATTTGCAGCTGGTGATGTTGAAATGGGAGCCAGCCTGGTGGTTTCAGCCATCCAGTGTGGTAAAATTGCAGCTGCCAATGTTGATGCTTTCCTTAGGGGAAGTATAAAAAAAGTAGAAAAAGAAATTCTCGTTACAGCCTAACGCAGAAATTATAAAGTGCAGTTTTTTCAAAGAAGGGTTGCCTGATAGTATGTATATAAATGATCTGCTTAAACTTCAGCTACTAACTGATTTTTGATGATTTTTAACTACTTGGAGGTAACCTTTTTTTATGTAGTTAATGGAATATTCTCTGGCCTTTTATGTTTCCACCTCCTATGTGACCATAAATAATATTCAGGTGTTTCCCTGATGATCTCTTCCATCTTCCTTGAATAAGCCAGTAAAATTTCTTTGTCATCAACCTTACCTGGTTTTTCAAATAATTTGTAAAACCTGACCTCATAGCACCCACGTTTTATCTTTTTGGTGTGATGTAAAAACACTGGCTGGTTTGAACGTGCAGCAATTTTTTCGGGACCTGAAAAATATGGTGTTTCCTGGTTTAAAAACAAAGTCCAGAATTTTGTATTTTCAGGAGGTGTTTGGTCTGAAGCTAACCACAAAGCAGAGGGGATACCACTTTTGTGAAAATTAATTGTCAGGCGGGCGGATTTGTGTACTGGTACAGATTGTGCTCCCCATTTCCCGCGCATTTTTAGTAAAAAATTTTCAAAAGCCTGATTTCCCCTGATTGGGTTATAGATCATCAATATCTGAAGTTTTGTAGCCAGTTGGCCGGCACTGCTCCATTCCCAGTTATTGTAGTGCATTCCCATAATGATGACACTTTTTCCTTGCTCATAACACCTGTCAAAATCTTCCAGGTCGCAAAACCTGATCCTTTTTTTGAATTGCTTCTCAGTCATGCTATAAGCTTTGAGGGTTTCAACAGTCATATCACAAAAGTGCCTGTAAAATTTAGTGGCTATTTCTTTAATTTCCTTCTCTGTTTTTTCAGGGAATGAATTTTTCAGGTTGGTAGAGATCACACGATCCCTGTATTTAAAGACATAGGCCAACAAAACAAAAGCAATATCTGAAAGAACATACATAATCCAGAAAGGCAAATAAGACATTAGCTTTAAAATGGTTACAGAAATCCAGTTAATGATTTTCTTTAATGTAGTTTCATGGTATCTTTCATCAAGCATCTTGTTCTTTCACTTTAGGTTGGTAAATCTTTGTTGATCCAGGCTTTTTATGTTTCCACCTCCTGTGTGACCACAAATAATATTCAGGCTTTTCTTTAACAAGCTTTTCAACCCTGTTTGAATAAATATATAAAATTTCTTCTTTGGTACATTTTGATGGGTCTTCAATCAGTACTTCAACCTTTACCTTATATTTTCCCCTGCCTATTTTATCCATATAATAGAATAACAAAGGCTGTTCAGGGTGCTGCACAGATAGTTTACCTGGTCCCGGGAAATAAGCAGTTTCCTGGTTCAGGAACACTGTCCAGAATTTACTGTTAGCTTTTGGGGTTTGATCCCCCAACAAAAGGGTTAGGGTTAGTTCTCCAGTTTTTTTTGTTCCAAGCAGGCGTTTATAAATCCTTTTGGTTGGAACCAGTTTTGCCCCATATTCTGCCCTTAAGGAATTAAGGTAGGCATCATACTTTAGGTTTCTTTGTGGGTTGTATACCAAAAAGATTGTATGTTTTGTGGAGGTAGCAAATAATTTTACCCATTCCCAGTTCCCATAATGGCATGAAAGTAAAAAAACACTTTTCCCTTTTTCATAAAACTGGTTCAACATTTCTATTTCTGATAAGTTAACCCTATTGTGGTAATCATCTACCCCTGGTTTAAACCTTGAAACTGATTCAACAAAAACGTCACAAAGGTGTTTATAAAACTTTTTTTCAATGTTCCCGATTTCTTCTAAACTTTTCTCAGGAAAAGAGTTTTTAAGGTTTTGAGACACCACTTTTTTGCGGTAACCTGCAACATGGTAAATAAAAAAAAACAATACATCAGCAAGCAAATAAAGCCACCTGAAAGATAACTTGCCTATGCCTTTTAGCAGGGTTATGCCCACAGTTGAAGATATGTTTTGAAGCTTAAACATGATACATTGAACTGCAAAACTAATTAATTTAGTGCATACAAGATAAATATCTTCATCTAAACTGGAATTAAGGTTAAAAAAGGTTTCAAGTTTCTATAAAGAATTTATTTTTACATTTCAATAAATATGAAACAATATTTCTGTTGAAAAGATGTAGAGAAACAGTGGGCAATGGAAAAAATAAAACTTACCAGGCAGGCAAATAAATTAAAAAGGAGGTTGTTTTTATTAGCCTTGTTGGTAATAGCAGGGCAAGGGGTAGCGCAGGTAAAGATTATAGCACACAGGGGGGCTTCTTACCTGGCTCCTGAAAATACTGCTGTTGCAGCTAAATTGGGTTGGGAACTGGGGGCTGATGCTGTTGAGGTTGACGTCCATCTCACATTTGACCACAGGATCATGGCTATTCATGATAAAACAACTGCAAAAACCTGCTTAGGGAAGAACTTGGCTATTGCAAAAACCCCATCCATGTTGTTGCGTGACCTGGATGCAGGTTCGCATAAAGGCAACGAGTTTAAGGGGGAGAAAATTCCATTTTTAAAAGACCTGGTCAAACTAATTCCTGATGGGCGTGAACTGGTTGTTGAAATAAAATGTGGGAAGGAAATTGTCCCTTATCTTGTCAGTGAAGTTGAGAAAACAGGGAAGAAAAGCCAACTGGTATTTATCTGTTTTGGGTTGAAAGAGATTATTGAAATAAAAAACGAATTCCCCAATAATGAATGCTATTGGTTAAGCAGCTCAAAATCAGGTGTAAAGAAGAACATAAAAAAAGTAGCTAATGCTGGGTTGGAAGGGATCAACCTTGATTATAAGATCATTGACAGTGAAATGATGGAGCTGGCAAAACAGCATAACCTGAAAGTACTGTCATGGACTGTTGATGACTCGAAAGAAGCTAAAAGGCTAATAGGGCTAGGGGTAGAAGCAATTACCACAAACCGCCCAAAATGGCTAAAAGACCAGCTAAATTAGCTGCAAATTAACGTGTTACAAACTATTGTCTCTGAGCGAGACTGTCAAAATTCCGTCATTCAGGCTAAAGTCCCAACAATATTGAGAACCACCTGCTTAATTTTTATGGGGAAGTGATAGAACCAATTGTACTAATAAATGATAAAACTATATAGGCCTGGCTAACATAATCCCAGTAGTATGTTTCTGCCCCATCAGGTAATCAGCCAATGGGTTTTCTGTTATTACAACTTTTTCTTTGGTTGATGAAGCATGCAATAGGTGTGCCCTTCCTGATTTTTTAATAATGATACCCACATGTGAAATATCCAACCCTTTAATGTTTGTAGTAATCCCAACAATGTCACCATCCTGAAGTTTTTCTTCTAATCCTTCTATCTTTTCTTTTGGGATATAATAAAATTCATTTGCCGATATTTCCTGTTCCTGCTTGCTTATCTCCTCAATAAAAGCCTGGTTATTTTTTAGTTGTTTGTAGCTTTCAGGGTGTGTACTCATAAAGTTAACCTGGTTGGGGTAACTGGTTGCAGATATCTCAGGAGTGACGTTTTTAACTACCTTTTTCAGGTGGTTTTTATGTATCCAGTCACTAAAATAATGCAGCCTTGAAGGATAACCATTAATAACCCCATTGTGGTAACGCATGTGTTGCAATTCCTTAATAAAATGTTCAAAAGAGGGCTTTTTTTCCTGGATGGTTTTGCTTAAAGCCAGGCAGTTCTCAGCAAAGGTGTTACAATCAAATTCGCGTAAATTTACCACCAGTTTTTCAGTGTCTCCTACTTCCAAAGTGTGGCTTACATAAGGTGACCCTGAAAAATAGATGCCCACTTTTACCATGAGGACTGATATATCAGTATCTTCCTGACCATTAAATATTTCAAATAGTTGGTTGGCAACCTGTTTATCTTCAGGCAGGAAAACAATGTTATTTTCATCCAACCCATCTTTTTTTTGTTGTATAGTGCATCCTATTGCCAGGAATAAAAGTAATATGTATAGGTAGGATTTATGCATGCCATTCAAATTTCTATAAATGTACAAATTGTAAGTAACAGTGCAAGTGAGATAAAATGGTTAAGTAAATCAGGTAGCTAAGGTTTTATTGGCACTAATACTTATCCTTGGGGCAACACCCACCTTTAATTTTTGATATAGCCTTGTTTAATTCATATTGGCAGAGAGCCTCATTGTGGTTACACTCTTTATGGGTTACCATTGATTCCAGCTTTTCCAGTGCATCTCTGTCTTTTAGAACACCTAGTGCCCAAACCACCTTGTTTTTTTCATTTAATGTGGCATTACCTGATTCAAGCATGGCAACCATAGATTCTGTTTGCCCAATCTGAAAAACTTCAACAGCATGTTTAGCCACAGACTTAGCCTCTGACTTTATCCAAACTTTTAAGCCAATAAATGAACAAGCCATAACCACCACCACTGTGGTAGTGGCAATTATAAAGATCTTATAAGTATTGAATCTTTTTTTGGTTGTCTGTATTGTTTTCATTATTGTTTGGTTTATAGCTTTTAATTATCAACGCGAAAAGCAATGAGCTAGTATATTATTGTCCTGAAAGAATCAAGGTATCTTTTTACATAATCTTATGTAATCTACAACATAGATAATCGTAATATTGTTGAAATACTTCAATTTGCTGGCTTTACTATTTCATAAAGTCAATTAGGGGTACTTTTCAGGAAATATTTTTAAAAACTTTTTTGGAAGTGGAGCATTTATTTTTAGTTGTTCATTTGTAAGGGGATGTATGAATTCAAGGGAACTTGCATGCAGGTATAATCCTTTCCCTTTTAATATCAATCCTTCTTTACCATAATCTGCATCTCCTAAAATTGGGTTTCCCAACTCAGCCATGTGTCTCCTTAGCTGGTGTTTTCTTCCAGTGTGGGGTACAAGCTTGGTTAAATTTAAACTACCAAACCTTTCAGAATTTACTTCTCTTAATACTGTGTATTCTGATGAGGCATTTTTTCCATCCACATTTGTAGTGATTGTGCCTTCCTTGTTCATTTCACCAATGGTGATGGCATGGTATGTTTTTACAATCTTTCTTTCTTCAAAAAGTTTATTAAGGGTTTTTACTGTGCTATGTGTTTTGCCAACCAGTAGTACCCCACTTGTGGGAAAATCAAGCCTGTGGATAGCTTGTGGGTTTGGTAATGCATCTTTTTGGAAGCTTGGTTTTATATTTGAATGAAGGGCATTCTCCAATATCCATTTTTTGTTTCCACTTACCTCAATCCCTGGAGGTTTGTTAACTACTGCCAGGTACTCATCTTCAAACAGGATATCCAACTTTAATTTAATTTTTGGTTGGTTTATCTTGCTTTGTTGATATAGTTCAATAGTTTCCCCACCCCTAATATAATCAGCAGTGAATGCCCTAGCCCCATTGATTTTTACAAGCCCTTTGTTAATGGCTTTTTTCATTCCTTTTTTGGAAGAAATGGTAATAAAGATACCAGGAACATAGTCTGATAACCTAAGCTCATCCTTAATTCCTGGGACTATATGGGTTTCTACCAAAGCAAGCTCGTTTTCCACTACCTATTTTTATTATGTATAAAAATACAACAATAATTGAAGCATAAGTGATGGGCAATCAATTGAATATAGAGTTTACTTTTTATTTAGAGGAAGTTCCACCCCAAAGCCTTTCTTTTTGTTTTCATATTTAAGTAAAAGGGCAAAGATCAACCCTAATAATCCAAGGGCAGCAAACATAAATATTGGGGCTGTATAATCAGCAACTTCAGGGTTGCCTGGATTGGTTTTGTCCAATAAAATACCTGCAATTAATGGGAAACCCCATAATCCCAGGTTTTGGATGGAATACATTAATCCATAGGCAGTACCAATTTGTTTTTCTTTTACCAATTTTACCATACTTGGCCACATAGAGGCTGGTACCAAAGAGAAGGCTATTCCTAGCATCACCATTGGTACATAAGGCAGCATGTTGGTTAAACCAAATGTTAGGTGGACAGCCAGTAATATGAGGGATCCAAAAATCATTACAGTTGCACTTTTTCCTTTCCTGTCAATAAATAACCCTATTAAAGGAGTGCAAATCAATGTACCCAGGGGAAGGAGGGATGTTATCCTTCCACTTTGTACATCAGTAAATCCAAATTTATCAGCAAAAAAGTCAGGGGCATAGGCCATAAATGGGAATACAGCTGAATAAAAAGTTACACATAACAAGGCAATGTATAAATATGCCCTATTACCTAAAATATCTAGTACATCACTGAATTTGAACTTATCTTTCTCAGACATTTTTTGAGTGAGGTTAACCTGCTTGTCCAGTTTGGCATCAAATAGCATATAAACCAAAAATGCCAGCAAGCCAGTAGAGGTTAAAATTGCTGCTAGCCATATTGCTGTTGTGAGTGCTTCTCCTCCTTGGGCTACCACTGGTGATATTTGAAGGGCTGCAAATGTACCCAACCTTCCAAAGCCAACTTTTAGCCCAAATGCCAGTGCAAGGTCACGCCCTTTAAACCATTTTACCAGGATTTTGCTTACCACCACAATACTTGTTTCTGCTCCCAATCCAAAGAAGAACCTTCCAAGAAGCATCATTTTAAGTTCTGGGGAATAATTAGGTAGGAAGGACTGCATAAATCCATATCCAAATCCACCATTTCCATAGTACTCTGAAGCCCCATAGGCTGTTAACAAAGCACCAAAAGCCATAAAAAACACAAAGGCAAAACCAGTCCTCCTGATGCCCACTTTATCCAGGATAATGCCCCCAATAACAGCCATAAGCAGGAAGGTATTGGGTATGGAATAAAAGGAAACAAACAGGCCGTAGTCAGTATTGGTAAAGCCAAACTCAGCCTTTAGCATGTCTTTGAGGGTTGAAAAAGCATCATAAAAATAGTAGTTGACAGAAAGGATAAAACCAACTAATATTAATATCCCCCATCTAAGTGTAGCAGACTCATTTAATGCTTTTTTTACTTGTTCCATAAAAATTCCCCCTAGGTTTTAGTTTTGAAGCTACAAAATAAGGGGAATTTTTCAGGAAAGTTATTTTTGGCTAGCTTAAATCTTGAAGTTGTTACACTATTTTCGCAAATTACAAAATCAAAATATAGTTATTTGATATGAAAAGTACAGATTATAAACCTGCACCAGTAGGGGTTAGTTAAATATCACTTGTATTTGTAGGTTACTCTTCTGGTTCTACTTCCTCCAAATGAAACCCTTTTACCATGGCTTTTATAATTAGCCCTAGGATCAAACCAATTAATTTGGCTTCTTGTTTTTCAGTCAAAACAGGGATATTCACTACATTATTGATAAGAGGAGTAAGCCTTTTTTCAATTGTATTAGCTTCTTCTTTTGAAATACCATCAGTGGAATTTTTTACCAGCTCATAATATTCATTGGGCAATAATTGATAGAGTTGTTTATCTACCCATTTAATAAGCTTGGCAAATACAATGAACTCCTTTTCTTCTACCAGGAAAGGGAGGTTAATTTCTTTATTTACTTTTTGTGCCAATGCATTAACCTGGGCATCAGTTAGCATGGTAACCTGATCATCCATATCTTTTTTTATCTGATCAAGTTGTGTTGATGTAAGTGTAATCTCAGTCATTTATTGATTTTTTTGAATATGGTGTTTTAGTATTTAGGCTTCATTATTGCATACTTTTTCTATTCCTTAGTGTTAGTTTGTCTATTTTTAAATGGATTTTCTCCAAACCTAAAGTGTACGGCAAAAAAGATTTTTGGCCTGTATATCTTGTCATGTAAATTTTCCGTGGGTATGCCACCTGATACAATATCATTTTCTGAATACTGGTTTTTTAGGCTATATTGTTCCTGGAAAGCTACACCTATACTGGCACCAATATTATTTCTAAACAATACATTATACCCAAGGAAAACAACAGGGGCTGATAAATCAAACCCAAGGCCTCCAGTTAAACTTTGGTTAAGCATTGTATTGAAATTCTGAGAAGGAAAGTAAGAGAAAAAAACAGCAGGGACATGTTTCAAATCCAGGGCCTTAGGTTTATGTGCTTTTAGTACTTTGTATAGTGAAGTGTCAGGTACTTGTTTGGTATAATAATTATCTTTGTCAACTCCCATAAACCCAAAACCATAAGATGTTACCCAAGTTCCTAATCCTTTTCCTTTAAAAATAAATATCCATTTTATTTCATCACGTTTAACTGTTAAGGTTATAGTTTCTCCAGTTTTTACATGTATTTTCTGCTCAACCTTTTGTGTAGCAGTTTTAATCCATTTTTCAGCTGTTTTTTTAAGGTTCTCATCTTTACATTTGGTAACTTTTAATTCATTTTCTAACTGCCTTATAAGTTTGGCTAGTTCTTTTTCTGTCCTTTTGAGACTATTGCTTGTTTGAAAGTTTGCCAAAGTGCCAATCTTGTTTTCTAATTCTTTGCAATCATTATCTTTTGTGTCAGTAAGAGTATATACCAAAGATGGTACAATAGGTAATGAAGGTAACAATCCAACCTCATGTTGTATTTCTATATCATATTTGAATCCTCTTACTGCATTTTTCAATATAATTAGATCATAGCTCTTATTGCCATAAAATGTCTTTGTTGTATTTTCTTCATAAAGTACCAAATCTAATTTGAAAGTATCTTGATTCATTTTTGAATCTTTCTTTGTTTTTTTTGAACTTGCTAGGACCTCAAATGGGATAAACACTAATAAAATGATTATCCATGCAGTAAGTATTATTGCCTTCATATTGGTTAAATTTTAATTTAGTTATGGATGGTTATATAGCCTAATTGGTAGGCCTATTTAAGAAAATTGTAGAAGCCTATTTAAAATGGGCTATTAAGAGAAACCCTCTAAATAATGAAAAAATAGAGAAGTAATTGGGCAGAGCCAATTTTAACATAAAAAATTTGTTTTGATAAATCTTGGGTATAAATAGTAAATGCTTCATGTGTGTTTGTGTTAAAATTAGTAAAGCTAAATTATGACCTTTATAATTAAAAAACAAGTAATTAATACTTTTTTGTCTTTTATTGGTGGTTTTTCAACTGGTGGTATGAAAAGCAGCTAACCTGTGTTTTTATGCTTCAAAAACCAATGCAACATGCTTCCTATTGCCAAAAATAAGGAGGTTAATAACATTTCTGTTGAGCCCATGAAAATATTAAACCTTTCAAGTTCAGAGAGTGCTTTATTGGTACCTATGTCAATATGATGGCAACCAAACATAACTACCATCCAACCAAAATGGAGAGCCCAGGAATAAGCAATATGCCCTGTTTGCAAGATCAGGTTGTTCCTAACAAAACCTACCAGGAACAGTGTGGTTAAAGTGGCTATTGAGATAATACCCCTATCGTTAAAGATCCATTTATAGAAAGCAAAATGAATCAGGGAGAAAGCTACTCCCAGCAGGGCAGAAGCCAACAAAGGTTTTAGTTTCCATTTGTTTACCAAAAAATATAAGGTTATGGCTCCAACAATAATCTCTTCATTCAGGATATAAAAAACATCGTGGTAGTAATTTTTCCAGCCTGTAGTTTCGATGGCAAGGCCATTTTTTGAGCCTATATAACTCATCATAACCCAGGAGACCAGGATGATTACAACTGTAAAAAGGACAGAAAGCAAAACTGTCTTAGCTTTTAAAATCAAACCAACAATGCTGAGAAAGCCTTTGCCCCAAAGCAGGAAACTAAAAAAGAGTATCAGGGTTGTGCCAATAGAAGAATACCACCAACCATCAAAAAAATAATAAGAAAAAAGTAAATAGGATAAAACCATCAGGTTAAACCACAGGTAAGATAGAAATGGCTTAAAAGATTTTTGGTTCATATCTCAGTAGCCTTTATACTATGAAGGTAAAAATATATTATCATTTTTCAGGGTTTTCCTTTGTATGGTTGGGTCTGCCTGTGCAGACAAACAGGAGGAAGCTTCTACAATTCCAACCCCTCTAGCAATTCTATAAAACGCTCAATGCCTGCAAATATCTCTGATTTAAAAATATGTTCATTGGCAGTATGTGAACGTGCTGACTCTCCCGGCCCCATTTTTGCTGAAGGGTAGGGGATAACAGCCTGGTCAGAGGTGGTGGGTGAACCATAACAATGGATACCCAACGACATGGCTTTTTGTGCAAATGGGTGGCTGGTTTCAATGCCAGAGGAGTTTAACCTAAAGGAACGTGCCTGAACTTCTGATTCCAATAAGGTGTAAACAATTTTATAGATATCTTCATTTGAATAGTGCTCATTGGAGCGCACATCAGCTGTGTAAGTGCACATGTCAGGAACCACATTATGCTGTTCTCCAGCATTGATCTGTGTTACAGAAATTTTAACAGGCCCCAGTAGTTCCGAAACTTTTTCAAACTTATAGTTTAACAAAATCTGGATGTCTTCAATGGCTTTATATATTGCATTAACCCCCTCATTTCGTGCAGCATGCCCTGATTTTCCACGGGCAATGCAATCAAGCACCATCAACCCTTTCTCAGCTATGGCAAGGTTCATCCCTGTGGGTTCTCCCACTATGGCAAAATCAGCCTTTGGGATATCATTTAATATACATTCAATACCATTAATTCCTGATATCTCTTCTTCAGCAGTGGCAGCAAAAACCAGGTTGTAAGGCAGGTCAATCCTATGGTAGAAATGGATAAAAGTGGCCAATAATGACACCAGTGGCCCTCCTGCGTCATTGCTCCCAAGCCCTGTGATCTTATCCTCTTCTTCAAATGGTTGGTAGGGGTCAACAGTCCAACCTTTGACGGGTTTTACTGTATCAATATGTGAATTTAAAAGGATGACAGGTTTCCCTTCAGTAAAATATTTGTTTAGTGCCCAGGTGTTGTGTTTTTTTATATTGAACTGGATGCCTTTCCCAATCAGGAATTTGCGCATAACTGCAGCTGCATTTTCCTCATCCCTGCTTATTGAAGGTGTGCTGATCAAGTCTTTTAGAAGATCAATGTATTCTTGCATTCAGAATTTATTATTAAAACATGCAAAATAAATAAAAATCAGTTTCAATCTGTTGCTGGAAACCAAATTCCTTTTCTAAAGCTTTCACAAATCGTCAACAATGACCACACTTTTTTTATTTTTTGAATAGTGTTCTGATATATAAGCTAAAAAAATCATCATAACCACAATAACTATGGCTATATAAACCCCAACAGGTATAGGGACAGCTTCACCCCCTGCATATGAATGCAATCCAGATAAATAATAATTTACCCCAAAGTAGGTCATTAATACTGACCCAAAACCAACAAGAGCTGCTGCACTAACCTGGAAATGCCCTTTGAATCCAGGTATTTTGTGCATATGTATAATAAAAGAATAAACCAATATGGTTACCAATGCCCAGGTTTCTTTGGGATCCCAGCCCCAATAACGCCCCCAAGATTCATTTGCCCATACCCCTCCAATGAATGAACCTATGGTGAGCATAAATAAACCAATGATAAGGGCCATCTCAATGATGTATACTAACTCTTTAATAGTGATTGTCAGCCTGGAAATATTGCTGGATGTCCTCAAAGTCATCAAAATTAGGTTTAACAACCCAAGTAAGGCTCCTATGCCCAGGAACCCATAACTGGCAGTTATAATAGCCACATGGACAATTAGCCAATAGGATTTAAGGACAGGTACCAGGTTGGTGATTTCAGGACTCATCCAACTCATCCCAGCTACCAGTAATGTTAAAGCTGCAAGTATGGTTGTAAGTGAGAGAGTGATCTGTGACCTGCGCGCAAAAGCCAACCCAGCCAGGCAGGTTGCCCAACTAATAAAGATCATGGATTCATATCCATTGCTCCAGGGGGCATGGCTTGATATATACCACCTTATTCCCAATCCTGCAGTGTGGGTAATAAATAGGAGTATGATTAGGATACTAATAATTTTTATGGGTACCCTGAAATGCAGTTTTGGCTTGAAAAGGGATATAAATAAAAGCAATAGGAAAAACAATCCTGTAAACAGATATGCTTTTGCCAGTTTACCAAAAATGTTGAAATGGGTATAAAAAACTTCCAGTTTAATCTTGGCAGTAGGTGGTATTAGCTGTGTACCAAAGGTCAATTGGTTTTCTTTCAATTTTTTCAATTTTTCATCAGCTTTTGCCCAGTTACCATTTCCCATAGCCTCTTGTACTGACCTGAAATAACCAGTTAACAGGGCATTTGCTTCATCATGCCCTTTTTCTCCTAACAGGTTGCCATTGGCAACAGATACCCATTTATTGTTTTCATCATTGGGGACAGGGAAAATTGATAAAAACTGCCCTGAAAGTACACCTATCAATATATTTACCCTTTCATCAACATTGATGACCTCCTTATCAAATTTATCCCTTAAAGCGGGCTTTTTTTCATAAGCTTTCTGTACCGGTCCTTGTAGTTTATACCCCCCATGAGTACCCTGTGTAACCACTGAATTTAAGGGAGCCAAGTTGTCAGCAATACCAATAATCTTTCTAAGCCTGGGGTTTGAAACTTTGATCAGTGGTATATTTTTCCATTTTTCAGGATGGATTTGCATATCAAGGAAAACTTCAGCCGCAGGCATTCCATTTATATTGTTTTCGCGCGAAACTTTACGCAAAATTTCAGAAGCCAGGGTGTTTACAGGTTCAATCCTGCCTTTGTTGGTTTGGACAAGCAATTCCCTGAACTTATTTATATGCTGTTTATTAATGGGTTGCCCTTCATTTGTTTGGGCAGTTAACGTAAAAGAAAGCAGCACACCCAAACCCAAAACAGTAAAATATTTAGCTTTTTCTACTCTTAGTTTTGTAGAAGCCCTGACCAGCCTTTTAAACCTGCTGTTTTTATTGAATAAAGTAAAGACCATGCCCAAGACCATAATCAGGTATCCAATGTATGTGGTGAATGTACCCCAAAAATCATGGTTTACTGATAGGATTGTCCCTTTTTCATCCTGGTCAAATGATGATTGGAAAAACCTGTATCCTTTATATTTCAGGATGTTATTCATAAAAATCCTATATGGGAATTCTCTTTGGTTTGTTTTGTCAATTAAAACCACTTCACTGGCATAAGAAGAGGGGCTGTTTGAGCCAGGATACCTTTCCAGTTGGAAATCATTCAATTTTAGGGAGAAAGGTAATTTTATTAGTTTGGCACCATATGATACAGCGACCTCAATCCCATTTATGCTTGTTTGGGCAGGTTGCCCAATTACTCCCTTTGTGCCAAAAACAAAAAGTTCCCTGGATTGGTTTCCAAGGCTTATTGCTACATGAAGGGCATCTTGCCCTATTGCCCCATTGTGTTGTGGGACATGGATAAGCCTGGTGCTTCCTTTCTGATAGAACTTTTTCAGCATAAAGCTTGTGTAACCCAGCTGGAAAACCTTGTTCTCAGAGAATGGATGTTGTTGCCCTGGAGCCAGTTTTTCAGGAGCTGACCCCATTGTGCTGTACTTTAAGATGGTATCAGATGAAGTAAAGAATATTTGCCCATTCTTTTCAGTAAATGAAATATTTGCCTGTTCATCTTTTGAAGAAAAACCAAATGTGAGCCCTTTCACCAGCTTTGTTTGCCCTGGTTTTAAGATAAAATCAGCCCTTTGCATTTCAGTACCCACAGCCAGGACAGCCAGTATGGGGCTTCCAGTTGGGTCTTCCACAACTGTTTCAGCTGCTGATGGAACAAACTGCTGGCTTTTAATGGTAACCTTTTGTTCATCTATGTAAATTTCTTCCTTGAATTTATTGCCTGTATAGCCTGAAAATTTTACCTCTTTCTGTTTTATGGATTCCTGGTTGCCTTTTTTTGCTTTGATGGTTACATAAGTACTCTCTGAAATAATTTGTGAAGAGGTGCTTCCTTCTCTTATGTGCATGCTTCCTTCAAAACTTGTGTAACGTGTAATTGCTGCACCTATAATAATGATAATGAATGCCAGGTGGAACAGAAAAATGGTCCACTTTTTTTTGCTGATCAGCTTATTTACAAATATGCTTCCTGTTAAATTGATCATGATCAGAAGTAGAAGGAACTCAAACCACCTGGAATTGTAGATCAGGATTTTGGCTGTTTGGGTGCCATAATCATTTTCAATAAATGTGGCATAAGCAATGGAAATGGCAAATACTGTTATCAATATGCCAGTGAAAAGCATGGAAAATAGGAAAGAAATAAGTTTCTGCATTACTTAAAGTTTGAATGGTTATGCTAATATATGCACAACAGATTAGAATTCATTCAGTTTAATAAATTTAGTAAAGGGTTGCATGGCAGTCGGCACAAAATTGTGTGCGCCAGGCTTCCTGTATATCAACAGGATGTTTGAACTCCAAAGGTTTTAATGGATTGGAAACTTCAAGGTTTTCAGGACACCCTTGTGCTGTTATGATATGGCAAAGGTTGCAATCGCGCGAAATGGTAACCCCCTTGGAATTAGTATGTTTATCATTGTGGCACCTCACACACCCAATGGTTTCAATATGCCCCAGGTGGTTAGGGTATGCACTCCATTTTACCCCCATTTCAGGGAAAAAATTATGTTGGTAGCCTTCCTGTATTGTGGTAATTGCTTTTTCTATGTTGGCTTTGTTTGACTCAAGTATTTCAGGATACATAATATCATAATATTCCATAACCTGTTCCCTGATAGCTATTAAGGCACTATCAGTGGTCGGGTAGTCCTGGTTAAGAACATCCATTGAAACCAGTTTTATATCTGGGATGCTTGCTAAAATTGCTCCAGATGAAAGGTATTCATCAATAAAATTTTGGGGTATTTGATAGTCATGTGAAGGCCTGTTATGGCAATCCAGGCAATCCATTACCCTAACCTGTAAAGAGTCAAGTTGGTGCTGTGGCAGCTTGTTTCCTTCATCTTCATAAATAACTGTTTCCCTTGTTTTCAGGTTAGTATATTTAACCCAAGGGATGTTCATCCTTTTTTCATCAGAAGCAATGTATTCAATTTTTACATTGGGGTTTATATGCCAGTGTATCCCTTCTGAAATGCCCATAGACTGGTGTTCAGAACTGGTTTTCATTTGCATGTGGATCTGCCACTCAGTATTGCCTTCATCTCCCAGGTAGGTTTTTTTTATCCTTAATTTCCTGTCATAAAATTTTTCAGGCCAGTGGCATTGCTCACAGGTTTCCTGAGCAGGGCGCAAATCATGGATTGGGGTAGGGATGGGGCGTGGGTAAACATCTGCCAAAACAGCATAAACTTGGTATAGCCCTGATAATTTACTTTTTACAAACCAATCAGCTCCAGTGCCCACATGGCATTCAACACATGAAACCCTTTCATGGGAGGATTCATGGTAAGCAACATATTCAGGTTTCATGACCTGGTGGCAAAGTTTGCCACAAAATTCAACAGACTCTGTGTAATGAAAAGCTTCATAACTGCCTACTGCTGAAAAGATCAATAACACAACTGTACCAATAGAAAATATGATTGCTGCATTACGTGTACCCTGGTTATTAAAATCAACAATAGGCCAATCTGGTTTTGATTCAATAAGCTCCTTTTTTTTCCACTTTTTCTTTGTAATGTACATCCCAATTGGGATCAATAAAAGCCCTGTTACCAGGAATACAGGCAGGATGATATAAATGAAAAGCCCAACATATGAGCTTCCCACATCAAAAATGCTGGTGATCAGGAATAAAAAAACAATGAAAATAATATTCAGGGCAGCAATTGATGCACCAATAATTGATATCCAATTTTGTAATGACCTTGGTAATTTCATGATTCAACATTTAGAGTTTACCATGAAAAGCCAAGCTATCTATTGGCTAACTTACCAAATCAGCCTGGTTCATGATATCCATTGATTATACTTTTAAAATTCTGCAGTGGGTTTCTGCCAAGGGCTGCTACATAAATATGGATAATCAGGAAAATAGAGATCATAAAACCCAAAGCAGCATGTAGTACAGCAGTCAGGAAAATCCCACTGATTGAATATACATCTTCAATGATCAGTTCAGGGAATAACAGGGCTATTCCTGTGATAATGGTAATGGGGAGAAAGAGGTACATTACCACCACATAGGAATATTTTTGTAATGGGTTGAATTTTCTTTTTTCAGAAATAGGGTAGGGAGGGTCTTCTCCTTTAAACATGCCACTCATGTAAAAAACACCTTGCTTTACAAGCCTTCTAAACTGTTTCTTTCTTTTTATGTGGTAATACTTTTTGTTGGGTGTTACCAGGTTGCCTACAAAGAAAACCAGGTAGCTGATGCTAACAATCACACCAAAAATATTGTGTAGGTTAATAGCCAACTCAAAATTGATCAGTGAAAATTCAGTATTTGAAAACTGCAGGCTTATACCTGTAATGATCAGAACCAAGATCCCAATGGCATTGACCCCATGCCAAATCCTTAGCCAAACTGGATATAGATAAAGTTTTTCTTCTGCCATGATACTAACTTTTAATTATCCTGAGTACAATATGAAATGCTATTCCTCCAACCACACATAAAAAAATGATGATACTTAGGGTTTTCAGGAAAGGTACCTGGTTAGCACCAATTATGTATGATTGATTGGCAATAATGGTACTAAGCCCACCATCTTCACGCGCCTGGATATTTTCATATTTATAAAGGGAAGCTTTCAGCATAGTGTTGGAAGAGTGGCATTGTACACATTTTTTCACAGCCTGGCCTTTAGGCAATACATTATGTGATACCAAAAATGAATCAGTGGCTTCAGTATGGCATTCAATACACCTCACATGGTCAAAATGTAGCTCCTGATTAGGTAGCCAGTCATGCACAACTGATAGTTGTGGAGAGGCATGTTCTGATAACAATTGGTACTTGCTTCCATCCTCATGGCATGACAAGCACATTTGATTGTTATAGGCTACTATTTCTTTTACAGTGGTGCTTTTTCTGGCAGTAACCATATAGTAGTGTTGGTTGTGGCATTTTGAGCAGGTAAAGCTCTCTCCTGAAATAGAAAAGTGGACACTTTTTTCAAACTCCTCACCAATCTGATCAAACTTATAGGTGGCATAGGTTTCATCACCTCCATGGCAATCAAGGCAAGTGTTTAAAGGCTCTAGCTTTAATTCTGCATCATGTGGGTAAGCTTCATAATCAGGGGAGTGGCAATCAGTACATTTAAAGCTCCCATGAACACTTGAAGCAAAATGCTGCCCATTAAGGATATAAAATGGGTTCATCAGCCTTTTTTCCTGAAACTCTGTCCATTCATTATAAAAACTATATGTTTGGTTTTCATGGCATTTTAAACAAGCCATGTTCTTTTCCAAATTCTCTTCCTGCCCTGTAGATGAAAGGAATATACCTAACCCAATGATGGTTGCTATTTTTCTTAGTGAAAAAAACATACAGGTGATTTTAAATAAATCAGGGAACAGAATCCTGCTCCTTGAGTGTGTATTTTTGATTTTTATTTGAGTGACCTCATATAATTTACAATAGCCCAACGATCTTCATCATCTGGAATCTTTTTCTCAAAGTTTGGCATTTCATCCCTGCCAATGAATGATTGGTAGTAGACAACCCCATCAGATTGTGACTGGAATGCAGCACCATTAAGTGGCCTCATGTTAGTCTTTAAACTGGATGCTTTGGGACCATCTCCCAACCCTTTACTTCCATGGCATGATTTACAATGCTTTGAGTACATCATCTTCCCAACTTTCATAAGTGATGCATCATCACTGTGTGGGTTTTTCATCTCTTTGTACTTGGCTGGTATATTCCATGCACCTCCATCTTTTTTATCCTGTGGGGAAACAAATGCCACCAACAAGGCGCTTACCCCAATAATTATAGCACTTAATAATAGTGTATTTAAAGCCTTTTTCATGTTTATAAGATTTTATTTTTTACTAAAAATTCCACAACCTGGTAATTGTAAATCCAAATGCCAGCCCTCCATCAGTCCAGTCATTGTGGTTATATAATATGATATCCTGGGGAATTATCCCATCAGCATTGCCCACATAGAGCTGAAATGCATGTGTGCTGGTTGCAATTTCCAAACCTAAAGCCAAATTAGGGTTTGGATAATCCAGCCATTCCAGTTGTTCTGAAATGTCCTTTATTTTCAAAGGTACATCATAGTTAAAAATAAATGAAGTTTGTGGAGATATTTTTGCCCTGCCACTAAAATGGAGGCCAACCTTATCATGGTCTTCATGGATATATCTTCCATCAGGAACCTGTACATTGGTTACCCTGGTTGCATTGTAATGGGTGAAGCTAACAGCAGTTTGCAAGGTCAGCCAATCTGTAAATTTCCTTCCAACAATCAGTTGAGAAAAATAAGAAAGCCTGTCTACAAACTTAAAATCATTGATGTTATCTTCCTGGAAAGCTACTCTCACTTTTCCAGTGCCAAATGCATCTTTTTCCCTTCCATCAATAGCCATATTCCCATAAAGGGTAACAGCAACAGGAACTTTGTTTTCCCTGGTTTGCTCAAAAATAGTCCACTTCAGGTTGAAATCAGTGTATTTATTCTTTTTGGTGAGTCCTGCACCAATTTGAACATTTTTGGCAACTACATAGTCAAGGGCCAGCCTTACATTTGCTCCAGGTGCATAAATTCCCCAAAGGTCAGTCCTGCCATTATCAATAGGCCCAAATTTGTGCTGAATGACAAACTGTAGGGTCTTCTCAACAGGGACAACAGAAGTTTGATGATCAATCAGTATCCCACTTTCAAAGGGTGACCTGACTGGTTTATCTTTTACTTTGACTTCTTGATCTTCAGTATCTTGCGCAATTAAATGACTCAGAGAGAAGATAAGTAGTAATATACATATTAATATCTTTTTCATAATGTGAGTATTTAATTGTTTTTAGCACCTTGTTTGATCCATGTCAAAATAACAGCAGCCTGTGTAGCTGTGTATTTCTTTTGCTTATGGCCATCAGTATCAGGATGGGCTACAGTGTAAATCCTGCTTTGTTCAGGATTTACTGAATTCAAATAACGTGTGTTATTTATGGCATTATATGCATTCCCTGCAGTTAAGTCAGGGATTTGCCCTCCTGTATCATGGCAAGCTGTACAATTGTTATTATTGGTAAAAATTGGTAGCACCTGTTCTGAAAATTTTACCTCATCAGTATTGGGGTCATTGGGGTCAGGTATCTCTTCAGGAAGTATAAAATCATACTTACATGCACCAAACAGTAAGGTAATAACAACTATAGCCATTAAGTATTTTATAATCTTCATTGTATAAAGAATTTCAGTTGCAAGTAAAAAGGCCCACTTTTCAGGACCTTTGTTTATATTAAGCTTACTGTTCCAATGCTTCCAGGGTATTGATCAACAATGCCCTTACATATTTAGGATTGTGAACTCCTAAACTACGATCTTCTTCAATTCCTATCCAGTTAAAGAATGCTTCTGCTTGTATTATTGGATATGTCCCAACAACAGGTTCATAAGCCTGATCTTCCTCCACCCATTCAATTACACCTAATGCAAGTAGTTTATCCCTTAATTCTTCCAGCTTGTCATGGATGTCAGATTGTACACCCCCATAGTCAAAGTTTGTACTTTCAACACCATGGCAATCATTACAAGATTTTAAACTTGGGTTCCATGTGTGGCCTCCCTGCCTGTTGGCATACTCATACATGTGGCAACCCACACAAGATGCATCTTCTGACAGGTGTTTTGCAGTACCAGCCTGAGGATAATCAACAGAACCAGGTATTTCAACAAAACCAACACCTGCCACAACATTGGCTTGTGCACCATGGTGGGGGCCATAGTGTGTACTGGTAATTGCATATAATCCATTATTGGCTGCATCTACCAATGCACCAGACCTGCTATATTGATCCACATCTTCAGGACCTGCCCTTCTTGACTGGTGGCAATTTGCACATAAATTGCTATTTCCCATCAGGTCCATTGTTACATTGGAGTCAAATATTGCTACAACAGGGTCAGACAACCTGAGTGCATAATCAACAGATTCAAAGGTTTTATGAAGCCCATGGCAAGTACCACATCTCCATGCATTTGGGTTAGAGATATCACCTAAGACTTCTCCAAACTCAGCATACTGGACAAACCCTTCATGTGAGTGGCATTCTGCACAGTATGAACGCCCACCAGCATAATCCACAGCATTAACCCCACTTTTGTGAACTGACATGGCAAACTGCCCTGTTATAAAATCAATGTTATCACTTGAATGGCAAACCATACAAGTTACATTTCCATCAGCCCCATCTTTCCCATCAGCTCCATCAGCCCCATCAAGCCCTGCCATACCCATTGGACCTTCTTTTACACATGATGCTGCCAGAAAGGTACAGATGAACCCTAATGCAATCAGTTTAATAGTTAAATGATATTTCATGATATGTTTAATTAGAATTGGTTTAAATAATAATAGATAAATATGTTCCCTATTGTAAATTTAAGGCAGAAAGGGAGTTGTTTTCAAAGGTTGATAATGATACATCTACCCTTAAAAATTGATATTTACAACTGAGTAGAAAGGGGAAATAGTAATAAAGAAATTGATATATATCAATTATCCATTTTTGCTAATGGATTGCAGTGCTTCCTCATCCAGGATTTCAATGGTATGCCCTTCTGTCCTAATAAATTCAGATGTCTTGAATTCATGCAATATCCTTACAAAACTTTCTTTTGTCATATTGGATAAATCAGCCATATCCTGCCTGGTAATGGGTAGTATAAATGGGTTTTGTTTAAATACATTATTTTTTAGATACAGCAAAGTGTCAGCTACACGGCCTGGCATATATTTTTGGGTCAGGTTAACTAGCTTGTTTAGCAAAAGGCTGTTTTGTTTGGTATGGTGTTGTAATATCCTGATCGCAAAATCATTGTTTTTGGAGAACAATTCAACCAAATCAGAAGAATCAATCAGGCAACATGTTACATCTGTTAATGCAGAAATGGTGTAGTTCCTGATGTTGCCATTGAACATGCTGCCACCTGTTACCACATCCATGTTGGTAATGATGCTTAAAATCAGGGATTTATTTTTGAGGCCTTCCACATACACTTTGGCAAAACCTTCTTTGATACAAACTACATGGGTTGAGCTTGTATTTTGTTTAATGATGGTTTCACCAGCTTTATAATGGATCTGTTTTTTGTCCAGAATAAGAGATTCTATTTGATCAATGGAAAGTGCTTCAAAAAGGTTTGTTTGGTTTACTTCAAAGCAATTCATACAGCAACAATCTCTCTTATCTTTGCAGAGCTTACAATCTTTACTTACCAACTTAGCCATCCTATTTCCTCCCTACTTGAAACTTCTAATTGTTAGTTTCCTTATTAGCACACATTTAAGGTAACAGCAACTTACGAAAATAAGTTCAATTATGAAAAGAATAGGGCGATTTTTTTATTAACATGTGTTTGAAAAGCAGGAGGTTAGGGGCTATTCAAGTGTCAGCCTGGTTCCTTTACCACTCGAGATATTTCCTGTATTGGTAATAACTACCTCTTTTACCCCATTTTTTTTGGCATTAAACCCATTGTCAAGTTTTGGTATCATGCCTGCATTAATAACACCTGTTTCCTGTAAGCCTTTAAATTTTGTAATACTTAACTCATTTATTACTGAATTTTCATCATCTTGGTTGGCTAGTACCCCTCTTTTTTCAAAGCAATAGATAAGGTATACATTGTAGAATGATGCCATTTCACAAGCCAGTTTCGAGGCTATTGTATCTGCATTGGTATTTAATAATTGCCCTTTCCCATCATGGGTGAGGGAAGCCATAACAGGAATTACATTTTCATTGATCAGTAGCCTTAGTTCACTGGTGTTTACTTCTTCAACATCACCAACAAAACCATAGTCAATATCTTTTACTGGTCGTTTTTTTGCCCTTATCACATTAAGGTCAGCACCTGTTAAACCAATAGCACTAAACCCAAGGGCTTGAAGCTTTGCCACAATTTTTTTATTGACCAAACCACCATATACCATGGTCACAACTTCCAGCATGTTTTTGTCTGTGATTCTTCTTCCATCCACCATTTTGGATTCATGCCCCAACTGTGAGGCAATGGTTGTAGCTGTCCTCCCTCCACCATGAACCAGTATTTTGTTTCCTGGGATTTTCAGGAATTCAGTAATCAGGTTATCCAGTTCTTGTTCATTCTCAACAACTTTCCCTCCAACTTTTATGATAGTAAGACGATCCATGTATTTCAATTAAAGGTCAATAAAGTTTTTTAAAATTGATGCACCAATTGTCCCACTTTTTTCAGGATGGAACTGTGTAGCATAGAAGTTATCCTTGTGCAAAGCAGCACTAAAAGGCAGGATATAATTTGAGGTGGCTATAGTATGCTCACCAAAGGCTGCATAATAGGAATGTACAAAATAGACAAATTGGTTTTCTAATTCTTTCCCAAATATGTTGCTTTTTAAGTTATAAATTGAATTCCATCCCATATGGGGGACTTTGTCAATGTATTCATTCCCTGGTTTAGGGGCAAACTTTTTTACTTTTTCATCAAAAATCCCTAGGCATTCAGTGTCATTTTCTTCAGAGTGGGTGCACATGAGCTGTAACCCAAGGCAGATACCCAATACAGGTTGTTTCAGCTCAACAATGACTTTGTCAAGCCCTGTTTGTTTCAAATAATTCATGGTTGTTTTGGCTTCCCCAACCCCTGGGAATATTACTTTATCAGCAGCTTTGATTTTATCCTGGTCAGCAGTAACATCAGCTTCACACCCCAGCCTTTTTAAAGCATTGTTCACTGATTCAATATTTCCTGCATTGTATTTTATAATAACAATAGAATTCATTGATGAAAAACCTTTTAACAGGCATTGGATTTCCTGGTTTTTGTTAATGCCTATAATAAAAATATAAGTTATTTTCTATGAGATGGTTAACTGTTCTGTAATAAAAAGTCAATTACTTGTTTCATCTCATTAAATTCTTCCATGTTGAACAGGCGTGTCATATAGACAATCTTCCCTGTTTTATCAATAATGATGTTCCTGGTTACGCCTGCATTTTGGGCTGCAAATGAGTAAAAAATGCCTCCATCAAGATCAAGTGCCAAAGGGTAAGTTATACCAATATCTTTCCCAAATTTTACTACTCTATCTAAAGGCTCTTTTAGGTCAACCCCATAGAGGGCAAAATCCTTGTTTGATTTGTGCTTTTGCCAGATGTCTTTTTCAATATGTGGCATTTCTTTCCTGCACACCCCACACCAACTAGCTGTAAACTGTAACATAACCACTTTGCCTTTCAGGCTGCTTCGTTTTATTAATGTCCCATCAGTTAGTTGCATGCTAAAGTCAGGTGACTTTTTACCAATTTTCACAATATATCCATATTCTTTTGGTATCTCTTTTTCAGGAAGTTCAGTTAGTTGGGCTGTACTAGTAAATACTATCACAGAAAATAGGATGGTAACCAGTGTTTTCATAATTATGTCATTTAAGTAAATACAACTGTCCTGTTATTAAAAACGAGGATTTTGCGTTGTAAGTGTTTATAAACAGCCTTTGAAAGTACAATTTTTTCTAAATCCCTACCTTTCCTGACCAGTTTTTGTACAGTATCCACATGGCTGCAACGCGTAACATCCTGTTCTATGATAGGGCCTGCATCAAGGTCTGATGTTACATAATGGCTGGTAGCCCCAATGATTTTTACTCCACGTTCGCGTGCTGCATGGTAGGGCTTGGCACCAGCAAAAGCAGGTAAAAATGAGTGGTGGATATTGATAATTTTATTTGGGTAATGTGATACAAAATCTTCAGAAAGGATTTGCATATACCTGGCCAGGACAATAAAGTCAATTCCTTTTTCCTTAAGCAATGCCAGTTCTGCAAGCTCTTGCTCTTCTTTATTTTCTTTTGTTACAGGGAAATGGTAAAAATCAATCCCAAACCTTTCAGCAACAGGTTTTAATGTTTTATGATTACTGATTATTAGTGGAATTTCCACGTCCCATTCTCCTGCTGTGTAACGAGACAATATGTCAAACAAACAATGAGGCATTTTCGATACAAACAAAGCCATTTTAGGAGTAGCTTCAGAGAGGTACAGTTTCCATACCATCTGAAGTTTTGAGCCAATCAGTGTATCAAAATATTCACCAATTTTTTCGGTTGGGATAGTAAAACCATGCAATTCCCATTCAACACGCATGTAAAATATTTTTTCTTCCCTGTCAACATGTTGGTCAAGGTAGATAATGTTCCCATTGTTCCTGTTCAGGAATTCTGTTACCGTGGCCAGGATGCCTTGTTTGTCAGGGCAATAAATAAGGAAGATGGCTGTGTCCTTTTTTTCCCTAAGTGGTTTTATGGTTTTCATACTTAACTATTATAATTTCCCTTTGGTTGAAGGAAGTTCAAAGTTAAAAATATCTTTTTTGACAGCCATTTTAACAGCTTTTGCCAGGGCTTTAAAAATGGCTTCAATTTTGTGGTGTTCATTTTGCCCTTCTGCTTTTATATTCAGATTACATTTGGCTGCATCAGAAAATGATTTAAAAAAGTGCAGGAACATTTCTGTGGGCATATCACCTACTTTTTCACGTTTAAACTCAGCATCCCAAACCAGCCATGGGCGCCCACCAAAATCGAGTGCTACCTGTGCCAGGCAGTCATCCATAGGGAGGCAAAACCCATAACGTTCAATTCCTGCTTTGTTACCCAGGGCCTTTAGAAAGGCTTCGCCCAATGCTATGGCAGTGTCTTCAATGGTGTGGTGTTCATCAACATACAGGTCCCCTTTTACTGAAATGTCCAGGTTACAGCCTGAATGCCTGCCAATTTGCTCCAGCATATGGTCAAAGAACTTTAACCCAGTGGAAATGCTGCATTGCCCATTCCCGTCAAGGTTAATTTTAACAGAAATATCAGTCTCTTTGGTTTTACGTGAAATAGATGCTGTCCTGATTGGGGTAGCTACCTGGGCATAAATTTCATCCCAATCATTGGTAACCAATGCACAACTTCTGGCAAATTTTGATTGTTCAAGTTCTTTGGTAAGTTGCCCATCACTAATGAGTATCCCTTTAGCCCCCAGGTTAAAAGCCAGTTCAATGTCAGTGAGCCTGTCACCAATTACAAAGCTGTTTTCGAGGTCATAACCACCTTCAAGGTACTTTGTTAGTAGCCCTGTCCTTGGTTTCCTGGTAGGGGCATTATCTTCAGGGAAACTCCTGTCAATTAAAATATCATTGAAAGTTACTCCCTCATTCTCCAAGGTCAGGAGCATTTTATTGTGAGTAAGCCAAAATGTTTCTTCAGGGAAAACTTCCTGCCCCAGCCCATCCTGGTTGGTGACCATCACCAGTTCATAGTCAAGGTTTTTACATATGTTATACATGTTCCTGATCACTTTAGGCACAAACTCTAGCTTTTCCAGTGAATCAACCTGAAAATCACTGGCAGGCTCAACAATCAGTGTTCCATCACGATCAATAAATAGGCACCTTTTCATATAATATTATTTTTATAAGTTCAATCCTTAGTTACTTTTCACTTGTTTATTATTTATTTGAATATTTTTTAAAAGCCTCGATATTCAATTTTCAATACCCAATGTTCAATTATCATATCTTAAGTCTTCCATTTGCTTATTGTATATTTTATTTTCAAAAACCTTACAATAAATCTTCCAAAGCATTTAATAGTATCTCATTTTCTTTTTCAGTTCCAACAGTTATTCTGAGGCTACTTTCACACAGATGTACTTTTGAGCGGTCACGCACAATAATTTCTTGTTCAATCAGGTAATCATATATCCCTTTTGCATCATGCATCTTTACCAATAAAAAGTTAGCATCAGAATGGTATACCTCCACTACAAAAGGAAACTCCTTAAGCTGCTCTGCCAATTTTCCCCTTTCTTCAACCAGGGTTTTTACCCAGCTTTCTTTATTTTCTTCAAACTTAAATAGTTCCAATGCTTTTTGCTGGGTGAGAATATTGATGTTGTAAGGGTATTTTATCTTATTCAATACAGAAATAATTTCTGTTGAAGCAAATGCCATCCCAAGCCTGATGCCTGCCATGCCCCAGGCTTTTGAGAATGTTTGCAAAACCACCAGGTTGTTAAAGTGGCTTAATTGAGGTAGCAAACTTTTTTCTATGGCAAAGTCAATATAAGCTTCATCAACTATTACCAGCCCATTGAAGTTATCTATCACTTCAACCATTGAATCCATATCTAAGCAATTGCCAGTTGGGTTGTTTGGTGAACAAAGGAATATGATTTTGGTATGCTTATTAACAGCCTCCAACAGGGAAGAAGGAACCAGTTGAAAATCATCATTTAATGAAATATATGTAACCTGCACATTATTGATATCTGCAGCTACCTGGTACATCCCATAAGTGGGGTTGATTGTAACAATGTTATCTATCCCTGGTTCACAAAATGCCCTTATCAGAAGGTCAATAGGCTCATCACTCCCATTACCCAGGAAAATATTTTCAGCAGGTACATTTTTTTGTACTGATATTTTTTCTTTTACATCTCTTTGCAAAGGGTCAGGATACCTGTTGTAAGGTTGGTTATAGGGGATCTCATTGGCATCAAGGTAAACCAATGCCTGCCCTGTGTATTCATCCCTGGCAGAGGAGTAAGGTTTTAGGTTTTTAATGTTGTCCCTTAAAAGCTTTTTTATATCCATTTTAGTGTTTTGTTATGGCTTTAATTATCCTTAGTGTTACAGCATTTTTGTGTGCTTGCAGCTGTTCTGCTTCAGCCATTTTCTCAATTACAGGTCCTAGTGTTTTTATCCCCGAAAGGGTAATTTCCTGAAAAGTGATCTTTTTTGTGAAGCTATCCATATTCACCCCACTAAATGAACGTGCCCATCCATTTGTTGGCAGTGTATGGTTGGTTCCTGAGGCATAATCTCCTGCACTTTCAGGGGTAAAATTCCCAAGGAAAACAGAGCCAGCATTTTTAATCTGGGCAGCCATCTCAGCATAATTATCAGTACAAATAATCAGGTGCTCTGGGGCATATTCATTGATCAGGTTGATCATATCCTGGTCATTGTCAAATATGATTATCTGACTGTTACCCAGTGCTTTCTCTGCAATTTCTTTTCGTGGAAGCTGTGTAGTTTGTTTATCCAACTCCATTTCAATTTTTTCCATCAGTTCCTTGCCTTTTAGCACAAGGATAACCTGGCTGTCTGGTCCATGTTCAGCTTGAGACAACAGGTCTGCTGCAATAAAAGAAGGCTTTGATGCTGAGTCGGCCATGATGGCTACTTCTGAAGGGCCTGCTGGCATATCAATGGCTACATCAGAGTTGCTGACAAGCTGCTTAGCTGCCATTACATACTGGTTGCCAGGACCAAATATTTTATGCACTTTAGGGATTTCATCAATACCGTAAGCCATAGCACCAATTGCCTGTATGCCCCCCAGTTTAAATACTTTTGTAATTCCTGATATTTTTGCTGCATACAAAATGGCAGGGTTGATTTTCCCATTTTTATCAGGAGGGGTACACATGATTATTTCCTCACAACCTGCTAGTTGGGCTGGTACAGCTAACATTAGCACTGTGGAAAATAATGGGGCACTTCCTCCTGGGATGTATAGCCCAACTTTTTCAATAGGTACAGGTTTTTGCCAGCAAAATACCCCTGGTGTGGTTTCTATTTTTTTCACCTGTGGGATTTGTGACCTGTGGAATTTCCTGATATTTTCTTTAGCAACTTTCATTGCTTCCTTCAGCTCCTTATCCAATTCATTGGAAGCATTTTCAATTTCCTCATTTGAAACCAGGAATCTAGCAACTTTTACCTTGTCATACTTCTCAGTGTATTTATGAAGGGCAGCCCCTTTTTCTACTTCAATTTCATGAAGCACTTCTTTTACCTGTTCATTCAATTCTGATATATCAAACAGTGGCCTTTTTAAAATATTTTTCCATTCTGAGGGGGATGGATTTTCATAAACCTTCATAATCTATATTTTTTGACGTTTAAATTTTAATGCTAAAAAGTTTCCTGCAAACAGCAGGATAATACCAAGTATTGCAGATGGTTTCCATTGGTAATCTTCAAAAAAGGTTGAAATTATCATGGCTATAACTGGTGTTAAAAGGGCAATATAAACTGACCTGTCTGGACCTATTTCTCCTAACAATTTTAGGTAAGTTGAAAAGGCTATAATTGAGCCAAAAATCACTAAATATGCTAATGAGAGGGAATATTGCCAGGTATAATCAAAAGTCAATGGTTTCCCAAGTACCAATACAGTGCCCAGCATAAAAAAACCACCATATGTCATAGCAAAAGCATTAGCCTGGATGACAGGGATTTTCTTCTTTTGTTTATAGGCAGAAAGGATGTTGCCAAGAGATGCAAAAGTAATCCCAATAAGGCACAGGATGAGGCCAGTAATCCCTTCTTTGCCAAATTCAATGGTTGTGAATTCATTTCTGAACAAAAGGGCAGTACCCCCAACACCCAGGAAAGCTGCCCCAATAACTTCTTTTTTGATGGTACCATTGAGGAAAATGGCATTGAAGAATATATTAAAAAAAATGATCAGTGAAAAAATGACAGCAACAACCCCACTGGTAAAAATGGTTTCAGCTTCATACACTAACCAATAGTTAAACCCAAAAAGGCTTAAGCCCAATGCTACCATCAGGAAGTGCTCTTTACCCGTGAATTTTAATGGTTTGCCAGCAATTTTGCAAAATCCCAGTAACAGCAACCCAGCCAAAGCAAACCTGTAAGCTACTGAAACCAAAGGGTCAACCTGCCCCAGTTGAAACTTAATGGCATACCAGGTTGAACCCCAAATTAGGGTAGGAATAACAAATAATATGTATTGCCTAAAGGTCATTTAAAAGATCATCTTTTCAATAGGTACCACCAATATTCCTTCAGCACCTGCTTTTTTCAGCCTGCCAATTACTTCCCAAAAGTCATTTTCTTCAATTACTGAATGCATGGAGCTCCATCCTTCTTGTGCCAAAGGGACAATGGTAGGGCTTTTCATACCAGGAAGCAAGCTGGTAATTTCATCAACCTTTTCATTAGGAGCATTCAATAATATATATTTTTTGCCTTCAGCCCTTTGGACTGATTCCATCCTGAAAATAAATTCGTCCAGGATCTCTTTTTTCTTTTCTGAAAGGTTTGGGCTAGCAACTAAAACAGCTTCAGACTGGATGACAACCTCTACCTCTTTCAGCCTGTTGCTCACCAGGGTTGAGCCAGAGCTGACTATATCAAAGATAGCATCAGCCAGCCCAATGCCAGGGGCAATTTCAACTGACCCTGTGATCACATGGATTTCTGCATTGATGTTTTTTTCATCCAGGAATTTTTTTAAGATAACTGGGTAAGAAGTGGCAATTTTTTTGCCATTAAAAAACTCAATGCCTTCATATTCAAGGGATTTTGGGATAGCCAGGGAAAGCCTACATTTACTAAACCCCAACCTTTTTACAATAACCACATTCTCTTGTTTTTCAAGCATTTCATTTTCGCCCACAATGCCTATGTCAGCTACATTGTCAGCTACAGTTTGTGGGATATCATCATCCCTCAGGAATAGAGCATGCATAGGGAAGTTTTTGGCTGAAGCAACCAATTTCCTTTTACCTGCTGTAAGCTTGATCCCTGTTTCCTCAATGAGTTTTATTGAATCTTCATTGAGCCTGCCTTTTGTTTGAATGGCAATTTTTAGTTTGTTTTCCATTTTTATAAAATAAAAAAAGGCTCACCAAAATGGTAAGCCTAAACTGATTAATATCTTTTATTACAGACAAAAAACTTATGGCCTACCTGATGGAAGGATTCCCCAATGATGGCCATGATGTAATGTCCTTGTATTCATTTTTTGACTATTTGTATGCAAGTATAGTTATAAAATCTTAGCTGTCCAAAATCAATTAAAATAAATTAGCTAATGTTAAGTAGATGTTTTCTTTTATGGAGGACAGTGCTTGTATGTTTCTGTTAATCAAACATATTCCTCATTTTCTCGAAAAAACTCTTGTCACTTTCTGAAGGCCCATGCTGGAAGCCTGGTGTATTTTGAAGTTTCTCCAACAATTTCTTTTCTTCTGTGCTTAATTTTTTTGGAACCCAAACATGGATCCTTACCAGTAGGTCACCCCTGCCATACCTGTTTACATCTGGAATGCCTTTTCCGCGTAAACGCAATATTTTTTCAGGCTGTGTCCCTGCATCAATTTTTACTTTTACTTTTCCTTCAATAGTAGGGACTTCAACTGTTTTCCCTAAGGCAATTTCAGGGAATGAAAGGTAGAGGTTATAGATCAGGTTATTTTCATCCCTGATCAACTCAGGGTGTTTTTCTTCAGTAATAATAACCAATAGGTCTCCATTTATACCATCCCTGCGCCCTGCATTCCCTTTTCCTGACACATTTAGCTGCATGCCTTCGCCAACACCAGCAGGTATTTTGATAGATATGATTTCTTCATCGCGCACTACACCTTCACCAGCACAGTGGTTACATTTGTTTGTAATGACTTTTCCTTCTCCCTGGCAGGTAGGGCATGTTGATGAGGTTTGCATTTGCCCCAATATGGTATTAGATATCCTGGTTACCTGCCCTGTCCCCCTACATGTTCCACAAGTACTGAAGGCATTGCCACCTTGTGCACCAGAGCCTCCACAATGGTTACAGGACACATATTTTTTTACTTTTAATTTCTTCTCAACACCATTGGCAATTTCACTCAGGTTAAGTTTTACTTTTACCCTTAAGTCAGAACCTCTATTAACCCTTCTGCCTCCACGCCTGCTGTTACCAAACCCTCCAAAGCCACCAAAGTGCCCACCAAAAATATCCCCAAATGTGGAGAAGATATCTTCAATGTCAGAGAAGCCTCCAAAGCCTCCTCCAGCTGCAGCACCTGTCATTCCTGCATGCCCAAACTGGTCATAACGCGCCCTTTTGTTTTCATTGCTAAGTACTTCATAGGCTTCAGCAGCTTCTTTGAATTTTTCTTCTGCTTCCTTATCTCCAGGATTTTTATCAGGATGGTATTGAAGGGCTTTTTTGCGGTAAGCTTTTTTTAATTCTTCTGCAGTAGCACTTTTGCCAACACCTAATACATCATAATAATCTCTTTTTGCCATAATAACTGATTCTGTGGTGTTACTCTCCAATAACTACTTTTGCAAAACGTATCACTTTATCACCCAGGGTATACCCTTTTTGGATGACATCAACATTTTTACCTTTCAAATCTTCTGAAGGTGTTGGTATTTTTGTAACAGCTTCATGAAGGTCAAGGTCAAAATCCTGATGCATTGCTTCTATTTCATTTACCCCATTTTGTTTCAGGAATTCCTGAAATTTTGTAAAAATCAACAACATCCCCTCTTTTGAAGGTTCTTTGTCATCTATATCCTTCAGGCTTTCAATAGCTCTTTCAAAATCATCAATAACAGGTAATAGATTTACCAAGACTGATTCTCCGGCTGATTTTATGAGTTCTGATTTTTCTTTTAATGTCCTTCTCCTGAAATTATCAAATTCAGCTTGTAACCTCAAGTGCTTATCAGATATTTCTTCTAATTTTGATTCAAGGGCTTTTATGGTATCCTCTTTTTTTTCTTTTCTTGATTTTGAAGAAGATTTCTTTTTGGATGTAGCTTCCTTTTTCCTTTCTTCTGGTTGAACTTCTTTTTTTTCTTCAGCCTGCACTTTTTCCTGTTCAGTTGCTTCTATATGTTGTTCTTCCTGTTTTGTCTTTTTTTCACTCATTTTAACACGATTTTTTGTAGCAGAGGATTATTCAAAAATTTTGCCATGCAAATATAAAAAGACAAATTGACACCCTTATCAAAAAAGAGTGCCAATTTGTTTATTGCAGGGAACATATCCCTGAATCATATTTTTAAATGGATATTATTTCAAGTATTTTTTCAAAGCTGCTTCCAGGGCTGGTCCCCTCAGGTTTTTTGCAACAATTATCCCTTCTCCATTAATGAGGAAATTAGCAGGAATACCTCTTACCCTATATACAGCTGCATGTTTTGATGACCAGAACCTTAGGTCGCTCACATGGTATGGCCAATCAAGTTTATCATCTTTTATTCCTTTGACCCAGGCATCTTTGGCCCTGTCAAGAGAAACACCAAAAACAGTAAACCCATCCCCATTTTTGAATTTTGCATCTTTAAATTGATGGTAAGCTTTAACCAAAGTTGGGTTTTCACGCCTACATGGACCACACCAGGATGCCCAAAAATCAATTAAAACCATTTTGCCTTCAAGGTCAGAAAGTTTTATCACTTCACCTGAAACAGATTTTTCAATAATATCAGGGGCTTTATCCCCAATATTAATGCCTAATTTTGGGTTTGTGGCTGATATCTCAGTGGTTAAACTACCTGCTATCAAAAGTGTTATAATAAACAGAAAATTCTTCTTCATCATTATATTTTTTGTTAAAACTCAAAAATAATAATTACAAGTATAACATTGTTTTAGATAGGGGGTTCAGTTATTAACATTTTTTAAGCTTGTATAGGTGATTTTTTAAATTCGGGTAATATTTGCACCAAGGGCATTTAACCTGCCCTCCATATTTTCATAGCCCCTGTCAATTTGTTCAATATTGTCAATAGTACTCACACCCTGAGCTGATAGGGCAGCAATTAATAATGCAATACCAGCCCGAATGTCAGGAGACGTCATTTTGGTAGCTTTAAGCATATGGTTTTTGTCAAGGCCAATTACTGTAGCTCTGTGTGGGTCGCAAAGGATGATCTGGGCACCCATGTCAATCAGTTTATCCACGAAAAACAGGCGGCTTTCAAACATTTTTTGGTGTATGAGCACACTCCCTTTTGCTTGTGTTGCCACTACCAGGAATACACTCAAAAGGTCAGGGGTTAGCCCTGGCCAGGGGGCATCAGCAATGGTCATGATAGACCCATCAAGGTAGGTCTCAATTTCATAATGTTCTTGTGAAGGGATAAACAAATCATCTCCTTTCTGGGCAACTTCAATGCCCAGCCTCCTGAATGAATCAGGAATGATCCCTAAGTGGTTAAGCCCTACATCTCTTATCAGGATTTCAGAGCCTGTCATGGCTGCCAACCCAATAAAACTACCAACCTCAATCATGTCAGGCAGTATGGAGTGGTTGCAACCTTTTAATTCAGTGACACCTTCTATGGTAAGAAGGTTAGAACCTATGCCTAAAATGTTAGCTCCCATTGAGTTCAGCATTTTGCAAAGTTGCTGTAGGTATGGCTCACAGGCAGCATTGTAAATAGTGGTTACGCCTTCAGCCATTACAGCAGCCATCACTATATTGGCTGTTCCTGTTACTGATGCTTCATCAAGCAACATGTAGGTTCCTTTCAGCTTTTCTGCATTGATGTTGAAGCAATAATTCAGTGCATCAAATTCAAACCTTGCTCCCATTTTTTCAAAGCCAATAAAATGGGTATCTAACCTGCGCCTTCCAATTTTATCTCCTCCTGGTTGGGGGATAAACCCTTTTCCAATCCTGGCCAGTAGTGGTCCAATGATCATTATTGAACCCCTTAGCTTTGAAGCTTTCCTTGAAAAGTCTTCACTCTTTAGGTATTGGATATCAATGTTTTTGGCATTAAAAATATATTTGCCTTTTAAGGACCTTTTTATCTCTACCCCCAATCCTTTAAGGATGTCAATAAGTTTAAGTACATCACTTATTTCAGGAATGTTTTGGATGGTTACATCTTCTGCAGTAAGCAGGGTTGCACAAATAATTTGTAGTGCTTCATTCTTAGCTCCCTGGGGCTGAAGTTCCCCTTTTAACTGGTGTCCTCCTTCAATTTTGAAAGTAGCCATTGGGAAAACGCGTTTTAAGGATTAGTTTTTATCATTTTTTTTATGGTGCCTGTGTGCGCCATTCTTCTTCCTGGGTTTATTGGCCATTGATTTTACTTCAGCCAATTGCATCCCTTCCCTGTCAATTTTTTCAAAAGACAGTATTTTCAGGTCTTTGAGTATTTTTTCGTCCGCTACAGAATCTTTATTCCATGTGAGGTAGCTCTTTTTCATGTGGTTGGCCAGCAGCTCAATCAAAACCTCTTTGGTTTCGCCATCTTCAAAATTATCAGAAGCAGCTTTTACCATTTCCTCAAGGTTATGCCCATAATGCCTCATTTTTATCCTGTGTTGGTTGTAAGGAACTGAATTAGGCTTTTCAAGTAACATGGCTGGTGATGGTGGGTCATATGGGTAATCAATGTCCAATTTAAAATCAGCCATGATGGCAATATGATCCCACAATTTATGCTTAAAATCTGCAATATCTCTTAAGTATGGATAAAGGTTTCCCATCACATCAATGATCGTCCTGGCTGCATGATTCCTCTCTTCCCTGTCTTCAATAGTCACTACATAGTCGACCATTTTTTGAATATTCCTACCATATTCAGGCAGGGCCATTTTTTTACGTTGCGAATTATAATCCATTTAAAGAATTTGTGTATTTTTTTGATTCTAAATAAAACTAAGGCAATAAGTTAGATTCCAATTAGAAGTATAAAATCAGCTACAAATCTAATGAAATCATTCAATTCCACAATATTTTCCAATATATAAAAACAAAAATACTTCTTAATCAGCCCTATGAAACAATTTTAAGTTTGGCAAATTTTAATAAAAGTTGCTTTTGCCCTGCTGTTTGAAAAAATACTGTTGCTTTCAGGTTTGGTGAGATTCCTTCAATTTTTAATACTTTCCCTATCCCAAAACGTTGGTGTTCAACAGTCATCCCAGGTTGTATTCCTGATGGGTCGTCACCCTGGAATTGTTGTGAGCCCTGTGTGTTATCGTTCAGTTTAACGAGTTTTCTGTTCAAAATGTTTTGCCCTGCCAAAGGATTTATTTTAGGCTTCCTGTTTGTTGAAGGCTCCTGGGCAGTATTATTAAAATCAAAGTTATTGCCAGAAGTGCTATGTTTTTGTTGAGCCAGGGTCATGTCAACAAATTCTTTGTCTACTTCCTCCAAAAAACGGCTGGGGGTACAAAATTCAAGTTTCCCCCATTTATAGCGCTGAAGGGCAAATGACAGGTAGGCATTGGCTTTTGCCCTTGTTACTGCCACATAAAATAACCTGCGCTCTTCCTCAAAATCTTCTTCTGATTTTTTCTGCCTCGATTGGTTAGAGGGGAAAAGGTTCTCTTCAAGCCCTACTACAAACACATTTTTGAATTCCAACCCTTTAGCAGAATGGACTGTCATAAGTGAAACCTTATTGTTGTCTTCTGGTTTTTCATTGTCCATATCAGTCAACAATGAAACTTCTTCCATGTAGTTTGAAAGCTGGTTTGGCTGCCCTTCTTCCCTGCCTGAGATGGTAAATTCCTGGATGGCATTCAATAGCTCCTGGATGTTTTCAAAACGGCTTAACCCTTCAGGAGACTTGTCATTATACAAACCTTTTAGTATACCTGATTTTTCTGCAATAGTAATTGCTAACTCAAAAGCATCAGCACTTCCAGCTTGTTTCCTGAAAGTTTTGATAAGGGCTTTAAATCCTTCAATTTTTGAAATAGTCCCCTTATTTAACAAGGCATGGTTTACCTCAGGAAGCTGTTCTGTTATAGCCCAGATAGATACCCCATTCTCACTTGAAGCTTTTTCCAGTTTAGAAAGGGTTGTAACCCCAATCCCACGCGCAGGGAAGTTAATGATCCTTTTTAAGGCTTCATTATCAGCAGGGTTAACCACCATCCTAAAATAAGCCAATAAATCTTTGATCTCTTTGCGCTGGTAGAAGGAGAGCCCACCATAAATCTTATAAGGGATATTCCTTTTTCGTAATGACTCTTCAAAAACCCTTGATTGTGCATTGGTCCTGTAAAGGATTGCATAGTCTTCATACATGTAATGGTCGCGCAACTGGGTTTCCGAAATTTCATTTGCAACCATGAACCCTTCTTCATTATCAGTGAGTGCTGACAATACTTTGATCAGGTTCCCTTTTTCCTGTTTTGAAAAGACTTTTTTTGGAATTTGCCTTTTGTTTTTTTCAATGATGCTGTTGGCAGCATTTACAATGGTTTGGGTTGACCTGTAATTCTGTTCAAGCTTGAATATTTTATGGGATGGGTAATCTTTTTTGAAGTTAAGTATATTTTCAATCCTGGCTCCCCTGAATGAATAAATACTTTGGGCATCATCACCAACCACACATATGTTGTTATGCATGGCAGCCAGTTTTTTAATGATCAGGTATTGGGCATAATTTGTGTCCTGGTACTCGTCAACCAACACATAATCAAAACGTTCCTGGTATTTTTTTAAGGTTTCTTCATGATCCCTGAAAAGGATGTTGGTCTTCAGGAGCAGGTCATCAAAATCCATAGCTCCAGAAAGAAAGCAACGTTTTGTATATTCTTTATAGATTTCAATAATGCGGGGCATCCTGATGCTTTTATCAAATTGCCTTAATTCAGCATTTTCGGCATAAGCAACAGGTGTAACCAGGTTGTTTTTTGCCATTGAAATCCTGCCTGAAACTACCCCAGGTTTATATACTTTATCGTCAAGCTGAAAGTCTTTGATAATTGTTTTTATGAGGCTTTTTGAATCAGCACTGTCATAGATAGTATAGTTTGAAGGATAACCAAGGATTTCGTGTTCTGTGCGTAAAATGCGTGCAAAAATGGAGTGGAATGTACCCATCCATAAATAGCGCGCAGCATTTTCACCAACGACCTGGGCAATCCTGTTTTTCATTTCGCGGGCTGCCTTGTTTGTAAAAGTAAGTGCCAGGATGGTTGAAGGCCTGGCTCCTTGTTTCAGGAGGTGGGCAATCCTATAAGTTAGCACCCTTGTCTTCCCCGATCCTGCACCTGCAATAACCAATGATGGTCCCTCTGTATTCACAACAGCCTCTTTTTGAGCAGGATTTAATTCATCTAAATAATCAAACACTCTTTCTCTTTTCAGTTTAGAAAAACAAAAATAAAGCTTGTTGTTTGGTTTTAGGGTAAATTAGGAAGGCTTTTATTAACAAATTTGGGATTGAAGCTAGGATTTCAGGCTATTTATCCTATTCAACCCAAGTTTAAAATTTGGCTAAGAATTCAGAGGCTGTTTAAAAATTATCCATTCATCCTATTTAATTGTCTTTTTCACCACTTTTACGTTGAAATTTTCTTAAATAGCTGGTGCTATTGTTCATTTATTGTTTGTTTTTAAAGGAATTCACGAATTCCCTCTGGTCATTTCACAAAAATTTCACCTTGAATTGATAAAAAATACTTAATAATATATCTAAAAAATAAAATTTAAACAGTCTGTCAGTACTTAAAGGCAATTAAATAAAAATTATACGTTAATATTGTAATTCATAAAATGGTGACAATGAATTTTCGATTTTTGAAAAAGATATTTAGTTTAAGTGTACTTGTTTTTTGGGGATTTGCTTCTCAAGCACAATTATCTGCACCAGGATCAGTTTTTACAGGCCAGACACAGTATCCTGTATTCTCAGAAATAGATAATATGTTTATTTTTTGCACTGAAAAAGATTTCCCGGAAGGGAGCTTATCTGTTGAAACAACCATTGGAGGAACTAAAACTTTTGAATGGCAGAAATACAGTAACCTATCAGCCTCATTTGAGTTTTACTTTTCTGAAAGTACAGAAAATATGGTTTCCTCCATTTCAGGGCTTGATGATGGCTGCTACCAGGTTACCATAACACAAGGGGCTACTGTTGAAACATACAGGGCATGGGTTATGAACAGCTGGTTTGAAGTGGCTGGTTCTGTTACAGAATCAAATTGTAAATATTTTCAAATGGAAGGCACATTCACCTCAGCTGATTTGAAATATTATGACCTTGCTGATAATTCTGAAGTTTCCTTATTTAAGGATATACAGGTGATGTGGAAGAAGGGAGAAGAAATTATTTCAAGGATAAATACACCACAAATTGATGAGCCTCCTTATCAGGATACAGAATATGACTATGTTGTTTATGACCGTTTTGGATGTGAGGCAAGCATAAAGGTATTATATGAGTCAATTGTGCCAAAAGCAAGCTTTATTATTGACCCAACAGAAGGGGAAGCCCCATTAGAGGTTATTTTCACTAATACATCAGAAAATAGTGATGCTGATGAATATGAATGGTTCTTTTTCAGGGATATTAATGACATAAAAAGGGAGGCAGAAAATAGTTCAGCACCTATTGATAGCATAATGGAATATGCCTATAATGAAAGCCCTGTCTTTACTTACGAAAATACGGGTGAGTATATGGTTAAACTGGTGGCTAAAAAGAGGTCTGAGTTCCATACCTGCACTGATACCTCCTACCTGGAGGACTATATTAAGGTTGATTCTTCATTTGTTGATGTGCCCAATTTCTTTACCCCAAATGGTGATGGCGACAATGATGAATTTGTGGTTCATTTTTGGTCAATGAAAGAGATCAGGGTACAGTTATTTAATCGTTGGGGTAGGGTAGTCCATTCATGGGAGAACAACAATGTACAGGGTTTTGAGAATACTGTTTCCCAATCAATCTGGGACGGGAGAATGGGTGGTAGGCCTGCAAGCCCAGGTGTTTATTATTATGTAATTGAAGGGCTGGGGAGAGATGATAAAAAAAGGTGGGCTCATGGATTTTTCCATCTGATTAGGGAAAAAAAGTAGCAATGATTCTTCAAATAATGTTTCAATATCTTTAATGACCTTATTTTTTAGGGCATATATTTACTTTTCTTTTTATAGGGACGATTACTAATTTTATTTCTAATACGTGGATTAAGCTATATTGATGATCAATTATTTGAAATAAAAAAGCCCAGGCTATTGCCTGAGCTTTTCATATCCTTAGTAATAAAGAATTGTTGATTATTCTTCTTCTTGTTCTTTTTCGTATGCTTTAAGCAGTTCATCCTGAACGTCAGCAGGTACTTTCTCATACTCTGCAAAGTCAATTGTAAATAAACCACGCCCACCAGTTAACGAACTTAATGATGTACTGTACTTATTCATTTCTTTTAATGGGACTTTAGCAGTGATCTTTTCAAACCCTTTTTCAGAGCCCATCCCCATGATGAGGGCACGCCTTCCCTGAAGGTCGCTCATAACATCACCCATCCTTTCTGATGGTACCCAAACATTAAAATCATAAATTGGTTCCAGGATTTTTGGGCCTGCATTTTTAAATGCCATGCTAAATGCATTACGCCCTGCCAGCTTAAATGAAATTTCATTTGAATCAACAGGGTGCATTTTACCATCATAAACATATACAATAATATCACGTGCATAAGAACCTGTAAGTGGTCCTTCTTCCATTTTTTCCATGATACCTTTTAGGATGGCAGGCATAAAACGTGCATCAATTGAACCTCCAACAATACAATTACAGAAAATCAGTTTACCTCCCCATGCAAGTGGATGCTCCTGTACATCACGTACAGATAATTTTTGTTCTTTCCCATCAAAGTGGAAAACTTTTTTAGGTTCAGCACCTTCTTCATAAGGTTCAATGATCATATGTACCTCGCCAAACTGGCCTGCACCACCTGATTGTTTTTTGTGGCGGTAATCGGCCTGTGCAGCTTTTGTAATAGTTTCCCTGTAAGGGATTTTTGGTAATAAGAACTCAATATCAATTTTATGGACATTGTCAAAGAACCACTTTAAAGTATTCAGGTGGTATTCTCCTTGCCCATTGATAATTAGTTGCTTTAGTTCTTTTGAATATTCAACCTGGTAAGTTGGGTCTTCATATTTTATGCGGTTCAGTATTTCTCCAACTTTTTCGTCATCAGAGTCATTAACAGCTTTAATGGCTGCATTTATCCTTGACCCAGGGAATTTGATATCCACAAATTTTGTTTCAACACCCTTTTCTGAAAGTGTTGCATTGTATTTAGTGTCTTTTAATTTTACTGTGCAGCCTATGTCACCAGCAACCATTTCGGGTACTTTTTCCCTGTTTTTTCCATAAGAAACAAACAGTTGGGACAAGCGTTCCTTATTGCCCGTTTTTGTGTTGATCAGGTCTAAACCTTCAGTAATCTTTCCTGACATAACCTTGAAATAGGTAATCTCGCCAACATGAGATTCTATGGTAGTTTTAAAAACGAAAAATGAAGCAGGTTCATTTTCATCCATTTTTACTTCTTTACCTTCAACAATTTTTCTTTGTGGCATTTCATTTGGAGCAGGAGCAATGTTGGAAATGAACTCCATTAACCTGGATACACCAATATTCTTTTTGGCACAGGTACAAAATACAGGGAAAAGGTCGCGCTGAAGCATACCCAATTTCATCCCTTTGCGCATTTCATCTTCAGTAAGGGTGCCTTTATCAAAATAGAGTTCCATTAATTCCTCTTCATTCTCGGCAGCCATTTCAATGAGCTCATTTTGTAATTCAGTGGCTTTGTCCAGTTCTGCATCAGGAATATCAAGGACCTCAACTTTACCATCAGCCCCAAACTTAAACATTTTCATTTTAAGTACATCAATGATGGATGTAAAGTTTGGGCCTGCATCAAGAGGGTACTGCACAACAGTAACTTTGTTCCCAAATGTTGCTTTACATTGTTCTAATGATTTATCGAAATTTGAATTGTCGTGGTCAAGTTGGTTGAAAACAATCACCAGTGGGGTGTTTGTAGATTCAGCATGGCGGCCTGCTGCTTCTGTTCCGGCCTCAACCCCGTTTGAAGCATTGATGGCCATTAACCCTAAGCCTGTTACCTCCAAAGAAGAAACAATACTTCCACACATATCATCCATCCCTGGAGTATCGAGAATGTTTATCTTTTTATCGTTGAATTCTGTATAAAGTATCGACGAATAAACGGAGTTCCCAAATTCTTGTTCTATTGGGTGATAGTCTGAAACAGTATTTTTACTGGTGACTTCACCTCTTCTGTTGATTACTCCACCCTCGAAAAGCATGGCTTCTGCAAGGGTGGTTTTTCCACTGCCAGCATTCCCAATTAACGAGATATTCCGGATTTGATCGGTTTTAAAGACTTTCATTTTTATATAACTTTTTGATTACTGATTTTTTATTTTTCCCAATAAAAAAAGGTCACCAAAATTAGTAATAATTTGTTAACAATCAAGATGCCTGTGATATAGATTGATAATTTACCTTAAAAAATTATAATTACACCAGAATCGTGAAATTGCAAAGGCTTTTCAAAAAGATCTTTCAGCTATTTTTTTTGATTCATACAAATTTATAGATATAAAAAAAGGCCCTGATTTATCAGGACCTTTAAACTATATTGAAGCTAATTTAATAGCCAACCTTTAAGCTGTCTAAAACTTGCTCAGTAATGTAGGGTGCTTCTGAATTTTTTACTTTTTCAAGGACAACTTCTCCAACTTTTTTTGCTTCTTCTTTTGTTGCAAAAGGTGTTTTGCCTCTTATAACAGGAATGTATTGTTGGTTGATATACACCCTTCCATTTTTAAATATTTTATAACCCCATCCTATTTCCGACCTGTATGTTTCTAAAATGACATTTTCTTTTATAACAGGCAGGTTTTTTTTATGCGAATAATAATTTTTATATAAAAGGCTTAAGGCACCTATTAGTAGTACAGCAAAAATAGGGATTAGGAATTTCCTAATCATTTTTATCATATTTTGCAGTTGGGTCAAAGCGCCAGATATCATCCAGGTATACACTACCATTGCTACCTGTGGCTACATATCCATAATTTCCATATCCCCAAGCAACTGCGCCACTACGTGTTGAACCTTCAAGTGCCGTTTTTTCTTTCCATAGGTCAGTTGCAGGGTCATATTCCCAAACAGTACTTGTCAGATTACCACTTCTTCCTCCTGCTATATAACCTTTTCCGTTTACACTAAAACCAACAGCACTTTCCCTGGCAATTGTGGTGTAGTCATCATCATAGCTTTCGCTATCATTTTCATTTGTAATCCCTCTTAGTTTTTGCCAGGTACCATTTGAGGGGTCATAGGCATAAAAGTCGTTTTGGACGATATTGTTATCTGTTCCTGCAACTATATACCCTTTCCCATTTAGGACAAATGCTACAGCTTCTTTTCTTTTTTCTCCCGGGAAATTGGAAATATACGTCCAGCTATCAGAAGATGGGTTATATTCATAAAAATCTTTATTGTTACCTTCATTTTTGTTGTAGCCAGTTCCTACATACCCTTTGTTGTTAATAGAAAAAGCAACGGCTCCATGAACTGCCTTTTGCATATCTGCCATTTGTTTCCATTCATTTGTTGAAGGATCATACTCATAGAAATCAGAAAGATTAGTACCATCCTTGTCTACACCTGTGCCCACGTAACCCTTGGTATCTGTTCCAAAACCCACTGCGCCGGTCCTTGCAGAACCTTCAAAATCTGCTATTTGGCTCCAGCTGTTTGAATTTATATCATATGCCCAAAAACTTTTTAGCCTATCCCCATCATTAAAGCCAGTTCCAACATAAGCTTTATCTCCAATCATAAAACTTGCTGCTTCGCTCCTTGGCGTACCATTTAATGTGGATTGTTTTGTCCAATCACCTGCTAGTTCTTCATCATCATTGTTATTTCCACAAGCAGTAGCTAAAAGAGCAATACTAACCGCAAACAATACCACTCGAAAATTGATTTCCTTGCTTTTCATACAATTATTTTATTACTTGATTTTTAAATTTTCTGTGAATTTTTTAAGAATTCATTTTCTATTCTAACGCAAACCTATCAGTCACTGTGTTGTAAAAAAAGGAAACTAGACGAATAGGTCTTATTAATAGATGAAATGGGATTATTTGTCTATATTTGCGTATTTAAACGTTATTCTAATATGTGCTTTTCGTTAATATTATCTAAAACCCCTAATTACACCCTATACATCTATACTATACTCAATTTTGTATATATTTCTTTCTCCTCAGGTTTTTCTTGTATTCTTTTGGGCTCTAATTACTAAATATTCAGCATAAATGAATAAATTCTTTTTTCTTTTTATTATTGTTATTATAGCACTGGGGGCTTGTGATGAGGAGAATGATTTAAATGCTTTTTCAATAGGGGATGAATTTATTCGCTCTGAAACCACTGTAGCAATAGTTGATACTTATAAAGTTAGGATGTCTACTCTTATGGTAGACTCAATACCCACATCAAAAACTGGTATTTTGATGGCAGGTCAATATATTGATAGTTATTTTGGGCAAATAAATGCCAATGCCTATATGCAATTTAGCTTACCAACTAGTTATACTCCTGAGGAAGATGATAAAGTAGATTCACTGGTATTAAGGCTTAAGTATATTAACCAAACATATGGTGATACATTAAAAAAACAAACGTTTGAAGTATATAGGTTGGAAGAAGAAATGGAATTAAATGATGATGGAAGGCTGTACAATACATCATCTTTTAAACATTCTGAAAACCCAATTGGAAGCTACACGTTTATTCCCAGGCCAGGAAGAGACAGATATTTAGAGATAAGGCTTCCTGACGAACTTGCCCAAGAGTTTTTTGATAAAAAATTTACTGAAGACGAGAATGACAATGATCTTCAAGACTTGCCTAGTTTCTTAAAATATTTTAATGGGTTGGTTTTAAAAAATGCAACAAATGGTGGAGCAATTTTATCATTTGGTGCTGTTGATTCAACTGTAAGTTTAGTGCTTCATACCTCAAGGGTAGAATTGGAAAAAAAAGTAATAAAATATAAGTTCAACCTGAATACTGGAGGTATTTATTTTAATGAGATTGAGAATGACCACTCAAATACTTCATTGAATGTACTACAAGCTGGTGGCGATAACATTTCTTCAACACAGACAGATAATAAAAGTTATATGCAAGGAGGTGTAGGAATTTTTACCAGGTTAGAATTTCCAAGTTTGCCTTCATTATTAAACACAGATAAGGATTTTGTATTGGTCAAAGCTGAATTATTGCTAAAACCAGTAAGAGGGAGCTATGATGATGTCCCATTAACTCCTGAAATTGTTTTCTATAACTCAGATAAGAAAAACAGGATTGTATCTGAATTACAAGATGACGACAATAGGACATTGCCTGCAACTTTGGTTATTGATGAAGTTTATAAAGAGGAGACATATTACCAATATGACCTGACAAATTTTATAACTTCCGAACTGTTGGATGCACACTTTGATGTGGAACATGGCATATTGGTGGGTTTAACAAGTTCAAAAATGGGGGCGTCATTGGACAGGGTAGTTTTCGATAGTTCAAGAAATAGTACTTTTCGCCCCGTGTTGAAGATATACTATATTTTTTATAATTAATTTTTGGAGTTGATAATGGTTAAGCATAAAATATTATTTCTATTCTTATTATTTAGTACAATTTGTTTTATAAGTAAAGGGCAAAACACTACTTCTCCATATTCAATTTTTGGACCAGGTGAAATACAGGCTAAAGGATTTGGGAAACTGAAGGGTATGGGAAGTGCAGGTTTGGCTTTAAAATCTAAGTATTATTTAAACAACCTTAACCCGGCTTCTTATACAGGTATTGATAGCCTACATTATATTTATACAGCAGGCGTGGAGGGTAAATTCTCACTATTTGAACAACAGAATAAAACCAAATCAGATGTGGCTGCTAATATTAAATACCTGGCACTGGGGTTTAGGGTAGATAAATGGTGGTTTACTTCAATTGGCCTTATTCCATTTACTAATGTTGGATTTGAAATAATTACCCAAAATTACATTGAAGGTAGTAGTGAGAGATACATTTCACAACATACAGGAAGTGGAGGCATTAACCAGGTATACTGGGCAAATGCTTTTAAACTAACAAAGAACCTCTCAGTGGGTATCAACTCGTCTTATATGTTTGGGTCAGTGATACATGATGAGATTGTTTCTCAGCCAGTCCTTAACAGCACTTATTTAGTATCAAGGAAAGATTACCTTAACAGCCTTTATTTTGATTATGGGCTTCAGTACTCTTTCAAAGTTAAAAACATAGATTATTCTTTGGGTTTGGTATATAGCCAAAAACAAAGTTTGAATTCAAGGAATGTGGTTACGGTTGCATCAGAAGGGAATAGTGGTTATAATAATATATTGGCTAATGATGAAAAGAAGCTGGATTATATAGAAGTACCTAATACTTTTGGAGCAGGTGTAGCCATACAAAATGGGTTTAAATATACACTAGCAATTGATTATCATTACCAAAACTGGGCAAATGTTAGGTATCCAACACAAGCTGATAATTTTGTTGATGCACATAATTTTGTTATTGGGGCTGAGTTTAGGCCGTGGGCTCCCAGTGTTACAAACAAAGGTTTTAAAAACTGGGTATTCAGGGCTGGTTTAAATTATAATTCTTCATACCTGGAAATAGGGAATAGGCTATTGGATGAGAAGAGCATTAGTTTGGGTGTGGGCATACCGTTAAAAAATGAAAAAGCCAGGAATGTAGGGTCAGCTATTAATGTAGCCCTTGAGTTTGGGACAAAAGGAACTACACAGAACAACCAGGTGAGGGAAGATTTTTTCCGCCTGCATATGAACTTTAGCATCAATGAAATTTGGTTCCAGAAAAGGCAGTACTTCTAGCAGTTGCTAAAGTCGCCTGTTTTCCATTTCATTCAAAAAGAAATTTTTGTAGCTTTCCCCAATGGGGATATAGGTATCACCAATTACAACCTGAGCTTTATTAATGACCTTAATATGGTCTAATGAAATAATGTAAGATTTATGGATCCTTGAGAATTTATCAGAAGGCAAGTTTTGCTGCATGTTTTTCAAAGAATTCAGGGTAATTACAGGTTTGCTTGATGTAGTTGTATATATTTTAATATAGTCTTTCAGCCCTTCAACATATAAGATATCATTAATATTTATTTTGATGGTTTTGTAATCAGCTTTTACCAGGATAAACTCAGAACTATTAGCTGTTTCTTTTTCAGGTTTACCACTGTTGTACTTATAATTTTTGAAAGAGTAAAACTCATAAGCTTTGTTAACTGATTTCAAGAACCTGTCAAATGTGATAGGCTTTATCAGGTAATCCAGGGCACTGAGGTTATACCCTTCAATTGCATATTCTGAATAAGTGGTTGTGAAAATAAACATTGGCTTATTTTCCAGGCTTTTAATAAAATCAATACCTGAAACATTAGGTAAAATAACTTCCAGGAAGATCAGGTCAATGCGTTGGTTTTGAAGTATTTCAAATGCTTCAAAGGCATTAGTACATTTGGCAACAAGTTCCAGGTAAGGAACATGGTCAATGTAATCAGCCAGGGTATTTTGGGACAGAGGTTTATCATCAAGAATAATACACTTCATACAATTTGTTTATTATTGCATGGGAAATACTCCCTAAAAATCAGTTAAAAGAACCTTGCAATTTAGCTATTATTGTCATTAGAGTTGCCTTTTTTACAAAATTAGTAAATGAAGTTATTAAAGTTGAGTCATAAGGATGATTTCTAAGAGTCTGTATTCCAGAGGCAAAAGATAGTGAAACTTTTATTGTCCCAAATGGGGTTTTAGTAACAGTGTGATGCTGAAAAAGCAGTATCGCCCAATATTTGGTACTTACAGTGCTGGTTTCTCATTGGGTTGTTAAATATCCCCAATTTTGAGAAGCTGTTGTTTCCTATAGTAATAGGCTATGCTATCCTTTTCCTGAACATTGGTTTTGTAGGTTAATTCCACACCCAAAAACTACCATAATGATATTATTTGTTGCCTAAATGTTAACTATTTGTTTTTTATTTAGACTGAATAAAAGAAAAATTACCAAATTATTTGGATAAGTTAAGGCAGGGCTTATATTTGTCCACATAATAACAAAAAGACAAAATGTATCATTTTTCTTCAACCATATTATTTAATAGTGTAAACAACATGTGTTGCTGTATGTGTTGTGCCCTTCATAGTAATATGCAGAAGAAAATAGATATATAAAATATTATTTTCCAGGCTTAGGTGAAGCCCTTCTGCATAGTGCAGGAGGGCTTTTTTCATTTATGCCTGTAGTATTGAAAACAAACAAAGGATGTAAGTTGAATTATGGCTGAAAAAACCTACAGAAATATTGTAAAAACTGTCTCATGGAGGACTATTGGAACAATTGATACTATTATAATCTCATGGGCAGTAATTGGGAAACTGGATTTTGCAGTAGCCATTGGAGGCATAGAGCTTTTTACCAAAATGGTACTGTATTATTTTCATGAACGCACCTGGAATAGGATCAGGTTTGGAAGGGTTAAAGAAACACCTATTGAATATGAAATCTAAAGCAGTAAATAAAAACTTCCTTCCCATCAGCTTAGATATTTCAGGGCATAAAATCCTGATTATTGGGGGAGGGGAGAGTGCATTCAAAAAGCTGAATATTTTGCAAACTTTTGATGCAAATGTGGAAGTGTTAGCTAAAGAAGTATCTGATAAAATTAAGGCCACAGGCATTAAATATTACCAGAAAAGATATCAAAAAGAGGATATAGTGGGGTATTTAATGCTCTACTCTTGTACCAACAACCAGGAGCTTGACAAACAAATTTTGGAAGATGGGAAGCAGGCAGGTGTCCTGGTCAATATCCATGATATGCCAGTTTTATGCCAGTTTGTATCACCTGCCATTTACAAAAAAGGGAACATTACAATAGCTGTAGGTTCCAATGGGCATGATGTGTTTAAATCTATAAAAATCAGGGACACTATTAAAGAATTTATTACAGAACAAAACCTTTTATAAAAGATAAACAACCAAAATACTAATCATGAGTGCAATGTATAATCCATTAAATGAAAACCAGCAATTAGCTCTTGAAGAGCTAACCAAAGAACTTAGCAATGAGGGGGTACTATGGGTCAGTGGCTATTTTCAGGGGTTGTTGGTGAAGGAGCAACCTTCAAAGGCCAACCAGGAAGCAACCCTAAAAAATGCTGGCTTAACTATTTTGTATGGTACCCACACAGGGCATAGCCAAAAAATTGCTGCCCAACTGGCTGATGCAACTGCTGAATTAGGCATTAAATCCAATATGGGCAGCATGGAAGATTATAAAACAAAACAACTGGCTAAAGAGGAAAACCTGGCAGTAATTGTCAGTACACATGGTGAAGGAGAGCCTCCTGATATGGCTGAAGATTTTTACACTTTCATTACTGGGAAGAGGGTTCCTAAACTGCCAAACCTAAATTATGCAGTGTTGGCATTAGGTGATAAATCATATAAGTTATTTTGCCAAACAGGTATTGATGTTGACCATGCGCTAAATAAATCAGGGGCAAATGAGCTATTACCTGTTGCCACTGCTGATGTTGATTATGAAGATATTGCTGAAAACTGGATTAAATCAGTCCTTGAAAAGTTATTGGCAAAAAGTGGCAATGGGCAAGCTCAAACCAATGTAAATGCAATCAAGGCCAAACTTTCAGCAAAGAAAAATTATTCAAGGAAGAACCCTTTTTATGCTGAAATACTGGAGAAAGTAAAAATTACAGGAAGGGATTCAGGCAAAGAAGTATACCATGTTGAACTTTCATTGGAAGATTCAGGGATTACCTACCAGCCAGGAGATTCTGTAGGAATATTAGCAAATAACCCACCCAACCTGGTTGAAAGTATTTTGCAGAAAACAGGTTTTGATCCTGGAGAAAAAATTCTTTTCAAAAATGAAGAAGTAAACATACAAGAAGCTTTGTCAAACCATGTTGAAATAACTGTCCTGACACGTGAAGTAATAAAAAAATATATTGAAGAAATAGATAGCCAAGAGTTAAAAAGCCTCCTTGAGGATGATGAGAAACTGGAAAGTTACCTGTATGGGCATGACATTTTGGACCTGCTTACAGATCACCCTCATGAGTGGCAGCCTGAAAAATTCTTCCAGTTGCTAAGGGCACTGCCTCCACGTTTGTATTCCATCTCTTCAAGCCAGGAAGCTGTGGAAGATGAGGTACACATCACTGTTTCAGTGGTAAAATATCAGAATAAAGGAAGGGAGAGGCAGGGGGCTTGCTCCACTTTTTTATCAGAACAAAGTGAGATGGGAGATAAAATCCCCATCTATATTGACCATAACCCATCATTTAAACTGCCAGAAAAAGAAGATACCCCAATTATTATGGTAGGGGCAGGTACAGGAGTGGCTCCTTACAGGGCATTCCTTCAGCAAAGGGAATCAGGTAACCTGAAAGGAAAAAGCTGGTTGGTATTTGGTGACAGGAGTTTTTATTCTGATTTCCTCTACCAGGTTGAATGGCAAAAGCTATTAAAAAAGGGATACCTGGAAAAAATGGACGTAGCTTTTTCTCGTGACCAGAAAAAGAAGGTTTATGTCCAGCATAAATTGAAAGAGAACCAGGAAGAACTTTACAATTGGCTGGAAAATGGGGCCAGTTTCTATCTGTGTGGTGATATGAAGTATATGGCTAAAGATGTTAATAAAACCTTACTGGAGATAATACAAGCGCAAGGAGGTATTTCGGAAGAGAAAGCAAAAGAGTACATCAAAAAGCTAAAAAAGGAAAAACGTTTCCAGGTGGATGTTTATTGAAACTTTTCATAATTCTAATTTATTACCCCAGGCTTCAGCCCGGGTATGAAAGCTATCATAAACAACTGGGTTTTAGCCCTTAACCATTTAAAAGTCTAAGAAGTAGAAATATTCAATAGTCAATACACAATATCCATAATTAAATTAAATAATTTAATAGCAAAGAAAAACATCATGAGTGATACAATAAATTGGGAGGCATTATCAGAAGTTGAAAAACTAAAATATGAAAGCAACTATTTAAGGGGTACATTGGTTGAAAGCCTGGCTGACCCCATTACAGGAGCAATTGCCCCTGGAGATACCCAAATCTCAAAATTCCATGGTATTTACCAGCAATTTGACAGGGACCTGGATAAAGAAAGGAAAAGGCAAAAACTGGAGCCAGCCTATTCTTTCCTGATCAGGGTGAGGATGCCAGGAGGGGTTGCAACCACACAGCAGTGGCTGCAAATGGATACCTTGTCTGACAAATATGCCAATGGCACTTTAAAGGTTACTACCAGGCAAACATTCCAATTGCATGGGGTACTGAAAAAAAACCTTAAAACCACCATGAAAGGTATTAATAAAGCTTTGCTTGACACCATTGCTACCTGTGGTGACGTAAACAGGAATGTAATGTGCCATCCCAATCCTGCTGAATCATCTTTATATAAAGAAATTGTTGAACTAGCTGGAAAAATAAGTGAGCACCTGTTGCCCAAAACAAAAGCATATCATGAAATATGGCTTGATAAAAAATTGGTAGACAGTAGCAAAATTGAGGTTGAACCTCTTTATAAAGACAGGTACCTACCCAGGAAATTTAAGTTGGGGATAGCCCTTCCTCCTTACAATGATGTGGACATTTTTTCACAAGACCTGGGGTTTATTGCCATTGTTGAAAAAAGTAAAATTGTGGGGTACAATGTGGCTGTTGGAGGAGGGTTAGGCTCTACATTTGCCATGCCTGAAGCTTATCCCAGGTTGGCTGATGTGATTGGGTTTTGTGAATCTAACCAGGTGGTAGATGTAGCTGAAAAGGTAGTTGCAGTACAAAGAGACCATGGGGATAGGAAAAACAGGAAGCAGGCACGTTTAAAATATACCATTGACAGGCTGGGGTTGGAAAAGTTTAAAGATGAACTGCATAATTATTTGGGACATAACCTTGAAGCTCCAAAAAAGTTTTCTTTTTCAAGGAATGGAGACCGGTTGGGATGGAAACAAGGGGCTGATGGCAAATGGAGCCTGACCCTGTTTGTGGAAGGGGGAAGGGTTAGAGACAAGGATAAGTTTAAGCTTAAAACAGCTTTAAAAGAAATAGCTGAGCTGATTGATGGGCAGTTTATACTCACAGCCAACCAGAATGTGATTGTTGCTAACCTTTCTGATATTGATAAGAAAGTGGTAAATGAAAGGCTGAAAGCCAATAGGGTAGCACCTGGGAAAATTTCAGGGTTAAGAAAGAATTCCATTGCTTGCGTGGCACTTAACACCTGTCCTTTGGCTTTTGCTGAAGCTGAAAGATACCTACCCACATTGGTTTCAAAAATTGAAACTGTTTTGGAAGAATATAACCTTACAAAGGAAGAAATTGTGATCAGGATGACTGGCTGCCCAAATGGGTGTGGAAGGCCCTACCTGGCTGAAATTGGGTTTGTAGGTAAGTCAATTGGCCATTATAATTTGTACCTTGGAGGAAGTTTTAATGGTGACAGGTTAAACACATTATACAAAGAGACACTAACAGAAGAACAAATTTTAAATGAGTTAAAGCCCATTATCGCTGATTATGCTAAGAACAAGAAAACAAAAGAACATTTTGGTGATTTTGTGATCAGGAAGGCCTATGTAAAAGCCATCCTGAAAGGCAGTGATTTTAGGCATTAGAAGCCTCCCTTTATCTGTCTGCGCAGATAGACAGGCTAACCCCTCCAAAGGAGGGGTATAAAAGTTATTGAGGAATTATAAAAATTGGGCTTTAGTTGTTTAAAAATGGAATATTCAATAATCAATGTACAACATCAAATAATCAAATTTTAAAAATTAAATAATTGAGTATTGAAAATTGAGTATTGAGGCTTTTGCAAATACTCAAAGTCATCTATTTATGGCTAGCCCCAGGCTTTAGCCTGGGGAAGATGAGAACAATAAGAATTGGGCTTTAGCCCTTAATTATTTAAAGAAGAAGAATGCTCAATAATCAATACTTAACAAACAATAAGCAAATAGAAAATCAAAAAATAACAAAACAATGAATATTGAATGTTGAAAATTGTGTATTGAATTTTTTCATAATTCTAATGCAGTCCTATGCTTTAGCTTAGGGAAAATGAGAATATCAACAGGTATCAGGGCTTAGCCCTTAACTATTTAAAAATGAAATGCTCAATGATCAATGTGCGACAATCAACAATCAAATAATTGAAAATTGAGTATTGAAATTGTGTATTGAGGCTTCTTATAATTTTAGCTAATAAATTCAGGCCTTAGCCTTTAATAAATTATTAGTAGATAAAAGACAAAGTTATGATTCAAAATATCGGTATTTTAGGTTGTGGATGGCTGGGTATGCCCTTAGCATCTTTTCTGGTAGGAAAAGGGCATTCAGTAAAAGGAAGTACTTCAACAGCATCTAAAATACCAGCTTTAAAAAAGGTTGGTATTGACCCTTACCTGGTTTCATGCAATGAAGATTCTGTGTTTTATTCCACCCCTTCATTCTTTAATGCTGATGCCCTTATTATTAATATCCCTCCCAGGAGGGGTACAGGTTTTGATTATGCTAAAAGCATGGGAGTGCTTGCAAAAGAAACAGGCAACTATCAGGTAGGGCAGGTTATTTTTATTTCCTCCACTTCTGTATATCCTGAAAAGGGGAAACTGGTAACTGAAGCAGATGCTTTTCCTGAAACAGAAAGGGGAAAAGCCCTTTTGGAGGCAGAAAAACATTTTAAGGAAGCAACCATCATCAGGCTAAGTGGCCTTATTGGTCCTAACAGGATACCTGGTACATTCAGAAAAGATAAGGCTTGGAAGGATGGCCCTGTAAACCTGATCCATCTGGATGATTGCATTTCCATAATATATCAACTTTTGGAAAAAGGGGCAACTAATTCTGTTTATAATGCTTGTTGTCCAGAACATCCTTTGAGAAGCCAGTTATATACACATGTATCATCTCTGGGTTTTGAAACTGCTAAAGTCATGGAAGAAACTGATCCAACCAGGAAACTGGTAAGTAGCCAGAAGCTAATAGATGAACTGGGGTACACATTTAAATATAACAGCCCACTTGGGATAGGAAAAGAAGGATATTAATCTGTAAATATAGCTGTGCCAATGTTGGAGATAAAGTATAATTTGAGCACTGATTAAAAAGTGTGTTGGACAGCCAAAGTCGCCCGGGCAAGAGAAGGCATAGTGGGAGGAAGGATTACTTTGGCTTGATTCTTTTTTGTTTTGTTTTTCTCATCTAAGGAGAAAAAATGAAGATAAATTTAATGGACTGGTAGCCAGTCAGTTATTGATTATATTTAATAGTTCTTTGTGAAATGATATAAATGAAAAGAATATTTAAGAAGTGAAACTAAAAGGGAAAATATATATAGTTGGGGCAGGTCCTGGTGACAGTGACCTATTAACCATCAAAGCACATAAAGCCATCCTGCAAGCTGATGTAATCCTTTATGATGCTTTAATTTCAGAAGAAATAAAAGAACTATTTCCTGAAAAGGCAGAGAAAATTTTTGTTGGGAAACGTGCAGGTGATGGGTTGGATATTACTGAAAGGCAAAATAGGATACACCTGTTGATGAAAAAGAAAGCTTTGCAAGGGCTGGTTGTAACCAGGGTAAAATCTGGCGACCCTATGGTATTTAGCAGGGGGGCTGAAGAGGCAGTTTTCCTAAAAGGAAATAATATCCCTTTTGAAATAGTACCAGGTATTTCAGCATTTAATGCTGTTTCTGCTGAATTTGGTATCCCTTTAACAGATAGGCATGGAAGTAATTCATTGCATATTTTTTCAGGGAGGGATGTGTCAGGGAAACTGGTAAACATCAAACAATTGTCTGATGCCATTGAGAATAATGGTACTGCTGTTATTTATATGGGAATCAGGGTGATTGAAGAAATTACACAAAAATTACAGGCATTAAAAGGTGGGATTATTTATACCAGTGTGGTTTCAAAATCAGGGCATAAAGATGCCACCATTGTGGAGGGGAACCTGGTTGATGTTACTGAATATGTAAAAAATAACCCTGTGAAAATGCCTGCATTAATAATCATGAGGATGCATTCATTAACAGGGGAACCACGTGAAAATTACAACAGGTATATTGATAAAAGTGAATATGCAATGATAGCTACTGAAACTAGGTAATAAATCAGTATTTTCCTGTGTTTTACCTTGCTTTTTTGGGACTTTGATGTGGAGATCAATCCCAGATTGGCTATAAACAAGGCAAATAACATTAATATAATGTGTTCAATGGGCCATAACCTTTTTGAAACCCCTTTTAATTCACCTCCTGCCCCCAGGTATTCATATCCTTCAGGAGACCCCAGGTTTGAAAAAAGGATCAGCCCAAATACTAGTTGCACATATAGGTTGATAATAAAAGCATAGGAAAGGAATTTGTCCAGGCGTGCATAATGCTTACTAAGGGTGATGCCTCTTACTGACCTGAAAACAAGCCAAACAGCAAATATTAGGAAAGTTACACTTACAATATAATGTATGGTTTTAATAGTACTTGCTCCTGTTATTATGTTTAAATCAGCTATCATGGGTTATGTTAAGTTTTTCTTTCCCAGTTGGTTTGTTTTACCCAGTCAACCACAAATTTAGCATTTTCAAAAGGAATTGATGGGATGAAACCATGACCCACATTAAATATCCAGTTTTGGTTTTCAGATCCAAAGGCCACATATTTTTCCAAGGTGTTTTGAATAGTGTTTTGATCTGCTAATAGCAACCTTGGGTCAATATTTCCTTGCAGCCCAATGGAAGGATGTACCATTTCCCTGGCTTCCTCCAGAGGGGTTTGCCAATCAATACTCAAAAAGCTGGTATCTGTTGGGGTGATGTGTTTTATACCTGCTCCCAACCCTTTGGGAAGGAAGATCACAGGGCATCCTGCTTCCATGACTGCTACTAATATTCTCCTAACAAAAGGCATGATCAATTCAAAATAGAATGATGAGGGGATCAATCCTGCATGGGTTTCAAACAATTGAAAGGCAGCAATGCCATGCTCCACTTGATTAAGTGCATATTCAATAGAAAGCTGGGTAATTTCTTCCAGTATTTGTTCAGCTAGTTCCCTATTCTTATAAAGCATTGCCACAGCATCAGGGAAAATATGGTTGGTTCCCAACCCTTGTACCATATAACAAAAAGTGGTAAATGGGGCTCCACAAAAACCTATCAAAGGTATGTCTATAGGTTTGGTATACTGTATCTCATCTATTACATTATATATATAGGTAAGTTTAGAAGATGCAGCTTTTAATGAAGATAATGGGTCAGCCATATTCTTCAATGGGTTTGAAAACCTGGGACCTGTATCAGTGAAATCCAATCCCATTCCCAGTGCTTCAGGAATAACCAGTATATCAGAAAAAAGGATGGCAGCATCAACACCCAGGTCATCAATAGGAAGCAGGGTTACCTTGGCTGCCAGCTTAGGGGAACTCATCAATTCCCTGAAACTGTATTTCGCGCGCATTTTCATATAGGATGGCAACACCCTTCCTGCCTGGCGCATAAACCATACTGGAGGCCTTTCTGTTTTTTCCCCTTTGAGTGTTTTTATAAATATTGAGTTTTCCATTTTTCTTTTTCTTGGATACTTAGAGCCTTTCTGTCTTAGTGGCAAAAAATAGCCACTAAGGCACTAAAACACTAAGGTTCTCAAAATAATTTTCATATTTTTTTTAATGCACTTAAGTTTGCTGAAATCAGGTTTTCAATGTCTTTATTAGTGTGGGCATAGGATACAAACAAACACTCAAACTGTGAAGGGGCAATGTAGTTCCCACTTTCCAATGAATGTTTGAAATAGTTGGCATATTTGCTTGTATCTGCAGTCATAGCCTCATCAAATGAAGTTACTTTTTCATTTTCAGTAAAGAACAATGTCATCATTGAACCTACCCTGTTCACTACACCTTTCACCCCAGTTTCTGCAAAGTTTTCCAAAATACCTTCTTCCAGTTTTTTGGCTTTCCTTTCAAGTTCCTGATAGAAATCTTTTGTATTTCTGATCAACTTCAGCATAGCAATCCCAGCAGCCATTGCTAATGGGTTTCCAGATAATGTCCCTGCCTGATAAACTGGGCCAGTTGGGGCAAGCATGTCCATGACTTCTTTTTTGCCACCATATGCACCCACAGGCAGCCCACCTCCAATGATTTTTCCTAAAGTGGTAATATCAGGGTCAATGCCAAAATATTGTTGTGCCCCACCTTCTGCCAGGCGGAAACCAGTGATTACTTCATCAAAGATCAGAAGTGCCCCATGTTTTTTGGTTATTTCCCTTAAACCTTCCAGGAAGCCTGGTTGAGGGAGCACTACCCCCATGTTTCCTGCAACTGGTTCAACAATCACAGCAGCTATATCATTCCCTTTTTCTTCAAAAAGTTTTTTTACTGAATCCAGGTTATTATATTCAGCCAGCAAAGTATCTTTAGCATTACCTTCAGTAACACCAGGGCTGTCTGGTAACCCAAGGGTAATAGCCCCTGACCCAGCTTTGATCAGAAAACTATCTCCATGGCCATGGTAATTTCCTGCAAACTTTATGATGCCATCCCTTTTTGTATATCCCCTGGCAAGCCTGATGGCACTCATGGTTGCTTCAGTCCCAGAGTTAACCATCCTGACTTTTTCAATGGATGGAACCATGCTGGTGATCAGTTCAGCCATTTCTGTTTCATACAGGGTGGGTGCACCAAAACTAGTTCCCTTTTGGGCTGCTTCATTCAGTGCTTCCAAAATGGAATTATGGGCATGGCCAAAAATGAGTGGTCCCCATGAGGCAACAAAATCAGTATATACATTGCCATCAATGTCAGTAATTTTTGCCCCTTTTGCTTTATCAATAAAAACAGGGTTCAAGCCTACACTTTTAAATGCCCTGACTGGTGAATTCACACCCCCTGGGATATATTGTTGTGCTTCCTGAAAAGCTGCTATACTTTTGTTGTCATCCATATTTTTATCTTTATTCTTTTGTTTCTTATTTCATCCTTATCCCAGAGTAACTGGAGTAAAAGTTGTTTCATGGTGTCATTTCGAGTGAAAAGAGAAATCTTTAATCCCAGTAAACTACAACAGATTTCTACCTATGGTCGAAATGACATTCTTAAATACTTGTTTCCTATCTTAATTAATCCTCACCCAGCTAAAGCTGGTACCTCCATTAAAAAAGGAGCATATATTTCTTTTTACTTTTTACTAATAACTAGTGACTAGCAACTAATTATTATTTCCCATTTAAAATATTGGCTACATCTACTGCAAAGTAGGTAATAATGATGTCAGCCCCAGCTCTTTTAATTGAGGTCAGGATTTCCATCATCACCCTGTCTCTGTCAATCCAATCATTGGCAGCAGCAGCTTCTACCATTGAAAATTCACCACTTACATTGTAGGCAGCCACAGGCATCCTGAATTCTGTTTTTACCCTGTAAATAACATCCAGGTAACTGAGGGCAGGTTTTACCATAACTATATCAGCCCCTTCTGCTATATCCAGGTCAACTTCCCTGATGGCTTCATCAATATTGGCAATATTCATTTGGTAGGTAGCCCTGTTTCCAAACTGTGGTGCACTTTCAGCAGCTTCCCTAAAAGGCCCATAAAAGCCAGAAGCATACTTTGCTGAATAAGACATAATAGGAATTTTCTCAAATTTATTGTCATCCAGGGCTTTCCTGATCTTGGCTACACGGCCATCCATCATATCACTGGGAGCAACCATATCAGCCCCTGCTTCAACCAATGAAACTGACTGGTTAGCCAATGTTTCCAGGGTAGTATCATTATCTACATCACCATCAATGATTGTCCCACAATGCCCATGGGTAGTATATTCACAGTTGCATATATCAGCAATTATATACAGGCCTGGAAGTTCAGCCTTTATTACCCTGATAGCCTGTTGTACAATCCCATCATGTTGGCAAGCTACTGTGCCGTCCTCATCTTTTTCAGCTGGTATCCCAAACAATAAAACAGCCCTCACTCCTGAGGCAGCTACTTTTTTACACTCTTCAACCAGGTTTTCAACAGATAATTGGTAGTTTCCTGGCATTGAACTAATGGGATTCCTTACATTTTCTCCTGCACACACAAAAAGAGGCATTACCAGGTCATCTACTGATAATTTGGTTTCAGTGACCATATCACGCAATACAGAGTTGTACCTTAGCCTTCTTAACCTTGTTTCCGGAAATATCATAGCAATATATTTTTAGTTTTTAATCAGTTACTTTTCTCTTTATAGAACTAGTTTTAGATTTTTGATAATTTTTATGATTTTCAAACTACTAAAATTATCAAAAACCTTAATTCAAATGTTTTGATCCTTTTCACCAACCTAAAGGATGGTGTTAAAAAGAACTATATCTACTCATGCATTGTCATATTCACGCATTTATGCATTGCTTATCCTTCATTCACTAAGTAATTAACCACTGTTTCACACAACCCCTCAACAGTTGAAGTACTGGCAGTTGCAACTGGTTCAAATCCTGCATTCTGTATAGCTTTTGTAGTGGTTTTTCCAATACTTGCCATAGGGATGTTTTCATCTTTTTTCAACCTCATAATTTTACTAAAATTATAAAATGTAGAAGGGCTTGTAAACAGGATCAGGTCATATTGTTTGTTCTTGATTTGCTGAATAATATCCTGGTCAACTTTTGCCGGAAGAATGGTATCATATATTGAAACTCTTGTGACCTTGTTGTTTTCAGAAAGGCTTTTTTCCAAGGCATCATCAGTTAGCTTGGCAATGGGGATCAAGAAGTTTAACCCTATAGGTGAAATTTCTTTATGGAACTGCTCCAGCATATCAGCAGATGTATTCCCCTGGTTGATGAAGTTGGCAGCATAACCATAATAATCCAGTTCAACAGCTGTTTTTTTACCAATTACCCCAATTTTCAGGGAAGGTGGCAAATCAGTATTTCCTTGTACTTCATTTAGCTTCCTGAAAAAATGGACAACCCCATGTTTACTGGTAAAAAATACCCAATGGTATTGTTCCAGGTTTTTCAAAGCCTGTTTCTGGTTGCTATCCAGTGGAACACTTTTTATTTCTATCATGGGAAAAGAGATAACTTTTGCCCCTTCATTGGCAAGCAGTTCAGGTAGGTTGTCATCAGCATCAGTAGGGCGCGTTGAAATTACCACTTTCCCTTCCAGCTTTTTGTTTTTTGCCTGAGTCTGATGGTTTTCTGCCCTTACCTGTTCCAGTATTTCTTTCCCTCCTTTATTATAAATGTTGTTGGCCAGCTGAACAGCTATCTTATAAGCATCATTTACAAAACCAATGGCTGATTGTTTAATAAATTGGCTTCCATCAATGTTGGAGATAAACCCTGTAATAGAAAATTTATCCCCCTTAATTTTACTAAAACTTCCAACAGGAATCTGGCATCCACCTTCCAGGGTTTTTAAGAATTCACGCTCAGCATGGCTGGTGGCCATGGTTTCTTCATGGTTAATACTTTTCATCAGGTTTTCAATTTCGGGATCATTGTTTCTTATCTCAATGGCAATAGCACCTTGCCCACAGGCTGGCACCATATCTTCAAAGTCAATGATTTCAGAAATGTGTTCATCCATTTCCAGCCTTTGTAACCCAGCAGCAGCCATTACCATGGCAGAACAATACCCTTCCTGCATTTTCCTTATCCTGGTATTTACATTCCCCCTTATTTCAACAATTTTCAAATCCTTGTTTATCATCAGGAGTTGGGCTTTCCTCCTTAAGCTGGATGTGGCTATTACATCATCAGCACCCATTTCATGGAGCTTCCTCCCATCTACACTCACAAAAGCATCCCTGGTTTCACCCCTTTTCAAAACTGCTCCTAACTTGGCACCTTCAGGAAAAGTAGTGGGTAAATCTTTCAGGCTATGCACAGCCATATCAATTTCATCATTAAAAAGGGCAGTTTCCAGTTCCTTGGTAAATAACCCCTTATCACCAATTTTAGATAAGGCAACATCCAATATCTTATCCCCTTTGGTTTTAATGATCACAATTTCTGATTGGAGATGTGGGAATTGAGAATCCAATTCTTCTTTTACCCTGTAAGCCTGGTACAGTGCCAGTTTACTGCCCCTGGTTCCTATCCTGATGGGGCTTTTCATTGCTTAATATCAAATAATTGGTTGACCAAGTTTATGTATTCCTGCTTTCGCCCATTGTCAGTAATTGATTTTACATTTTTGATCATCAGGCGGATAAATTTATTGGTAATATGTTCAGCATAGGCAGATGCATTTTGGGTATCATGCCCATTTTGCCTTTTGATAAAGCCTTCCAATTCTTTTTTATTGATTTCCTGGAAATTTTCACTGATATTCTGGAAAGTTGGTGTTAAGTTACGTGAACAGTGCCAATTAGTAAATTCTGTAACAATTTCTGCAATTATTTCTTCTGCTTTGCTAATCTCACCTTTCCTTTTTTCAAAGGTCTCATCCACAATGGCATTCAGTGCGTCAATATCATACACAAAAACATTTTCAATTTCTTCTACATCCCTGGCTACATTCCTGGGCACAGAAAGGTCAATGAATAATAGTGGGGTGTTACCCCTTTCTTCCATAACCTGTTCAACCAGTTCCTTGGTGATAATAGCCTTTTTTGAAGCTGTTGAGCATATAACCAGGTTGTTTTGTGCCAATAACTGAAGAAGGTTGTTGAATTCTTCAGACTCACCATTATACCTCTCTGCCAGTTCACAAGCCTTTTCATAAGTCCTATTGATGATGGTAAACTGGTTACATCCTTTTTTCTTCAGGTTTTGGACAGTAAGTTCACCAGTTTGGCCAGCTCCAATTAAAAGGATAGGCTGTGAAGCCAACCCCTGAAGTTTTTTACCAGCAAGCTCAACTGCTGCATAACTGACAGAAATAGCTCCTTTGCTGAGTTCAGTATAAGTCCTAACTTTTTTACCTGCTTCAAATGCTTTGTTGAATAACCTGATCAGAACAGGGCTAAGGAAACCATGTTTTTCACTGATGTTGATGCCATCTTTCAGCTGCCCAACAATTTGGTATTCCCCTAAAGCCATGGAGTCAAGCCCTGATGAAACCCTGAAAAGATGGTTGATTGCTTCATCATCTTGTTTTTTGTAAAAATGGGCAACCACATTCTTGTCTGTTTTGCGCGAGCGGAAAAGTTCATTTTCCAGCTTTTGGAAACTTCCTTGGATTGAATTGTCAGGGACATCAAAATAAAATTCTGTGCGATTGCAGGTTGATAGGATTATTACCCCTCTGAAACTTTGTTCTAACAAAGAGGGCACAAATCTTTTAATATCCTCTTCACAAAACACAAATTTTTCCCTTATGCTAATTGGTGCTGATTTGTGATTCAATCCCAGTAACCCTATCATAAACTTGGACAGCTTTTAAGTTTGTTATTCAATACTATAAAAACAATCTGTAGAAAATCTGTATAAGTTGGTGCTATGAATGCAGAATCTCGAGTTCATTTGTCCACACCATCTTTTGATTTTTCTTGACATGATTTTTTATGGATTAATAACCATTTAAGGAGTAAAATGTTTGTTTGCATATAACTGTCAGTTATTCAGTGTTTTAGTTGCTTTGAAATAAAGTAAAAAGGGTATTTTTATTGTAAGGTTAAAGTAATTAAAAGATTCTTTATTCAGAATAAATAGAAATTAGCATGGATGAGGAAATTTTTAACTTCCAATTTCGGGTATGGAGGTTTCCAACCTCCAAAATTATGAGTAAGGGTTTGTGTAGTTTTTCTCGCGCGATTATAAATCGCGGCACTCTTATTTAAAAGTGAAGTTGTTTAAAGTTTCCGTAATAAAATAACTGTAAAAGCCAGTAAGTTCAATGCTTTCCAATGTATTGAATTTGTTTCAAAACGTATTAAAATAGC
>JANQHI010000040.1 GCA_028282705.1 Prolixibacteraceae bacterium | reverse complement strand
GTACTTTTTTTCCACTAAGTTACGTGGATGCGCAATAATCATCCGCCTATGTGTCAAAATTTTGTCATGGGTGCTTCATTCGTTTATATTTTTAATTTTGGATTGAATGGATTGCCCTGTAATAACAGGTTTTATTACCAGCCCTGGGTTTAACAGGATGGTTCTCAATATCTGAAAGCCCTCCAGTATAAACTCTTGCAAGGCTTTTGCAAGGCTTGTTTTATGGAATTTGGTTGGGTGCATAAGTTTATCAAGGCACACATATTTCACTACTTTCCTATTGGCTTTAGAGTGCATGTTTATCAATGTCTCAACCCCATAACCTGTTGTTTCCATTTTGCCTGTTATGGCAACAATATCTTTTTTCATGAGTGCACGTTGCCCTGCCAGCTTTTTAAAAGGGTTAATGTCGTGCCTGAGCAATGTATGTTGCCCCAATACCATATCTGCATTGCCATATAAAATTGGGCTGACCAATTGGCTGGCATGGTTGTAAGTATAGTTAGTTAAATCTGCATCAATAAAAACCAGGATGCCTTCACCTGAGGCTTCTATCCCCTTAGACATTGCATACCCTTTGCCTTTGTTGCCTGCTAGGTGGATATCATAAAAATTAAGTTCTGTTTTCAATGATTTTATAATTGCCCCAGTTTGGTCAGTGGAACCATCATTTACGACCACAACTTCATCAAATAAAGGGATACCAAAAACATCCCTTATGATTGGTTCAATGGTTGTTTGTTCATTGTAAGCACATATGATTGCCGTAATTTTTTGCTCCATGATCTTTTTGTTTGTAAAACTATCATGGGTTTTCCCTTGAAAAAAAAATAGGGCCAGGCAGGAATGAAAAGGGGTAATAGAAAACTTTTAGGGATGAATACAGCTTATTTAGGGATGGTTGTTAGCCCTATTTTATTATTTTCCTGAAATCATGGATATATTTCTGGGATACCAAAACAGGAAAGTCTATATTTTCAATGTAGAGTTTATAGCCTTGTGAATTGCCTTTTACTCTTTTATAAAGTTAATGTTTACAATAAATCCCCTATGGCACCTGGTAATAAAGCCTACATTTTGCACAGCATTTTCAGCCTTCTTTAAACTGCTTCTCACAAGCTGCTTTTTTATGGTATCTTCCCGTTTATAATAAATTTCAATGTAATTATCAGATGATTTAATTAATACTAAAGCACTGGGTTTTATAGCTAGCCCATCTTTATTATATTCTGAATGGAAAGTGATCAGTTTCTCCTGCTGATCCTCTTTATCATTCAACTTTTCATTTAACAATTGTGCCGATTTCAGGTGTGAACGTAATAAACGGTCCTGGTTGATGATAATAAGCACAGCAACAGGAAGGAACCCCAACAAAATAATTTCGCCAACATCTGAGAATTTTATTTCAATCACCCCAAATAGTTTGGAGTAAAACAGCAGGTCACTGCTTGATATGGCCAGTAATATCCAAATATTCCATATTATTTCCCTCTTTATATCCCAGTTGTTGCTATTAAATAATTTTGGTAAAAGGCTTGGGATTACTATCAGGTTCAAAGAGAGGATCAAAAAGGTGGAAGCAGCCAGCCCGGTAACCAAGTAGAAAATGTCTTTTTTAGTAAATCTGCTTATGTCAATAGGTTGAAAGAGCAACAGGAAAACCAAAATCCCAAGGCTGATAAAAAAAATGGTTTTGGCATTATGCCTAAGATCGTCATTAAAAGGATATGGTTTGTTGAGGAATTTAAACATATTCATTAATTAAAATGCAGATACACAAAACTATTGAAAAACCTTTTTTAAACCTACTTTTTTTGAATTAATTACTAATGTTCAGTTAAATTGTATAAGAAGTTCATATCCCTATTAAAACAAAAAACCCGGCAAAATTTACCGGGTTTCCTTATCGCTATAAGATTGTTAGAATCTTTCCCTTTTAGTATACTTAGTATGTAATAAATGGTGCGAAACTTCTCCAAGAGGTTCTTTTAAGAAATCTTTGTAGAGTTTCTGTACCTCAGGGTTATCGTGAGATTTTCTGATTGGCATATCACCATCTTCAGCATAAATAGCCTCCATACGTTTTTGCCTGATTTCAGGGTTAGTTGGGATAGGTTGCCCACCACCACCAAGGCATCCACCTGGGCAAGCCATAAACTCTATGAAATGGTAATCAGCTTCCCCTTGTTTGATTTTGTCCATGACCACTTTGGCATTAACAAGGCCATGTGCAATGGCACATTTCAATTCAACACCATCAAGGAAGGCCCAGTCTTCAACAGGGTTTTCAATTTTTATGGAAGCTTCCTTTACTCCTTCCATTCCACGTACAGGGGTAATATTCAGGTTTTTAAATGGAACTTCACGACCAGTTACAATTTCATAAGCTGTGCGCAAAGCTGCTTCCATTACACCACCAGTTGCCCCAAAAATAACGCCTGCTCCTGTTGATTCTCCCATCAGGCGGTCATATTTCATTTCATCAAGGCGGTCAAAATCTAATCCTGCCTGTTTGATCAGGATAGCCAATTCCCTGGTAGTTAAAACATAGTTTACATCACGGTAACCACTATCATGCATTTCTGGCCTGTATGCCTCAAACTTTTTGGCTGTACATGGCATAATGGATACAGAAACTATATTTTCTGGTTCCAGGTTACGTGCTTTGGCATAATAGGTTTTAGCCAATGCCCCAAACATCTGTTGTGGCGACTTACAGGTTGACAAGTTATCCAGGTACTCAGGATACATATGCTCAATATACTTGATCCATCCTGGAGAACAAGATGTTGCCATTGGTAATGAAACGGTCTCATCTTTGTCAACTAAAGCTTTTTTCAAGCGTGTTAGCAGCTCTGTACCTTCTTCAATAATGGTAAGGTCAGCCGTGAAATCAGTATCCAATACTGAATCAAACCCAAGGCGTTTTAATGCAGCAACCATTTTACCAGTAAGCCTGGTTCCTGGTTCAAGCCCTAACTCTTCGCCAAGGCCTACCCTAACAGCAGGAGCAGTTTGAACAACCACGTGTTTTTTAGGGTCAGCAATGGCTTCCCATACCTGCTCAATGTAGTTCTTTTCAACCAATGCTCCAGTTGGGCAGTGGTTTATACATTGCCCACAATTTGTACATACTACCTCACGCATGTGCTTTTCGTAGAAAGTTGTAATTTTCATCTCATCACCTTTGTGTGAGCATGTAAGGGCATTCACACCCTGCAACTCAGCACATGTGCGTACGCAACGTTGGCAACGGATACATTTACTGTCATCTTTGATTATTGATGGTGAGTATGCATCAATGGTATAGTTTTTATGTGGTACCAGCTCTAAAAAATCTTGTGTCATGATTTTGTATTCAGAAGCCAATTCCTGCAATTCACAGTTACCATTTCGGTAACATTTGGTACAATCTGCATTATGTTCAGAAAGCAGAAGTTCAATGATGTGCTTCCTTGAATTCCTTACTTTTAAGCTATTGGTCAGGATTTCCATTCCTTCTTCACAAGGAGTTGCACAAGCAGCTGACAGGCGTTTTTGCCCTGCAACTTCTACAACACAAACCCTGCAATTCCCTGCTACACACAAGTCTTTGTGGTAACACAGTGTAGGGATAGTAATTCCCAGCTCTTTAGCAGCATCAAGGATAGTTGTATCTTTAGAAACTTCTATTGAGAACCCATTTATAGATAAGTTAACTTTATTTGGCATAACTTTTTGAATTTTCAGGTTAGTAATTTAGTAAATCATTTCTTCACGGAAATTCCCCACAATTGAAGAAAATGAATTCGCTACTGACTGCCCCAACCCACATTTTGCAGTGTACTGCATTGTTTCTGTCAGGCGCATTAGTTTTTCAAGGTATGAAGCAGGCTTATCACCTCTTTTTACAGCTTTTATACCCAGTAACAACTGCTGGCATCCAACCCTGCAAGGTGTGCATTGCCCACATGATTCTTCCCTGAAAAATTCAAGGTAATTATCAAGCACATTGAACATTGACCTGGAACTGTTAAAAAGCATCATTGACCCCCCCGTTGGAAGAGAAATACCCGTTAATTTACCTTTAAAGCCAATGGCAGCATCTTTAAATTTTTTGCGTGGCACCAGAAAACCTGAAGCACCACCTACCTGGACAGCTTTAGTATCTCCATCACCAAATTCATAAACAAAATCCTGAAGGCTCATACCCAGCTCAAGCTCATAAATACCTGGCTTAGGAGTGTCTCCTGATACTGAGAATAGTTTGGTACCCCTTGAGTATTGTACACCAAGGTCATAGAATTTTTTAGCACCATATTTAAAGATGGTAAAAGTATGTGCCAATGTTTCAACATTGTTGATCACTGTTGGTTTTCCCATATAACCATCTGTGGTTGGGAAAGGAGGTTTATTCCTGGGCTCGCCACGTTTCCCCTCCATTGACTCCATTAATGCAGTTTCTTCTCCACAAATGTAGGCTCCACTGCCCATAAATATCTCAATATCAAAATCCAATTTTATTTCATTGCAGAAGTATTTGAATTCCTCAATAGCCTTATTTAGCTCTTTTTGCAGGAATTTATATTCTCCACGTAAATAAATGAATCCTTTCTTTGCACCAATAACATGGCCGCAAACTGCCATTGCTGTCAGTACTTTATAAGGTACTTTTGATAAAATCTCACGGTCTTTAAATGTTCCTGGTTCACCTTCATCAGCATTACAAATTACGTATTTCTCTTCGCTCTTTGATTCTGAAGTAAGTTTCCATTTTAACCCAGTTGGGAAACCAGCACCACCACGCCCTTTAAGTTCAGAGCTGATTAGTTCATTGATAATATCTTGCTTGTCGCGCTTGAGTGTTTTACTCAAAATCTTCTCATAATCATTTTCATTCCTGAAAACAAAATCTGCGCGTTTCAATTGATATGCATTTGCCATAATTTCATGTTTTTATAGATGATTTTTTTTCATATACGCTGAAAGTATCTCCCTTACTTTTTCCGGGGTGAGGTCAGTGTATACTTCATCGTTAATTAACATGGCAGGAGCCTTGTGGCACCAACCAAGGCAATTAGTTTCAAGAAGAGAAAAACGCCCATCAGGGGTGGTTTCTCCTATCTTGATCTTTAGCATATCCTGAATGGCAAATATAACCTGGGTTTTACCCTTCATTGCACATGTAATAGTCCTGCAAACGCGGATAACATATTTACCCATCTTTTTTGCTTCAAGGAAGGAGTAGAAAGTGGCAGTACCATAAACTTCGGCAGCAGGAATGTCAATTTCCCTTGCTATTTCAACCATGGAATATTCAGAAAGGTACTTTTCCTGTTTAACTACCCCTTGTAAAATAGGCAGGAGGTTTTCTCTTTTCCTTCCGTACTTTTCTGCTAAATCTTTAATTAGAGATTGTGTGGGATTCATTTAAAAAATTTGAAAATTTGTTATTGATCTGTATTAGTTTTGAATTAGTGTATAGTGTAGAGTGCGCCAATTAAGGCAGGATCAATTTATAGATGATTTATCTCATTGAATAAGATAAATCATTAGCTACATGGCTAACAAAAATAACCCGTAAAGCCTTTAAAAACGAAAGGAATAGTCATAGTTTATACTGTTTTTTAACATAATTGCAGGCATGTAAAATATAATTAGTCCAAATAAAAACCCAAACCTGACATTTGTCAAAAACTTTTGTCATATTTAAAGAACTTGCCGTGAAAGTGCCAAATTTACCTGGGTAATAAAATAATTCTTCCAACAAGGCCGTTTCTTAAAAAAACATCAGGGAAAAAAGCAACCAAAGCAATTAGTTTTTGTCTCTATTATAGAAACTTTTTTGTAAAGCCAGGCAAAAAGGTTGAAAAGCAAGAAAACAATATAAACTTAACCCAAAAGTGATTAAACAATGTTCAGAAAAACTTTACTTTTTAAGTTCCTGTTTTTATTGACCCTTATTTCTCCTCGCAGTTATGCACAGTACATATCAGTAAATGGGTATGTAATAGATGCTTTATCAGGGGAAACCATTAAAAACGTGAATGTTTTTGAGAAAAATAACAAAATTGGTACTATTTCCAATTCCAATGGCTATTTCAAATTGTTTTTAAAGCCTGGAGAAATTGACCTTTCTTTTACTGACGACTTGTTTGCTCCTGAATCAGCAAAGCTTGTACTTAAATCAGACACTTTGCTTACCATAGAAATGGAAAACCTTAGATTACAGAAAAAAATAAACCAGGAGCAAGGAAAGTCAAAGCCTGGCAAACACACAGCTTTACTAAGCCCTTTTAAAAACTTTTTGGGAAAAGATAAAATTAATTAGTCAACTCTTCCATAATTTCGCCATGGCACCTGTCAGGCACAGGAATACCAATCAAATCACATAAGGTAGGAACCAGGCCTATAGCTGTTTTCCTGCTTTTGATTTTTTTAGGCTGTATGCCACCCCCATAAAATACAAGGGGTATATGTGTCTGGTCAGTATAATTCACTTTTTTGAATTTATAAGTAGGTTGCCACCCTTCTTCCAGGATATATGAAAAATCGCCTGACCTATTTTTATTGTATGAATTGTAAACTGCTGCATTGGCATTGTTTCCTGAACCTCCCCTCTCAAGGTCATAAGATGGGATTACAATTTTCACACCCTGGAACTGGTTGATAAAAGTTGAGGCTTTTTCAATAATCTCTTTCCTGTCAACTTTATTCTTCTCAATTAATTTATGATTAAGGTAAACTTGCTGCCCTGAAATATGTTCTATCCATTTTCCATCACCATAAGTAATATTCAGGAAAGAGGTAAGCAGAGCAAAAGCACTTTCAGGAGAGAAGTTCCCCACAGGCATATTAAACTCTTCTTTCAGGTATTCAACAGGATAGGAGGCTGAAGTATTTGCAGTCAGGAAAACCACCATATTATCTTTACCAAACCTTTTTTCAAGTAGTGTAACCAGACTACCTATTTGCTGGTCAAGCCTCAGGTAGGTATCCTGCATTTCCATGGAAGCAGGGCCAAAAGCCCCATTCATATAATCCATTGACGAAAAGAAAACAGTAAGCAAGTCTGTGCAGTGGTCAGCACCTATATCTTCACCATTCAGCAGTTCATGGGTAAAATCCCTGATAATGGTATTGCCAAATGGGGTTGTTTTAAGTGGCTTGTAATTACCTGCTTTGTTCACATACTTTGTTGTGGTATGTGGGAAAGTATTCCATTTATCATAATAGCCTTTTTCCAGGATATATTCATCTTCAAGGCTCTCTTCATATGAAGTAATAGGTAACAATGTGGTCCAATTCCTGTGGGTATAAATGCTTGCATAGCCATCAGAATTAAAAAGCCTCACCCAGTCGGGGAATGTATTAATATAAAAAGAGCTGGAGATCATCCTTCCAGAAACCTCATCAAACCAATATGCCCCATCTGCAGCATGCCCAGCTGAAAACATGGCTGAAGCATCATTCAGTGCCACACTAAACACCTTGGATTTTCCCATGGTAAAAATTTTCAGGTTATCCCCAATGGTGTTAGACATTAACTTATTTGGTGAAGTATTTCCTGCCTTGGTATCAGCCCCCACTGTAAAATAATAATCATCCTCTACACAATTCACTTCTTCCTCTTTAAGCCTGTCATACCAGGTATTTCCTATTATGCCATGAGTAGCTGCATAAACCCCTGTAAACAAGGTTGCTGTCCCTGTTGAATAGCTTTGCACATGTTGCTCAAGTTTGAAATTAGAAAATACTGTCCCTTCATTGTACAGTTTTTTGAAGCCATTATCACTAAATTTATTCCAGTACCTGTCAATATAATCAGGGCGCATGTTTTCAACCACAATCCCAACAACCAGTTTGGGTGAACCATTCCCATTGTTCCTCAATAACTGAGCCTGGGTATTTAAACTCAGCAATATGACCATCCCCAGGAATACCAGGTTTTTTATGTATTTCTCCATCAAACCAAATTTAACTGTTCCAAAAGTAAAAAAACAAATCAAGATTTAGAGGCTGTTTAATTATTATGCTAAAAAGTTGTCAAAAGTTAAATTATAAAAAATGATAGTATGTCAATAAAAATAATCCTTTTAACTCTCCCTCTCCTGCCTGCCGGCGAGGCAGGTCTCCCACTCTACGCGTAGAGTGGGACGATCCCGAGCACTCGGGATCAGGGTGAGTAGATATGTGAAAAATGTTACACTTTTTTAAAAATTATTAAGTGTAGTATTTCAGGTGGCTACAAGTACTTTTAGCATTTAACTTTAAACAAGTTCCAATCATATTTTCTTACATACAAGAAAAAATCAACTAAAAAGTAGGGTGAAATTAATCTTGCGCGGATAAGTAGTGTAATGAATTTTTAAACTTAAACAATTTTAGTCATGAAAAATTATTTTGGAATAGTAGTTATATTGGTTGCAGTTGCTTTAGTTTCCTGTAATAAAGAAAAGTTGGAAACATTAGATGAAATATCTTTAAAATCATTGCAAATAGCAACAATTGAATCAACTACTGAAAATGCTGCTACTGAGTCACATTATGAGGCAGATTATTACATGAATGCCGAAAAATCGTTAACTGCCAAGTTTGGAAAAGGCAATAGGTGGGGCTGGCTGCCTGCCATGAGGTACAAATTCAGGCAATGCCCTGATGTAACTATTGACAGCACTGAAACTGGATACCCAAAAACGATCACCCTGAATTATGGAGATGGAACTGAACTAAAGAATGGCAGGGTGCTTAGTGGGGTAATTGTTATATACATTTCAGCAGAACCTGAGACAGATGGTGCATACAGGGAAACTACCTATGAAACTTTTAAGGTTGATACCATAGCAATTGAAGGGACAGGAAAAAGCACTTTTACTGGAGACAATGTTTCAACAAGGATACAACAAATGGCCAGCAACCTGAAATTTACATTTGATAATGGGTTAGTAGTTACGCGTGAGGCTGAAAAAACCAGGGAATGGGTTGAAGGCATTGAAACTGATACCATCCACTCTGATGACAAAATACAAATTACAGGGTTTGCCAATGCAACAACTTCTGAAGGTGATGAATATGAAAAAACCATCATTGAGCCTTTGATCAAATTAGGCGATTGCAAGTATATTGTACAAGGTGTGGTTGAGATCATTGAAAATGGCACAACTACTTCATCCATTGATTATGGTGACGGAGAATGTGATAGTGTTGCCACCCTTACCCAAAATGGGGAAACCACTGAAATAGAGTTAAAAGGTGGTAAAAAAGAGAGAAAAGGTAAAAAATAAGTTGAGGGGAGTTAATGCAATGAGAATGGCAATGGTTAATTAGGTTTGGATAACCTGCCCTGGCTTTTTAATAAAGGATAATAGGGCAGGTTTAAAAAAATCTCTTTAATTTACAGCCAGTAACCTATGAAAGTAAGAAGCAGCCTTGTTGACAAAAGAAGAATTTAAAAAATTATTTGATTCCTATTTTGATGAAATCAGGCGTTACCTTTTGTATCGCTCAGGGAATGCAGAAGTAGCAACTGATATTGCCCAGGATACTTTTACAAGGGTTTGGGAAAAAAGGCTGAAAATTGAAAAAGAGAATTCAAAAAGGCTGCTCTTTAAAATTGCCAATGACCTTTTCATTTCAAAATACAGGCGTGATAAACTAGAGTTTGAATTTTTTAAACATTACAAGTTTGAAGGGAAAGGGCATTCACCTGAAGATATACTGAGATACAGGCAATTAAAAGATAATTATGAAAAGGCTCTGTCCAACATGCCTGAAAAACAAAGGACAGTTTTCCTGATGCACAGGGCAGAAGATTTAAAATACAGGGAAATAGCTGAACGTGCAGGAATAAGCATCAAAGCAGTTGAAAAAAGGATGAAAAAAGCCTTGGAGTTTTTAAGGGTTAATTTAGGGAACCATGCTCAATAAACAAAAACATAAGGAAGTTACCCAAATTGAAAATGAAAGCAAACTGTTATTCTCAAAAGGGGAAATCAATTGGGAAAAGAGCAAGGAAGCTGTTTGGGATGAGGTGTTTGCCAAAAAGCAAAATAACCCTGCCATTAAAATGCATATATGGACTAGGAAAATGGTTGCTATTGCTGCATCCATAGCATTGTTGGTTGGAATAGCAAGTACCCTCATGTTCTATTCAAAAACCATTGTTTGCCCTGCGGGGGAACACTTGGCAGTGCAACTTCCTGATGGCTCTGAGGTAAATTTAAATGCCAGCTCAAACCTTACTTATAAACCATTGGTTTACTACCTGCACAGAAAGTTGAAATTTGAGGGAGAAGGTTTTTTCTCTGTTAAAAAAGGGAAACAGTTTATTGTTGAATCTGAAAAAGCTATTACAAGGGTGCTGGGTACCAGTTTCAATATTTTTACACGTGATGGGGAATACAAATTAACTTGCCTTACAGGAAAGGTGAAAATAAGTTCTTCTGTAAACAATTCAGCAATCCTCAACCCAAATGATTATGCTGAGGTGAACAATAATGGGTTGATTAAAATAATCAATAATTATAATGCAAAAATAGCCACTTCATGGCAAGAAAACAGGTTCTTTTACACAGGCGAGCCCCTTTCTAAAGTTATTAAAGAAATTGAGCGCCAGTATAATGTAAAAATTAACCTTAGCCAGGATTTGGATTATAATGTGAGTATAAATTTTAGTACAATACCAACAATTGAAGAGGTTTTGGATTATGTATGTAAGCCACGATTATTTACATTTGTAAAGGATTCAGAAGGGGTTTACACCATTATCCAAAACAATTAGTGAGTGAGAATTTTAAAATTTTTATATACCCTGCTTTTTCTGTTCATCCTTGTTGAAATACATGCACAGGATGGACAGAAAATTGTATTAGAGGTTGCCAACCAACCTTTGAATGAAATACTATTGGATTTAAGGGAGCAATATGGTTTCCAGCTTGCTTATGATGAAGACCTGGTATCAGGTTTTAAAACTAGCATATCAAAAGAATTCAATTCAAAAGAAGAGCTAATCAGTTATATATTAATGAACCTGCCTCTTCAGTTTGAAAAGTCAGGAGAGGTCTTTATGATATTCCCTAAAACAAAGTCATATGTTAAAGCTGATAGCACAGAAAGGTTAAAGATACAAGGGCAGATTTTGGAGGCTAGCACCTATGAACCTTTGCCTTATTCAAATATCCTGGTAAATAGCCAGGCAGTTATATCAGATCAAAAGGGGTATTTTTCATACATTGCTTCTGCTGATTCCACATTCTCAGTACAAATATCACACCTGGGGTATTACATCTATGATACAGTTTTTTCAAACAGCATTAACAGCAAATTTTTCCTTCAGCCTTCAATTAAAGAGTTAGGGGAAATAGTTGTTGAAAATAGTTTTATAGAAAAATCAACCCATATTGGAGACAAGCCTGGTAAAATAAGCATGAACCACACCATTGCTCCTTATTTGCCTGGTTATGGCGATAATACCCTTTTTAACCTGGTAAGGCTGATGCCCGGGGTGTTGGCATCTGGGGAACAATCTGCTGACCTGCTTATTTGGGGAAGTTATGAAGGGCAAAGCATAACCCAGTTTGATGGGTTCACTGTTTTTGGGTTGAAAAATTACAATGATAATATTGGGGTGATAAACCCACTGGTCATTAAAAATATTGAGGTTTATAAAGGAGGTTATGAGGCTAAATATGGAGACAGGGTTGGAGGCTTTATAAATATCACAGGAAAAAACGGGAACAGGAAAAAACCATCATTTACAGCCAGCATCAATAACTCAACCATCAATTCATTGGTTGAGGTACCTGTCACAAAAAAATCATCATTGCTGGCAGCTTTCAGGAAAACCTATTATGAACTGTATGACCCTACTGAAATAAATTTCCTGGGGCGCAGGAACAATGAAAGCAATAACAACCAACAAAATTCAGGAAATAGTAGGAATAAAAGCTTTTCTGTTGACCTAAATGCTATCCCTGACTACAATTTTACTGATGCAAACTTAAAATATTCGTTATTGGGAGATAATGGCAACTTGTTTTATATAAGCCTGTATGGTGGTGGCGATAATTTTAATTATGATGTGGAGGGAGACTTGGTAAATGCAAAGCTATTGAGGAATGAAACTGAAGAAAACAACCAAAAGTGTGCTTCAGCTCTTTATGGTAAAACCTGGAAAAATGGGAACAGCAGTAACCTGTCAATAGCCTATTCATCCCTAAAAAATAATTCAACTGAAAAAAACCTGGTTCTACAATTATCAGGTAAAACCAGGGTGCAAAATGACCATAACATTGAAAATCAAATTACTGAATTTTATATCCAATCTGAGAACTCAGTGGCTTTCCCAAATGGCAACAGCCTGGAGTTTGGGGCAGGGTATATCCAAAATGAAAGTAAAACACTCAGTAAGCTGTTTGACAAAACAAACCTGGACCAGGAATTACTTTCACAACGTTTTTATGGGTTTGTACAAGATAACCTCCCAATTGGGAAAGGGTTTATTTTGAAAGCTGGGCTAAGAGCCAATTATTCAGCCACTTTAAATAAATTTTACCTCGATCCTAAACTTTCTATCTCATTAAAATTTGAAGAACACTGGAAATTTAATGCAGCCTGGGGTATTTATAACCAGTTTATCACTAAAGTTTCTCAGGTTGACAGCATTGCCAACCACGATTTTTTCTGGACCATAAGTGATGAAAAACAAACACCAGTGCTGAATGCCAACCATTTGGTTGGGGGGTTATCCTATCATAAAAATGATTTTACAGTTTGCCTTGAAGGGTATTTTAAACATACAGATGGGCTTGCCAGGTTTTACAATGGGAATGCCAAGGTTGAAAAAGGTTTTTATTCTGGTGAAACGCGCAGCTATGGGTTAGATATTTTTATCAAAAAAGAATACAAAAACAACATGGCTTGGGTATCCTACTCATTAAGCAAATCTGAAGAACGCCTGGCATTTTTTAGGAATTCACTTTACCGCTCAGCATGGCATGACCAAAGGCATGAGCTGAAAGTAGCAGGGATATTAAATGTCAAATCCTTCTATTTTTCAGCCAATTATGTGTTTGGTTCAGGTTTTGAACGCACAAAAAACTTCCTTGATGATGGGGAAACAGATATCCCTGTTTACAGCCGCCTTGATGCTGCCATTATATATAAGTTTACCCCTCGAAAAGTAAAAATGGAAGCTGGGTTATCTGTTTTAAATGTGCTAAACCACGAAAACCTAAAGTTCTCAAACCTAAGAAGGGTTAAAACCAGCAGCATAAATTCAGTAAATGTATATGCAGAAGCAGTACCCTTCTCTCCATCCTTGTTTTTTAAAATTAAGTTCTAGTGTAAAACTAGATGCTGGATACTAAATACCAGTTGCTGGATACAGGTTTTTGAATATTGAAAATTTCTTATTGATTATTGAATATTTTTTCTGATCACTGAGACTGAAAACTGGTTACTGGATTAATCAACTGAATAAATTGAATAAACAGAGTAAACTAAACTAATAAGTGAATGCAGAAATGCATGAATGATAAAATAGTTAGATTTAAAAATGACTGAATACTAAGATTGAACACTGGAGAACTCGCAACTCAAAATTCTTAGCTCCTAACAAATTCATATTTTGTATTTTCATATCCTTTTCCTAATTTAGTACAGAATTAAAATTTAACACCTTGGCACACAACGTCCAAATAGCATATCCAATAGATATTTTTAGGCTGACTCCAATCAAGATGTAAGGATTTTTGATACAGGTAAGGTAATTTGAATATATAAACAAGTTAGACTCAATTATGAACTAAACCAATAAGAATTATGAAAAAAACTATCTTTTTATTGTTATTGATGATTTTGGCACATAGTTGTCAGACACCTAGCAGTAGTGAACAATTAATTGGGACAGAGTTCCAAGTTGGTAACAAAACCTATACAATTGACACACTTTTAGTATACTCTCCAGAAATTACAGACACATCTGTAATCAATATAAATGAAGCCAAGAAAATTGTTCTTAGCCCAGAGTTGGAGGAATTGGCTACTGCCTATTCCAAAATAATGATAGAGACTTTAAATGATACTTTGGGGACAAATAAAGCAAATGATGTTATAGAGGATAATCCAGGAGTTATACCAATTCCTACAGAATATAGAACATGTCTCACTTCAGCTCCTTCAAAAATAAGGGATTTGAAGGATGGGGTTATAGTGGATGCATACGAATTCTATAAAGGTGATGAAAAGAAATTAGGATTCCTAGGGTTTGCCAATGTGAATATCAAGGAAGAGGAAAAAGTAACAGTCGTTGAATTTGCACAACACGGATCCCAAAATTGCAATAATTACCTTTTGAAATATGGAGTTGGAGCCAGGTTAATGATGCGTGTAACTAGCTCCAAAAGAAGAGCTAAACTTGAAACTCCTCAACAAATTACTGCTAGTGTAATATTTGGGCAAGCAAGTGTAAAATTTAGCATGAGAACCTTTGGTATTACTGGTCCAGGAGTATCCCGATTGAACAAAGTTGGAACAGTAACAGAAAATACATACTCCAATTTTATGTCAGAAATCTCGAACTTGATCGTTGATGTTTACAAAGATACTAGTGAATTTATAATAAGTCCTCAACCTTTGTTTTTAAAACAGAACTAAACCTGAGCATAACAAACATATCCATCAAACTCCAAGCTTTTGCTTATCTTCCATGTCAATAGCAAAAACATAAAAACCACTGATGCAAGCGCTGTGCATCAATGGATAATTTAAATAAGAAAATATGTCACCTAAAATACTAACTCAAAAATCTTCAAACCAGGTGTAATAAGTTAATAAACCCATACACTGATAAAAAGGGACATTTCTCCAATTATATTCAGAAACAAGTAAAAGAAAAATTAATACCTATGAAAACAACACTTCTTTTATTGATATTGGCTTTTGCAATGGGGTTCTTATCCAAGTCAGGACAAACTCAGCAAAAAGAAAACACAAACGCCCAGGTACAAGGCAAATGGTTAAGGATTGGCCAAACAGGACCAATGGCTCTTGAATTTAAAAACAACCAACTGGTAGAGATAGATATTGGGAATGATCAAACTATAGATATAACTTCAGAATATAAGGTTAATGGTGACATATTAACCTTTTATGACAAAGAAGGAAAACTATGCCAGGATGCAGGGAGCTATAAAATCAGGCAAAATGATTATTACCTCTCATTTGACCTGGTAGATGACAACTGCAATGGGAGGATAAAATCACTTATGGGCTTCTGGACAAAACCGAGCTTTAAAGACCTGTTAAAAAAACTGGATGCAGATATTGCAAAATCAGGTGAGCCTTCTTTGTATTTAAAACGTGCAAGGATATACATGGCAATAGGGCAACCCAAACTGGCTAAACCAGATTTTGATGTTTACATAGAGCATAACACAACTGATGCAAGGGCATACACAAACAGGGCAGGAACCCAATTCCCATATGACATGGAAGGGGTTGTTGCAGATTGTGAGAAAGGGATTGAGTTAGACCCTAAAAATAAAAATGCTTACTTTCTGAAAGGGCTGGCTTTGTATGAGTTAGGAGAAAAGGAAAAGGCATGTGAGAGTTTTTCTAAAGCCATAGAGCTGGGCTTTTCAATTTTGAAAATTGCGGAATACCAGAAGTGTTCTGAATTTTGGGATGAAGAAAACAAAGATTAAACTGATATTAACATGCCAAAATGGATAACTATAAAAGCTTTGATGCAGCCACAAGAGGCACATATTGTAAAAACCAAGCTGGAATCAGAAGGGATTGTTGTAATATTAAAAGATGAACTAACAGCCCAGGTTGCTAACCATGTTTTTAATGCCATTGATGGGGTTAAGTTGCAGGTGCAAGAACATGACTTTCAAAAGGCTACCCAGTTATTGGCTGAATCTGGTTATATAGATGCCCAAATCCCTGAAAATAAAACTTTAAAACACTTTGACAGGTTAACTTCAACAAAACCTTTTATAGGGAAACTACCCCTGGAAGCCAGGATTGTCCTATTGGTTGCATTGGTAATTTTACTGATATCCATTCCAATCCTGTTTTTGGTGTAGGCCTACAGCATACATAAATTTGCTTATTCCCAAAAACTATTAATTAACTATAGGTAAAATCAAGCAACCCTTTCCAGCACAATCCATCTGGTAGGTAATTAATTGATCCAAAAATGAACATAAGAAAAGAGACAACCTCAGATATTGCTTCTATTTATAAAATCCATAAACAGGCATTCCAGCAAAAGGATGAAGCCGAATTGGTTGATGAATTACGCCAAACCTCAACTTTTATACCTGAACTTTCATTGGTATGTGAGGATGATGGGAAAATTATTGGGCATATCCTTTTTTCAAGAATAGCCATACATGGAGAAAAGCAGTACAATTCATTGTCATTGGCTCCAATGGCAGTATTACCATTACTTCAAAACCAGGGAATAGGCAGCTTATTAGTCAGGCATGGGTTACGTGTTGCCAAAACAATGGGTTTTGGGTCTGTGGTAGTATTAGGGCATCCAGGATATTATCCCAGGTTTGGTTTCAAAAAAGCTTCAAAGTGGGGTTTGCAATTCCCCTGTGAAGTCCCTGAAGAAGCCTTTATGGCCATTGAATTGAAAGAAGGGGCACTAAAAGGAAAAGCAGGTATGGTTAGCTATCCTGAACCATTTGGAATTTAATGTAACCCCTCTTCCCCCCTAGCAATTAAAAAGAGAATATATCACTAAATTTGTTAGAACATCAAAAATTTTAAACATATGAAAAACATTTTAGTAGCAATCATTGCAATATGTATAGTAAACCTGGCTTCAGGGCAAATTAAAAACTTTATTGACCAACCTTATATTGAAGTAACAGGAAAAGCTGAAATGGAAATTACCCCAGATGAAATTTATATTGAAATTACTTTGAAAGAGTCTGATACAAAGGGAAAAGAATCTGTTGAAAAGCTTGAGAGGAAACTGGTTAACACCCTTTCTTCAATGGGCATTGATACTGAAAAGAACCTTAAGGTAAAAGATTATAGCAGCAGTTTCCGTTTTTACAAGCTTAAAAAAGATGATATTTTTAAATCAAAAGAGTATGAGCTAACCCTACATAACCCAAAAAAAATTGGTCCTCTTTTTTATAGGTTAGAGCAACAAGGTATCTCCAATATGGATATCTTGAAAATAGGTCATTCAAAAATGGAAGAGTTCAGGCTAGAAGTGAAAACTTTGGCTGCCAAAGCTGCTCAGCTAAAAGCAAAGCATCTGGCTGCTTCAGTAAACCAGGAAATTGGCAAAGCCATCCATATACAAGAGGTTGATTATCCTTCATTTGGCAATAGCAATATGATGATAAGAGGAATAGCCAGTGAAAAGTTTGATGAAGCACCAACAACTAACCTTGAATTTGAGTCCATCAAACTATCAGCAAAAGTACGGGCAAAGTTTGAGCTGAAGTAGGGGTAAATTGGAGAACAGAAGTCAGAAGAAAGAATAAACTAAGAACTTCCAGGCTCTAACTTCTGTCTTCTGACTCCAGACTTCAGACTCCTAGCTTGAAGCCATATCCAGGGCATAAATAGCAAATGATGCTAACCAATGTTCCCCCATATAATCCCCATCCACAATGTTGGGCAGAGAAAACTGGATGTGTTCATTAGCCACTTGCTTTAGGTGTGCATATTCTTCCAAAGTTGAAGCTATTCCATACAGGCACCAGGCACGGCTAAAATTTACCCCATCCAGGTGGACAAGCTTGCCATCTGAGCGGTCACTAACCTTTCCTTGTTCCCATGAAAAATCAGGAGAACTAAGTTGTGGAAGGAACTCAGCCAGCCAATCCCTAAAATCTTCTTTGGGTAATACCCTCCTCATAATATCAGCTTCCTCAAGGCAAGGCGAAAGGAAATCATACCCACCAGGCTCCCAAGAAAGGGGACAACCAATATCACCTAAATAAAAATCTTTTGCGCGTTGTTCAATTAAACTTTTAAGCTCCATATTGCCCACAGTGTTGGCATAATCCCAAGCAAATGCCAGCCCAAAACCAGTGTTGGTATGCTCCCCTACCCTGATTGGGTAATTTAGGCGTGGAAGAAAATCAAGGTAACGCCCAACTATCAGGTCAGTTAAAGGTTGTAGGTTGGTTTCCAGCTCTTTTGCAAAATCTGAATCCCAGGTGTGCAATTCTTCAGCCAGTTTTAATAACCATGCCCACCCATAAGTCCTTTCATATGATTTTTCTGTTTCACGTTTGAAATAACCAACCTCAACCAAGATATTTTCTGCTGTAATATTCTGAGCCAATTTATTAATGACTTCATCTTTATTTTCCAGTCCAGGGAAAAGCTTTAACAGTTTCACTAACATCCAATGCCCATGCACTGATGAGTGCCAGTCAAAACACCCATAAAAAGCAGGGTGTAATGTTTTTGGGGTATCAATATCCTTTTCAGAGCCCAGTGTTTGGCTCAACTTATTAGGGTATTCCTGCTGCATACATTTTAAAGGCAACTTTGATAAATGGTTAGCCTGTTCAATGGTTAATGTAAGCTGCTTAATTTCTTTGAGAGTTTCGCCAGTTAACTTTTCCTGGTTATTGTTTTTTGGGGAACAAGCTGCTATTAAGGCAACCAACAGGATTAGGGCTATTTTCTTCATTTCAGTAACTTTATGTTTGAAATTTAAATGTAATGTTTTTTGCACTTTTAATTGCATATTTATTCCTGAAAAGAAATTACATTCATGCCATATATTAAATTGGATAAAAATGAAAATCACTATTGTTGGGACAGGAGGAGTTGGTGGGTATTTTGGAGGGCTGTTAGCCAATTCAGGAAATGAAGTTACTTTTATTGCCAGGGGGCAGCACCTAGAAACAATCAAAGAAAAAGGGCTTCTGGTTAAAAGTATTAAAGGTGATTTTGTGGTCAGGAATGCATATGTAACTTCTAACCTATCATCCATCCAAAACCCCGGCCTGGTGATAGTGGCTGTAAAAGCCTGGCAGGTAAAAGGTATTGCTGACCAACTAAAAACAGTTGTGGGTGAGAATACAGCAGTCCTTCCCCTTCAAAATGGGATTCTGGCAGCACAGGAATTAGCTAAAATAATTGGGAAGAAATATGTTATCAATGGAATATGCAGGATTATCAGCAAAATAGAAGAGCCAGGGGTTATTAACCATATTGGGGTTGAACCTACCATTATTTTTGGGGAGTTTGATAATAGAAAAAGCGGTCGTTCACAGCTCATTAATAAAGTTTTTACAGAAGCAGCAATTACTAACCATATTGCCAAAGATATTGAAGTAGAGGCCTGGCAGAAGTTTATCACCATTTGCATAAGTGGGCTAATGGCACTTACCAGGTCACCCTATGGGGCAGTACTTCAGAATCCTGGCACAAGGCAACTTACCAAAGAACTTTTCACTGAGGCTTTCAATGTTGGAAAAGCTGCGGGGGTCAATCTAAAGGGTGATTTTATTGAAAAGACCCTGGCATTCCATGATACTATTCCCTACCACACTTACTCTTCATTGGCAAGGGATGCGATGGAAGGAAAACCTTCAGAAATAGAATACCAAAATGGCACTGTGGTAAAGCTGGGGGAAAAATATAACATCCCCACCCCTGTCAATAGATTTATTTATAATTGTATCCTACCCATGGAAAAAATTGCCAGGGGTATTGCCCAGCCTTAAACCTGGTCAAAAGTGATCCCTGCTTTTTCAAATCCTTCCAGCAGAATATCAGGTGACTGTGGCCTGCCATTTTTTGTAAGCACACCTATTACCTTTGCACTTACAATAAGCTTTTCATCAGGTTTGCGTACAATTTCCTGATCAAAAATAATCCTTAACCTCCCCTGGCGACCCAGTTTTACCCTGACAAGGAATTCATCACCTGGGCGCAAAGGGTATTTATAGTCCAGTTCAGCCCTTATCACCACAGCATCAATACCATCATTATGGAGCTGGGCAAAGCTATCACCCATCTGTTCCAGGAACTGGTGGCGGCAATGCTCTAGGTAATGTTGGTAATTGGCATTATTTACAATTCCCTGTATATCACATTCATAATCACGCACTTTCAGTGCTATCTCAAAATCATATTTTTCCATCTGTATTTCCTTATCTAATTTTTAAAAACTTTTGATTTTTATTGTAAGTGTAACAATAAATTCCATTTTGCCAAAGCTTGTAATCAAATTTAACCACTTTGTAGAAATATAATATCTCGTCTTAAAATATAGCAGATGAAACCTCTACTTCACCAAAAAATCAAGGAGTTTTTCACCATCCAGGTATCCTTCCAGGTGGTCACCTATTTTTACAGGACCAACTCCTGCTGGGGTACCTGTGTATAACAGGTCACCAATTTTGAAAGTAAAGTATTTTGAAACCTGTTCAATCAATTGGTCAATAGGGAAGAGCATCATAGAAGAATTGCCTTCCTGGACAGTTTTGCCATTTATGTCAAGCCTGAAATGCAGGGAATTGATATCTTTTAATTCTTTTACAGGGATAAACTTGGGCGAGATAACAGCTGACTTATCAAAGGCTTTGGCTTTCTCCCAGGGAAGCCCTTTGGCTTTTAGCTGTGCCTGAAGGTCACGTGCAGTAAAATCAATACCCAACCCAACCTCTTCATAATAACGTGAAGCAAACTTCCTTTCAATGTTTCTGCCAGCTTTCTTTACCTTCACCACCAACTCAATTTCATGATGGACTGATTCAGAAAAATCAGGGATATAAAAAGCTTCATTGTTCCTAAGCAAAGCTGTATCAGGCTTCATAAAGATGACAGGCTCATCAGGAATTTCATTGTCCAATTCCTGGGCGTGGCTTGCATAATTCCTGCCAATACAAATAATCTTCATAACTGTAACTTACACTCCATTTAAAACTGAAAGTGGCCACTATTTCATCCTGAGTTTAATATTGGTAAGTACTTTTTTAGTGTACAAAGGGAATTCACCATTCATGATCCAGCCAAAATAGCCAGGCTGCTCTTTCAGGACAGTTTCAACAGAGATTCCTTTGTTCTTGCCAAAATTGAAAACTTCTTCTCCTTTATCATTGTACACTATGCGCCCAATAAAATCAACATTCCTGTCATAAGATGAAAATTCACTCAACTTTTCCACATCATTTACAATGGGGGTACTTTTTACTCCTTTGGCATCTTCATATTCTGCCCCATCATACATGTCAAGCTGTGATTTTAATACCTTGAGTGTTGCCCTGGTATCAGCCAATGCACCATGGGCACCAACCAATTCCTGTTTACAATAAAATTTGAAAGCTGCTACCAGGGTTCTTTTTTCCATTTTGTGGAAAATAGCCTGTACATCAATAAATTTCCTCTTTTTTAGGTCTATATCAATATCTGCCCTAAGGAACTCTTCAGCCAATAATGGGATGTCAAAACGGTTAGAATTAAACCCTGCCAGGTCACACCCTTCAATAAACTTAGCCAATGACTTTGCTACTTCCTTAAAAGTTGGTAAATCCTTAACATCATCATAATAAATACCATGGATATCAGATGCTTGCTTAGGTATTGGCATCCCTGGGTTTACCCTGATTTCCTTTTCTTCTTCTGATCCATCAATATTAACTTTTATAAGGGCAATTTCAACAATCCTGTCGGTAACAATATTTATGCCTGTAGTTTCCAGGTCAATAAATACCAAAGGGTTTTTTAACTGGAGATCCATTTGTAGTTTCTATTAAATAAAAAAGGTATCCTCAAAATCAAATTTAAACTATCACATTGATCTTAGGGATACCTTAATGAGTTAAATTATTAATATTTTACACGTTTATCATCATTGGCATCAGAAGCATGAGCAGGTCTTCATCCTCATCTTCTTTTTCTTCAGGTAGCAACAGCCCTGCCCTGGTCGAGTCACTGAGTTCAACCTTCACATCAGCTGAAGATATGTTTGATAAAATTTCTTGCAAGAATGTTGATTTAAACCCAATTTCAATGTCCTCTCCTTCATACTGGCAATTTAACTTTTCAACTGCTGATATGGAGAAATCAATGTCTTGAGCACTCACTACCAACTGGTTACCAGAAAGGTTCAGCTTTATCAGGTTGCTTGCCTGGTTTGAAAAAACAGATACCCTTTTTACTGTGTTGAACAGTACTAGCCTGTCAATCACCATTGAATTAGGGTTGTTTTGTGGGATCACTGAATTGTAACTGGGGTAATTCCCCTCAACAAGCCTTGAAATGAGTTTAAAGTTTGTAAGCTCAAAAAATGCATTTTTATCGTCAAATTCAAGTTTTACATCAAACTCTTCTTTAGGAAGCAACCCTTTTAAAAGGGCAGCAGGCTTTTTAGGAAGGATAAATGAAGACTCAATCTCAGCCTTTGCATCAGCCCTCCTGTAACGCACAAGCTTATGGGCATCAGAGGCTACAAAACTCATAAAGTCTGGTGTAAGCTCAACAAATATCCCATTCATAACAGGCCTCAGCTCATCATCTGCAGTAGCAAACAATGTTTTTTCAATCCCATTCAGCAATACTGTGTGGCTTACATTAATGGAAGAAGCCCCTTCCTGGTCTATTTCAGGTAATTCAGGGAAATCTTCACCATCATGCCCAACTATGCTAAACTTCCCATTTTCAGAGAAAATAACAATAGAAAATGAATCATCATCAATCTGAAAAGTTAAGGGTTGTTCAGGAAATTCCTTTAGCGTGTCAATCAATAACTTTGCAGGGACAGCAATCTTGCCTTCCCCTTCCATGTTATCAAGTTCCATGCTGGTAATTAGGGTTGATTCAAGGTCAGATGCTGTAATAGTGATCTTTGAATCACCTAATTGAAATAAAAAATTATCCAATATTGGCATGGTGCTTTTACTACTAATCACCTTGCTAATAGCAGAAAGATGGCTTAGTAACTCTGTGCTTGAAACTACAAATTTCATTGGCGTATATTTAATTTTCTGATTTTACGTTCTCTACTTTTCCCTATATCAACCTTCAGAAGGAACAAGGGTTTTTATTACATCAAGTACACGAATATACAAACTTTACTGTTATTTACCTATTGAATAAAAAACGTTTTTTACACGATTTCTTAACGCGAAAATTTATACCTCCTCCTAATATTATAAACAATACCCAGGATAGACACCAGCAAAACAGGCAGGAGCACGTTAATAACCTGCCATTGGCGCTTTTGTTCGCGCAACCTGGCCTTATCAAGCAGCCTCAGTTTTAATGCCCTGTTCCTGAGCTGCATGATGCCTTCCTCATCATTCAGGTAGTGTATGGCATTCAGCAAAAATTCCTTGTTCCCATATGTTTTTTGGGCTACCATATCTAAACCAAGTTCAAACATCCTTTGCCCTTTGGCAGAATATTCCACCTGGTTGGCTATGATACTGGCATCAGAAAAAACCATCATTTTGGTGGGTTGGCTTTCATTGATAACCTCTTGCCGTGAATACCCCAGGTTTTCAACCATCCTGTTTTTATAAACTGATGGGAATATCCCCTCCAATAAGATTCCAGTAGGGATAAATGGGATATTAAATAGCTCCTTTGCAGGTGGGTTATTTATGTTTTCAAGGCTGATACCTGAAGGGGTTTTAACTTTCCTGGCATAAGGAGAGCTGGACAGGATAACTGATTTCTTTATGGATGCATTGGCAGAGACAGTATCAATGGATGATACAAATTCTGACATTACCAGGTTTAAGTTCCTACTTATTGGGTGGTTGTCAGAAGGAGTTAACAAAGGTGAATAATACCAGGGCTCAGGGGTAAAGTTTTCTGGTGTGCCAAATGCAGCAGTATTTACCATAACCCTTGAGCAATATACATCCTGTACCAAGTCAGTGTTCAGCCTTACCCCATACTGGAAAAGCATATCATCCAGGTTCAAATCATGAGGGAATGCCAGGGTCATGTATCCCCTGGTCAGGCTATCCAAGCTTACCCTCACTGGGTCAATAAACCACATTAATTTACCTCCCTGCATCAGGTACTGGTCTATGGCAATTTTATCCTTTTCTTCAAAAGGGATGGTTGCTCCTGCACAAATAACTATATCATATTTTTTATCTCCTTCTATAAGCTGCCCAGTGGTTATCCTTGAAACATAAAAATCATTTAACAGGCTGTTGCTAATATCATATACATCCCATTGGTTCAGTTCTCCATGCCCTTTCAGGAAAGCCAGTTGTTTTTTCTTTTCCCTGGTTAATTTCCTTATGGCTTCAACCAGTTCAAATTCAATGGCTTCAATAGAGTGGTTCAGGTTCACCTCATGGCTAAACCCTTCACTGGTTTTCAGGAAGTTCAGGGGCAATTGCTGCCCTTTATATTTGATAATTGCCCCAGGGTATAGCCTACTGGTTACCACCCCTTTTTCTGTGGTATTCCTCACATCATAAGGCTTAATGCCTTGCTTTTCAAGCCATTCAAAAAATTTACTCCTTTCTGTGCCTGTGGCTGTTTCATAAGGGTCAGTAATTCTCATCCTGATCTTTGCTGAAGCATGAGCACCTAAATCATCCACTTTTTCAACTACAGCTTTTTGTAGCCTCCTGAAACCTGCTGGCATCTCCCCATCAAGGAACAGTTCAATTTCCACAGGCTGTTCAACCCTCTGTACCATATTTTTCCCTGCTTCAGTAACTGAATACCTTTTTTCTGAAGTAAGGTCAAGCCTAAAGTTGCTAACACCAGAAACAATATAGGCAGCTACCAGGATGGCAGGTATCATGGATGCTTTTAACACAAGCTTCTTTTTTTCCTGCCCTTTCCTTAAACAAAGCTTTGTAGCATACAGGAATATGATTTTTATCCCAATAAAATAAACCAGGTCATTAAATTCAACTACCCCCCTGCTTACTGCCAGGTAATGCTCATTAATGCTTACCCATGTTAGGAATTTTTCCAATGGATATGGGATACCAGCTTCACCAATAAACTCAAAACCCATATAAAAAATGAAGGAAAGCACCATAGCTGTTACAAATGACACAATCTGGTTATCAGTTATTGATGAGGCAAACAGACCAATAGCTACATATATGGCTGCCAGGAAAAGCAACCCAAGGTATGACCCCCAAGTACCACCTGTATCAATGCTACCAACTGGGTTTCCCAATTGATATACTGAATAAAAGTAAATGAGGGTGGGAAGAAGTGAAATGGATACTAAAATGATCCCAGCAAAGAATTTAGCCAGGACAATCTTCCTGTCTGATACAGGCTTGGTAAGGAGTACTTCCATTGTCCCTTGTTTTTTCTCTTCAGCAAACATCCTCATGGTAATGGCTGGCACCAGGAACAGGTACAACCAGGGGGCAAGGGCAAAAAGGCTTTCAAGGGTAGCATACCCATTTTCAACCACATTATACCCTCCTTTAAATACCCATAAAAACAAGCCACAGGTTGACAAAAGGGTTACAATAACAATATAACCAATCAGGGAGCCAAGGAAACTGTTTATCTCTTTTTTAAGTAAATGGTACATAATTTAATATCTAGTATCAAGATTCAATTACCTAGTATCTAGTATTTCTTTTTTAATTTACTATCCTACCAATAATTCAACCATTTTCAAGGCAGCCCTTTTTGCTGCACCTGGTCCTCCCATTAGTTCTTTTAGTTGGGCATAATCTTCATATATTTTGTTCCTGAAACCTTGATCATTTAGCAGCTTATCCATAGCTGGCTTTACATTTTCTAAAGTCATTTCTTCCATAATAAACTCTTTCACAGCTTCTTTATCAACCACAAGGTTAGGTAAGGACACATATTTTATTTTGATAAATGTTTTTCGGAACCACTTGCCAAAATGTTTATTGCCCCTGAATTTGTACAATACAATCTGAGGAGTATTCAACAAAGCTGTTTCCAGGGTTGCTGTACCTGAAGTAACCAGGGCTGCATGGGAATGTGACACTAACTCATAAGTTTCACCTTGAAAAAGAGGAATATTCCTGCCACCCAAAACCTTCTTATAAAGCTCCTCTGGTACTGAAGGACCTTGTGAAATAATAAACTGGAAATCAGGGTAACAATCAGACAATTCCAACATCAGTGGCAAGATCATTTTGATCTCCCCTTTCCTGCTTCCTGCTAATAGGGATACTATTGGGCATTCATCCAGTTTATTCTTTTTCCTAAACTCTTCTGCTGTGCTAACCTTCTCCTGAAAAGTAGTTATCTTTTCAACCAAAGGATTTCCCACATAGTGGACATTGTAATTATGCTTTTTATAAAAACCAGTTTCAAAAGGGAGGATGGTAAACATTTCATCCACATAAGCTTTGATCTTTTTGATCCTCCACTCTTTCCAGGCCCAAATTTTTGGTGATATAAAATAGAATACTTTTATCCCTGATTTTTTGGCAAATTCAGCCATCCTCATATTAAAGCCAGGGTAGTCAATCAGTATAAGCACATCAGGGTTGAAAGCTAAAATATCCATTTTGCAAAGCTCCATGTTGCGCCTGATTGTCCTGATATTGTATACCACATCCCACAGCCCCATAAATGCCATTTCTTTATAATGTTTTACCAGGTTATCAGATTCAGCTTGCATAAGGCCTCCTCCAAAAAACCTGAACTGGGCTTCTTTCTCAGCATCCTTAAGCTCTTTTATTAAGTTGGCACCATGCAGGTCTCCTGAGGCTTCTCCAGCTATTAAATAATATTTCATTCGTTTATATTATTAATTTTCAATGGTAACTTATGTAACTCGTCCCGAGTGCTCGGGACTCGTTCCATTTTATAATACCTGTGAGATTAGAACCAACAAAGCATATACAAATGTAGCAGCTAGTACCCCCCTGGCAGCAGCATCTTTTTTCCTCCTGATATAAAGGAGGAACACCAACAAATTTGGAAAAACGCAAAGGCTCATTATCTTAATAAAAACCTTCATCTCCCAAAGGTCTTTTGCATAATCAATTAAAGGGACATCTGGGTAACGTGTATAGTGGATAAAAACAAAAATAACCAAAGGCAAAAGGATACCAGCCATAAAGCCAATACCCATTTTATCATTCTTTTTTCTTTTCCTCATATCAGAAATCCCATCTTTTTAATTCCTGCAAAGCATGGTAGCAAGTCATATCTATATTAACGGGCACAACAGATGCAAAATTATCTTCCAGGGCATTAATATCTGTATCATCTGTTTCATCCTCAAAGCTTTGAAAATACCCTGACAACCAATAGTAATCCCTGTTATGGGGGTCTGTGCGTTTTTCAAACTCTTCCATCCATTTCCCCCTGGCCTGCCTACCTACTTTAATGCCTTTAATATTGCCCACAGGGATGTTCACATTCAGGCAGGTAAACTGTGGCAGCCCATTTTCAATTACACGCTGGAATACTTTGGCACAAACAATTTTAGCTTTTGAAAAATCTGCATTTGGGCTGTAGTCACACAATGAAAAAGCCACAGAAGGAACCCCATGCAAGCTGCCCTCAATGGCTGCCCCAACAGTGCCACTGTAAATTACACTGATGGATGAATTTGCCCCATGGTTAATGCCCGATACCACAAAATCAGGTTTGCGTTCAAGCAACTGGTTAAACCCCAGTTTTACACAATCAACAGGGGTACCATTGCATTTGTATATTACCACCCCATTATTTTCTTCAATTTTTGTGGCACGCAATGGTGCATCAACTGTTATGGCTGCTGATTTCCCTGACTGGTGGCTCTCTGGGGCAATTACCACCACATCCCCAAAGTTGCAGATAACATCAATCAACTCATGTATCCCTTTAGCATGTACCCCATCATCATTAACTACTAAAATCAGTGGTTTATTTGTCATTCTTATTTGGTTAATTGGTAAAGCAAATATAGTTAAATCAAACCTAAACTTATTGCTCTTTCCATTATCAACAACTACTATATCAAATATCCAATTTTATTGTATCCTATATTCCAGAAAAAAGAACCGTTCTTTTAGTAGAGAACGGTTCTTTGGTAGTTCCTTTAAAACAATTATAAGTATTGGAAAGAGGCTGGAGGATATAGCAGCTTTTGCCGTCTTTTCTGTAATCCTTAAACTATTTATGCCATAACCTGTTAAGGATTACAAACAGTAAAATAAAACATTATGGAATTACCAAAAGATGTAGCAGTATGGTTTGAGATACCTGTCCTTAACTTTAGCAGGGCAAAGGAATTCTATTCAAAAATTTATGATTTTGAAATGCCTGAAGAGCAAATGGGACCTAACCTGATGGGGTTCTTTTTAATGGACCAGGAAAAGCAAGGAGTGGGTGGTGCTATAGTCCAAGGGCAAGGGTATGTTCCCAGTTCATTGGGAAGCAAAGTGTATTTACAAGGAGGTGAAGACCTTTCCGTGGTACTTAACAAGGTTGAACCCAGTGGTGGTAAGGTAGTGCTATCCAAAACCCTGATTACAGAAGAAATTGGCTATTATGCTGTTTTTGAAGATACTGAAGGAAACCATATTTGTTTGCATAGTAAGGGCTAGGTGCAGGTTGCTGGTTACTGGATAATTGATGAATAATTTTTATCTTCAACTCCTGAAGCCATTTATTACCAAAAATACTTTTTGTGAAGAACCAAAAAAAAGAGACACAAGCTGTCCATTCAGGAACCCAATTTGATGAAAATTCCATGGGGACAAATACCCCCATTTATGCATCCACATCAGTAGGCTACCTTGATGCACCCCACATTGTGTACCCAAGGTATTTTAATACCATTAACCAGCAATCAGTTGTTGAAAAAATAGCTGCCCTTGAAAATGGGGAAGATGGATTGGTTTTTTCTTCAGGGATGGCAGCTATTAGCTCTACCTTGTTTTCACTGGTACAGAAAAATGGGCATGTGGTTTTTCAGAAAGGGCTATATGGTGGGACTTTCAGCATGGTAACCAACCATCTTGACCAGTTTGGCATCAGCTATACCATTGTTGAAAACAACCACCCTAAAAGTTTTAAAAAAGCCATAACCCCTGAAACCAGGGTAATTTATATTGAAACCCCATCAAACCCACTTTTACAGGTTACTGACATTGAAGCTATTGCACAACTGGCAAAAAAGGAAAACATCCTAACCATTATTGACAATACATTTGCTTCCCCAATCAACCAGAACCCAATTGATTTTGGGATTGACATTGTATTGCATAGTGCCACCAAATACCTGAGTGGGCACAGTGATATTTGTGCTGGGGCAGTGGTTAGCACAAAAGAGATAATTTCAACAATCAGGCCTATGGCACTGCACCTGGGAGGTAGCCTGAATGCACAAATGTGTTCATTATTGGAAAGAAGCTTGAAAACATTGTCAGTAAGGGTGAACCAGCAAAATAAAAATGCAGGCTTCATTGCTGATATACTCAACAACCACCCAAAAATTGAACATGTCTATTACCCAGGGTTAGCTACACACAATGGGCATGATATTGCAAAAAAGCAAATGCTGGGATTTGGGGGTATGCTATCATTTGAATTGGTTGATAATGACAGTTATGCTTTTCAGAAGAAATTAAAACTGATAAGGCCATCAGTAAGCCTTGGTGGTGTAGAGACTACCATTTGCGCACCTGCCCTAACTTCTCACAGGCATTTAAATGAAGAACAGCTGGAAAAAGAAGGTATTTCAAAAGGGCTGTTGCGCTTGTCAGTTGGTATAGAGAACTGGGAAGACCTGGTTGATGATATTGAACAGGCATTTAAATAGGTGTGTCCCAATATTAAATCTTATAAAAAAACATTGTTAATCCTTCATTATCTGTTAAATAAGCGTACCTTTGCGCGCGCTTAAGAATTACATGGCCTGATTTTCATATGATCTTCCTGTATTTCAAAAGTTTTTATACTTATATTTTAAAATTAAGAATTCATTTAGATGATAGATAAATTTACAGAAGCAGGGTTAGACTCCAAAATCCTACAAGCCATTGGTGACATGGGCTTTGAAACCCCTACCCCTATCCAGGCACAAACCCTCCCTTTTATCCTTGAAAAAGAGCAAGACCTTGTTGCACTGGCACAAACAGGGACAGGTAAAACTGCTGCTTTTGGGCTTCCAATTATCCAATTGGCTGATAAAAATTCAAGGGATGTACAAAGCCTGATCTTATGCCCCACCCGTGAATTGTGCATGCAGATCACTTCAGACATTGAAAAATTTACAAAATATATCCCTAACATTAAGGTATGTGCTGTATATGGAGGTGCTAGCATTGAGCCACAAATTAAAGCACTAAAAAAGGGGGTACAAATTGTAGTTGGTACCCCTGGCAGGTCACTTGATATGATCAAAAGAAAAGTACTAAAGGTGCATAACATAAAATGGCTTGTCCTTGATGAGGCTGATGAAATGCTTAACATGGGCTTTAAAGAAGATTTGGATGCCATATTGGAAGGCACGCCTGCTGAAAAAAGGACATTCCTATTTTCGGCCACTATGCCTAAAGAAATTGCCCAGATGGCAAAGAATTACATGTCAGATTCTGAGCAAATTTCAGTGGGGAAACAAAATGCTGCTGCCGAAAATGTAAACCACGTGTACTACATGGTAAATGCACGCGACCGTTTTGAAGCCCTGAAAAGGATTGCTGATGTACACCCTAATATTTATGGGATTGTATTTTGCAGGACAAGGAGCGAAACAAAAGATGTTGCTGATAAAATGATGGCAAGTGGCTACAATGCTGATGCCTTGCATGGCGACCTCTCACAGGCACAAAGGACTTATGTTATGAACCGTTTTCGTAACAAGCAACTCCAATTATTGATAGCTACTGATGTTGCTGCACGTGGCCTTGATGTAGACAGCCTCACCCATGTGATCAACTATAACCTTCCTGATGACCTGGAAGTGTATATCCACAGGAGTGGAAGGACAGGACGTGCTGGGAAAAAAGGGACTTCTATTTCTATTGTGCACACAAGGGAGAATAACAAGATCAGGCAATTGGAAAAAATGGCCAATGCCAAATTTGAACGTAAACCTGCACCAACAGGACGTGAAATTTGCGAGAAACAACTGTTCAACCTAATTGACAAAATTGAAAAGGTAGAAATTGATGAAACCCAAATTGGGCAGTTCATGCCTACCATTTATAAAAAACTGGAGTGGCTTCCACGTGAAGAGCTTATCAAACATGTTGTTTCAGTTGAATTTAACCGTTTCCTGAACTACTATAAAAATGCCAGAGACCTGAATGCAGATGTTAAAGAAACAAGGTCATCAAGGAAAGGGCGCAAGGAAAGAAGGCAGGGAGATGAACGCAGAAGCAGGACAGAAAAACGCAGCAACAGGGGCGATGTAAGAGGAAGTGGCAGAAGTGGCAACAAAGGAGCTGAAGCAGGATATACACGTTTTTATATTAATGTAGGAACAAAAAAGGGGCTGGATGTACCCAAGCTGATTGGGCTTATCAACCAAAATACCAGAAAAAGGAATATCCCCATTGGCAAAATTGACCTGATGAAAAAATTCTCCTTTTTTGAAGTAGATAGCCAATATAAAGAAGATGTATTAAGGGGCTTTAGCAAAGCTTATTATGAAAACTCAAGCCTGCTTGTTGAAGAATCAAAACCTGATACTTCTACAAAAAGGGAATCTTATTCAGGTAAGAAAAAGAAACCCAGGAACTAGTAAACCTAAAAAAATTGTTGGGCAAGACGTTGAAATAGTTGGTTTATGGGTTAACCCTGGCTATACCATTGAAGAAATTAAATAGAATGCTTAATCAATATCCTTTTGAGAACCCCAGTAGGTTCTAGTAGGGTATTTTTAATACCGGGTAAATCTGAGTTCCCAAAAAGGATTTTCAAGGTAAAAGTTGCCCCCTATTTAGGGCGTGAACTACCTTTCTCCCTAATTTCTTTTAGCAGGCCAGCCAACTCTTTTGTTTTCTCAGGATATTTTTGTGAAAGATTTTCCTGCTCACCTAAATCTTCTTTAAGGTTGTATAACTGAGGTACAGTATCATTCCCCAACTCAATGTTTGTATACCTACTAATTTTTGCACCTTTTTTAGGTTCAATGTACTTCCAATAACCTTTTATAAGCGAAAGTGCACGCGCATGCTCAATCAGGTGCTCCCTGCTTTCATTGCTTTTCCCCAGGAATGTTTCAATGGTATTGAAACTATCAGGGGCATCCTCTTCACCCAATTGCTGCCCAGTGTATGCAGCAAAGGAATGGAAAAAATCGACCTGTGAAACCAGTGCATCAGAAACACCAGGTTTGATTTTTGATGGCCAGCTCACAATAAAGGGTACCCTGGTACCTGCATCAAAAGCACTGTATTTCCCCCCTCGCAAAGGACCTGAAGGGTTATGTTCCCCCAGCTTCTCAACAGCTTGGTCATGATACCCATCATCAATAACAGGCCCATTATCACTAGTAAAGATCACTATGGTATTTTCGGTAATTCCATTCTTTTCAAGAGTTTCCATTATCTGCCCTGTGCACCAATCCATTTGCATAATAGCATCACCCCTGGACCCCATTGTAGTGCTACCCACAAAACGTTGGTGGGGAACCCTTGGCACATGGATATCATGGGTTGCAAAATATAAAAAGAAAGGTTTTTCTTTATTCCTGTTAATAAAATCAATGGCTTTTTCTGTAATCACATCAGCCATGTCTTCATCTACCCAGCGCGCAGCATTGCCTCCTGTCATCCATCCAATCCTGCCAATGCCATTTATAATGGTATTATTGTGCCCATGGCTGTGAACCATTTTCGTGAGTAGTTCAGGATTTTCTTTACCTGTTGGTTCATCACCTACCTTTTTATCAAAGCTTACCCCAATTGGGTCATTTGGGTCTAGACCTACCACTTTATGGTTTTCAACATATACACATGGAACCCTATCTCCAGTTGCAGGTATCAGGAAGCTATAATCAAACCCCAGTTCAAGAGGTCCTGGTTTAATTTCAGCATTCCAATCAGCACCCCCTTCTGGCCCTAAGCCAAGATGCCACTTACCAACCACCCCTGTTTGGTATCCTGCATTTTTAAACATATCAGCCAGGGTATACCTTTCATGCCCAATGATCATTGCTGCATTTCCACGTGCAATACCTGTTCCTTTCCTGCGCCAGGCATATTCCCCTGTAAGCATGGCATACCTTGAAGGCGTGCAAGTTGCTGAAGCACAATGCCCATTAGTGAACATTAATCCATTTTCAGCAATTTTATCAATATTTGGGGTTGTAATTTCAGTTGCCCCATAACAACTAACGTCACCATAACCCAGGTCATCAATATAAACTAAAACAACATTGGGGAATTGTGTGCTTTCTTTTTGTTTTGTACAGGCTGTAAAAACAATAAACAGCATTACTAGGTAACCTACTTGTTTCATAAATGTAAAATTCTTTCTCATCTTTTAGTAAAAGGTTGGATTAAAAATTTATTTTGTTTGTTTAACTTTTCTTCCTAAAACTACAAAAAATAAAATTCTGGGATGAACTAGAAGAGTTAATATGGTTTATTTTTTACTATCAACCAGAAAAAAAATTATCCCTGAAAAGGGTTGCTATGGATTTTTCTGAATATTGTTTGATTTCAATCCCACTGCAATGGGTTGGGCTGGTACCAACTAACTACTTCCAATGCCTTTTGTTTGCAAATATCTTCCCAATGCTTCTCTCTGCCAAATCCTTTCATGAAGTAATTACTCTTCTGTTTTTCCTTCTAATTCCCTGATTTTATCTTTTAATTCTTTAATCCTGAATTCCCTTCCCACAAATAGTTTATTGAAATTTTCGAGCTCTACATTCTTTTCCTCCAGTTCTTTTGTCCTTTCCTTTACCAACCCTTCAAGGTTTTCTTTATGGATTTCTAACTCTGCTTCCACCTTCTTCAATTCAGAAATATCTTTGACTGTGACAAAATTAGCTATTAATGCTCCTTGATTGTTCTTCACTTGTGAAGGAGAAACTATCACAGGGAAACGTTCCCCACTTTTCCTCTTGAAGGTCAATTCAATATCTTCCTTATAACCTTTTTGGATTTTTTTAAATGCCTGGTTAATATTACCAAGCTCTTCCTCTGGCCAATATGGGTAAGGTGGCCGTTTCCCCACCAATTCATCTTTATCATACTCTGTAATATTGCAAAGGGAATTATTCACATCAAGATGTAAGCCACTTTCATCAGTGATACAAAACCCATCTTTCATGCTTTCAAGAAGCTTTTCAGAAAATATCCTTGACTCAACAAGGTCTTGCATAAACTTCCTTCTTTCTGTAATATCCCTGCATGTAATCAGAAGTTCTCCTTTTCCTATTGAAACTTTTTTAATATTAATAATTAGAGAAAGCATTTCACCCTGCTTATTAGGAACACTCCTCACTATATTTTTGATTTCCCCAGTGGTTTTTAATTTATCAATGCTATACAAATCTTCACCCAAAATATATTTGATATTTTCTTTTTGAAGGAGTTCATTATAGGAATACCCAAAAACAACATCAACATTTTTACAAATGTAAGTGAAGTCTCCTTTTAGGTCAGTAATATAAATAGCATCAGAAATGTTTTCTACAATCTGTTGAAAAAGGTTATCAGCATTCCAAGGCTCATAGCCATTTGCAAAACCATTTTCCTCTCCATTTATCAACTCTTGGGCGTGTTTAATGAGAGAAATTACCTGTTCCATTTCTTCTTCCAAATTGCCCTCTGCCCTTTTTTTGATATCCATTATTTTTGCCTGAATATCAAATAATAATTCAAACGCTTCTCGCGATTTCATGGTATTTGTGTTAGGTTTCGCGCAAAATTTACAAAAATTCTGGTATTTACGTAATTTTTTTACAGAAAATTAGCCTATAACTCAGGAACTTTGCTGCAAAAGCAGATTTTTTTTATAACCTTTTAAAACTTTTTCAGCATTCTAAGGTAATTTTCACCCATAATTTTTTCAATTTCTGCATTTGTATAACCTCTCCTTTGCAATTCACTTATTATTGCATTCTTACAACCTGTATGGTTCAGGTCTTTTGGCACATATCTTCCATATGCCTGCAAATCAGTCCCTATACCCACATTGCTTATACCTATCTTACCAATCACATAATGAATATGTTCTACTAACCTTTCAACCCCATTTACTGTTGGCTCTTTGGGGCAGAATAACCCATTCCTGTTAAACGAGATCAATACCATGCCATTTTTTTCTTTTAAAACTTCCAATAGTTCATCTGAATAGTTATAGTTTAAATCTGCTACCCCTTTGGCATGTGCATGTGAAGAGATAACAGGCCTTTTTGAATACTTAACAATTTCCACCAATTCCTTCTCTGTAATATGCCTTACATCAATCAGCATATTATGCTGGTTCATTTTATCAATTACTAGTTTCCCAAACTCTGTTAATTGTACCCCACCAGAAACATGCTCAAAAAGGTTGTCAACCTGGTTATCAATTAATGTAATTGAATGGATGCCCAACTCAGCATACCTGTCAACAAGTTCAGCTTTTCCTCCAAAAACACCGTGGAAATACTCTATGGCCAAAATGGCTGACAGCTTTTTTGAGCCATAATTATAATTCACATCAAATGCTGATTTTGGGAATAAGATAAAATCATTATCAGTATTAATTTGTTCAAGTTGTTTTACTTCATTTTCAATCCTTGCAAACAGGTTAGATGTTTTTGACCTGTCAACAGGAAGTGCAAAAACAAAGGCATCATAACCCCTTTCTAATAAATAACCTGCATCTAAAGCCAGGCCCATGTTGGTCATCCCAAAACCCTGATGTGTATGCCCATCAAAGAAAAAGGTTTCCCCATACAAACCTGATGCTGGATTTTTTTGATTCTCATGAGGTTTTTGAGAGGATACAACACTGCTTAACAAGGTTATTAAGGTTGCTAGCAATAGGTGAAAAAAGCGTGCCATAACATTGGGTTTTTATTCAAGTTACAAAAAAAAATCTAAAAATAGAAATATATACACCTGATTATCTGACAGATAACACACCAAACCATCTTAATTCCCCTACCCCAATAATGAAAAAACCAATAACTTAAATTATAAGGACAACCAAAAAAAAACCTAAAATACTGACTTACAACACAATAAATAATAGAACTAAAAAAAATAAAAAATTGATGTAATAACATTTAGCCATGAACGTCTTACCTTTGAAAACAGGAATACATGTAAGTAAGTTAATGGTAGCCAGGGATTTTAAAACAAGGGTTTTACCCATAAGTAACAAATTACTTAGGTTTTGTACACACTTTCTGAAAGATGAAGAAGCAGCAAAAGATGTGGTCCAGGACTTGTTCTTAAAACTATGGCAAAAAAGGGAAGAGCTTACAAAAATAGAAAACATAGAGGCTTTTGCCATACGCATGGCACGAAACAGGTGCCTTGATATTATCAGGGGCAACAGGACCTCCAGGATTGATGAAAGCATAGAAAAAAGGCTTGAAGAAGAAAGCATAGATGTTCATTCAAATGTAGAATTATCAGAGTCAGCGATCCAGGTCAAAAAGCTGATCAGCCAGTTACCTGACCTACAAAAAACTGTGATGCATTTACGTGACCTGGAACAGTACTCATTTGACGAAATTGCTGAAGTAACTGGGTTAAAACTCAATGCTATCAGGGTAAACCTTTCAAGGGCAAGAAAAAAGGTGCGTGATGAATTTTTAAAACAAAATGAAGATGGAAACCAAAGAAGTAAAACAATTACTGCAACAATATTTTGATGGTAATTCATCTGTTGAAGATGAAAAATTGTTGATGGAATATTTCCAATCAGGGGATATTGCTGACGAGGTTAAAGAATATGCAGAATTCTTTGGAGGGATTACTGAACTTGCAGGTAGCAATGAAGATTCAAAATTTCAGGATGATATTATGGATTACATCCTGGAACAGGAACACAATGAAAAGAAAAAATACCGGGTAATGTGGCAAATGGTTACAGGTATTGCTGCCTCAATAATTATTATCCTGGGAGGTGTCCTATTTTATGAGCAACAACAACAACCTTTTGAAGATACTTTTGATAACCCGGAAGAAGCTTATGCCTATGCCACTAAAACATTAAAATTTGTTGGTAGCAAATATAATGTGGGTGTGAACCAGCTAGCCAGCATACAAAAATTGAATGAAAGTGTACAGCCCCTGGCAAAAGTTTCGACCCTTGAAGATGCCTCAAAGCCACTCTCTAAAGGTGCAAGAACCTTAAAAAAAGGATTTAAAAAATATGAGAAAATTAAAAATTTGAATAACCAATAAAAACGAATATCATGAAAAAATTAGTTCTGTTATTGGCATTTATGGTACCTATGGTACTGTTTGCCCAAAAAAGCCCCATAGACAAGTTGTTTGAAAAATATGCCCACCAAAAAGGGATCACAACAGTGAATATCTCAGGGGCATTGCTAGGGTTTGCCAGCCAGATTGACACAGGAGAAGAAGGTGTAAATGACCTGCTTAGTGAACTAAATGGTGTGCGCATCCTGACTGTTGAAAACAGTGAACTGAACAAGGAACTTGATTTTTATAAAGAACTTGAAAAAGGTGGCTTCTTTAAAAATCATAACTATGAAGTGCTTATGGAGGTCACTGAAGAGAATGAAGTAATAAGGTTTTATGGTAAAACTGCAGAAGGGAACAAGCTTAGTGAACTGTTGATGGTCATTGGTGGTGATGAAAATGTATTGATCAGCATTCGTGGGATGATTGACCCAAAAAACATTGGTAAAATAACCAATTCCCTGGATATTGACCTTGGAGATATGGATATGGACATGGACCTTGATATTGATATTGACAACTAAACTAAACCAAAAAATATATACTCTCCAAAGTGGCCTGAAAAAATCAGGCCACTTTTATTTTATAACCAGTACTTTTTCTGTACTTACCCTATCTTTTTTACTTTAAACAACTTTAAATTGGTAAATCTTTCAAAAAATTATTAAGTTCATATCCACAAAAGAAAATTAATAATACCACGTTACTCTTTAAACTAAAAAATCATTTATGAAAACCTTTATCCTCCTACTTGCTTTTTCCAATGTGTGTATTTATTCATTTGGGCAAAAAGAGGTAGAATTAAAGCATGATTATGATGCTGTAGGTGATGCACACATTAGGGCTTATAACCACACAAATACACCTGTATATGTTGTTTTTGATTTTGCATACCTTGAACTGGCAAGTTTTAATGAAGATTTACCCATGATCAAAAGGGTTGAGCCCGGAATTTCAGAATTCTTAGTTGTTATGAAAGAATATGAAGAAGGAAGCCCACGTTTTAACTACACTTATAAATGGTACAAAGCACATCCTAAACCAAATATTGATGAAAGATTCCCTTACCTTTTCCCAGTTGAAAAGGGAAAGGAAACCTCTTCTTTCCATATTGAGACCCCTGAAAGTTTTATGGGTACAGGTATCACTGGCAAATGGTATTCACTGGGTTTTAAAATGGAAAAATCAACTGCCATTTGTGCCTCAAGGAAAGGGGTTGTGGTAAAAGCCATTTCCAATGTCCCAGAAATTGATAGTGGCAGTAAAAAATACCAACAGGTAAATAACCTGGTGAGGGTTTTGCATGAGGATGGAACCATGGCAGAATACACCAACTTTGCCCACAACAAGGTATACTACCAGGTAGGCGAAACCATTTACCCTGGAGATATATTGGGTGAAGTAAACACAGCCATGCAGCCCTTCCCCTTTGCAGGCTTTACTGTTTTCCATGCTGATATGCGTTCGCGCAATTGGAAAACCATTATCCCCAAATTCCACCTAAAGGGTGAAAAAACTGTAAAAATACTAGCCCCGGGTGTTTATACTTCAGAACATATTGATAAAATAATAGGGTTGGAAATGACTAGAAGGGAGAAAAAAAAGTATTTGAAGTGAAGTTGTCAAAAGTTAAATTGAAAAACTACTAGCAACATCTTGATCCCATTGGATTTCAGCTAATTTTCCTTCCATAGCTTTGGCTATGCAAGAAA
>JANQHI010000053.1 GCA_028282705.1 Prolixibacteraceae bacterium | reverse complement strand
TTAGATATGAGTAGCTCTTTTATGTCTTTTGTTGAACAATTACCACGACGTATCCAAATAACTTTTGGAGGAAACCCGAACATGGAAACAAGGTTATTAAAATCGTTGTCTTTGGTAACAATGGTAAATTCTTTGTTTTTCGCATATTCCCAAACCAGGGAATCTGAAACAATATCCAGGTTGATGTCTTGTAAGTGTTTAGACCCGGAAAATGTTTTTAAGAAAAATGTGGTAAGTTTTGGTGACAGGTTTTGGTCAAAAAGAAGTTTCATCAGGCAGAAAGTTCAATGCGTTCTTTATTTGCAGCAAAACTCAAACAAGCAAGAATATCTTCCTTTTCCAAATAAGGAAAATCATCAAGGATTTCATCAAAAGTCATTCCTGATGCAAGGTAGCTCAACACATCCCCAACGGTTATTCGCATTCCCCTTACACAGGGTTTTCCATTCCGTTTCCCAGGTTCTATGGTTATTCTTTTATTCAATAACATCTCGAATTCTTTTACTTCAAAAATACAAAAAAAATGAAGAAAAATTATTTCAGCAATTCACGAAGCTTTTCGGCATCCGAAAAGTAAATGGTGCCAAAGTCTCAGAAGTACTAGCCATGCTAAACAAAGACTTTGTTAAATGGGTCGTAATTGCTTTTATAATAGCATGCCCAATTGCGTACTACGCCATGAATAAATGGCTGGAGAACTTTGCCTATAAAACCACTTTAAGCTGGTGGGTATTTGCACTGGCAGGAGTGTTGGCTTTGGGGATTGCACTATAGACAGTTAGCTGACAGAGTTGGAAAGCGGCTACCAGGAATCCGGTGGAAGCTTTGCGCTATGAATAGTCAGGGTTTCACATCAAGCAAAGCCCTGACTAGAAGAACATAAATGATTAAAAATATATGAAACAAAATATTTACATATTTTTCTTTTTGTGTTTGTCGTTCAATAATGGCAGCAGCCAACCTCTTGAACAGATTCTTGAAGAACACTACAAAGCCATAGGAATGGAATATTTGAAAGAGGTACAAACTATTCGGTACAAAGGACATTATGTGAATCATTTTTTGAAGAAACCCGGCAAGGATATCCATGAAAAATTCCTGAAACCCGATTTTGTCCTTTCAATTGACAAACAAAGATCATATTTGGAGCAGGTTTTTGGTAAATATGGCGAAGACGCTTATGCGTATACAAACAATAAATTTTGGAGAGATCCAAGTGGGTCTGAACCCTATGAGCGAAACCCTACGGAGAAAGATAAATTGCGTATTCAATTGCGAACAGACATTGAAGGGGTTTTATACAACTGGGAAAAAAAAGGCTATACTATTAAAAAGATGAAGGATGCTGTTTTTAAAAACGGTAGATTTTATAAAATCAGATTGACAAGCCCGGAAAAAGATACGCTGTATTATTACATCAACCCCCAAAACAATTTAATTTATAAAATGAGTTATTCAGGAGATTTAACCGATGGGAACGAATATAGATCCGTTACATTCATGAAATACAAAAAAGTTCAAAACATTCTTTTCGCTTTTAAACAAATTCAACGGTCGCAAATGTTAGACGGAAGTTTTGCAGATAGGGAGACCGTTATAAGTGAAATTGAAATTAACCCGAAATTTGATAAAGAATTATTTGATGTAAATAAACGAGTAAAAAACTTAAAAACCAATTAATTATGAAAACAAAACTATTCCTTTTAATCGTTATTGCCTTGTGTATAACCATTTCTTGTAACCAAACAAAACAAAACAAGGAGAAAAAAACACAAGAAATTAAAAAGGCTGAAAAACCAAAACCAATTATAGCCAAAGGTATTCTATTAAGTGCCGAAAACGATGAGCCAATAAGTATGGCAATGGTGATAGTGGCAGGTACCCAAACCGGAAGCATGACTGGTTCAGACGGAAAATTCCTGATTGAAACACCAGCGGGGGCAAAACAATTGTTTTTTAGCGCCAATGGATTTGAAAGCCAAAAAGTGGATATTGATGGGGAAAACGAAATGACCGTTAAATTGAAACCTAAAATAAATTAGTCGCATTTAACCGTCAAGCCGTTCAAAACCGTTTGACGGATACATAACGCACAATTAGCAAATTTCAAAAAACAAGCTTATGTTTTTCTACAACCTAAAATCAGCATTTCGCTATTTCCTAAAACAAAAAATATTTGTAGGAATAAACCTTTTGGGTTTGGTAATTGCCTTTGCAGTGTCATCGTTAATAATGTTGTATGTGATTAACGAGTTGAAATACGATGCCGGACATAAAAATGCTACGCAAATATATCGGGTTTTGAACAATACCAAATCAACTGGAACAACCGATGCTTTGACCATGCTCGATCTGGGGCCACAGATAAAAACATCGATGCCGGAAGTAGAAAAAATGAGCCGGATGGTAAATTCAAGGTCGTGGGTTAAAATTGAGGACGAAGAGGCATTGGCCAAATCCTTATTTGTCGACCCCGATTTTGTTGAGATGTTTACCTTAAAAGGCAACGAACCAGTTTCTTCTTCGCGTTTAACCGAGCCAAACTCAATATTAATAACCGAAAAAATTGCCTCGAAAATATTTGGCAACACCTATCCGGTTGGGAACGAAATACATTTAAAATTTCCGCAGGGCGAATACACGTTCCAGGTAAAAGGAGTAATCGATAACTTTAGTAAATTTTCGACGGTAAATGCTGATTTACTGTTCAATTTTGATTTTTACCATAAAAACCTGTGCAGCTCATTTATTGAAGCGTACCCGTTTTTTACCACTTTTTTAATGATTCCTAAAAATACCAATACTGAATTTTTAGAAGAAAAAATTAACAAAGCGAATGTTGAGGAATGGACAGGAATTCGAACGTCGAAATATGAATTACAGAAGTTTAGTCGCATGTATTTGCATTCCGATTACCTGAGCAATAGCCATTTTGTAAAAGGTAATGCCCGAATTCTGTATGGTTTGGTTTTCCTGATTACACTGGTTGTGTTAACTGCCTGTCTTAACTTTGGAATTTTATCAACCGCTTGTGCCCTGGGCAGAGCCAAAGAAATTGGTGTGCGAAAAATTAACGGAGCATCGGTTAAGCAGGTAAAGAAGCAGGTAATGTTCGAGTCGTATTTATTGGTCATTTTTGCATTACCTGTTTCACTTTTCATAGCCAGGGCTTTTTTACCTTGGTTCAACAACTTTTTTAACCGAAAGTTGGAATTCAACTTCTTCGAAAACCTGCCCTTTACTTTTTCAATACTTGCTTTGGTCGTATTAACTGCCACCATATCCGGGCTTTTTACATCGGCCAGCACCGGAAAAATGACTCCAGTAGGTTTACTAAAAAAAGAAAACACAAAACTAAAAATTGGCGTTAATCTTAACAAGGTACTGCTAACCGGACAGATGGCAATTGTTATATGGTTTTTGGCAGTTACCTTTCTAATTTTTAACCAGATAAATTTTGCGCAATCGAAAGGACTCGGCTACAATCCCGAAAATTTACTAGTCTATTCAGCTGTAAATACCAATTGGAAAGGTGGTTTTGAGAACCCTGACATCGAGGATGTAAATAAACTTCAAGACTTAATTGAACGCTTAAAACAGGAACCTTCAATACTGGATGTTTCGCTTACTCACGAAACACCTCCTTTCCGCGACCAACTTGGTTCGGGTTTTATAAAAGTTAAAGAAACCAATAACACATTACGAATTGCATCAATTGCATGTAATGCCAATTTCCCGGAACTAATTGGGTACAAGCTAAAAGAAGGCAGTTATTTTTCTGATATGTATTCGGGCGATGCAAAAAATAATATTCTATTAAACGAGGCAGCTGTAAAAGCGTTGGGATTAGAAAATCCAGTAGGTACCCAAATAAGTATGGACGGAACACCAAGTGCAACCATTATTGGTGTAGTTGAAGATTTTAATTTCCAGTCGATGCGTAAAGAAATTGTACCTGTAAGAATTCAAAAAACCAATCGTTTTCTCCGTCAGTTCGATGTTGTAGTAAGGTATACCTCCGGAGGGGAAAATAAAGCACTGGCACATTTAAACAGCACTTTTAACAAAATGTACAAAGGCTACGAAACCAAAGCTGTATTTCATGAAGAAAAAATGAAAACCCTTTATGAAAAAGAAATGACCGAAGCACGGGTAGTTACACTTGGAATTGTTTTAGCTGTATTTATTTCTGTGATGGGAATTTTTGGTATTTCATTGTTTTCTATTCGCCAGAAAGTAAAAGAAATTGGCGTGCGAAAAATTAATGGAGCCCGAACTCAAAGTATTCTTTCAATGATTAACCTTGGAATCGCACGCTGGGTGGGTGTGGCTTTTGTAATTGCAACTCCTCTTGCCTGGTTATCGATGAATAAATGGCTCGAAAACTTCGCCTACAAAACCAGTTTAAGTTGGTGGATATTTGCTTTGGCGGGTGTGTTGGCGTTAGGGATTGCGTTGTTAACGGTTTCGTGGCAGAGCTGGAAAGCAGCAACGAGGAATCCTGTTGAGGCATTAAGGTATGAATAAAATAAGTTGGCAAAGTTGGCGGGGGAGGGCGGCTACACGGGACCCGATTGAATCGGGGTTGAGATATAAATAAATGAAATTAGTTTTATGAAAATCAATAATTTTTTAAGGCAAATCAAAAGAAATAGGCTCGATTTTTTTATAAATCTGACAGGGCTTGCAGTGGCTATGGTCGTTTTTATTTTTATTTCGTTGTATGTGAAAAACGAAATGACATACGATAACTGCCATGTTAATGCCGACCGGACCTTTCGTATAACAACGTCATTGACTTCTGCTAATGGTGAAAATACCAATATGGCCTTAGCGAATCCTCCTTTTGCTCAAATACTTAAAAACCGTTGCCCCGAAATTGAAGAAATAGTTTGTGTTGAAACAGAAGGATATGGCGATCTTAAATTTGCCGAAAACACTTACAAAGGCATCAATGTTAGGATGGTTACCCCATCTATATTTGACGTGTTTTCTTACTCTGCAATTTATGGAAACATGCCTGATTTTTTGCGTACCCCCAACACCATTATACTTACTGAAAGTTTATCGCGAAAGATTTTTGGCGACTCATTCCCTTTAGGACAAAAAATAAGCATGGGAGATGACAATTTTGAAGTTACAGGTGTAATAAACGATTTACCGATAAATACAGACCTGCAATTTTCTGCATTGATCCCATCCGATTTTGACGGTACTGGAGAACTTGTAGATTGGGGCGATTACTATGTTTATATTCAAACGGTTAATTCCGATATCAACGAATTGAATAGTAAAATTGACAAAATAAAGGATGTAGAATATTCTGATTTTCTTAATGCAATGAAAGGATTTCAACTTGTTTTTCATCTTCAGCCTTTAAAAAGTATCCATTTCGATAACTTTAAACTTGCCGATACTCCAAAAGGCAATAAAACAATGGTTTATGTTTTTTCTGTTATCGCATTACTTGTCCTCGTTATAGCAGGCATTAATTACAACAACCTAACCTTATCGCAAATCGAAAAAAGAGAAAAAGAATTTTCAATCCGAAAAATTATTGGGTGCAACAAACGTCAAATTCTGTTTCGTGTTATTGGGGAGTCATTGGTAAATGTATTCCTTGCTTCGGTTCTCGCGATTGTTCTTGCTGCATTTTTGTTTCCTTTTTTCAATAATTTATTCGATAAGGATTTTCAGATTATATCAATCTTCAACATAACACTGCCTCTTATTGGAATATTTGCTTTATTAGGCGTTTTGTCTGCCTTATATCCGGCATTAAAAACAGCAAATAGCATCGTTCAGAAAAAGAGATTTAATCTATTCGGGAAATCGCTGATTACTTTTCAGAATGCGGTAACCATTACTATGATTGCAGGACTTTTCCTGGTTTGGAATCAGGTTGCTTTTATGAAAAATGCAGAACTAGGATTCGATAAAGAACAATTGCTGGCTGTTTCAATCAATTTTGACCGCGACAATTCACCGGGGAAAGAAATTCTGAGACATGAATTTTCATCTTTGCCGGAAGTAAAATCACTCGCATTTGGCGGCGGAGGGACAAACCTAGGAGCCACTTCAAATTGGATGAAAGTAATAATGGCAGAGAAGGACGAGCAGGGAAATAATGTTCAGTTTGTCTTGAACCAGCCACAAATAGATGAAAATTATATTGATTTATTTGGGATAAAATTGTTGGAAGGGCGTAATTTCTCTGCAGATATTCCTGGAGACCAGGATAAATCGGCAATCATAAATGAATCCTATGCCCGAGTTATGGGTTGGGACAATCCTATCGGTAAAATTTTAGATGAAACCCCTCCACAGAAAATAATCGGGGTGGTTAAAGATTTTAATTACGATGCCTTGTATAATCCCATTGAACCATTAAAACTTACTATGCTAGGTGAGATGCCGTCCTATCTTTTTATAAAGGCTGCTCCTGAGAATTTACAAGTTATAAGGGAAAAATGGGAAAGCCTTTTCCCAGAAGAATCTTTCGAGTTTCAGTTCGTGGATGAACACATGTCTGGTTTGTATAAAAAGCATGAAAAGGATATGGCCATTTTTTCTTATCTCACTCTAATTGCCATTTTAATTTCCTGCATGGGACTTTATGGTTTGACTTTACACTTTAGCATTAACCGAACAAAAGAAATCGGCATCCGAAAAGTAAACGGAGCCAAAATTTCTGAAATACTTGTCATGCTTAACAAAGACTTTATTAAATGGGTAGTAATAGCTTTTATACTTGCCTGCCCAATTGCATATTATGCGATGAATAAATGGTTGGAGAACTTTGCTTACAAAACCACTTTAAGCTGGTGGATTTTTGCACTCGCGGGTGTGCTGGCATTGGGGATTGCTTTGTTGACTGTGAGTTGGCAAAGCTGGAAAGCAGCAACCAGGAACCCGGTTGAGGCATTAAGATATGAATAAAGAAGTGAAAACAATGAACATCTTCTATTACATAAAATCAAGTATCTTATCCCTGAAATATAAGTTTAAAAAGACATTTTTAATTCTTATGTCTTTGACTATTGGGTTTACAGCTTTTATTACAGTTGTTGGATATGTCGGTTACCATTTTGGATATGATAAAAATATTCAGGATCATGATAATATATACAGGGTTGTAACCAATATCTATTCATCAGGAGAATTAAAAATATCAAAACCTTCTTGTGAGCGAGCTCTTGGTTCTGAACTGAAAAACACCTTGCCAGAAGTTGTGGAAAGTGGATATTTGGTCCAAACAATGCATACCCATTTTAAAATTGAAGAGGACCTTTATCAGAATGAAAATATGTATCATGCTTCAAAGGGAATAATGGACATTTTTTCAGTTGATTTAGTTCTTGGAAATAAAAAGGATGTTTTAACCCAACCATATAAAGTACTGATTTCAGAATATTCCAGAAAGAAATATTTTGGAGGTGAAGACCCAATAGGTAAAACCATAGAATTATATCCTGGTTGGAAATATGAAATAGAAGGTGTTTACAAAGACCTTCCCACCCAAATGCATTTTAATGCTGAATTGCTCCTTTCTTTTCATGACAATATGCATTTACCACCCCCTTTGTTACAACAATGGGGTGAAACAAACTTTTACACCTACATCAAAATGGGTAAGGAAATTGACCTAGCTGATTTTGAGAACAAAATGAATGGGATAGTGTTGGCACACCAGAAAGAATATTTTCATAAAAATAACCTAGCCCATCAATATAAGCTCCAGCCATTAACTGATATCCATCTTTCATCACAGTTAAACAATGAACTTCAAACAAATGCAAGGGGCGATTACCTGCTTATTTTATTGTTTGTTTGCATCTTGGTTGTACTTGCAGCTGGAATTAATTATTTCTATGTTGCATCTGCCAGTTCATTGGATGACTCTCAAAAAACAGGTATTAGAAAGATTATTGGAGCAGGCCAAAAGCATCTATTTCTTCAGGCAAGCTCATCTTCCATATGTTTGAACCTGGTATCATTTTTATTGGCATTGCTTTTTAGTGTTGTTATCTCAGAAATACTTACAACAAGGTTTAATATAGAGCTTGACTTATCTTTAAATAACCTGATCCTATGGATGGGTGTTGCAATAGTCCTTAGTCTAAATATTTTGTTTGGGGGGATAATTCCTTCACTTATTATAAACAGAAAAGCAGGCTATGGATTGTTATACCTTAAACAATCTCCTAAAAATAATAGAACCCCATTCAGGCAGGTACTGGTAGCATGTCAGTATGTTATTGTTATTGGAATTTTAATTTCCATAATAAGCATCAATAAGCAGATTAAATACTTGCAGGATAAGGACAGTGGGCTGGATGTTGAGAACAAATTGGTAGTAAAATCACCTTCTAACCTTAGGAGAAATTCACGTTTGATTAATAATTTAGATGCTTTTGAAACAGAACTTGCCAGGCACCCTTCTATATCTATGGTCTCAACAGCCAGCATGGTTCCTGGAAATACAGTTGCAAGCAATTATTCCTTTTATGAACAGGGCACCAACAAACATGGTAAGGCTGGTATAATAATTTCTGACAAAGAGTTTGTAGATAGTTACAAGATCAAAATATTAAATGGGACAAATTTTTACCCTAACTCAAAAGGGTGCCTAATTAACAAACAGTGTTTGCTTGAACTAGGTTATCAAGATGGGGATGATGTTATTGGTAAATCACTAACCCTGGTTGATGAAGGGAAAATGTTTAATTCTACATGGAAAGTACTTGGAGTGATTGAAGATTTTAACTTTCAGTCCATCAAAAACAAAACCAAGTCAATAATAATTGTTGACTGGACAGGAAAAATGACCTGGGGCAACTATGTCATTTCACTCAACAGCACAGACTATGCTTCCATTTTACCCTTTGTTAAAGAAAAGTTTGAGGCAACTTTTAAAAACTATCCATTTGAATATTTCATTTTGGAAGACTTCTACAAAAGTGAGTTAAAGTCAGAGAAGAACCTACAGGTTTTGTTAAAAATATTTGTGATAATTGGAATTATCATCAGCATGGTAAACTTGTTTACAATGGCATGGCACAATTCTTTAATGAGAACCAAAGAAATAGGTATCCGAAAAGTAAATGGTGCCAAAATCCCTGAGATAATAACCATGCTCAACAAAGGCTTTATAAAATGGGTAACAATAGCTTTTGTAATTGCCTGCCCAATTGCATGGTTTGCCATGGATAAATGGCTGGAGAACTTTGCCTATAAAACCACATTAAACTGGTGGATATTTATATTGGCAGGTGTATTGGCTCTGGGCATTGCATTGTTGACAGTCAGCTGGCAGAGCTGGAGGGCAGCTACAAGAAATCCGGTTGAAGCGTTGAGATATGAATAAAACTTATTGAAATATAGGGCATTAAACATTTATGCAACATTAAAAAAATAAAAAACATGTTTAGGTATAAAATTATAATACGTCAGCTTCTTCGGGATACATCTACAACAATTATAAAAATCTTTTCGCTTGTAATTGGATTGACCGTATCGTTACTGGTGTTTTTGCAAATCGCACATGAATTGAATTACGATTCTTTTCATCCTGATAAAGATAGCATGTACCGTATTGCTGTAGTTTGGAATAATAAAGGTGTTATAGACGATGGTCCAATCATTATTGCCCCTCTGGCACAGGCTATTAAAGAAAACTTGGCTGAGGTAGAAGAGTTTGCCCTAATAAGAAGATGGGGAACCCGGTTTTTTACAGAAGACAAACAAGCCATAAATGTAAGGTCAATTTATGCCAACTCAACGTTTTTTAACTTTTTCCATTTTCCGATTACCAAGAGAATGACAAACGAGGAGTTGAGTAAACCATATCGGGTTTTGATATCTGAATCTGCCGCCACTAAGTTTTTTGGGAATGATGATCCGCTTGGAAAAGTTGTATACGATTCCAATAAACAAGCTTTTGAAGTTGAAGGTATATTTGAAGATGTTCCTGAGAACAGCCACCTCAACTTTGACATTGTTGTTTCGTTTGAGACCATCCGTACCCAGGGGAAAATGTATACAGGCTGGGGAGGGGGAGATAGTTTCAATGGCTATTTGAAACTGGCTCCCGGAATGAATGCAAAAGAGGTTGAAGCCAAAATACCCAGTGTAATCGCCAAATATTACGATAATTCGGAAGATGTTTCTACAGGTCAAAGTGAAACGTATTATCTGCAACATCTGCCCGATATAAATATTGCACATAATGAATACAATACTGTTATATTGAGCATTATGGGCATAATCGGGTTCATTGTCCTGATTATTTCTGTCCTGAATTTTATTTTGCTCACACTTACTTCTTTTCAAAAGCAAATCTATAATTTAGGTATTCAGCAGTATTCCGGAGCTTCTAAGTTCGATATTGCAAAAAGTATTGCCCTGGAACAATTTCTTTTGGTTGCGTTCTCGGTTGCAATTTCAACTGTTTTATTGCAACCTCTAATAAATCTTTGTGCAACATTATGGCAATGGAGCGATACGATTCTTTTTAATCATTATTCCGTATGGTTTATTTTGTTGATTATTGTTTCAGTTTTGCTGCTGGGCATAGGTTTGCCCTTATTAAAAATTCAGGGCAAACGGTTTAAACTGGCTTTGGCAAAAAAAGGGACTTCAAAAGTTGAAGCGGTTGGGAAACGGGCATTACTGGCCTCGCAGATGGCCGGGGTAACCGTGTTAATGATTGTTCTTTTTGTATTGATCAAACAATTAAACTACGTTGAAAAGATGCAGTTGGGCTATCAAACCGAAAACCGTGCCTTTGTTCAGCTTTCAGGAAAAGAAAATAAAGAAAAAGTAAAACGCTTGATGGAACAGTTGGAGCAAATGTCGTGCATTGAGTCAACATCTGCTTCATCTCAACTGATTATTGATGGTTTAAGTGGCAATAGTTTTTCAATCCCGGGGAACAAGGAGGATTATTGGATCAGTCGCTACCTTTTTGTGGATAAGAACTTTCATGAAACCATGGGAATGACATTGTTAAAAGGGCAATATCTCTCTGAGTTTTCTGAACAAGACCACAATATTGTAATAATCAACAGGGAATTGGCAAAAATGATGAACTGGGAGAACCCGGTGGGCATGGAGCTGAAAAGTAATTTTTCGAAGAATAGCTTCAGGGTAGTGGGTGTTGTAGAAGATTTTATGCACACGGCACACCTAAAAAAACTACCTGCTATTTTTTATAAGATTGATCCCAAATACCTTAACTATCGTGGCAACAACATTAGCATCAATTTTGAAGCGAACACCAGCTCTGGTCAAATAAAAGAGGTTCAGGATTTATTAAAAGCAGAAAGCTCGCTGGTTCCGCTTGAGCTGCAATTTTACGACATGAAAGTGGCAGCCTTTTACGATACCGAGAGACAATTGAAAAGTGCCTTAATGGTTTTTGCTGCATTTGCCATGTTTCTTGCTATTGTGGGACTTGGAGGTTTTGTAATGAACGAAGTGCAGCAACGAACAAAAGAAATTGGTGTACGAAAAGTTAACGGTGCTACCATATCGGAGGTACTGGTATTGCTTAATAAGAACTATTTACGTTGGATATTTTTGGCTTTAATTATTGCTTTCCCGCTATCTTATTATGTAGCAGATATTGGTTTGCAATCTTATGCCTACAAAACCCAAATAAGCTGGTGGATATTTGCTTTGGCAGGAAGCATTGCACTTGGGATTTCCATTATTACGGTTAGCTGGCAGAGTTGGAGAGCGGCAACAAGGAACCCGGTGGAGGCGTTGAGGTATGAATAATATTAAGTCCCCTCTTCAGGGGATTTAGGGGGTAGTTCTGAACAGAGAAGAAATTAGAAAATTATAGATTATGATAGGATTTAAAATAAAACTTGCAGTTCGCAATCTGCTTAAAAACAAAGTTTATTCGGCTTTAATTATAGGAGGTTTTGCAATTGGTTTTACAGCCTGTATCCTGATAGGTTTGTTTTATCAAACTGAACATAGTGTGAATAAGGAGTTTGCAAATCACGAACAGATTTACCGTCTGTATGATATAAAACGAGGGCAGTTCAATATGGATTACAAATTGGATTTGCCTTTAAATAACGACTACCCTGAGGTAAAAAGGGCATGCCCGATGGAGTATTATGAAAACTTTGAATTTACCATTAAAAGCCCCGACAACCTCAAGCATGCCCGTGTTAGGAAAGTGATGGTCTCATCCAATCAGTTTTTTGAAATGTTCTCAGTCGAAGTTTTAAATAGCATGGGGGAGAAACCGTTTGACCGCAATGAAGCGATTGTGATTTCAGAAGGATTGGCAAAAACCTTATTCGAGAATGAAAACCCTCTGGGAAGGAAAATTGTACACGATTATTTTAGTGGTATTGTAACAGCGGTCGTGAAGGAAATACCTGAAAATTCAACCTTTGGCATTGACATGGTTCTGAATGTTGAAAATGAAAGTTTTCAAATGTCAACTTCATGTAACAATGGAAAATGCTTCTATCCTACAAACCTGTTTGTGCAATTAAACAATGCAGCCAATGCCGAAAAGTTAACCAGTAAATTCAATAAAACTCTCAAAGAATACGGAACAGTTACCGACAGTGTTGGACTTCAGTCTTTGTCATCGGTTTACCTTTCGGCATTGCCTTATAAAAGTGGGCATCGGAGCGGTAGCCCTCTATTGCTTTCAATTTTTTTAGGTATTGGAATCCTGATTGTTATTCTTTCAAGTATCAATTATCTGAACTACAATATCTCGATTCAGCAAAGCCGCATGAAGGAAATCGGAGTGAACAAAACCAATGGAGCAGGTTTGGTTCAGCTTCTGAATAATTCAATTGTAGAGGTTGCCATCGGTATATTTATAGCTCTGATTATCTCCATGGCAATGGTGGCAATGACCTTGCCTTATTCCGATTCCCTTTTCGGGAAACAGATTTTTATTACACAAGAAAATATTTTTAATCTTTTACCCATTTTCGCCGAAGTTGTGTTGTTAATCATCATGCTTAACAGCGTGGCTCCGGTTTATATTTTATCGCGTTTTAGGATAACCGACTTCCTAAAAGGTGGAAAATTTAAGGAAGGTAAGCAGATTGGGAAACAGGTGATGTTAACCTTTCAATTTATGGTTTCCATTGCTTTAATCGTCTCAGTGTTTTTTATCTATAAGCAGCTTCAGTTTGTGAAGAATTACGATCTGGGATTCGATGAAGAACAACTGGTTCGACTGGAACTTCCCGAACATTTGGCAAATCCGGTTACGATGATGGAGGATGTAAAACAACTTCCTTTTGTAATTGGAAGCACCTTAAGCGATGGATACCCCGGTGGTATTAAATTGCGTATGGGAAGCAATGATGAGAATAGCTTTTCGCTCAGTTGCATCCGTGTTGGCGAAGACTATCTATCCACCATGGGGATTGATTTAAAAGAGGGGCGTTCGTTTAAAAAAAGTGAAGGAGGGAGAGCCTGTATCCTGAACCAGGAAGCCATACGGAAGTTTAAGTGGGATAAAATTCAGGACAAAGTTTATAATAGCGGCAGTAAAGGCGGCTATAAAGTTGTCGGGTCTGTCGGTGATTTTAATGTTAGTTCGCTGCATAATGGTATAAATCCGGTAGCCCTGTTGTACGAACCGGAATATCATTATGAATCAATGACATTGCGTTTGGCACCAGGGAAAGTTGGCGAGCAGTTGGCACATCTTCGTGAATTTTGGAAAACCTTCCTCCCAGAAGATCCAATGTTTTTCACTTTCTACGATGACGATTTTCAGGCGATGTATATGAAAGAAGAAAAACTCGCTAAGTCCATTTCCATTTTTTCATTTATTGCATTGGTTTTAACCTGCATGGGAATTTTGGTTCAGATATTCCTAACCAGTCTGCATCGGATCAAGGAGATTGGTATCCGTAAAGTAAACGGAGCTAAAATATCTGAAATATTAACCATGCTAAATATCGACTTTGTAAAGTGGCTGGCTATTGCTTTTGTGTTGGCAAGCCCATTGGCTTGGTATGCCATGAATAAATGGTTAGGAGGATTTGCCTATCAAACCAATTTAAGTTGGTGGGTATTTGCTTTGGCAGGAATCCTCACCCTGGGATTGACTTTACTAACCGTAAGCTGGCACAGCTGGCGAGCGGCAACACGTAACCCGGTGGAGGCATTACGCTATGAGTGACGAAACCCTGAGAACTCGTGGATGGAGGCTTTGAGGTATGAATAAAAAGAAATTAAACTGATATGAAACTTTACAAGTTGAAAATAACCATTCGAAATGCCCGAAAAAATGGCGTATTAACATTTGCAAAATTGTTTGGATTGAGTATTTCGTTTGCCATCATCTTGTTTGCTGCAGGATATGTTTATTTCGAAACCAGTTTCGATAAAAATGTGCCTGATCACGATTCTATTTATCGTTGCCTGATGCAGGGAAAACTTAACGGGCAGGATGCTGATTTTGCGGTTACTAGTCCGGCTCAGGCGAAAGCAATTACCGATGAAATTCCGGAAATTGAGGAAGCAATCCGCATCCTGGTCAGAGGCAATGCCAGTTTGAAATACGATGATTATAGTTTTAAAGCCGGACGACTGATTTATGCTGATCCAAATTTCTTCTCCTTTTTTAGCATCCCTTTAAAAACCGAAACAGAAAACCCTTTAAGCAACAATAACAGTGTGATAATTACGAAAAACTTGGCTGAAAAGCAATTTGGCTCGCAAGAGAATGCATTAGGGAAAGTTGTTGAATTACGTGGTGAACAGTGTATTATTACCGGAATATTCGAAGATTTACCAGAGAATTTTCATTTACAGGTGCAACTTGTTCAGTCACTGGAAAAATCCAATCCCGATGAAGTGGGCTGGGGATCGCAAAATTATTATACCTATTTTAAAACGAATAAGGAAAATATTGACATTGATGAGCTGAATTTTAAAATCAGCAGAACGGTTTATACCCATTTTAACAGTGATGTTGATGGTGCCAATGCAAAAACAATGGAGGACCTGAAAGCATCGCCCGATTTATACCTGTTTTATACCGCTGAAAAATTAACTGATATCCATTTCAGTAATCACAAATTTGACCCGGCGGTAATATCAAACAAAACTTATGTTTATGGTGCTGTAATTTTTTGCATCCTAATCCTGCTTATTTCATCTATTAATTTTATAAACTTGAATATTGCCAACATATCAACCAGGCTTAAGGAGGTTGGTATACGAAAAACAATAGGTGCGCATAAAAATCATATTTTTTCACAGTTTTTACATGAAACTACAGTTCTTTGGTTGCTTGCTTTTGTATTGGCCTTGGCTCTTTATTTTCTGGTCGAAAATACCTTGGAGCGATACTTGGGATTCAGCATTCCACTTTCCTCTTGGGGAATTCTGAAAATTATAGCAGGTGTTTTTGCAGCCCTTCTATTTTTTAACCTTTTAGGTAATTTTCTCCCCATCTCATTACTTTCAAACAAAAAAATACTGAGCCTTATGAAAGAGGAAAGACCTTCAAAAAAAGGCTTTTCGATAAACAGTAGTTTCGTTTTTTTCCAGTTTATACTTTCCGGATTAATTATTCTTGGTTCAGTAATTGTTCAAAAACAGATTAACTACATGGTAAACAAAGACCGGGGATACGATACTGAAAATGTAATGATGTTATCCATGTGGTCGTTACGCGAACAAAACCGGAAAAGTTTTATAAACGATTTAAAAACCTATAGTGCAATAAAATCGGCTTCTACCGGTGACAATTATTTTGGACAGGACCCAAGTATGAATGATGCTTATTTCGAAACCATAGATGAAGCTAATTATTTTCATACTTCGGTTATGCCAGTTAGTACCGAGTTTATCAATACTTTTGATTTAAAAATGAAAGAGGGTCGTTTTTTCGACAAGGAAAGACAATCTGATTTTGAAGCGGTTGTGCTTAACGAGAGTGCATTAAAGAAATATTCGGGTGAAAATACCTTAATTGGTAAAGAGATAATTATTGATGGTAATTTTAGAGTAATAGGGGTAGTAAAAGATTTTAATTTTCGCTCCATGCATCACCAGATTCAGCCATTGGCAATGGTTCTGGCAGAAAATAAGGGGCATGTATTTGTGAAAATTCAAAACGACCAAATCGAGGAAGTGACAGGAATACTTCAGGACCTATGGAAAAAGTACCATATTGATTTCCCTTTACAATATGAATTTCACGATGAAGTGCTGGCGCAACATTATTTAAAAGATCAACAGGCAAAAAAACTGTTGTTTGTACTCTCCATAATTTCTATAGCTATTGCCTGTGTTGGATTGTATGCCATTAGTCTTTTTACCATTATCAGAAAGACCAAAGAAATTGGTATCCGAAAAGTAAATGGTGCCAAAATCTCAGAAGTACTAGCCATGCTAAATAAAGACTTTGTTAAATGGGTAGTCATTGCTTTTTTAGTCGCCTGCCCAATTGCATATTACGCTATGACTAAATGGCTGGAGAACTTTGCCTACAAAACCACATTAAGCTGGTGGGTATTTGTGTTGGCTGGATTATTGGCTTTAGGAATTGCATTGTTAACTGTTTCGTTTCAATCGTGGAAAGCTGCGACCAGAAACCCTGTGGAAGCGTTAAGGTATGAATAACAAAAAACACTAAATAAACATGGGCATTTTCAGGTTTTCAAATAGGTTATTAAAAAGGGAAAAAGGCTTTGGTATTTTAAATATCATTGGGTTATCCATTGGGATGTCAATGAGCCTCCTGATTATCTGGTATATCCATTATCATGTAACTGCTGATGCACACCACTCCAATGCTGGGCAAATTTTCCGCTTGGTTTCAAAAGATAAAAATAATGGAAGCCTTTCTTTTGACAACCCTTTGCCCATGGCTTATGCCATCCAAAAAGACTATCCTGATGAAGCTAAAGTAGCTGGGTTGTTTGGCAACAGGGATTATTCCATTGAAGTTGAGAATAAAAAGTTTCAGGTTTCAGGAAGTATATCCACTTCAACTATTTTTGAAGTCTTAGGGTTTAAGCTGTTAGCAGGGGGCGCTAAAGATGTTTTATCTGAACCAAATAGTGCTGTTATAACCCAAGCCTGTGCACTAAAAGTGTTTGGTAACCTAAACCCTGTTGGTGAACTATTAACTGTTGAAACATTTAGCGGGAATATCCCAATTACCATTAAAGGTGTTATGGAAGATGCACCCCTGAATTCAAATTATTCCCCTGAGGTTTTGTTCAATTGGCAATCAATGAACCCACCTGACTGGAAGGAAAAATGGTGGTGGGGAGGAAACCAGCTATTTATTAAAGTTGGGAACAAAACCCAAATAGCCAACCTGGAGCAAAATATAAACACCATACTTGAGAGGTACAATGCTAAATTCATCAAAGGGCGTTATGAGTTTCAGTTAATTCCTTTAAAGGAGGCACATTTCAGGACAGATATTGAAAGCCCTTTTAGCCCTGGTATATCTTCCCATTTATTATGGATTTTGGGCTTGGTTGCTTTGGTTATTATGGGTGTAGCCAGCATTAATTTTATTAACCTGGCAATAGGGCAGGCAGGGAAAAATGCAAAAGATACAGGCATAAGCAAAGTCTTGGGGGCATCAAGGCTAAGGATAGGCTTAGATTTTATGGCTGCTACTTTTTTCAAAGTATTTATGTCATTATTGCTGGCAACTTTAATTACCAAATTGTTATCTGGTACATTCCAACAATTGGCTAATATAAAAGAGGGCTCACCATTCAATAACCCAGTAATATGGTTTGTTTTAATAGTTATGTTTGTGTGCATTGGGGTGTTTACAGGGGGTTATCCTGCTATTGTCCTATCGCGTCCAAAACCAGCAAAGCTGCTTTCTGCTAAAAGAGGGAAAGGTTCTTCAGGCAAAGCATTGCAAAAGCCATTGATTGTAACCCAGTTTATCATTGTTAATGTACTGATCATTGCTGTCCTTTTCATTTTCAAACAAATCTCATTTATGAAAGAGCATGATCTGGGGTTTAATAAAGAAGGGTTGATAGGGGTCGATATAAGCCCACTTAACAGTAATTTGGGGCAATTGGTTAAATCAGCCAAAGTATTGGAGCAGGAAATTGGTAAATATTCAGCACAATGTGGCATTGTTTCAATGGCAAGTACAGAAGCAATACCAGGTACGGGCTTTAGGAATGCCTTTACCATTTTTGATCCTGCCAATTTGGAAGCTTACACAGTTACTTCAGTAGGAATTGATGAAAATTATACTTCAGCATTTGAAATCCCTGTTTTGGAAGGCAAAGCTTTTTCAGGGAATTCAAAGGCAACTAGTGGGTCAATATTAATTAATGAAACATTAAAACGGAAATTAGGTTGGGATTCTATTGAAAATAAACAGTTGGCAATTTTCAATAAAAACAACCAGGTCCCTGTTATTGGGGTGTTAAAGGATATACATATCAACTCCCTGAACCAGGCAATACCTCCAATGATATATCGCTACAAGAAAAATGCTTACCCCCAATATATGGTTTTCAGGATACAAAATGGGCATGAAAAAGAAGCTTTATTGCAGATAAAAGAGCAATGGGAGAAACTATCAGGAGGAAAACCTTTTGAACCATTTAGCGTGGAAGAAAAATTCAAAGCCATGTATGGCAATGAAGAAAAGCTTTCAAAAATAATTGGTGCATTTTGTTTGGTTGCTGTCCTGCTTTCGTGCTTTGGCTTGCTGGCTTATACCACTCTTTTAACCCAGCAAAGGACAAAAGAAATAGGCATAAGGAAAGTAAATGGTGCCAAAACAGGGGAAATCCTAGCCATGCTAAATAAAGACTTTGTTAAATGGGTAGCTATTGCTTTTATGGTTGCCTGCCCAATTGCCTATTATGCTATGAACAAATGGCTCGAAAACTTTGCCTACAAAACCACACTTAGCTGGTGGGTATTTGCGTTGGCTGGATTATTGGCTTTTGGGATTGCTATGTTAACAATTTCATTTCAGAGCTATAAAGCTGCAACACGAAACCCAATTGAGAGTTTGAGATATGAGTAGGTTAACGGTTACTTGGTTCCGAGTACTCAGGAAAGGGTGGCAATGAAGAATCTAGAAGAGGCTCTTCGATACGAATAAAAGGTAAAAGAAAATGAGAAATACATTCAAATTAATAATCAGAAGCTTGGTACGAAAACCAATGACAACAACCATTAATTTGTTAGGCTTATCGGTAAGTTTGGCGTTGGTCTTAATACTTTCGGCTTATTCGTTTAGCGAGTTTTCTACCGATAAATTCCATCAAAACCATGAAAACATTTTTATCATTCAACCCGGAAAAGGTTGGCTATATACTCCTGCAATCCTGAAACCTGTTATTGACAACAGTCTTGAAGGCGTTGAGAAATTAATTAGGGTAAGGGATAAATGGAAAGCTCCTGTATATCAGTTCGGCCAGAATAATCCATTAGAATCGGACTTGATATTTGCGGACAGCGATTTTTTTGAGGTGTTTGATTATAAGGCATTAGAAGGCGACTTAAAAACTGCATTATCAGAACCCATGTCGCTTGTGATTTCCGAGAAACTGGCCAGGCGTTTATTTGGGGAAAAACCGGCATTAGGAAAAACGGTAAAATTGGATGATAAACATTTACTTACCGTATCCGCAGTTTTTAAGGACCAGGCTTTAAACTCTATCTTTTCATTCAATTCTATTACAAATATCGAAACTGTAAAAAAGGTACAGCCCAATCCTTCCGACTTTACCCATTGGAATTACAACAACTATCAAACATTTTTGCAATTAAATAATCATGTAAATAAAACAGAAATAGCAAAGAATATTGTTAAACTGTTTCCCGAATCAAATAGAGAAAGGTTATCACAGCTTAAGCTTGTAGAGTTATCCAAAATATATTTTGCGAACAGAGACCAACACATAAGTTATTTAAAGTTTGGGAACAAACAGAATGTGATTTACCTTGCTCTTGTTGCAATGCTTGTGCTTATAGTTGCACTGGTTAACTTTATCAATATCACGGCATCGCATTGGCACGATAAAATAAAGCAAACTGGTGTTATGAAAGTAATTGGGGCATGGCGGCCTACCATAATAGTTCAAATGTTATTGGAAACGTTTTTGTTATTTACATTTGCCTTGTTTTTAGGATATTGCTTTGTTTTTTTATCGAGTACTTATTTAGCCCGGAAAACAGAAATCGTATTTAGTCCCGAACTTTTCATGTCGCCCGGATTTTTATTGATATCAATATCTTTGGTCACTTTGCTTAGTATTCTTTGTGGTATTGTTCCTGCACTGCGTATTGCTTATTCTGCAACGCTTATAAATTTGAAAAAGAAAGTTACTTTGAAAACCCAAAAATCTTTTGGCAAAGGAATAATGGTTTCTTTACAGTTTGTGGTAACAATTGTTCTGATATTATTTACTATCCTGGTTCAAAAACAAGTCGACTATGGAAACAATAATATTGGGATAAATCAGGAAAGTATAATAGGTGTCCCACTCACCAAGCAAATGGTTGGGAAAAAAGATGTATTGAAAGAATCATTGCTTGCAAAAGCTAATGTAGAAGAGGTAGTTTTCACCCAGTATTACCCCGGGAAAATGAATTCGGGATGGAGTTCAACTTTTCAAATAAACGGGGAAGAAATAAGAGCAGTATTCCGTACATTTAGTGCCGATGCTGGGTTTTTCGATATTATGGGGTTGGAATTAACTGAAGGGAGGTTTTACCATGACCATCTGGAAACAGATAAATATAAGGTAGTTGTTAATCATCAATTTTTAAAAGAATTTGGTATTACAGAACCAATTGGATTCGTATTGCCACAATACAGGCGGCCCGATTACGAAATTGTTGGGGTTGTAAAAGATTTTCATTTTAAGTCGGTAAACGAACCTATTGCACCATTGGTAATACGTAATGACGATATACAATCATCTGTTGCCCTCGTCAGGTTAAAAACAGAAAATTTTAAAGCGTTGAAAATTACTTATGAAAACATAAGAGGGCTCACTGCTGAATTATCGCCCTCTTTTCCGGTTAATGTAACTTTTTTCGACCAGGCGGTTGAAGCAATGTACCAGTCAGAAATAAAATTCAGGAGGGCATTTACAATGTTTTCCATTTGTGCAATTGTAATTAGTTGCATGGGAATTCTGGCAATGTCGTTGTTTGCAACCCGTCAGCGAATCAAAGAAATTGGCATCCGCAAAGTCAATGGGGCAAAAGTATATGAAATACTGGCTATGCTCAACAAAGACTTTATAAAATGGGTAGTTATTGCATTTGTAATTGCTTGTCCAATTGCCTATTATGCTATGAACAAATGGCTCGAAAACTTTGCCTACAAAACCACACTTAGCTGGTGGATATTTGCTTTGGCTGGTGTATTGGCTTTGGGGATTGCTTTGTTGACGGTTTCGTTTCAAAGCTATAAGGCTGCTATAAGGAATCCTGTTGAAGCTTTAAGATATGAATAGCAAAAATTAATAAATTATGATCCATCTAAAAAACATTGACAAGTATTATGACTCAAAGTTTCAACGCACTTTTGTTTTGAAAGGAATAAATTTTGAGGTCAACCAGGGAGAGTTTGTATCAGTTATGGGGCCCAGTGGCTCTGGTAAATCAACCATGCTAAATATTATTGGGTTGCTTGACCAGCCTTCAGCTGGTGAGTTATTTATCTTTGATGAACCAGTGTTCAACTTAAAAGAAAAAAGGAAAATTGAATACCATAGGAACTTTATGGGGTTTATTTTCCAGGCTTACCATCTAATTGAAGAAATGACTGTTTACGAAAATATTGAAACACCCTTAATATATAAAGGTGTAAAAAGCAAGGAACGAAAACCTATGGTGGCAAACCTGCTTGACCATTTCAACATGGTGGCAAAAAAAGACCTTTTCCCCCAGCAACTATCAGGGGGGCAGCAGCAGTTAGTGGGGGTAGCACGTGCCATTGTTGGAAAACCAAAACTTTTGCTTGCTGATGAGCCAACAGGAAACCTGCACTCTTCTCAGGGCGAAATGATCATGGATGTCCTGAAGGGGTTAAATGAGGAAGGTATGACCATCATCCAGGTGACACACAATGAAAAATTTGCCCAATATGGGAAAAGGATCATCCGCCTGGAAGATGGCCTGATAAGGGAAGATTTACCTGTACAAAATTAACCAGGCATACCAACTAATTTTTAAACAATTACGAATAACTAAAATACGAACCAATAATCATGTTATTATATCACCTTAAACTGGCATTGAGGACATTAAAAAGACAAGTTTTTGTTTCAACCCTGAACATAGTTGGGTTGGCAATTGGGTTAGCTGCATTTTTAATCCTGGCATTTTATATTGAGAATGAAGCTTCATTTGATAGGTTCCATATTGATTATGAAAAAATATATAGGGTTGAAAGTGGTTTTTTACCTTCAGAATCAAAGAATGATATGCTGGCAACCAGCTCTTTTGGGTATGGTCCTGCCATGAAAATTGAAATGCCTGAAGTACAGGATTTTTGTAGGATAATGCTTTACAGGCATGAAAAAGATGTAAAGTACAATAACAAAGTGTTCAGGGAAGAGTTTGTAGTTCCTGTTGATTCCAATTTCTTTACTTTCTTTTCTTTCCCACTGGTTGAAGGAGACCCCAAAACAGTGTTGAACCAACCCTTTACAATGGCAATTTCTGAATCAGCTGCAAAAAAATATTTCAGCCATGAAGAGCCAATGGGGAAAGTCCTGGAAATTAAAACACCCAATAACACAATAAAGTATACAGTGAAAGGGGTTTTTAAAGATTTTCCTGAAACATCCCATTTCAAATCCAATTTTTTGTTATCCTATCCTTATGGCAATAAACGGGCATCTTCAACATGGTATATGCATGAAGCCTATACTTATGTAAAAGTCAATTCTGAAAAAGAAAAACTGGCCATTGAAGCTAAATTCCCTGAAATGGCTGAAAGTTATAAAACTGCTGAGGCTTTGCGTGACAAGCAATGGGTGGTTGATTTAGTCCCATTGGAAGATATCCACCTGAACCAGATAAAAGCCTATGAACTGGAATCAAAAGGGAACAGGAAGTCAATTTACCTGTTGTCTGTTATAGCTATTATTATTATTGCAATAGCCTGGATCAACTACATAAACATCTCAACAACTTATGCTTTAGAAAGGTCGGGCGAAATCAGTGTCCGCAAAATAAATGGTGCCCAGTTTAGAGAAATTGTAAGGCAGTTCCTTGCTGAAGCTGTGTTTGTAAATACCATTGCTTTAACTGTTTCACTTTTGTTGATCATTGTTTTGTTGCCAGTGGTTGAGAACCTGCTATTGGCCAAGGACCTTTCAGATATATGGAGTTCAAAAATATTGTGGGTGGGTGCATTGGCTGCCCTTTTCCTGGGGATCATTTTAACTGGTTATGCTCCTGCTTTGCTTTTGTCAAAAGTGAAATCTTCTAATGTGCTAAGGAATAAATCCAACATTAGGGTTGGAAACAAAAGGCTAAGGGAAGGGTTGGTTATTGTGCAGTTTGTAACATCCATTATTTTAATTGTAGGGACATTAACTGTAAGGAAACAAATCCTGTTTATGAAAAACCAAAACCTGGGTGTAGATATTCAGAAAACCATGGTCTTTAAAGCTCCAACCAATACAAACAACTATTATGAGAAGATAGAAACCCTGAACAGGGAAATTGAAAAAGTAGCAGGAGTGAATGGTGTTTGTGGTTCAAGTGTAGTGCCTGGTAAAGCTGTTGGACATTTGCTCAGCAATAGGAGAGTTGACCAGGAGAGTGATAAGAACAAACTTTGTGAAATGCTCAGGGTTGATTATGATTATATTCCTTTATATGGCCTGGAAATATTGGCAGGGAGGAATTTTTCAGAACAGAGGGTAAATGATGTTGATGGGCTGATCCTTACAGAAACTGCTGCTAAGATGTTTGGCTTGTTTGATTATGAAAAAGCCATCAACAAAGAAATTTTGCTGGAAGGGGTAGGAAAAAGGTTTCATGTTATTGGCATATTAAAGGATTATCACCACATTTCATTAAAAGATACATACAGGCCAATCATGCTTTTTATGGCTCGTGAACATGGATGGATCAGGATCAACTATTACTCTGTAAAAGTTGATGCCAAATCAGTATTTGCATCCATGGGTGAAATTGAGAAATTGTACAGGAAAGCTTTTCCGGATACTTCTTTTGAGTACTTTTTTTTAGACAAGTTTTTTAATAACCAGTATCAGGGTGAAGTTAAGTTTGGAAGGATTTTTATGGTATTCACATGGTTGGCAATTTTTATTGTATGCCTGGGCATAATTGGGCTGTCAGGCTATATTTTGCTGAAACGCACAAAAGAGATTGGGGTAAGGAAAGTGAATGGGGCAAGCATCACAGGTATTGTTACATTGGTTTCAAAAGATTTTATCATTTGGAATGTTTATGCCCTATTAATTGGAGGCCCTATAGCTTATTTCCTAATGTCAAAATGGCTTGAGAACTTTGCCTATAAAACAGGTCTCAGTTGGTGGATTTTCCTTGCAGCTGGGGTAGGGGTTGTAGTTATTGCTTTGCTGACAGTTTCAGTACAGTCATTAAAAGCAGCAACGAGGAATCCTGTTGAGGCACTCAGGTATGAGTGACGAAATCCCGAAAACTCGTGGATGGAAGCTTTGAGGTATGAATAAATACTTTTGTTAAGGCTTGTAAATGATAAACTTAGGTTTCTATTTTAGGATAATTTGTAATCCAATTGCAAATTATCCTAAAAATGGATGGATTAGGAAGCCAAATAAAATTAAGGGTTAGCCTATTTTCTCTATCCCCAATTGAACCCTTTTTATGGTTTCTTCTTTTCCAAGGATTTCGCATATCAAGAACAAATCAGGGCCCATGTTGCCACCTACCAGGCTTAGCCTAAGTGGGTTCATTATTGCTCCAAAACCCCATCCTTTTTCATCCATAAATGCAGAGAATGCCTCTTTTATGGCTCCTGCTTCCCAACCTTCAACTTCTGAGAATAGTTCATTGATTAATGTAAGTTTTTCTGGGGTATCTTCTTTCCACCTTTTTTTCACTGTTTTTTCATCATAGGTGCTTGGCTGCTGGAAAAAATAATGCCCTTGTTCCCAAAGGTCATGGGCAAATTCACAGCGTTCTTTTATATTTTCAACTACCAGGCTTATGGTTTTATCATTTGATGGGATAGCCTTTTCATCCAAAATTTCCTTTAGCAGGGCACTCAGTTCTGAAGCTGTTTTTTGTTGGAAATAATGTTTGTTGAACCATTTTGCTTTTTCAGGGTCAAAACGTGAACCTGATTTAACCACCCTGTTCAGCTCAAATGTTTTTGTTAATTCCCCCAATGAGAAAAATTCTTGTTCAGTGCCTGGGTTCCATCCAAGCAAAGCCAACAGGTTGATAAAAGCTTCAGGGAAATACCCTTCTTCCTTATAACCTTTTGAGGTTTCCCCAGTTTTGGGGTCTTTCCATTCCAATGGGAAAACTGGAAACCCCAGTTTGTCACCATCCCTTTTGCTCAGCTTCCCTTTGCCCACTGGCTTCAATATTAAAGGCAAATGGGCAAACCTGGGTTTGGTACCTTCCCAGCCCAAAGCTTTGTACAGCAGCACATGCAATGGCATTGAAGGCAGCCATTCTTCACCCCTTATCACATGGGTAATCCCCATCAGGTGGTCGTCAACCACATTGGCAAGGTGGTAGGTTGGCATCCCATCTGATTTAAACAATACTTTGTCGTCCAAACTTTTTGTAGTATTGAAAGTCACACTTCCCCTAATCAGGTCTTCCTCTGAAACATCAGTATCTTCTGGCATTTTAAACCTGATTACAAAATCCTCCCCAGCTTCCAGGCGTTTCCCAATTTCTTCTTTTGGCAGGGCAAGGGAGTTGTTTAGTTTATCCCTGGTGGCAATGCCATATGAAAATGTTTCTTTTATGGCCTCAGCTTCTTTCCTGAGTTTTTCAATTTCTTCAGGGGTATCAAAAGCATAATAAGCCCAACCATTTTCAACCAGCTGCATGGCATATTGCTTATACAAACCTTTCCTTTCACTTTGGCGGTATGGGCCAAAAGCCCCTCCAATCCCAGGCCCTTCATCAGGCAACAAACCACACCACTTCAAACTTTCAATAATGTATGCTTCAGCCCCTTCAACATACCTGTTTTGGTCTGTGTCTTCAATCCTTAATATAAAATCACCTCCCTGTTGTTTGGCAAACAGGTAGTTAAACAATGCTGTCCTTACACCCCCCATATGGAGTGGCCCTGTTGGGCTTGGGGCAAAACGTACCCTTATTTTTTTATGGTCCATCTATCGAAAATTTGTTTGCTGCAAAGATATAATATTTCAGTTATGGCATACCATCGTTTTCCCCTTCAAAAAGAAAGATTGGGAAATTGGTATAATCCAAAAGATGCAGTTTTTTGCTGCTTAAAATCACTTTTTAATCCTTCTCATTTCTTTAAATTTGTAGTTAGGATTTAAATTATCATTATACATTAAATTATGTACGGAAAAATCAAGCAAGACCTTCAAAATACCCTTAAAGAGTTAAAAGAACAGGGATTATATAAAAGTGAAAGGATAATTACATCTTCACAGAGTTCTGAAATCAGTGTTTCAACTGGAGAGGAAGTACTTAATTTTTGTGCAAACAATTACCTGGGCTTGGCCAACCACCCTGAAGTAGTAAAAGCTGCCCAGGATGTGATGGACGACTGGGGCTTTGGGCTTTCATCTGTACGTTTTATTTGTGGCACACAGCAAATCCATAAAGAACTGGAAGAGAAAGTTTCTGGGTTCCTGGGCACAGAAGACACCATTTTGTATTGTGCTTGCTTTGATGCCAATGGTGGTGTGTTTGAACCACTTTTAGGCCCTGACAGTGCCATTATTTCTGATGAGCTGAACCATGCTTCTATTATTGATGGGGTAAGGCTATGTAAAGCCCAGAGGTTTAGGTACAAACACTCCAATATGGAAGAGCTGGAACAATGCCTGAAAGATGCACAAGGCACTACTTACAGGATTATTGTTACTGATGGGGTATTCTCAATGGATGGTGACATTGCCAAGCTCCCTGAAATTGTGGAACTGGCAAAAAAATATGATGCCCTGGTAATGGTAGATGATTCCCATGCCACTGGCTATATTGGCAAAACAGGAAGGGGTACTGCTGAGCACTTTGGTTTGTTGGGAGAAATAGACATTATAACAACCACCTTTGGCAAGGCCATGGGGGGAGGAAATGGTGGATGTACATCAGGAAGGAAAGAAATTATTGATATGCTGAGGCAAAGGTCACGCCCATATCTGTTTTCAAATACCCTGGCCCCTGCAACTGTTGGGGCAACCCTGAAGGTAATTGAATTGTTGTCAGGTTCTGATGAACTGCCAGCCAAAACCATGGCCAATGCTGACCGTTTCCGTACAAAAATGGAAGCAGCAGGATTTGACCTGGTAAAAGGGGATACTGCCATTGTTCCAGTAATGGTTTATGATGAGCCACTGGCCATAAAATTTGCTGATGAATTGCTAAAGGAAGGGGTGTATGTAATTGGTTTTTGCTACCCAGTAGTGCCAAAAGGAAAAGCCAGGATTAGGGTGCAACTTTCTGCAGCACATACTTTTGGGCAAATTGATAAAACAGTGGAAGCCTTTATTAAAGTAGGGAAAAATTTGGAGATTATATAACTTTAGTAAAAATGTCATTTCGACTAGAAGGGAGAAATATCTTCCCCTAATATCCTGATATTCAATGTTAAAGAGTTCTCGTTTTACTCGAAATGACAAGATTGTCGAGTTAGCTTTTAGGCAATGTAGCTGTGAAATAGGGCTTTAGCCCTTAAGTTCTGTTTTAGGTGTACACAAGAGAAATCTCTTGGGATCAGATAATAAAAACACTTTTAACCTATTATCTATGAAAATAATGAAAACTATTTTCTTTCTCCTTACCCTATTCCTGTTTGCAGGATGCCAAAACAATGACCAAAAACCTTCTAGTAATGGTTCTGCCAATGATTTTATCATTGGAGGTGATTTCTCCATTATGAAAAAGATGGAAGATGAAGGGGGGGTATATAAAATAGCAGGTGTTGAAAAGGAGGGCTTTCAGATATTTAAGGAGAATGGCTATACATGGGCTAGGTTACGGATTTTTCATACACCCAACTTGGAAGGGCCAGTGTGTAATAACCTGGAATATACCATTGAATTGGCGCAAAAAGCCAAACAGTTTGGGTTTAAGGTTTTCCTTAATTTCCACTATTCTGACACATGGGCTGACCCTGGAAAACAATATAAACCTGCTGCCTGGGAAGGGGTAAGTTTTGAGATACTGAATGATAGCCTATATAACTACACTAAAAAGGTGATCAATGCCATGGATAGGGCAGGGGTATTGCCTGAGCTGGTGCAGGTGGGCAATGAAATTAATAATGGGATGGTTTGGCCTGATGGTAAGCTGTGGACTGGAAGTGGGACTGCAAATTGGGATAAGTTGGCTTCATTGGTTAAGTCAGGAATTAAAGGGGTAAAAGATGCTGATAATGGAGCAAGTATCCCAATTATGATCCATGCAGCCACAGGTGGGGATATGGAAACATCCAATACTTTTTATACCAACATGATAGCCAGAGGGGTTGAATTTGAACAGATAGGGCTTAGTTATTACCCCTGGTGGCATGGTACTTTTGATGACTTAAGAAACAACCTGACTTTCTTATCAGATAATTTTGACCAGGATATTATCCTGGTTGAAACTGCTTATTATGCCAATGGATGGTATCCTGAGCCAGGTCAATGGGTATTTGATTTCAAGCCTTACCCACCTACCCAACAAGGGCAATATAATTTTTTGGTGGAGTTAAAAAATATATTGCTGGAATACCCAAAGGTTAAAGGGGTTTATTATTGGAAACCTGATGGGCTGGATATCCCATCATCTGATGTATATTATATTGGGCGCAGTTTGTTTGACAAGCAAGGAAATGCCCTAAGAGGAATTACAGCCTGGAAACCAGAGGAGTAGGTTGGTAGCATAAAAATGGGTAAACCCAAATTTGAATTTACCCATTCCTATTTCTTTATGAGTCTTTTTTAGAGTGTTTTAGCTACTTCAACTTCATGATAGGCTTCAACATTGTCCCCAACTTTAATATCATTAAAGTTTTCAATATTTAAACCACACTCATAGCCATTTTTTACTTCTTTAACATCTTCTTTGAAACGTTTTAATGACCCCAAAGTGCCAGTATATATTACAATACCATCCCTGATCACACGTACTTTGGATGAGCGGTTGATTTTCCCGTCACGCACAATACAACCTGCAATGGTTCCCACTTTAGTGATCTTAAAGGTTTCCAGTACTTCTGCTGTACCAGTAATTTCTTCCTTAATATCAGGTGAAAGCATCCCTTCCATTGCTGCCTTGATCTCATTAATGGCATCATAAATGATGGAATAAAGCCTAATGTCAATTTGTTCTTTTTCAGCTAATTTCCGTGCATTTAATGTGGGCCTCACCTGGAATCCTACCACAATTGCTTCTGATGCAGTAGCAAGCATAATATCAGATTCAGAGATAGCACCAACAGACTTATGGATGACATTTACCTGTATCTGTTCAGTTGATAGTTTTATGAGTGAATCAGAAAGAGCTTCAATGGAACCATCCACGTCACCTTTTACAATCAGGTTCAACTCCTGGAAGTTGCCAATAGCAATCCTCCTGCCAATTTCATCAAGGGTAATATGCTTCTGTGTGCGTAACCCTTGCTCCCTGGCCAACTGTTCACGTTTGTTGGCAATTTGGCGTGCTTCACGCTCAGTTTCCATGACATTGAATTTGTCACCTGCTTGTGGTGCACCATCTAACCCAAGGATAATAACAGGTTCGGCCGGACCAGCAGATTCTACCCTTTGATTACGCTCATTGAACATGGCTTTCACGTGCCCATAATATTGTCCTGTTAAAATAATATCTCCTTGCCTTAATGTCCCGTTTTGGACAAGCATAGTTGCAACATAGCCACGCCCTTTGTCAAGGGTTGATTCTATGATTGTACCATTGGCTTTTTTGTTTGGGTTACCTTTGAGCTCAAGAAGTTCAGCTTCAAGCAACACTTTTTCCAATAATTCTGAAATATTTACCCCATTTTTTGCTGAAATATCCTGAGATTGGTATTTGCCTCCCCATTCCTCAACAAGGAAATTAAGGTTGGCCAGCCCTTCTTTTATTTTTTCAGGATTAGCTCCTGGCTTATCAATTTTATTAATGGCAAAAACAATAGGCACACCAGCTGCAGTAGCATGGTTGATAGCCTCTTTGGTTTGTGGCATGATATCATCATCTGCTGCCACAATAATAATGGCAATATCTGTTACCTGTGCACCACGTGCACGCATTGCAGTAAAAGCCTCATGCCCTGGTGTATCAAGGAAAGTGATCTCTTTCCCATCTTCCAGGCTCACATGGTATGCCCCAATGTGCTGGGTAATACCACCCGCTTCACCAGCAATTACATTTGTATTTCTTATATAGTCAAGTAATGAAGTTTTTCCATGGTCAACATGCCCCATAACTGTTACAATTGGAGGACGAGATTTTAAATCATCTTCATTATCTTCTACCTCTTCAATGGCTTCCTGGATACTAACACTTACAAACTCAACAGTATAACCAAATTCTTCAGCTACTATTGACATAGTTTCAGCATCAAGGCGTTGGTTGATTGATACAAATAAGCCAAGGCTCATACATGTTCCAATAATTTGGGTGACAGGAATGTCCATCATTGAAGCAAATTCTGCAGCAGTAACAAATTCAGTTACTTTGATAACGCTCTTTTGCAAATCCTGCTTTTCAGCTTCTGCTTGTGCTTTTTCACTTACTGCTGCTCGTTTTTCCCTTCTGTATTTAGCTCCTTTTGATTTCCCTTTGGTAGTTAACCTTGCAAGTGTATCTTTAATTTGCTTTTGTACATCTTCCTCCGAAATTTCCTTCTTGAGAGGTTTTCTTTTAGGGCTTTTTTTAAGGTCTTTTTTCTTCCTTTCTGCACCTTGTTTATTTTCTACTGAGACCCTTTGGTTATCTTTTGAAATCCTTCTTCTGCGCTTTTTACCATGGCCTGAATCACTAGAATCATCAGATTTTTTATCTTCTTTTTTGATATCAATCTTTCCAACAACATTTGGTCCATTCAGCTTTTGTTGGCGAGATCTGAAAACTTCGTTTCCTTTCTCATCCTTTTCTTTTTTCCCGTCTTTCCCAGCTACCTTCTTATGATCCTTAAATTTTTGTTTTTGCCTTTCTTTACGGTCTTTTTCGCGTTGCTCTTTTGATTTTTTGGCAGGCCTTGTTTTTTGGTTGATGTTATCCAGGTTTATTTTTCCAACTACCTTGACTTCTTCAACTTTGGGTATATCTGTTTTAATATGCTTTTTCTTTGGTTTTTCCTCTTGTTCCTGGGCTGTCTTTTCTTCTTTAACCTTTTCTTTCTTAGGCTTTTGCACAGGTTCAACTATTTTTTCTTCTTTTACAGGTTCAGGCTTTTTAGCCTTTGGTTTAACTACCTCTTTCTTGGGAGTAGGTGTTTTTTCAACAGGAGGTTCTATTTTTTTGGGCTTTTCTGCTGCTGGTGTTTCCTCCTGTGTTTTTTTAGGTTCAATATCAATTTTCCCAACAACTTTAATACCTTCTTCTGGTTTTGGTTTAGCTGTGATTGTGGGCTCCTCAGTTTCTACAACTTTAGATTTAGCAGGCTCAGGGGTAGGTGTTTTTTCTTCTTCCTGTGTTTCTGTTTCAGGTTGTTCAACAAGCTCCTCATTTTCGATTGACAGGCTTTCTTGCCTTGCACGCTGACTTTTAAGTTGAATTTTTTCTGATTCCCGTTTCAAACTGATATCGCTTTTGTATTCTTTTTCTAACAAAAGAACCATCTCTTCCGACACTTTTGTGTTGGGATTTGAGTCAATGTCGAATCCTTTTTTATGCAAGTATTCAACTATTGTTGAGATGCCAACATTAAATTCTCTTGCCAGTTTACTTAAACGATTTGTCTTGCCTACTGCCATATAACTTTCAATCTTTATTTATAATCCAATAAACCTCAGGCTCATTAACTTTGCAAGTTTAACTGCAAAATATGTAACCCACAACTTAATGGGTACTTTTTTTTATTTTGTTAATAAAGAGCTATTCAAACTCAGCCTTCAGGATTTTCATAACTTCATCAATGGTTTCTTCTTCCAGGTCGGTCCTTTTTATTAAATCTTCACGGGAAAGATTAAGGACATTTTTGGCCGTATCACAACCTATTGATTTCAATTCGTCAATAATCCAGCTTTCAATTTCGTCTGCAAATTCTTCCAGGTTTACATCTTCATCATCCTGCTCCATTTCCCTGTATACATCAATCTCATAACCTGTTAATTGGCTTGCTAGGCGGATATTTAAACCACCTTTCCCAATGGCTAATGAAACCTCCTCAGGTTTTAGGTACACCTCTGCTTTTTTGTTTTCTTCTTTTATTCTTAGCGAAGAAATTTTTGCTGGGTTGAGGGCACGTTTTATATACAGCTGGAGGTTCGCTGAGAAATTGATCACATCAATGTTTTCATTTCTTAATTCGCGCACAATTCCATGTATCCTTGAACCTTTCATCCCCACGCAAGCACCTACTGGGTCGATGCGTTCATCATATGACTCAACTGCAACTTTTGCTCGTTCTCCTGGTACCCTGACAATCTTTTTGATTGTGATAAGCCCATCAAAAATTTCAGGTATTTCTAACTCAAATAACCTTTCAAGGAAAACAGGAGATGTACGAGACAATATGATAAGTGGGTTATTGTTCCTAAGCTCAACTTTATAAACTACTGCTCTTAGTGCATCACCTTTACGGAAATAATCAGAAGGGATTTGCTCATGTTTTGGAAGGATTAATTCATTTCCTTCATCATCAAGCACCAATATCTCTTTTTTCCAAACCTGGTAAACCTCGCCAGTAATTATTTCACCAATCTTATCTTTATATTTTGTATAGATATAATCTTTTTCCAGCTCAAGGATTTTACTTGCAAGGTTTTGGCGCAAGTTTAATATTGCCCTTCTGCCAAAATCAATAAGTTTTACTTCATCAGTAACTTCTTCGCCAACTTCATAATCCTCGTCAATTTTTTTTGCTTCAGTAAGCGTGATTTGTAGAGCAGGATCTTCCAGTTGGTCATCTTCAACAACTTCGCGGTTTCTCCACATTTCAAAATCACCTTTATCAATGTTGATAATAATGTCAAAGTTCTCGGCAGTTCCATATTGCCTTGCCAGCACACTTCTGAAAACTTCTTCAAGGACACTCATCATGGTGGCCCTGTCAATATTTTTAAGTTCCTTAAACTCAGCAAAGGTGTCAATAAGGTTTACATTATCCATTGCTCTTGTTTTATTTAAATGAAATTATTGCTTTTGTTGTCTTTATATCTTCAAAACTCAAAAAATGGTTTTCTACCACTTTTTCTTTCTTTTTTTTGCCTTCAGCTTTTACCATTTTAAAAGCCTCGAGTTCAAACCCTGTATCATTTACGTTTTTGATTTCCCCCTGAAATGATTCCCCATTGTTTGTTACTACCGCAACCTTGTTTCCAATGTTTTTTTTGTATTGCTGAATAACCTTGAAAGGTTGCCCAAGCCCTGATGATGATACCTGTAGCTCAAAATCCTCAATATCCCTGTCAAGCTGCCCTTCAATATTCCTGCTTATGGTAATACATTCGTCAATTGTAACTCCATCCATGCTATCAATATATACATTGATAACATTTGATTTACTGACAGTAACATCTACTAAAAACATCCCATCAGAAAGTTTCTCTTCTGCCAACTGTATTATTTTTTCTTTTTTTATCATTTACCTGCAATAAAATAGGGGACTTTAGTCCCCCACACAATTACATTAGGAAATTCGACGCAAAAATAGTAATTTCTGTGAAAATTGCAAAATTGAATTGCCTTTAAAATGCTGATTATTAGTGTTGGAATTATTCTGTAAAAAATCTGTAAATCATGCTTTAACTATTTCAGTAAAAACATGAAATAGCTATCATAAAAAGTTTTATACATTTGTTGGGTTGAATAAACATGTGTTAGTGGCAAATAATAAGATCAATAAAAAGAAAATAATCAATGACCCTGTCTTTGGGTTCATAAATATACAGTCTGAACGTGTTTTTGATTTAATAGAACATCCTTATTTTCAGCGCTTAAGAAGGATTAAACAGCTGGGGTTATCATGTATGGTATTTCCTGGGGCAAACCACACAAGGTTTGAGCATGCCCTTGGCGCTTCCCATTTAATGAGGCAGGCTATTTCTGTCCTTCAAAACAAGGGGCATAAAATTGCAGAAGAAGAAGCTGAAGCTACAACCATTGCTATATTACTCCATGATATCGGGCATGGACCTTTCTCCCATGTCCTTGAAAATACTTTGTTAAATGTATCACACGAAGAAGTTTCATTGTTGCTTATGGAGCAGCTTAATAGCCAATTTAATGGGGAGCTTGATTTGGCTATCTCAATTTTCAAAAACCAATATAAAAAAAAGTACCTGCATCAATTGGTGGCAAGCCAGCTTGATATGGACCGCCTGGATTACCTCAGGCGTGACAGTTTTTTTACAGGGGTAACTGAAGGGATGGTTGGTATTGACAGGATTATAAAAATGCTGAATGTTTGGAATGATTCATTAGTAGTTGATGCCAAAGGTATTTACTCTATTGAGAAATTCTTAATTGCCCGTAGGTTAATGTATTGGCAAGTATATTTACACAAGGCTGTTGTCTCTGCTGAGTTTATGTTGGTTAATATCCTCAAGAGGGCAAAACAACTTATTTCAGAAGGGGTGGATTTGTTTGCCCCAACTAATTTTAAAATATTTTTAGAAAATAGTTTTACCGTTGATGACTTCAGGGATACAGGTACGGCCAATCAAGAAAGTATCCTTGAGAAATTTGCCCTGTTGGATGATAATGATATTTTAACTTCAATAAAAGAATGGCAAAACTGCCCTGATAAAGTCCTTTCAGTTTTATGTGAAAGGCTGATTGAAAGAAAATTGTTCAGGATTGAGCTCAAAGAAAAAGAGCTCTCGAAAAAACGAAAAGATAATTTACTGGGGCAAATACAGAGCAAATTTGGTATTTCTGAAACAGAAGCTTTGTATTTTTTAATTGAAGGCGATGTTACTAATAGTGCTTACAGTAATGAAAGTGAGGATATAAAAATTTTGTTTAAGTCAGGGAAAACCAAGGATATAAAGCATGCATCAGATATAAACTTATCTGCTTTAACCAAGACAGTGCGTAAGTTTTTCCTCTGTTTTCCAAAAGAATTGGACTTTTAGTAATTTAAACCTATTTTTGCAACGCAAAATGAAAACGAATGGAATTTAAGGCATCAGACATTGCTGCTTTTTTAAATGGTGAAATAGAAGGTGACGGGAAGGTAAAAGTTAACAATGTTTCTAAAATAGAAGAAGGTGAGCCTGGGACATTGGCTTTTCTAGCTAACCCTAAATATGAAACATACCTATATACAACAGAAGCATCAGTTGTACTTATCAATAGAAACCTGGAATTAAAACAAAAAGTAAGTGCCACGCTTATAAAAGTTGATGATGCCTATCAGGCTTTTGCTGCATTGTTGGATTTATACCTTCAGGCAAAATCAAACCTGAAAGTAGGCATAGAACAACCTAGTTTCATGGATGCTTCAGTTGCAGCAGGCAAGGATATATACTTAGGGGCATTTGCTTATGTGAGTAAAAATGTCATCATTGGCAATAATGTTAAAATATACCCACAATGTTTTATTGGTGAAAATGTCACTATTGGAGAAGGGTCTGTACTTTTTCCAGGGGTAAAAATTTATGATAACTGTGTGGTTGGCAATAATTGTATAGTACATGCAGGTGCTGTTATTGGGTCTGATGGTTTTGGGTTTGCCCCCAAAAAGGATGGCAGTTATAAGAAAATAGCCCAGATAGGCAATGTTATCCTTGAAGATGATGTAGAAATTGGTGCCAATACCACAATTGATTGTGGTACCATGGGGTCAACCATTATAAGGAAGGGAGCCAAGCTGGATAACTTGATTCAAATTGCACACAACTGTGAAGTGGGGGATAATTCTGTACTGGCAGCACAAGTAGGTGTAGCAGGGACAACAAAAATTGGGAAAAATTGCAAGTTTGGAGGCCAGGTAGGGCTTAATGGGCATATAACAATTGGGGATAATGTACAATTGGCAGGACAAACTGGTGTTTCAAATAATGTTAAAGATGGGGAAATACTTCTTGGTACACCAGCTATTGATTTTAAATTAGCCCTGAGAGCTTCAATAGCATTTAAGAATTTACCTCAAATGGTAAAGGATGTAGCATGGCTTCAAAAGGAGGTTGAAGAAATAAAATCTAAAAAATAAAGCTGAAAAATATTCTGGTATGGCAGATAAGCAAAAAACCATAGCTAAACCATTTCCAATTGAAGGAAAAGGGTTGCACACAGGTGTTAATGTTACCATGAAATTCCTTCCTGCAGAAGAAGATCACGGATTCAAATTTAAAAGGGTTGACCTGGAAGGTGAACCAATTATAGAGGCTGACTGTGAGAATGTTATTGATACTTCAAGAGGAACATTGCTTGCTCAAAATGGGGCAAAAATTGGTACTATTGAACATGCATTGGCAGCACTGGTTGGTATGGACCTTGATAATGTCCTTATTGAGGTAAATAATGAAGAAGCCCCAATTATTGATGGAAGCTCAAAGTATTTTGTCGAGAACATAGAAAAAGCAGGGGTTGTTGAGCAAGATGTTGACCGTGAATACTTTGAGGTCAAAGAGAAAATTGTTTTCAAAGATGAAAAAACAGATTCTGAAATCATTGCTCTACCCGATAATGATTATAGTTTGAATTGCCTGATAGCATTTGATTCTATAGTCCTTAACAACCAGTTTGCTACACTTAATTCAATAACACAGTTTAAGGATGAAATTGCCAATTGCAGGACTTTTGTTTTCCTACATGAATTGGAATTCCTCCTGAATAATAACCTTATAAAAGGGGGTGACCTTGACAATGCCATTGTAATTATGGATAAGCAGGTCAGCCAGGAGGAGTTGGATAGGTTAGCTGACCTTTTTAACCATGAAAGAGTGGAAGTAAGGCCACAGGGCATACTTAATAATGTTGACTTGTTTTATGATAATGAATGTGCAAGGCATAAGTTATTGGATGTAATTGGCGACCTGGCTTTATTAGGTAAACATATAAAGGGTAGGATCATAGCTACAAAACCAGGGCATTATGCAAATACCATGATGGCCAAACAGATGAAAAAGGAACTGTTGAAATCTGCATCTAAAGCTCCAGTATATGACCTTTCTAAAGAGCCTTTAATGGATGTGGTCAAGATAAAAAAACTGTTGCCTCACCGTTACCCATTCTTGCTTGTTGATAAGGTAGTAGACATTTATGATAAAGGGATAGTAGGTATTAAAAACATTACTATAAATGAGCCATTCTTTGTTGGCCATTTCCCTGAAGAGCCTGTTATGCCGGCAGTTTTAATGGTTGAGGCTATGGCTCAGGCAGGTGGATTATATGTATTAGACAAGCTGGATGGCAGATTTTCTACCTATTTTATCCGCATGGATAATGTTAAGTTCAGGAAGAAAGTTGTACCAGGTGATACCTTAATATTAAAAATTGAATTAAATTCGCCAATTCGCCGTGGGATTGTCAACATGAGAGGCGTTTGTTATGTGAGGGGTGATGTAGCTGCTGAAGGTGATTTTATGGCACAAATTGTAAAAATTGAAGACTAGAAACAAGAAAATATACTTGAAATGAAACAACCACTTGCGTATGTACATCCTGAATCTGTAGTGGCAGACAATGTAGTAATTGAACCCTTTGTTACAATTGACAAGGATGTTGTCATTGGAGAAGGGACGCGAATAGGCTCAAATGCCACAATATTACCAGGTACCAGAATTGGCAAAAATTGCAATATCTTCCCTGGGGCAGTTATTGGTGCAATCCCTCAAGACCTAAAGTTCAGGGGTGAATATACTATTGTTGAGATAGGTGATAATACAACTGTGCGCGAATTTGTGACCATAAATCGTGGTACTGCTGCTAAAGGCAAAACTGTGATTGGCAATAATTGCTTGTTAATGGCATATGTACATGTTGCACATGATTGTATTATTGGGAATAATGTTATCCTGGTAAATAATACACAGCTTGCTGGAGAGGTAGTAATTGATGACTGGGCAATCCTTAGTGGGATGGTTGCAGTACACCAGTTTTGCCATATTGGATCACATGTGATGATCTCAGGGGGTTCACTTGTAAGCAAAGATGTACCACCCTTTATTAAAGCAGCGCGCACACCACTTTCCTATGTTGGGATAAACTCAATTGGGTTAAGGAGAAGGAACTTCAATAATGAAAAAATACGTGAAATTCAGGATATATACAGGTATATTTACCAAAAAGGGTTGAATACCTCACAGGCAATTGAAATTATTGAGGCTGAAATGCCTGCTACACCTGAAAGGGATGAAATCCTGCTTTTTGTAAAAGATTCAAAACGTGGGATCATCAGGGGGTATTTCCCAGATTAAGCAATCAATTCGAGAACATATTAATAAAAGGCTTTCTGTTATCGTGCAGAAGGCTTTTTTTATTTTACCATGTGTTATGAAAAATAATTGTCCTCATTTTATCATTTTTAAGATGTTTCTTGGCAACTGCTCAAGAACACTATCAAGAATTATCATATTGGGTAAGTTTTGCAGGTACTAACTTAACAGGTTACTTAAAAGTGGTGCCTGGATTTCATCTTCATATCATAAGAAACCTGGGGCATGATAGCCCATTTCAAATTTGGGGTGGTTTCAACAAATATGAAACCTATTATGGTGTTGGGACCCATGTGGGGATAGGATTATTATAATACTTTATTTCTTTAAAGGATTCCATCCCTGTGCCTGCAATGGGATGGATGAACCTCCTGTGGTAACCAGGTTGGCTCCATTTTCTTTTTTTACCATGTGCCCTATAATGGTTATGTCAGGGTCATTTTTTACTTTTTCGTGGCCTGAAAGTGGGATTGTAAATAACAATTCATAATCTTCACCACCATTTAAAGCTGCCACAATTGGGTTGATATTCAGCTCTTCAGCCATTGCCTTTGTTTGTTTGTCCATAGGGATTTTATCCTCATAAAGGTCACAGCCAAGCCCTGAAGTTTTGCACAAATGCAGTATCTCTGATGACAAACCATCAGAAATATCAATCATTGATGTAGGTTTGATACCAAGCTTTTTAAAAATTTCAACAGCATCTTTCCTTGCTTCAGGTTTTAATTGCCTTTCCAGGATGTAGTCATATCCTGAAAGCTGGGGTTGCATTTGTTTATTTACTTTGAATACCTCATTTTCCCTTTCCAGTAATTGAAGGCCCATGTAAGCTCCTCCCAAATCTCCAGTTACGCAAAGGAGGTCAGTTTCATTAGCTCCACCCCTGTAAACAATGTCCTCCTTTGCTGCTTCACCTAAGGCAGTGATACTAATTACCAGCCCAGTCATTGAAGAGGTTGTATCACCACCAACAAGGTCAACATTATAATATTTACAAGCCAGGTGTATCCCTGAATACAGTTCTTCAATTGCTTGCAATGAAAACTTGCTTGACACAGCAATGTTAACAGTAATCTGTTTTGGGATAGCATTCATTGCATAAATATCAGACAAGTTTACTACAACTGATTTATAGCCCAGGTGCTTAAGAGGAACATACATCAGGTTAAAATGGATTCCTTCAGTCAACATATCTGTTGAAACCACAGCAACTTTATCTTTATAATCAATGATAGCTGCATCATCACCCACTCCTGTCAAAGTAGAAGGATTTTTAATTTTGATATCCTTTGTTAAACGCTCTATTAACCCAAATTCTCCTATATCTGAAAGCTTTGTACTCATCTGAAATCTATTTGTTTTAAATAAAGATAAAAAAGTATGTTATTGTTGAGATAACTCATGCAAAAGTACCTATACTTTTATATCTTTGCAATCAATTTTTTAAACAGTCTTTTTGTAAGATTGTTATTATTCTTACCTGAGGAGAAATATAGGATTTAATGGAAGAACAAGATAAAATATTGAATGAAGTAACTCAAGGTGAGTATAAATATGGTTTTGTAACTGATATTGAAACAGAAATCATTGAAAAAGGCTTAAATGAGGATGTCATTAGGTTAATTTCATCCAAAAAGGAGGAGCCTGAATTTATGCTTGATTTCCGTTTGAAAGCTTTTCACCAATGGCAGAAAATGGAAATGCCTGATTGGGCATATTTGAAAATCCCACCCATTGATTTTCAGGCTATCAGTTATTATGCGGCACCAAAGCAAAAACCTAAATATGAAAGCCTTGATGAAGTGGATCCTGAGTTGTTGGAAACATTCAATAAGCTAGGCATCCCACTTGAAGAACAAAAACAATTGGCAGGGGTAGCTGTTGATGCTGTGGTGGATAGTGTTTCTGTTAAAACAACTTTTAAAGAAACATTGGCTGAAAAGGGGATCATATTCTGTTCCTTTTCAGAGGCCGTACAGGAACATCCTGACCTGGTGAAAAAATACCTGGGGACAGCAGTCCCCTCTACTGATAACTTTTTTGGGGCACTGAATTCTGCTGTATTCAGTGATGGTTCATTTTGTTACATCCCTAAAGGGGTAAAATGCCCAATGGAACTGTCAACCTATTTCAGGATCAATGCAGCAAATACTGGGCAGTTTGAAAGGACCCTTATCGTAGCTGATGAAGACAGCTATGTAAGTTACCTTGAAGGGTGTACTGCCCCTATGCGTGATGAAAACCAGCTACATGCTGCAATTGTAGAGATCATTGCATTAGATAGGGCTGAAGTAAAGTATTCAACAGTGCAAAACTGGTATCCTGGCGATAAAAATGGCAAAGGGGGTATTTACAACTTTGTTACTAAAAGGGGTATTTGCAGGGGTGAATCTTCAAAAATAAGCTGGACACAGGTTGAAACTGGTTCAGCAATAACCTGGAAGTACCCAAGTTGCATATTGATTGGTGATAACTCAGTGGGTGAGTTTAACTCTGTAGCTGTGACCAATAACCACCAGCAAGCTGACACTGGGACCAAAATGATCCACATAGGTAAAAATACCAAAAGCACAATTATTTCTAAAGGAATATCAGCAGGCTTAAGTGATAATTCATACAGGGGGTTGGTAAAAGTACTTCCAAATGCTGTTAATGCCAGGAACTTTTCACAGTGTGATTCATTGTTGCTTGGAGATACCTGTGGGGCGCACACATTCCCATACATTGAGGTAGGCAACAAATCTTCCATTGTGGAGCATGAGGCAACCACTTCAAAAATTGGTGAAGATCAGATCTTTTATTGCAACCAAAGGGGCATATCCACTGAAGATGCAATAGGAATGATTGTAAATGGCTATGCCAAAGAAGTGCTGAACAAGCTACCTATGGAATTTGCAGTTGAAGCACAAAAACTACTGCAAATCAGTTTGGAAGGAAGTGTTGGGTAGAGTTATATTGAGGAAGAATATTTCATTGAGATTAATAAGACAAAATATTGAATTAAATACTGATTGCTTCAATTTATGGAGTAAGAAGTAACAAAACCCTCCCCCTTTGGGGGAGATGGAGGGGGCTTATGTTATCAATTAAAGAATTATATGTTTCTGTTGAAGGGCAGGAAATTTTAAAAGGCATTAACCTGGAGGTAAAACCAGGGGAAGTACATGCACTTATGGGGCCCAATGGGTCTGGGAAAAGTACACTGGCCAATGTGTTGGCAGGAAAAGAAGAATATGAAGTTACCCATGGAGAGGTCACTTACCAGGGGGAGGAATTGTTGGAAATGGCTCCTGAAGACAGGGCGAAAAGTGGGCTGTTTTTAAGCTTTCAGTACCCTGTTGAAATACCTGGGGTACCCATGGTTAATTTCCTGAAAACTGCTGTAAATGAACACAGGAAACATAAGGGAGGAAAACCACTCACAGCAGGTGAATTCCTCAAGCTGATGCGTGAGAAAAAAGAACTGGTTGAGATGGATACCCAGCTCACAAACAGGTCAGTTAATGAAGGGTTTTCTGGAGGAGAGAAAAAGAAAAATGAGATATTCCAGATGGCTTTGCTTGAACCAAAACTGGCTATCCTTGATGAAACAGATTCAGGCTTGGATATTGATGCCCTGAAAATTGTTGCCAATGGGGTGAATGCCCTGAAAAGTGAAAATAATTCAACCATTGTGGTAACACATTACCAAAGGTTGCTTGATTATATTGTCCCTGATTATGTGCATGTCCTTTATGATGGGCGCATTGTAAAAACAGCAGGGAAAGAACTTGCCATGGCTTTGGAAGAAAAAGGGTATGATTGGATTAAGCAAGAGAATGGAAACTAATTATGAGTTCAGTAGCTGAAAAAATAGACCTGTCTTTAAAACTGACAGGGCATTATAATGAAGTAAAAGAAAAGCTTTTTGAAGGTTCTCCTGATATAATAAATAACCAAAGAAAAAAGGCTTTTCAGGACTTTATAATGCAGGGTTTACCTACCAGGAAAAATGAAAACTATAAGTACACCAATGTACAGCCTTCATTTGCTCCTGACTTCAAATATTTCCACTCAAGGGAACAGAAAGATGTTGACCTGCATGAAGTATTTAAATGCAACATCCCACAACTGGATACCCACCTGGTGTTATTGCAAAATGGGTGGTATTATGAGGGGAACTCACAAGTTGGGCAGTTGCCTGAAGGAGTTATACTAGGAAGCCTTGGGCAGGTTGCAACATCACATCCTAACATTTTTGAGGAGCATTATTCACAACTTGCTGATACCAGTGAAGATGCACTCCTTGCTTTGAATACTGCTCATGCTAAAGATGGGTTCTTTTTATATGTGCCTAAAAATGTAGTCATTGAAAAACCCATCCAGGTGATCAACCTTATGCAGGCTGATGTTGATGCATTTGTTACACAAAGGAACCTGATTATTGCAGAACAAGGAGCTAGTGCAAAGCTGATTTTTTGTGACCATACCCTGAACCCAAAACGTTACTTGAGTAACAGTGCAACTGAAATTTTTGTAAAAGAGAATGCCAGACTGGACTGCTATATCACGCAAAACCAACACAATAGGTCAACCAGCATAAATAACATAGTGATCAGGCAGGAGCGTGATTCAACAATAAAAACCAATACTATTACATTGCATGGTGGGTTGGTAAGGAACAACCTCAAGGTAATCCTTGATGGTGAAAACTGCCAGGCTGATGTGTTTGGAATGGCATTCCTTGATAAAAACCAGCATGCTGATAATTTCACTCAAATTATCCATGCCAAGCCACATTGCTTAAGCAACCAAGTGTATAAAAATGTGTTGGATGAAAAGGCTACAGGAGCTTTTGCTGGAAGGATACATGTGGTGAAAGATGCCCAAAAAACAAATGCTTTTCAAAGGAACAATAATTTGTTATTGACTGATGAGGCAACCATGCAAACCAAGCCACAGCTGATTATTGATGCTGATGATGTAAAATGTAGCCATGGGGCAACAGTGGGGCAAATTGATGAAGAAGCCTTGTTTTATTTAAGAGCAAGAGGAATCAATGAAAAAGATGCCAGGCTGATGATGATGAATGCATTTGCACATGAGGTGGTACAAAATATTGATGTAGAACCTTTACGTGAACGTATTGATGACCTGATAGATAAGAGGCTGCAAGGTGAAATCAGCCGCTGCCATGATTGTGATTACAATTGTGAGTGCTAAGCTTTTAACCTATTGAGAGCTTCACTAAGATATTGAAGATATTAGAGACCCGTTCTCTCAAAAAGAACGGGTCTTTTGTTTCAATTTATTATTGATCAGGTGACTTCAAGTCACCTGATCAATAATAAAAATAATCTAGTGAATAATAAATACTTCAGAATCCCTTAATAACTTCAGTTAAAACTTTTTTAATGTTTTTTGTTTCAGGTAAACAAGGAGTATTAAATTTGCCAATGAGGGCTTTACTTTAAGATACCCTCACTTAGTAAGAGTAAATATCATGGAATACAATATAAATACAATTAGAAGCTATTTTCCCATCTTAAATGAAAAGGTGTATGGCAAGCCTTTTATTTACTTTGACAATGCTGCTTCAACCCAAAAACCCTTGCAGGTGTTGGAGGCTGAAAAACGCATCCATAATGAATATTATGGGAATATACACAGGGCTGCACACTATATGGCAGATAAAGCAACAGCTGATTTTGAAAATGTGCGCCAACAAGTTCAGGAATTTATCAATGCAGTAGCAAAAGAAGAGGTCATATTTACTAAAGGGACCACTGAAAGTGTTAACCTGGTAGCCTTTTCTTATGGTGAAAAATATGTACAAGTTGGTGATGAGATCATTATTTCAGAAATGGAGCACCATTCCAACATTGTGCCCTGGCAACTGATGGCTAAACGCAAAAATGCTACAATTAAAATCCTTCCATTTAATGAGCAGGGAGAGTTAGAGATTGGAAAATTGGATGAACTGATAACAACTAAAACCAGGCTCATAACTGTGGCTCATATTTCCAATGTATTGGGAACCATAAACCCCATAAAAGAGATTGTCAGGATAGCTCACAAGAAGAATGTACATGTATTTGTGGATGGTGCCCAGGCTGTACAACATCAAAAAGTGGATGTACAAGAACTGGATGCTGATTTTTATGCTTTTTCAGCCCATAAAACCTATGGACCCAATGGGGTTGGTATATTATATGGCAAAAAGGAATTGCTAAATGAAATGTCTCCATACCAGGGTGGGGGGGAAATGATCTCTGAGGTCTCATTCTCTGGGACAACATTTAATGAGCTGCCTTATAAGTTTGAGGCTGGCACACCAAATATTACCAGTGTAATAGCATTTGGGGCTTCATTGGATTTATTGGATGAAGTTGGGGTTGATAACCTTGCATCTTGGGAAAATAAGCTAATGGGTTTTGCTGTTTCTGAACTAAAAAAAATTGAAGGGCTTAGGTTTTATGGTGAAGCTGAAAATAGATCTAGTGTTATCTCTTTTAATATTGAGGGGATTCATTCATATGATATTGGTATGCTACTGGATAAATTGGGTATAGCTGTGAGGACAGGCCACCACTGTGCTGACCCAGTTATGCAGCATTATGGTATCCAGGGAACTGTAAGGATATCATTTGCTATGTACAACACTAAAGATGAAATAAGCCAGTTTATAAAGGCACTTAAAAAAATAGTGGCAATGCTTAAATAGCAATCAGTGAGGGTTTCACTCAAAGTGAAGCCCTCACTGATCTTGATTAAGCTTAAATTCCCCTCCTTTGGAGGCTTAATTAGTAGTTCTCTTCCTTAATCTCAAAATAGGACTGTGGATGCGCACATGCAGGGCATTTTAATGGTGGCTTGTTAGCCTCATGCAAGAAACCACAATTCCTGCACTTCCAGGTTACTTTACCATCTCTTTCAAAAACTTTCCCTTTTTCAAGGTTGGTATACAATTTCCTAAACCTCTCTTCATGAGCTTTTTCTGCTTTGGCAATCATCCTGAAAACCACAGCAATTTCTTTAAATCCTTCTTCCTCTGCCACATTGGCAAATTCAGGATATAGGTCCGTCCACTCTTCATTTTCACCATCAGCTGAAGCTTTTAGGTTTTCCATTGTGGTGCCAATAACCCCTGCAGGGAAAGTGGCTGTTACTTCAACCATCCCTCCATCAAGGAATTTGAAAAAGCGTTTTGCATGTTCCTTTTCATTTAGGGCAGTTTCAGCAAAAATGGCTGCAATTTGCTCAAGCCCTTCCTTTTTTGCTGCTGCTGCAAAATAGTCATACCTCATCCTTGCCTGGCTTTCTCCAGCAAATGCTTTAAGCAGGTTTTGTTCTGTTTGTGTACCTTTTATTGTATTCATATTATAATTGATTTTTGGTTATATTTTATGTAAAAATAGGCAAATAATTAGCAAAGAAATAAAACATATGACATAAAAAAAGCTCCACATTAGTAGAGCTTATGCCATTATTCATTGGGTGACTTTAAATCATATGATGAATAAGTTTAATTGCTGGTATATGATAGAAAATCCTTTACAGTTGCATCCATAAACTTGGTTGCAGCATCAAGGAACCCATTCTTAAATTTTTCCTTTTCAACAGGGATAGCCTGAAGATTTTCATAAAAAGTATTATCAGCAGAAAATACCCTTATGGCACCATAATCAGTACCCCATATGTCAGATTGGGCAGTTTCAACAGCTTTGTATTTTTTCTTTTCAAAAACCCCATCAATAGGCACAGTCTTTTTTAGCCTGTAGGTTGCTTGTGCATCAGCAGCTATTTTTCGGGTGGCATAACAGTAAGATGCTGATGTAGATGCTACATCCACATTAAATGTTGTCCCTCCTGCTACACCATTTTTATCAAGCCTGTAGTCAGTTTCAGCTACTACCTTGGCAATACCTCCCAGTGTTTTGCCTAACATTTTGCTACCTGCTGATTCAGCTTCTTTTACAAATTGCACTACATAATTCACTTTAGCCACAACAGCTCCATCCAGCCCAACTGAAATTTTTGGGGAGTCATCCAGGAAAGTTTTCCGTTCACGCCCTTTTTTATCTGTCCTTTTTACAAAATACTCATAACCAGCAGGCACACTCATTATATAACCTGGGAACTGGGCCTGGCTAAGCTTACCCCCTGATTTTCGTTCAAATTCTGAATAAAAATCTATTTTCCCGGCCTCATCAGCAGTAATTACTTCATAACCCCCTGCCTGCAATTTGGCTACATAATCATTGTAAAGTTTATCAGTCATTTCCTGTAGGTCATCTTCTTCAACCCCTTGCACAGCTATGGCAAGCCTTGAAGTGGCATTTCCCCTTACCCCTCCTCCAAGGGTCCTGCCTCCTTTGGCAGTTTCACTCCAGTCAATCATCAATTGGTATACAACCCTGAACTGGGCAATATATACCCTTTTGGCTGCTTTCTTAAATTTCTTTTGCCCATAACCTGCATCTTTAAATTCAACAGTTCCTACTGTTTGGGCTGATGCAATGCCCACTGCCAACATAATGGCAATAAGGAATAGTAATTTTTTCATAATTGTTTTTGTTTAATAGTAAAAGATATTTAATTCTTTTTTCTAACAACATCCATTTAAAAATTGTTTATTGATATAGGTTTTAGTTGAAAATCAAGCTTTAAATGAAAAGGAACCAGGAGGATTAGATTGACAACCAATAGGTAAAAAACAAGAGGCATTAAATTTGTCATTGTTGAAACCCAAAAAATTACGACATTTGTGTCCTTAAATATGTGAATATGACAATTGAACAAGTCCAACAGGAGATACTGGAAGAGTTTGCCATTTATGAGGATTGGATGGATAAATACGGTTACCTGATTGAATTGGGTAATGACCTGGAAGAATTGGATCCTGCCCTAAAAACAGAGCAGAATATTATAAAAGGGTGTCAGTCACGAGTTTGGTTAGCAACAAAATTCAAAAATGGGAAAATCTATTTTAAAGGGGAAAGTGATGCTGTGATTGTAAAAGGGTTGGTAGCACTTTTATTAAGGGTAGTTTCCGGGCGTACTCCTGCTGAATTGTTAGAGACAGAGCTGCATTTTATTGATGAACTTGGGTTGAAGCAACATTTGTCTCCCACGCGCTCAAACGGGCTGCTGGCAATGGTAAAACAAATTCGCATGTATGCTGTTGCATATAACAGGATTTCAGAGAAAGGAGGAAGCCAGGATGGATAAGAGGATTGACCTGATAATTGAAAACTTAAAAGAAGTGTATGACCCGGAAATTCCAGTAAATATATATGACCTGGGTTTAATATATAATGTTGATGTGGATGAAGAAGGGCAGGCAAATATAATCATGACCCTAACTGCTCCAGGTTGCCCTGTGGCTGATATGTTGGTTGAAGATACCCAGCAAGCTGCATTATCTACTGAAGGGGTTAAAGGTGCTAATGTTGAATTAACCTTTGAACCTCCATGGGATAAATCAATGATGAGTGAAGAAGCACGCCTTGAACTAGGATTTTTTTAAAGATTAATATCAATTTTATAACTTAGGCTGAAAATCTTTCATTGCCTAATATATTGGATATACCAGATTTTATAAAAAGTAAAGCTACCCAACTGGGATTCCTGGATTGTGGTATTGTCAAAGCTGGGCTTCTTTCAGAAGATGAGCAACATTTCTCAAGCTGGATCAATAAAAGTTTCCATGGTGAAATGGGGTATATGGCAAGAAATATGGATTTAAGGCTTAAGCCTGGATTGTTGGTTGAAAATGCCAAATCCATTATTGTGGTGCTTCAAAATTACTACCCAAATAAAACTCAAACTGACCCAAATGCTCCTGTGTTATCAAAATATGCTTATGGTGTAGATTACCATTTTGTAATGAAAGCCAAGCTAAAGCAGTTGTTGGAATTTATCCAGCAGGAAATTTCACCTTGTAATGGGCGTGTTTTTGTTGATTCTGCTCCTGTGTTAGAAAGGGCATGGGCAAGGAAAGCTGGTTTGGGATGGGTTGGGAAAAATAGCAACCTTATTTCTGTGGAGCAGGGTAGCTTCTTTTTTATTGGTGAACTCATTGTTGACCTTGAACTTCCTGAAACCAACAAGCCAGAAATGCGTGACCACTGTGGCACTTGTACCAAATGTATTGATGCCTGCCCAACTAAAGCTATTGTTAAAGATAGGGTGGTAGATGCCAGGAAATGTATTTCATACCAAACCATTGAACTAAAAGGTGAGCTGGATTCTTCTTTATCAGGAAAATTTGAGAATAGGGTATTTGGATGTGATATATGCCAGGATGTTTGCCCATGGAATTTAAAATCAAAACCACACAATGAACCTTCATTTCACCCTTATCCAAAACTAATGGAACTAGCTGCTGAGGAATGGCATCAAATGGATAAGGGGTTGTTCAGTGAAATTTTTAAGAAATCAGCAGTAAAGAGGGCTAAATTTGAGGGGCTGAAAAGAAACCTACAATTTCTATCTTCATCAGATGACTTCAAGTCATCTGATGAAGAAAAATGACAAGTTACCTGGTGGATAACACAGATATGAAGCCAAAAAAATTTGAATACGAAACAGAACTTTTTGCACCAGAAAGGGGGGGTGTTTATGCTGCTTTTCCTTTTAATGGAAAAAAAGAGTTTGGCACCAATGGCCCTGTAAGGGTTGAGTGTTGGGTAGATGGCATCGGGCATACTGGAAGCCTATTACCCATGGGAGGGGGGCAGCATGCCATCTATGTAAAGGCAGAAATAAGGAAAGCTATTGGAAAATCTGAAGGAGACAAAGTACATGTAGTTTTGCAAGAGAACCTTACTCCCAGGAAGTTAGATATACCTGAGGGGTTACAATGGTTCCTGGATGATGACCCTGAGCTTAAGAAAAAATTTGAGAAGCTCTCATTTTCAACACGCCAGTTTATTATTGCCTACCTTGATGAACCCAAACAACTTGAAACCAAAGCCAAACGCCTTGAAGATATGCTCAGAAGGATACAAGAAGGGTTTAGGGGGTAAGGCTATTTTAGTTACTCTCAATCACTGCCCCATCTTCCCTGTACAGGTCTACTTTCCCATCAAGCATAACAGCTAAAACAGTCATTTTATCATCCAGTATATAGTTAGGGACTGTAATGTATTTTATCCCTGGATAATTACTCCAATAGACTTTCCCAACCACTTTATGTTTCAGTTTTGTGCCATTCCCAACCACATAAATCCTATTGATTTTGTTCTTCAATCCACGTAAAACAATTTCACTTCCAGGGTTTCCTTTTACAAAAAGGTATAAAATTGTTTTATCTTTTGAGAGGGTAGTTGGTCCATAAAAATGCCCATGGGGGACACCTGCTAATGTGCCAAAAATGGCTTCCTTATGCTTTGTTGTCCATTGCCCTAACTCTTCTAAAATTTTCACTTGTTCTTCAGGGATTTTACCATCAGCTTTAGGACCAATATCAAGCAGCAAGTTGCCTCCATTGCTGATCACATCAGTGAAAATGCCTATCACCTGGTCAATGGATTTATAATTGGTGTCATTTTTCTGAAACCCCCAGGAGTCATTTATTGTCATGCAAAGTTCCCAATATTTATCTTTGGGTTTGGTTATGGGCATCCCTTGTTCAGGGGTAGCATAATCACCATATCCCTTTAACCTTGAGTTGATAATAACATTGGGGTTTTTCTTTAGCAGCATTTGCCTCACTTTTGGGGCTTGCCATTCTTCTGCTGAGTGCTCCCAATCACCATCAAACCAGTAAAGGTCAGGGTTGTATTTTTTTGAAAGCTCTTCTAATTGCCCCTGGTAGTAAGTTAAAAATTTCTCCCATCTCTGTGGTTCTTCCAGGATGGCATATCTTCTCTTATTTCTTGTAAAATGTGTATAATCAGGATACGACCAATCAGGCAAAGAGTAATATATCCCAACTTTCAGTTTTTGCTTTTTTAATGCTTTTACAAATGGGGTAAGTACATCTTTTTGGGCAGCAGAATGTTTTACTGCATTCAGGTTTCCATATTTTGTATCCCATAAAGCAAACCCATCATGGTGTTTAGAGGTAATGACTGAATACCTGGCACCACTCTTTTTTATTAACTCAGCCCATACTTTTGGGGCATATTTTGATCCAGAAAAATTCTCTTTTTGGGCAATATAATCTTCATGTGAGATATATTCATTGAAAAACGACCATGATTCATCAATCCCATTAACAGCATAAATCCCCCAATGGATAAAAATCCCAAGTTTAGCCTCTTTAAACCACTTCATCTTTTTCTCCTCAACAGTTTTTGTATGTTGAGCTACAGAAAAATTGGTGATCCCCAAAAAGAATAGAATAACGAAAGGGGTTGATTTTCTGATTGTATGAATGAAATTTTTCATCATTGTTTTTATCTCCTGGTTGATTTTGAAATTCTCTGTTTTAGTTTGCTTTCTCCTTCCACAAGAAGCTCAATTACATACCTTCCATCTTTCAGCTTTTCCAGGTTAATGTTAAATGTTTTAATTTTTTCCTGGGCGAAAGGAATTGTTTTTACTGTATCACCATCTGCCAGCACATTGATCTTTCCATCTGAAGGCTTATCCAGGTGGACCATCAATTTGGTTTCTTTGTTTATCCTCCTGGGATGCAATATGTAGAAGCTTTGCTCAACAGTTGTATCAACCTGTGGGTTTAGGCTTGTAGTAAAATCAAACTGCTCGCCCACACCACAGTCACTTTCAAACTTGTGTAAAATATTGCCTTCAAGGTCAGATAAATATAAATACCCAAGCCCATGTTGTGGCATAAACCAAAACTCCAACCCATTATGTGCAGTATCCTGCAATGTCATCCTATATTTTCCTTCAGGTAAAAATAAAGTGTCAATGTATTTTGTATTTGGTAAAGTTGTTTCAGCAGCCTGGCTAAAAACAACCTCCTTTTGTTCATTAAATACTCGTATGGTATTATCTCCAGGTTGGTTATTTGATTTATAGGTAAGGACAACTTTTTCAGGCAATTCTTTTGGAGAGGTAAAATTACTGTGCATTGAGTTATCCCTTTCCCATTGGTCATCTTCTCCATTTGGGCCACTCAATTCCACGAAAAATGTATTTTCCCCAAATGCAAAATCAATGGAGCCAGGCAAAACAATCACCTCTTCCTGGTAAAAACCCAATTCTCCTTCCCAGTTAAATACTTTTGTGTCAAAACCCTCAGTGCCATAATAAATGGTCAAAGAATGTAGTGTCTCACTGCCCAGGTTGCGGATTGAAATGGAAGGGTTAAAGCAAGAAGGGTTAAGCCTGTTGAGCTCTGGCTTACCACTAGGCACAATAATCTCTTCTAGGGATACATCATAATGGTTTTCAGGCGATTTGTATTGAAAGATAATGGCATTGATACTTTCATTAGCCTGAATATTATCTGTGGCAGTGTATGGTTCCATTTCAAAATCAATGACATGGCTTTTATTTTTTACGGGAAAATCAATCAAATCTGGTTTTTGAAGGTCTCCAGGGCACCAATCAGCCCTATCAAATATCCATGTCCCTCCTTGGGGGTAGAGGTTATTATTAGCACATTCTTTCCACATATCACGCCTGTTAATTACCTTCCCATCAACCAGTATCTCGCGCCAACGGCTACAAAACTCACTGCAACCTTTTGGGATATCCATCCCATGGCCAGTATGCTGAATCCTGATGCGCCCAAAATCAGCCATGTTGTCCATTTCAATTTCAACAGGAGCAAGTGACTCTTTAATAGGCTTATCAGGGTTCCCATAACTATAAGAACCACTATATAATTGCTGGTAACCTACAAATTCAGCCACTGGTTGCCCAAAAATAAATTCAAAACTTATGGAAAGGTCCCAACCCACTTCAGGGCTTTCATAGCCAGTGTGTATGTATTCTATTTCAATACTGTCGCGAAGCAATACTGCAAAATCTGTTACATCAATGCGCCACTTCCATTCCCATCCTTTTTGGAAATTGCTTCCATAAGGGGTAATCATCCTACCCAGTTCCAAATCCAGTGATTTACCATTAAAGCCACCTGCCCTTCTGATGAAAATGTGGTCCAGGTAATCCCAATGGGCAATTTTAATGGAGTCAGGATGCCCAAGCAGCACATCCATAAAAACCCTCCTTACTTGTTTATCTTTTCCTGGAAATTTACCCCATGCTTTGAAACTGTTACTTCCTTTTGCAGGGTTGCATATTATGGTTTCATGGTTGTGGGTGGTAATTGTTGTAGTTGATAATCCTTTGTTTTTTGTTTTGCATGCTGCCAAAACAAAAAAACTGCTGATAATTAAATAAATGAATCTCATTTAACATTAGATATATGATAATAAATTGTTGATTTACAGTTGATGCCTGTAATGGGCAGCCCTACTTTTTCCAGAAATGAAAATACAAAGAAATATTTAAATAAGGGTTATTTTTCATAGAGGGCAAAAGGAATTTAAAAAGTAGAGGCTTCTCCCATTTTCTGTTGGTTAAGTGTGAAGAAGTTAAGTTAAAATTTATTATAGTTTTGCCATGTTAGGCGTTAAATAAATTAAACTAATCCAACATATCAGATACAGTACCTCTGGTACTTAACTAGAATAGTTTAGCCCTTTTTATAAATAAATTGCCATTCCATTCCAGGGCAGATCAGAAAATTATAGATATGATGGTTTCAGGAGTTTTTTTCCCATAAATATATTTATGGCAGCTGGTTAAGCAGAAAATAGATCAGCCCTATAAGAGTTAAATATTAACTCAGTGAGCTTCTAATATCCCCAATCAAATCCTCCACATTTTCAATCCCAACAGATAGGCGTAACATGGTTTCATGTATTTTCATGGCTTTCCTCTCTTGTTCTGGAAATTCAACATAAATGGTAGAATATGGATGGATGATGAGGCTTTTATTGTCATTTAGGTTAGTAGCCCTTTTAATTATCTGTAATGAATTCATAAAAGCAAAACATTCTTCCTGGCTTTCAAGGTCAAATGTGAGGATAGTTCCTGGTATCCCATTAAAATATTTTTTTGCCAGGCCATATTGGCTTGAGGTTGCCAGCCCAGGGTAACCAACATTTTTTATTTTTGGATGTGACTCAAGGAATTTACATAGCTCCATGCAATTCTGGTAACATTTTTCAACACGCAACTCCAGTATGTCCAACCCCTGGGATTGCAACAATGCTGTTTGGGCAGTCATAGTTCCTCCAGTATGCCTGTAAATATTCTTCCTTAACTTAGCAATAAAAGCATTTTCCCCAAATTTCTGTACATAGGTTGAACAGTTAGGGTTTAGGCTCCAGTCATATGATCCATGGTCAATGATTGCTCCACCAAAAGTGGTTGCCCCCCCTGAGATATACTTGGTGGTTGAAACCACTTCCACATCTACCCTAAATTGGTTAGCCCTGAATACATTGGGAGGTGTCATGGTGGAATCAGCAATTAACAGCAGGTTATGCTTCTTACAGATTTCTGAAAGTATGGAAATATCAGCTATTTCCAGTTGTGGGTTGGTTACTGTTTCAAAAAAGATAGCTCTTGTTTTTTCATCAACCAGGTTTTCAATTTCTGCTTTATCAGATAAGCCAGAAAATTTTGTTTCAACTCCAAACTCAGGAAGGGTTTGTTTTAATAAAGCATAGGTGTGCCCAAACAAGTGCCTGCCTGCAATAATATTATCCCTACTTTTTAAAATGGACAGCAGGGTATTGGAGATTGCAGCCATCCCTGAAGAAACTGCCAGCACACCAAAACTTTGGGTCAACTCTTTCAGCTTCAATTCAAAATGCTCAACAGTGGGATTTGATGTACGTGAATAAACATGTGCCTGGTATTCCCCTTTAAAATTAGCTGAAATTTGCTCTGCATTGTCAAATTCATAAGCTACAGTCCCATACATTGGGAACTGAAGTGCTTTATGGGGGTCTTGTTTGGCAAATCCTGAATGGAGTGATTTTGTGGTGAATCCTTTCTTGCTCATTAAATCTTTTTTTGATTCCAACAATACAATAAAGTAAATGTTTTTATCCAGGAATTTTACACCTCCATAAAGCTAGCCTGCCAACTAGGCAGTAAAGGTGTAAAACCTAATACAATAAACTTGTGTTAACATAGTCAAATTTAAAACAGCCTCTTAATATTGAGGTTCTGGAAATAAAGATATGTTAATATTATCCTTTTAAATTTTTAATAGTTTAAAGGTATGTTCATTTCCTAATTTTTATCTTTATGAAATGAGCATAAATTTTCAGCATACTAAAATATACCAACTGTGGATGATTAAAATTTTTGTGAAAGTGAAGCGGTTACATAAGTGCGAAAATTTTTGTTTTCATTTTAACAAAAAACAAAAATTTTAAACGTATGAAAAAGAAAGGATAATTATGAAATTACCACAATTAATTGCCAATGACCCATGGCTAAAACCTTTTGCAGGAAATATAGTGATGAGGCAGATAAATGCTTCTACAAAAAAAGAAGAACTGTTTAAAGGGAAGGTTTCAGGTTTTGCAACTGGGCATTTATACTTTGGGCTACATAAGCAAAATGATGGCTGGGTGGTCAGGGAGTGGGCTCCCAATGCAACTAAAATCTATTTAATTGGAGAATGTAATAACTGGATGGAAGAAGAGGCTTACTCTTTTAAACCAGCAGGTAATGGGAACTGGCAACTGGAACTTAAAAAGGGGCAGCTTAAACACAAGGATTTATATGCCCTGTCAGTATATTGGGAAGGAGGTTCAGGGAAGAGGGTACCTGCCTGGGCAACCAGGGTAGTGCAGGATGAAAAGACCCTGATATTTAATGCACAGGTTTGGCAGCCTGAAGAAAGTTACCTATGGAAAAATGCTGCATTTAAAAGGGGAAATACCCCTCCTTTAATCTATGAAGCCCATATTGGGATGGCCGGGGAAGAGGAATATGTACATACATATGATGAGTTCCGCCAGCAAATGTTACCCAGGATTAAAGAAAATGGTTACAATACCATCCAGCTAATGGCTATTCCTGAACATCCTTACTATGGGAGCTTTGGTTACCATGTATCCAGCTTTTTTGCACCCTCTTCGCGTTTTGGAACTCCTGAAGAGTTGAAGCAATTGATTGATGAGGCACATGGGATGGGGATAGCAGTTATTATGGACTTGGTGCATTCACACGCTGTGAAAAATGAGGTAGAAGGGTTGGGGAAATATGATGGAACACAATACCAGTTTTTCCATGAAGGGGCAAAAGGGGAACATCCTGCCTGGGATTCATACTGTTTTAACTATGATAAGCCTGAAGTGGTCCACTTCCTTCTTTCCAACATAAAGTATTGGTTGGAAGAGTTCAGGTTTGATGGTTTTAGGTTTGATGGGGTTACCAGTATGCTCTATTTTGACCATGGACTGGGTAAAGCTTTTACCCAATATGAAGATTATTTTGATGTCAATGTAGATGATGAGGCTATCACCTATTTCATATTGGCTAATGAGTTAATTCATGAGGTAAACCCAAATGCCCTTTCAATTGCTGAAGATATGAGTGGCATGCCAGGATTGGCAACTACTGTTGAAAATGGTGGGTTGGGGTTTGATTATAGGATGGCTATGGGGGTGCCTGATTACTGGATCAAGATTATCAAAGAACTTTCTGATGATGACTGGGATGTGGGTACAATTTTCTATGAACTCACCTCAAAAAGGATGGATGAGAAAGTGGTTAGCTATGCTGAATCACATGACCAGGCATTGGTTGGAGACAAAACCATCATATTCAGGTTGATTGATAAAGAGATGTATTTCAGCATGAGGAAAGACCAGACTAACCTTACTGTTGAGCGTGGGATTGCCCTGCACAAAATGATCAGGCTAGCTACATTGGGAGCAGCTGGTGGGGCATATCTTAATTTTATGGGGAATGAATTTGGGCACCCTGAATGGATTGACTTCCCCAGGGAAGGAAATGGATGGTCATACAAACATGCGCGTAGGATTTGGAGCATTGCAGAAGACCCTGAACTGAAATTTCATTGGCTTTATGATTTTGACAAAGATATGGTCAATTTTGTGGCTAAGGAGAACCTGCTGGTTACACCTTCAGTTGACCTGGTTTTTGAAAACAAGCCTGACAAAGTTTTTGCTTTCCACAGGGGCAGGTTTTTGTTTGTTTTCAACTTTAACCCATCACAGTCATTTACTGATTATGGTATCCCTCTTGGGGCAGGAAAATATAAAGTTACCCTAAATACAGACTCGGGCTATTATGGAGGGCAGGATCGTGTGGACGAATCCATTACCTATTATACACTACCTTTAAGGGGAGCTGACAGCCAGCACTACCTTAAACTCTACCTGCCTGCTCGGACAGCCATTGTCCTGGAACGTTTTGAAATTCAAAAAATGAAATAGTGAGCAAATTCCAAACCATAGTACACATCCCCCAATATGAATGGAAAATAAATTATGGGTCACCCACAATGTTCATGGGTTCTTGCTTTGCAGAAAACATTGGGGGCAAAATGGGAAACCTGAAATTTCAGGTTGACCAGAATCCCTGTGGTATTTTGTACAATCCTGTTTCAGTGGCAAATAGCCTGCAGTTTCTATTGGATAAAAAGAAATTTGGTGAGCATGAACTGATCAGCCACCAGGGGTTATGGCATAGTTTTTACCACCACAGCAGGTTTTCTTCACCTGAAAAAAAAGTGGCACTTAATTCTATTAACAAAAGGCTTAAGTTGGGTGCCCAAAACCTCCTGAATGCAGGTTTTCTGTTTATCACTTTTGGTACTGCCTGGGTGTATGAATACAAGGAAACATTGCAGATAGTTTCTAATTGCCATAAAATCCCATCTTCCAGTTTCACCAGGTATAGGCTGAAAATACCAGATGTGGTTGAAAGGTATAAAACACTCCTTCAGGACATCCTAAAGGTTAACCCATCCATAAAAATTATTTTTACAGTGAGCCCGATCCGCCATTGGAAAGATGGAGCTATTGAAAACCAGCTAAGTAAATCAACTTTGCTATTGGCTGTAAACCAAATTATTTCGGAAGTAGGGAGAGGGCATTGTGCCTATTTTCCATCCTATGAAATTATTATGGATGAATTGAGGGATTACAGGTTTTATAGTGAAGATATGCTCCACCTCTCTACTGTGGCTACTGGCTATATCTGGGAGAAGTTTGAACGGGCATTCATGGAGGAAAATACACTGGGTATTAAAAAGGAAGTTGAAAAAATTATCAGGGCAAAAAACCATAAGCCATTTAACCCAGCCACTGAAGAACACCAGAGATTTTTGTCCAATTACCTGGGAGTTTGCAAGAAACTGGAAACAAAACACACCAATATTAATTTAAAGTTAGAAATAGAATACTTTGAAAAACAATTAAAACACATGTAGGTGAAATGAAGGATTTTAAGTGTATTTTTGGAGCATATTTTTATCACCTGACTATACTACCATAAAATCATTTGGTACTAAGAGACTATTTAATTTTTATATTTTAGAGAAATTATGAAGTATTTTTTGCTAATACAAGGCGAAATTGACGCGAATAGCACCAGCTATTTAAGGAAATTTCAACAAAGTAGTGGTAAAAAAGACAAATAATAGAATAAATTTTAAACAGTCTCTAAAAGCCCTGTTATATATATGAGTTATCTGAATTTTGACAAAGGACAACTGGTTAACCTTGAATATTCCTTACATAAGGAAATATTGAGGTCAAACCGGGCAGGTTCATACATTTGCACAACATTGAGTGGTTGCAACACGCGAAAATACCATGGGTTGCTGATCAGCCCAATTGATGAGTTCAAAGGGGAGAAACATGTGTTGCTTTCATCTCTTGATGCCACAGTGGTTCAGCATCGTGCTGAGTTTAACCTTGGCATCCATCGTTTCCAGGGAGAACATTATGAGCCTAAAGGGCATAAATACATCAGGAACCTGGGGTTTGGCAAAACCCCAAAAGTTACTTACAGGGTTGGTGGGGTGCTACTTTCGCGCGAACGTGTTTTAGTTGAAAAAGAGCAACAGGTGCTCATCAAATATACATTAGAAGAGGCTCAGTCACCTACCATTTTGCGTTTTAAGCCATACCTGGCATTCAGGCATATCCATGCTTTAAGCAAAGCCAATATGTTTGCAAATACCAAATTTGATAAGGTCAACAATGGTATTAAAATGAGGCTGTATAGTGGGTATCCATACCTGCACATGCAATTCAACAAAGCTTGTGAGTTTATACCTGTTCCTGGTTGGTATTACAATATTGAATACCTGAAAGAAAAAAATAGGGGTTATGAATACCTGGAGGATCTGTATGTCCCAGGTTATTTTGAAGTACCCATTAAAAAAGGGGAGAGCATAGTTTTTGCTGCAGGGACTGTTGAAGCTAAGCCTAATTCATTAAAACAGAGGTTTACCAGGGAGCTTAATAAAAGGACTGGAAAAGATAATTTCCTGGGGTTTCTTGAAAATGCCTCAAACCAGTTTTTTTCATATAAAAAGAAAGAAACAGATATTATCTCTGGTTTTCCATGGTATGGAAATAATACCAGGCAGACATTTGTTGCCTTGCCAGGTTTATGCAAATCAATTGGAGATTTTAGTGTTTTTGAAGAAGTTATTAAAACCAACCTGAAATTCCTCAAACAGGGTTTATTCCCTAAAAATAATGATGCCAGTGTATTGTCATATGATGCAGCAGATATACCACTTTGGCTTTTCTGGGCATTACAGGAATACTATAAAGAAACTGGGGCTAAAGAACTGTGGAGGAAATATGGCAGGGCATTAAAAAGCATCCTCAATGGCTTTAAATATGGGATTGGCGAAAACATTAAAATGCAGGATAATGGCCTGCTGTGGTGCTATGAAAAGAAAGTGGCACTTACCTGGATGGATTCATATTTCAATGGGGAACCTGTGGCAAAAAGGAGTGGATACATAGTTGAAATAAATGCTTTGTGGTACAATGCCATCAACTTTGCCCTTGAACTGGCCAGGAGGGAAAGAGACACAGGATTTATTAACTCATGGGAAAAAATTCCTGAAAAAATAAGGAAGTCATTTACCCAGCTTTTTTGGGATGAAAGCAAAAGCTATTTGGCAGATAGCCTGGATGGTGAGAAAAAAGACTGGGCAGTTAGGCCAAATATGGTGATTGCAGTTGGGCTTGATTACTCCCCTGTGGGGAAACAAATCCAGAAAGCTGTATTAAGTGTGGCTAAAAGGCAATTACTAACAAAAAGGGGGTTAAGGACACTTTCTCCTGAAGACCCTAATTACAAAGGGGTTATTGAAGGAAGCCCACAGGAAAGGGAATTGGCTACACACCAGGGGGCTGTTATGCCATGGCTTATGATGTTTTTTGTGGAAGGCTACCTGAAAATCCATAAACGTGGAGGGTTGCCATTTGTGAAGAAAATAATGGAAGGGTTTGATGAAGAGTTGGCTGAACACTGTATTGGCACCATCTCTGAAACTTACAATGGAAACCCACCACACACTGCAAAAGGGGCAATTTCACAGGCATGGAATGTAGCTGGTGTGGTAAAGGCATATAAAATGGTTCAGGAATTTAAATAAAGATAATTACTAAATCTGTTGGCACAATGAAGGTATTAATGTTTGGATGGGAATTTCCCCCTCACATATCAGGAGGGCTTGGCACAGCATGTTATGGATTAACCAAAGGCCTTGCTGAATATAATAACATTGATGTGACTTTTGTAGTTCCCAAAGCATTTGGAGATGAAGACCAAAGTACAATGAAGTTGATTGGTGCCAATAATGTACCTGTTACAAAAAAGAGGGTTGGGTTTCATGAAATCCAAAAAGAGATGGATTATTATGAGGTCAACTCTGAAATAATACCCTATGTTGACCCTGAAGATTTTTGGGAACAGAAAAGCAAAAAATATCCAAAGAAAGCCAGGTTTGTTGAAACTGATGAAGGTTACAAGATCAACTTCACAGGAAAATATGGGGCAACCCTGCATCAGGAGATCAGGAACTATGCCCTGGTGGCTGAAATAATTGCCCGTGACAATGAGGTTGACCTGATCCATGCCCACGACTGGCTGGCATATCCTGCAGGAATTGCAGCAAAAAGGGTTTCAGGCAAACCATTGGTAATCCATGTCCATGCCACTGATTTTGACAGGTCAGGGGGGAATGTCAACCCAACTGTTTATGCCATTGAAAGGGAAGGGATGGAAGCTGCTGATAAGATCATAACAGTAAGTAACCTTACCAGGAAGATTGTGGTTGAAAAATATGGTATTGACCCTTCAAAAATTACCACAGTATACAATGCTGTTGAACCAGTCAGCCCTGAAGAAAAAAAGGCATTAAAAAAAGGGGTAAATGAAAAGGTGGTTACATTCCTGGGAAGGATAACCATGCAAAAAGGGCCTGAATATTTTATTGAGGCTGCTTACCAGGTGCTGCAAAAAATGGACAATGTAAGGTTTGTTATGGCTGGCAGTGGCGACATGATGGACAAAATGGTGGGCAGGGCTGCCCAATTAAAGATTTCTGATAAGTTTCATTTTACAGGGTTCCTGAAAGGGGATGATGTGTTCAAGATGTTCAGGATGAGTGATGTGTTTGTAATGCCTTCTGTTTCAGAGCCCTTTGGCATTGTCCCTTTAGAGGCTATGCAATCCAATGTCCCCGTGATCATTTCACACCAGTCAGGGGTGTCTGAAATATTAAAGTATGCTGTTAAAATCGATTTTTGGGATATAAATGCCATGGCTGATGCCATTTATGCATTGGTAAACTACCCTGCCCTGGCTGAACTGTTTAAAAAAGAGGGTAAGGCAGAAGTTGATAACTTAAAGTGGAAAAACTCAGCAAACAATGTCAGGAGTGTATATTATTCTGCCATTGGATGAGAAGTTATTATAGATTTAGAATAAAATTAAGGTTAGGAGAGTAAAAGGTTTCAGGAAATGAGACTAGGGCAAGAATTCAACCAGATAGTGACTTTGAAAAAAGATAATTGTAAGCAATGAAATGCTCTATTGAGCTTACATAATATGGATTAAAAAGTATTATATGAAACGAGCATGGTAATAAATTGTCACACAGGAGCATGATTATATTCCATGTGAGTTACCTGTCTGACTGCGCAAGCCAGGCAGGCATGAGTTACCGCTAAAATTAAAAATATTAACGAATGAAATCAATATGCTTGTATTTTCAGGTTCATCAGCCATTCAGGTACCGCAAATATAGGTTCTTTGATATTGGCAATGACCATTATTACTATGATGATTATGCCAATGAAACCATCCTGCAAAAGGTAGCCGAAAAAAGCTATCTTCCTGCCAATAAATTGTTCCTGAAACTATTAAAACAATATAAGGGTAGCCTAAAAATTAGTTTCTCCATTACAGGGATAGCACTGGAACAGTTTGAGTTATACGCCCCTGAGGTAATTGACTCATTCAAAGAATTGGCTGAAACAGGGTATATTGAGTTTTTATCAGAAACCTATTCCCATTCATTGGTAGCTTTGAAAGATGAAAAGCTCTTTGAAAAACAGGTCAAAGAGCATAGCAATAAAATTTACAGGCTGTTTGGGCAGAAACCTAAAGTATTCAGGAATACTGAAATGATCTATTCTGATGAAATTGGGGCAAAAGTGGCGGAGCTTGGTTTTAAGGCAATGCTCACTGAAGGGCCTAAGCATGTATTAGGTTGGAAAAGCCCTAACTTTTTGTATATAAATGCCATTAACCCTAAGCTCAAGGTATTGATGAGGAATTTTAAACTGAGTGATGACCTGGCTTTTAGGTTTGGTGATACAAACTGGGCAGAATACCCACTGACTGCCCAAAAATTTGTAGGCTGGATCAAAGAATCAGGGCAGAATGAAGAGGTTATAAATATTTTCCTCAATTATGAATCATTTGGAGAAATTCAAAGGAAGGAAACAGGGATTTTTGAATTCCTGAAAACATTTCCTGAAGAAGTATTCAAAACCAAAGAGATAAACTTTGCAACCCCATCCGAAATTGCTGGTAATGTGCAACCTGTTTCTATGGTGAGTGCACCTTATCCAATTTCATGGGCTGATGAAGAAAGGGATTTAACAGCCTGGCTGGGGAATGAAATGCAAAATGAAGCTTTCAGCAACTTATATGAACTAAAAGACAGGGTGCTTAAATGCAAAGACAAAGAGCTGTTAAAAGATTGGAGAAACCTTCAGGTAAGTGACCATTTTTATTATATGTCAACCAAATTCTTTTCAGGAGGAGAGGGAAAAAGCTATTATAGCCCATATACTTCACCCTATGAAGCTTTTATCAATTACATGAATGTATTGAGTGATTTTAAAATTCGCCTGGATGCTGTTATCCCTGAGAATAAAGCCCAACAGGAAATAGCAGCATTGAATAGGCTTTTAGAAGAAAAGCAATCACATTTGCTAAAAATAGAAAAACAGTTAGAAAGCCTCAGAAAAAAGAAGGGCAAACCAACCAGGAAAAGCAAGAAATAAAAACCATATATTAATTTAATTGAGCTTGGACTAAATTTAATCTTGTGTTGATAATTTTATTAACTGAAGATTATATTTTTGAGCCAATTTTGCGGATTAGGAATAAGGATTAAAGTAGATAATTTATGAGCACTGACAAAGTTAGATACATCAGGAAGGCAGTTATTGAGAACCCTACCTGGAAGAAATTCATAGTAGAATCAAATTTGCCTGAAAAATTGTTACCACTTAGGGAAGTAGCACGTAACCTTTGGTGGGTATGGAGTATAGAAGCCAGGGAGCTTTTTCAGCAAATAGATAAAGAGATTTGGGAAGAATGTGAGCACAACCCAATTATGCTGTTGGAAAAAGTAAGTTTCAAAAGGTTAAAAGAACTTGAAAATGATGAGGCTTTCATTGGTCAAATGGAAGATACTTACCGACTGCTGAAAAATTATTTAGCTGAAAGAGAGCAGAAAGAGGGGCCTGAGATTGCTTATTTCAGTATGGAATATGGCTTGCATGATAGCCTGAAGATTTTTTCAGGGGGGTTAGGTATCTTGGCTGGCGACTATTTAAAAGAAGCCAGTGACTCTAAAGTAAACATTGTTGGAGTAGGCCTACTTTATCGTTATGGGTACTTTAAGCAAATGCTAAACCTGCATGGAGAACAAATGGCTACCTATAATGCACAACATTTCTCAGGTATCCCTGTCCAGCCTGCATTTGATGCCCAGGGTAACTGGGTTGTAGTTGAGGTTGAATTCCCAGGGAGGGTTATAAAATCCAGGGTGTGGGAAGTATATGTTGGAGCAGTGAAATTATACCTGCTGGATACTGATTTTGAAGAGAACCAGGAATTTGATAAAAGCATTACCCACCACCTGTATGGGGGAGATAATGAAAACAGGTTGAAGCAGGAAATGATCCTGGGCCTTGGTGGGATCAGGGCTTTGCGCAAACTGGGGTATGACTCAGATATTTTCCATTGCAATGAAGGGCATGCTGCTTTTATTGTCCTTGAAAGGGTGGCTGAATTGATAAAGCACAACAACCTTACTTTTGCTGAAGCCAAAGAGGCAATTACTGCTTCCACACTTTTCACGACACACACTCCTGTTCCTGCAGGCCATGATTCATTCCATGTTGATATGTTCAAAAATTACATGGAATCCTTTTCCCAAAAACTGAATATCAGTTGGGATGAATTTGTGCAGTTTGGAAAAGCATATGCCCATGAAGACCATTTTAACATGAGTTACCTGGCCAGCCATTTTTCACAAGGCATCAATGGGGTAAGTAAGTTGCATGGTGATGTTAGCAAAACCATCTTAAAAGATTTATACAGTGGTTTCCTTGAAGAAGAACTGGAGATTGGCTATGTAACCAATGGGGTTCATTATGGCACATGGATAGCAAAAGAATGGAAAAACATCCACCAAAAATATTTTGGTGAAAGATTCCCTGACAACCAGTTGGATGCTGATGTGTGGGAAAAGATATATAAAGTACCTGAAGAAGACATTTGGGCATTAAGGCAACAATTGCGTGAAAGGCTGATAGGTTACATTAAGCAACGTTTTTCAACCAATTGGATAAAAAGGCATGAAGACCCTAAATTGGTTACTGAGGTGATTGGGAAGCTAAACCCTAATGCACTGACCATTGGCTTTGCTAGGAGGTTTGCTACTTATAAGAGGGCTCATTTATTGTTCAATAACTTGGAACGTCTATCAAAAATCCTAAACAATGAAGAACGCCCAGTGCAATTCCTTTTTGCAGGGAAAGCACATCCTGCTGATAAAGCAGGGCAAGACTTGATCAAGCACATTGTGGACATCTCAAAACGACCTGAATTCAGGGGCAAGATCTTGTTTGTCCAGAATTATGATATGAACCTGGCTAAAATGCTACTGCAAGGGGTTGATGTTTGGCTAAATACCCCAACCAGGCCATTGGAAGCTTCAGGTACCAGTGGTGAAAAAGGGGTAATGAATGGCACACTCCATTTCTCTGTCCTTGATGGATGGTGGGTTGAAGGGTATAAAAAAGATGCAGGCTGGGCATTGCCTCTTGAAAGGGCTTATGATGTACAAGCCTACCAGGATGAGCTGGATGCTGAAACAATCTATAATATTATGGAAGATGAAATTATTGAAGCCTTCTATGATAGGGATCAAGATGGTATCCCTGAAAAATGGGTTGGTTTTATTAAAAATACATTTGCGAAAGTAGCACCCAATTTTACAACTGCCAGGATGATAAGAGACTATCAGGAACGTTATTATGCACCACAGTTTGAGAGGGTTAATAGGATTAAGCAGGATGGTTATAAAATGGCACGTGAACTGGCTGCATGGAAATACTGGATTGCTTCAAAATGGGATGAGATTGAAGTGAAAGATATCCAGATATTGGATGGCATTACAAATGTATTGAAAATAGGGAAAGATTATCCTGCAAAAGTGGTAGTTGACCTAAAGGGGCTGTCTGCATCTGAAGTTGGGCTTGAAATGGTGATCACCAAAAATGGGAATGGGAGCGAACCCAAGCTGGTTGAGAAAATGGAATTCAGGGTTGAGGAAACCAATGGCAGCCTCTGTACATATGCCCTTGACCTTCACCACAATTATTCAGGGACTTATAATTATGGTATAAGGTTATTTCCAAAAAATGAAAACCTGCCACACAGGCAAGAGTTTAAATACATCAAATGGATATAATACCAATTTAACTGAATAATGTCGTATTGCAATCTATTAGATTAATTTGGTTAAATGCCGATAGGCTAATAAAGGAATAGATTGAGTGAAACGATTATATAAGACATCTTATTAGCTAATCGGTATAAACCAAATTTTTAAAGGATATTCTCAATAGGGGCTTAGCTTTGGCTAAGCCTTTATTTTTTATAGGGATAATAAGTGTTGGGTTAGTGAATTATAGAGTAAGCTAAAAGAGTTGCTATACCTACCAAATTTTAACCTGGTTAAAGAAAAGTAACCTTTTTTGCTAGGCTTTACTTAAACTTATTATTTAGGTAAACAAGGTAATCAGTCTTAAAAGCTTTTTTCAGTTTTATGGATATATTAACCTAGTTCTTTTATTTAAGTACTTTGATCAATAAGGAACTTTCATATCACTCTACCTCCATATATTTTTGATCTTTAACCAACTACTTTTACATTTGTAACATAACTTTTAGAGCTTCATTATGACAGACAAAAGGGACATTGGGAAAAAGATCAGGCAATATCGTGAATCATTGCAGATAACCAGGGATGAGTTAGCTGAACGTTCAGGGTTGGATATAGAGCAGATCATAAAGATTGAGGATAAAAAGGAGATACCCTCCCTTGGGCCACTCATTAAAATTACAAGGGCTTTAGGTACTAGGCTGGGTACTATGCTTGATGACACAGACCATCTTGGTCCTGTGTTAGTGAGGGCAGGGAAAGAACATGATACCATTAGTTTTGCATCACAAAATACAGGCTCGCGTGACCACCTGAACTTCTTCTCATTGGCACATGACAAAACAGGAAGGCATATGGAGCCATTTATTGTAGATATTGAGCCTGGTTCTGATTCTGACTTTAAGCTGTCATCTCATGAGGGGGAGGAGTTTATTTATGTGTTGAATGGAAAGGTGGAAATCAATTATGGGAAAGATGTATACCTGCTTGAAAAGGGGGACAGCATCTACCTTGACTCAATTGTAGCCCACAATGTCCATGTTGGTGGCTCTGAAAAGGCAAAAGCATTAGTGGTGGTGTACATTCCTGCATAACAACATTCAATTAAAAACCATCAAATGGAATTATTGGATTATACACTTGGCGACATCCTGGAAAAGTGGGCATTGAAAACTCCTGAAAAAGAGTGTGTTGTTTACCCAGACAGAGAGTTGCGTTTTTCATATGGCCAGTTTAATGAAAGGGTGGATAACCTGGCTAAAGGGCTTTTATATTTGGGTATCCAAAAGGATGATAAAATTGGGATTTGGGCAGATAATGTCCCTGATTGGATTACCTTTATGTTTGCTACAGCAAAAGTGGGGGCAGTATTGGTAACCATTAATACAAGTTATAAATTATCTGAATTTGAATTTATCCTGAAAGATGCTGACATTAAGATGCTTTGTTTATCTGAAGGGCATAAGGATGGTGATTTTGTTCAAATGATTTTTGACCTGGCTCCTGAATTGAAAACACACCCAAGGGGGCAATTACTGAGCGAAGAATTCCCATTCCTTACCAATATCGTTTTTATAGGGCAGCAAAAAATCAAAGGGATGTACAACACCTCAGAATTGATGCTGCTTGGCAACCATATTGACACCTTTGAACTGGAAAGCTTAAAAGAAACCCTGGGAAAGGATGATATAGTTTTAATGCAATATACATCAGGTACCACAGGCTCGCCCAAAGGAGTGATGCTATCCCATTACAACATCATAAACAATGGTTATTCAGTAGGTGAATGCATGAGGTATACTTCTGATGAAAGGTTACTGTTATGTGTCCCATTGTACAATAGCTTTGGAAATGTGCTTGGGGTATGCTCAATTGTTTCACATGGGGCAACACTGGTTATGAATGAAAGGTTTGACCCACTCCTGGTTTTGGCATCTATCCAAAAAGAAAAATGTACAGCATTATATGGTGTCCCAACTATGTTTATACAGGAATTGAACCTGCCCATGTTCAGTATGTTTGACCTTAGCTCATTAAGGACAGGAATTATGTCTGGAGCACCATGCCCCATTTATGTGATGGAGCAGGTAATGGAAAAAATGCACTGCAAAAACCTCATTATTGTGTATGGGCTAACAGAAGCATCACCTGCCATAACTGCCACACGTTGCCATAACTCTCCTGAGGCAAGGGCTACCACAGTGGGCTTTGAGTTGCCAAACATTGAAGTAAAGATACTAGACACTGAAACAGGAGAAGAATGTTCTGTTGGGAAGCAGGGTGAGATATGTTGTAAAGGTTACAACCTGATGAAGGGGTATTATAAAAATGATGAGGCAACAAGACAAGCCATTGATAGGGATGGTTGGCTGCACTCAGGTGACCTGGCTATTAAAAAAGAAGATGGTTTTTACCAGATAACAGGGAGGATAAAAGAAACCATCCTTAGAGGAGGGCAGTCTGTCCATCCCAAAGAAATTGAAGAATACTTAAGTGAAATGCCCCGGGTAGAGGAGGTGGCAGTAGTTGGTGTGCCCAGCAAAAAATATGGGGAACAAGTGGGGGCTTTTATAAAAGTAAAACAGGGGCAAAAGCTTTTAGAAGAAGAAGTGCTGGACTTTTGCAGGGGTAAAATTGCACGTTTCAAAATCCCAAGCTATATCTTTTTTGTGGATGAATTTCCTCAAACATCAGAAGGCAGGACGCAAAAGTTTAAACTTGTGGAGTTGGCAATAGAGCTGCTTGCTTCAAAAGGTACAGAAGCAGGATAAAAACCATTAATATAAGTTAAAGAAGAAACCTTTTTCTTTACCCTGGGAGGGCAATATATTTATAGCAAGATAATTTTAGGTGTATTGGTGCCATAGGCACTGAATATTTAACCCCTAAAAGGGTTTTAAAATTTTTGGTTATTTCTTTTCTTTAAAAATGTTGTCCTTCTGGCATAATTATTATGAATTTTTAATTTTTACAGCATATGCTTAATCAAGTCATCCTATGACTAAAGTTGGGGCACTAAATATGCCCTGTGCATTTTTCCCTTTTTTATTCTGCATATATATTCTTAAATTGTAAAAAATTAGATAATAACTACTCCAAGGCTCCTGGGTACAAGGATTAAGCAGAAGGTTTTATGGGAAAGCCCTTGGAAATATGCACAGGCAAGGTTATCCTATTTTACTAAACTATTAAAACTAATTACCCATGGCACACAAAAAAGAAGAAACTACAAAAGCAAAAATCAACCTATTTAAGAACATTGCACTAACATTTAGTGGAGGGGGGTATCGTGCAGCAGCTTATGGGCTTGGCACATTAGCCTATTTAAACCATGTGAAATTCAAAAAGAAGCCACTCCTGCAAAATGTCAAAGGGTTGAGCACTGTTAGTGGAGGAACACTGGCAGGTGCCACCTATGCCTATTTTATGGCAGATGGTAAAGACTTTAATGCATTCTATTCCCATTTCTATAGGATGCTAAACAAGGACAAATTATTGGAAACTGCACTTAAAAAACTAGATTCTGATGATATCTGGAAAAACTCCCATAAAAAACGTTCATTGATCAATGCATTTGCACTTGCCTATGCTGACCTGTTGACTGATGGGACTTTTGAATTTATTAAAACCAATAAATCACACCTTGAGGATATCTGTTTTAATGCAACTGACTTTTCTTTTGGGTTGGCATTCAGGTTTCAAACCACTGGCGATTTTGGAAATTACCGCCTGGTGAATTCTAACTTAACATTGTTGTCAAATGAAATGAAACTGGCAGATGCCATTGCTTCTTCATCATGTTTCCCAATTGGTTTTGAGCCACTTGTAATGCCTGATGATTACATTAGCAACCAGGATTCTGATGCATATATAGCTATTAAAGAACAGGATGACTTTAAAAAAGGGGTGGGGATAATGGATGGAGGAATTGTTGACAACCAGGGGATTGGAAGCATAATAAATGCAGATACCAGAAGGAAAAAGGACAAAAAAGGGTATGACCTGATCATGGTTTGTGATGTAGGTAGCTATTTTATGAAGCCATGGGTTCCTGCACAAATTGATATGGATAAAAAAGGCTGGACAAAAACCCCAATCCAGCTATTTGATAAAATTGTAGGTTTTTTAAAATCCATTGGGTGGTCTTTATTGGTTGTTGTTATTGCAATAGCCCTGCTGGTGATAGGTTTTGTATTTAAGCCAGCACCCTGGTTATTTATCCTGGGAGGAGCTTTTTCTTTGCTGGCAATACTCGTTGTATTATTGAGTTTAGGCATTAAAAAATTGGAAAAGGAAGCCAATGAATTCTGGGAATGGGTGCTTTCAAAACTTCCTGGTTTTATGAAGCCATTGCTAAAGTATTTAAAAAACCTGAAATTAAGGTTATATAAAAGGATGGTCATTGAGCGTGGAACCTCTGGGATGAAAATGATCAATGATATTTTCCTGAAACAATTAAGGAGGCTTAACTATAACCTGCTATATGCCAATGAAAGTTTAAAAGATAGAAGGATATCATCTCTTATTTATGAGCTTACTGAAGACCAGTACAAACACAACAGATCAGATGAAAAGGGGGTAGAAGAAAAGTTAAAGCAAATTGCTGCACCTGGAGACAGGATTTATGCTGCTGCAAAAATTGCCAGGGAAATGGGCACTACTCTTTGGTTTTCGCAAGAAGACAGGGATGTAAACAGGTTAAAAAATTTGGTGGCATGTGGGCAGTTTACAGCTTGCTACAATCTATTGAAATATTGTATTGACCTGAAAGAAAAAGGAGCTGATGTGGATCAGAAATTACTGGATGAAATGATAAAAGCTTTCCAAAAAGATTGGGAAAAGTTTGTAAAAGATCCTTATTGGCTGCATGGTTAAAACACAGCCTAAAAAAAGTAATTCCAATTAAAATTAGAATGGTTTTCTGAGTATTAAATCCTAAAGCTATTAACCCCTCATTGCAAATAAGTGGCAGGTTTTGATTGGAGATAATCATGTCTTTCTAATTCCCCTCCTTAGGAGGGGTTAGGGGAGGTTTACTTATTCCCAAATCCTCCACCTCCCGGGGTTTCAATAATAAATTGTCCTCCAGTTTCAATATCTATATTTTGAATGGCTTCAAGCACTTGTTCAGTACCATCAACCCTGATTACTTTCTGTTTCCCAGGTAATCCAGCTTCACCTCCATCCATGCCAAATGGACCCTCTTTTCTTCTTTGGGAAAGCACAGACAAGTTCACAGGCTCCAGGAAGGTAAGTTTCCTGATAACACCATCACCTCCATTCCATTTCCCTTTTCCTCCTGACTGTTGGCGAACACTGAACTCATCTAACCTCACAGGGTAACGAAATTCCATCACTTCAGGGTCAGTTATCCTGGTGTTGGTCATATGATGGTGAACGGCACTGGCTCCTTCAAATCCATTTCCTGCACCACACCCCCCACAGATGGTTTCATAATACCCAAAATGCTCATTTCCAAACAACACATTGTTCATGGTTCCCTGGCTGGCAGCCATCACTTTAAAAGCTTTCAGTAAAGTATCAGTCAGCCTTTGGCTGATCTCCACATTTCCTCCAACCACAGCTGGGCATAACTTTGGGTCACCAGGGAAAGTTGGGTTTAACATGCCCTCAGGAATATTTAGGGTAACAGGTTCCAGCAGCCCATCATTCAGTGGGATTGGTTCGTCTAACAACAGCCTCAGCACATAAATGACAACACTGTTCACAATGGCTGAAGTGGCATTCATGTTGGTAGGATTAACAGGGGCACTACCTTTAAAATCAATGTGGCATTTGCCTTCCTTCATTTGGATGGTAACTTTTAGGGGAGAGCCATCATCCAGGAATTCTTCAGCAGCATAAACCCCATCTGGGTATTTTTTCAGTGTTTCCAACATTTTGCAAGCAGCATGTTTTTTCAGGAGTTTCATATAAGTGAGCACCTTCTCTTTCCCATGTTGTTGCATCAGGTTTTGTATGGCTTTTAAACCATCAAGGTTGGCTGCAATGGCTGCATTTAGGTCAGCCAGGTTTTCATTGATGCTCCTGGTTGGATAAGCACATTTTTCCAGGATTGCCTGCATTCCTTCCCAATTCACTTTGCCTGCCTTAACCAGGTAAAATGGGCTGATAACCACTCCCTCCTCTTCCAGGTTTTTAGCATTTGGAGGCATTGATCCAGGGCTGATCCCTCCAATTTCAGAGTGGTGGGCACGGTTTGCCACAAACCCCACACGCTCACCATCTTCACTAAAAATGGGGGTGATAACAGTTACATCAGGCAGGTGTGAACCTCCATATCTTGGATGGTTGGTTATAATGGTGTCACCCTCTTGCAAAGGAAACTCTGACAACACAGTTTTTACACAAACCCCAAGGCTACCCAGGTGCACAGGGATATGTGGGGCATTGGCAACCAGGTTACCATCAGCATCCAGCAGGGCACATGAAAAATCCAGGCGCTCTTTTATGTTGACTGACAAAGCAGTCCTTTGCAGCAAAGCTCCCATATTTTCGGCCACAGCCATAAACCTGTTGGTAAAAAGCTCCAACTCTGTTTCATGGGTTTTTATTGAGGTATCTTTTTTGGCAGTATCTCTTGTTTTTTGGAGGATAGCTGTTCCATTTTGTTTCAGAAAAAATTCCCAACCTTCAGAAATGGTGGTGGTACTATATTGGTCAAGGAACAAAGCAGGACCATCAATATGAGCCCCTGGCTGAAGGTTTTCCCTGATAAACACAGGCTTATTTTTACCAATGATATGGTTAGGTTCAGGAATAAAAGCTTTTTCATCCTGAAATAAACCCTCTTCTTTTTTAGAAGTGCTGACAGCAATTACTCTGGCAGCTTCCACTTCAATGCCCCTGTTGGTTACAGTGTGCCCATATAACTTTTGGTATTGTTCATGAAAATCAGGCACTAATTTCTCTACTTCTGTGTAAGGTATTTCCAGGCTGGTATCCTGCCCTTTGAAACGCAAAAATACCATGTGCTGGCTGACTTCCATATCCTGCTTCCTGACTCCTTCAGCTTGTAAGCTTTTTTTTGCTTTGGTTTCCAAAGAAGAAAACAATTTAGGCAATTGGTCTTCTACCCTGTTAAAATCTTCCAGTACCTGCTTTTCAGCAAAACGCTCCATATTGGCATTTGAAATCCCATAAGCACTTAATAATCCTGCATCCTGGGGCAGTAGGATGGTTTTCATTTGCAGGAGTTCAGCAATATCACATGCATGCAACCCACCAGCCCCTCCAAATGCAACCAAGGCATAGTCTTTGGGATCATACCCTTTTGTTACGGAAATTTTCCTGATGGCACCAGCCATTATTTCATTGGCAATATCAATAAACCCATTCAGGATATCTTCTTTGTGGTGTTTTTTCCCTGTTTTAGCAGATACCTGGCTGATCAATTCTTCCAGCCTTTTTTCAGCATCTGATTGAAAAACAGGTATACCAAATTGTGTACTGTCAAGCCTGTCCAACAATAGGTTTACATCAGTAATGGTAAGTGGTCCACCAGCACCATAACAGGCAGGGCCTGGTGAAGCACCTGCACTTTCAGGACCTACACAAAGTTTAAAACCATCAAACCAACAAATAGAACCTCCCCCTGCTGCTACTGTTTCAATGGTAATGGCAGGGCTGTTGATTTTTGCATTCCCCACCTCTAGTTCATAGTGGTAATCATATTTACTATCATACCTGGCTACATCAGTGCTGGTTCCCCCCATATCAAAGGTGATGAGTTTTTTGAATCCCAATTGGGCACCAACTTTGGCAGCACCCACTACACCACCAGCAGGGCCACTCAATAAGCTGTCTTTTGGGTTGAATGTATTGGCTGAAACCAACCCACCTGCACTGGTCATGATATGAAAAGGCTGCTTGCCTATTTTATCAGAAATCCTGTTCACATAATTGTGGATCACAGGAGATAGGTAGGCATTTACCACTGCTGTTTCTGCCCTGTTCAGTAATTTGATCATGGGAGTTAGTTCATGGGAAACAGAAATAAACCTGAAACCTACTTCTTTTAGAAGAGCATGCAACTGCTGTTCATGACTGGGGTTTATATAACTATTTATCAAAGCAATGGAAACTGCTTCAATGCCTTGTGCTTGTTTCTCTTTTAGCTGGTTCTTGGCTTCTTCCAGGTTAAGGGTTTTTATAATATTTCCCTTTGAATCTATGCGCTCATCTACTTCCAGGATGTGCTCAGTGAGTTGTTTGGGTTTAATTACTTCCCTGGCAAAAATATCAGGCCTGGCTTGTGTGCCAATTTTCAGGAGGTCTTTAAATCCTTTGGTAATAATTAGCAAAGTTTTTGCCCCTTTGCCTTCAAGCAAAGCATTGGTTCCTTTGGTTGATCCCAACTGGAGAGATAGGGGAGGGAATTCTTCTTTCAAACCAGTTTGGGTGATCATCCTGGCTCCCAACACTGGGGCTTCTTCACCAGAGCTGACCTCAAAATTTTGCCCCTTTTTTATTTCTGTTTTAAAAAGAGGTTTATCAATTGTGAGGATATTATTGTGTACATCAAATTCTTTAATAAATAGTGGTTGATGAGGATGTTGAAGCACCTGGAATGAAAACCCTTTTAGTATATCTTTTTTAAGGTTCCAGGTTTGTTTTATACTGAAGGAAACCTCAGAAAGTTTTTCTATAATTGTACCTCTCAGGCTGCTGTTACTAAGCACTTTTTGGCGCAACCAGTTTCCATCAGGGTCAATTCCAATACAGTCAGTAAATGTGCCACCAGTGTCAACAAAAAGTTGAAAACCCCCACTTTCAAGAATCATACATTTTGTTTTTTAATGCCTATCCAAACACCTATGGTAATGATTGTGGATAGTGCAGTGATCAATAAAATAAGGTTATTTCCAGGCAAGCTGCCAGGGATAAAAATGGAATAAAAAGCTTTTGCTGCATTTAGCAACCCAATTATCAGGGTAACCAGGATGACCAATGCAGTGAGTATATTTAAAATGTTATTGTTGGTTTGTTTTAGCCCCATTAACTGTTGGTTGTTGATCACCATAAAAAGGAAAATACTTATAAATGGCAGCAGGAACCCATTAAGGGCTTGTGCAATTATAATAGCAGGAATGGGTTTGAAATTGGCTAAAGCAAAACCCAGCCCAACTAACAAAACAATGACCCACCCTAAACGAAAATTTGTAGAATTGGTTTTCCACTTTTCAGGCTTATCATCACCAAATAAACTTTTTAGTGTAATAGCTGATGCCAAAGGGGCAGTAACTGCAGAAGTGAATCCTGCTGCAAATAGGCCAAAACCCAATAGGTATTTTCCTGTAATGCCCATTTTTTGTTCTAAAGCATGGGTAAGGTTTTCAAATGAAAACCCTCCCGTGACAGATGTGCCAACAATCAACACTGCCATTGAAAAAAGGCCACCCAACAGTACAGCCACAGCCAACCCCAAACGCATTTCTTTAATGGGCTGTTTCCCTGAGGTGATTCCTGACCCTAAAAACAGGTTGTAAGGGACAATAGTAGTACCAATCAGACCCAGAACCAGGATTCCAGCTTGCGGGTTATCAGGGATTTTAGGGATAAATGCCCCTTTTAATATGGACGAAAATTGAGGTGCAACCAATATGGCCGTAGCCAAAAAACCAAACCCCATAATTATTACCAGGAACCCCATGATCCTGGAAATGATCTTTAAAGAGGGGATGCTTAAAATAGTAGCTGCCACTACCCCAATTGAAAGGACAATAACATAAGAGGGGACATTAAAGACCAGTTGTAACCCTGAAAGGGCACCCAGCAGGTTCCCCATTTCATAAGCTGCAGCACCAAATACAACTGCTCCTGTGATAAGGGCAAGGATCAAAACTTTGAACCTGCTTTTAGCAAATTGCACCTGGATGGCTTGCCCCAGGTTTTTGCCAGAGGCAATGCTGATCCTTGAAGAGGCTTCCTGAAGCAACAGGCATGCCAGTGTTGAAAACAGCAATGCCCATAACAGGTTAGTCCCAAAAAGTGCTCCAGATTTGGAGGCAGTGGTAATGGTACCTGGCCCAATAAAAGCTGCTGAAACAACTGACCAGAACAATACATTAAGGAAACGATTTTTTACTGACATATAACTGATGGGTTTGGCTTTAGCCAAATATAGCCAAAACAAAAGCAAATGAAAAGGAATTGTTTCGGAGGTGTGTCCATAATGGCTATGGCTTGTTTTCTTTTTGTATTTTCGTAAAAATTCAAATCTATGCAACCTGAAAAGAAACAATTGGAAAACTTGCTGATTCAGTATTTTAGGGAAAGCTACAATGATTTTCCTAAGGGGCAGGTTGTACCTTCTGAATCACCTGATTTTATTGTAAAAATGAAAAGCAGGAATTTGCTTGGGATTGAATTAACAAGGCTGAACCCTGCCAATGCCCCTGGTTTGGATGAGCAGGGGAAGAACCATGTTACCTCATTGGAATCATTTATTGAACTTGCAAAAGGGTTGTTTGAACAACAATCCTCTCTAAAATTATTTGTCAAGTTCCTTTTTTCAGGGCAAAATGGGTTTATTGAAAAGAAGGGGTTGTCAATGGCAGTGAAGACAGTGCATATAATCCATGAAGCTGTTAAGGGTAGAAAGGCATCATCATTTTTTCAGTTATCCATCCAACCTCACCTCCTTCCTGGGGGAATCAGTGAGCTATTAATTGCTCATCACCCAAGCTTGGAACAATCAATGTGGGAACGCTCAAATAACCTGGGGGTGTCCAATGATGTGGTGGATGATATCCGTCAAACCATCCAAAAGAAAGATGAAAAATTAAGGAGGTTATACCAAAAACAGCACCTTAATTATTATTGGTTGCTCATAACCACTGACCGTTTGCGTGGTGTGAAAAATTTTAACCTGGCCAATAAAATTGTAAACCACTCTTTTGAATCACATTTTCAGCATGTTTTCTTGTTTGACCTGATCAAATCAAATGTTTTTCAGTTGGTTTAAGTAAGCCATGGGATGACTAAAGGTTGGCAAAAAGCCATACAAAGAAAAATGGATTGCTGCTTATTCTTCAACAATCATAATCTTTTCAATTTCATCACCCTGCCTGATATCATCAATTACATCAAGCCCTTCATATACCTTTCCAAAACAAGTGTGGTTCCTGTCAAGGTGGGCAGTATTTTGCCTGCTATGGCAGATAAAAAACTGGGAGCCTCCAGTATTCCTTCCTGCATGTGCCATTGAAAGGACGCCCCTGTCATGGTATTGGTTATTTCCATCCAATTCACATTTAATGGTATATCCTGGTCCTCCAGCACCTGTCCCATCAGGGCAGCCTCCCTGTATCACAAAGTTTGGGATCACCCTGTGGAAATTCAATCCATCATAAAACCCTTCTTTTGAAAGTTTTACAAAATTTTCTACTGTCCCTGGAGCATCATCTTCATAAAACTCTAATTTCATCACACCTTTGCTGGTATGTATCTCTGCTTTTTTCATCTATGGTGTCATTTTTAATGTTTTTTCAGGAACAAATGTACGATATTTGGTGGGATTTTGTTGTGGTAAAAAATTGGGTAATTTTTCACCCTTAAATAAAATTAATGTGTCTAATAAAGAAAATTTCATATAAAAAAAACGGAAATGTTAAAGAAAAAAGTTGGTTTCATAATGAGTGTTACGTTGGTAGCAGTTTTTTTCAATTCGTGCTTCCTTATAAACTCGAAACAGGAAGTGGCAGAAACAGACGTAAATGCCAATGATAGTTTAGAAGTGGTTAATGTACCATTTAAACACAATCCTAAAAAAATTGAATATGAAATACAGGTGCTAAAAGGTACTAAAGTTATTCATGGGGTCAAAAAAAGGTTTTATGAGCATGGAAGCATGTATTCTCAAATACCTTATAAGAAAGGGAAAAAGCATGGTACCGCCTACACCTATTACCAGGAATATAAGGGAGGGAAACCCAATATTTGGAAAGAACAACCTTATACAGAAGGCAAGCTTGACGGGGTATGCCATCGTTACCATAGGAATGGTAAAATGCAATCAGAATATGAATACAAAAAGGGGTTGCCCGAAATTGGATTGAAAGAATGGAAGGAATCAGGGGAAGAAGTTAAATTGCCAAAGCTTATTGTTACAAAAGAAATAGTAAACCATCAAATCCATATAAAAGCCAGGATGTCAAACAAGGCTAAAAATGTGAAATATTACAGTGGGAAATTGGTTGAAGGGAAATATGTACCCAAAAACCAGGTACCATTGTTAACAAAAAATGGGATTGGAGAGCTCACTGTCCCACATACCTCAACCCAAAAGAGCGTTACTGTAACTGCAATATTGAACACACGTTACAGGAATACATATTACACTGCCAAAACCATTTACCTGGAATAATAGAGGAATTGCCTGGCTTTTAGGGTTTCCCATATCAGGTTGGATGTAGATGCTTTGGCTTGTTTTTTTCAGTCAAGGTATTTTATATAGATCTTTTCCTTATTTTTGATAGGGTAACTTAAATTATATAGATGATTTAGATAGTGTATTGAGTTAAAATAATAAAGTAAAAGGCGTTAGCTTTTATTCTTGCTCCTAAAATCTGGTAAATTTTAACACTGCATGGAATAATCCGCAAGCGCTCGCGTCATTGGCGTGGGCTGACTTATTTTGCAGTGGGGTTTACCAGAACCTAAGGAGCAAATAGGCTACAGTTCCACGCTTTTTTATGATGTTAACTGCCCTTGGGGCTGGGGCAAATTAAATCACTGATGATGAAAAAACTGTCTTCTAGGATGTTGGCCATTATTTGTACCCTGCCTGCCCTGAGCATGGTTTCCCATTTTACAAAAATACAACTGGTGTTTTTTTCTATCCTGCTGCTTTCTGCTTTAATGTAAGGCATTTTGGGAAAAAGTTAAGGTGTAGTATCAATAGTAGCCAGAAGAGCTACTCCTAGGATAATAGTGGAGGGAAAGGTGAATAAAACCAGAATAAATGGGGTATTCTGGTATGATTGATAAAGCAGGAGGGATATTCCTTCCTGCTTTTGATTTGAAAAATGCACGTATGTTTCTTTGGGATTTTAAGAAATGGGGAAATACAATTTATTTAGAATGATTTCAAATAGCCACTGTAAACATTGTTTATTTTTAATGCTAATTTATTTATATTGGTATAATGTTATTAACAAACCACAATTAGCACCTACTTAATGAGCTTTTTCAATGAAAGAACTATCTAATATCCAAACGCTACTTAATTCGGTTAAACCATATTTAGCACAATATGGAACCTTAAAAAACGAATTCAATGTTTTTGCTTCATTGAGAATGGAATCAGATGAAGTGCGCTTGCATACTAGGTTAATTTCCTCCATATTGTCATATGATTCAGATAGGAATTTACAAACTAATTTTCTTGAAACATTCCTTAAATTATTAAATGATGTCAATAAGTTTGAGTTAGGCAATGCTCTTATTAAAGCAGAGCATAAATTTGGTGAGATCAATAAGGATAAAACCAAAGGAGGGATTGCCGACATTTATCTCACAGATGGAAAGCAATATATAGCTATTGAAGTAAAAATATATGCAGGTGATCAACCACAACAACTAATAAGGTATTACAATTCATTGGTTGAACAAGCCAAAGGAGACAAGGCAAAAATAAAGCTTTTTTACCTTACCCTAAATGGGAAGAAACCTAGTAAACAAAGTATTTCAATTATAAAGGGAAAAACAAAATTAATTGAGGGAACAGATTATGATCGGATATCTTTTAAAGATACAATTCTCAGCTGGTTAAAGAAATGTATATCTCACATCTCTCATGTTACATTCGCTGATAGTGACGAACAAATTAATTTATTGTCTATTTTAAACCAATATCAAAGTACCATCCAAAAACTCACATTTATGGAAAAACTTCGAGAACCAATTTTAAGCAATATCAAAGAATCAAGAATGATTTATTCTTCATTTAAAGATATTATACATGGTGCTAGAAATAATATAATGGAGGAATTAATATTCAAGTTGAATATTCATCCTAATAATAAAAAGAATATTGAATTTTTTTCAAAGAATAAAGATTGTATTGAGTCTAAGTGCAGTAAATATGCAATTGGTTATTTTGACCATAAGAATGAACCTCTAAAATTATTTTTAAAGCAAGAAGAAGGAGAAAAAGAGAAAGTATCAGAAGAAATTCAGTTTAAGGAGAACTCGTTTAATTTAAGGGATGACAAAAATTTACAAAGTTTTTTTACTGAAGGAACTTTTGAAGGCAATATTGAAGAATTAGTGAAAGATATTCTCAAACGAATTGAAAATTTGCAACCTGCGACATAATTTGTCATATGTCTTGTATAACTTTGGGTAAAGTAATTAACCCAGAGTAAAATGACTAAAAGAGAATCCATTGCCAGGTGCAATCTTATTATAAACAAGTTAAGGAAATACCCTGCAACTTTTCAGGAAATTTCTGGATACCTCAAACTGGAATCTGAAATACAAGGATACGACTTTAACATTTCCAAACGTACATTTCATCGTGATTTAAATGACATAAGGTCAATCTACAATATAGATATTCAACATGATTTTAGTAAAAAAGTATATTACATTGCCCAGAAGGATGATAGTGACCTTAGTGTTAGGATATTGGAAGCATTTGATACATTTAATGCGTTAAATATTTCTGAACGTTTAGATGGGTATATACATTTTGAAAATAGAAGGGCAAAGGGAACAAAAAACCTCTTGTATATTTTGGATGCTGTTCGAAATTCAGAGCAAATTAGCTTTGAATATGAAAATTATTGGTATGAGTTCAAAACTGAAAGAGTTGTTGAACCCTATGCCTTAAAGGAATTTGCTAATAGATGGTATCTCATAGCCAAGGAATTAAAGTCAAATAAAATCAAAACCTTTTCTCTTGACAGGATTTATGATCCATTAAATACAAGAAACCGATTTCAATATCCTGAAAATTTTGATGTGAAAGAATATTTTAAAGATTCATATGGAATTATTAGTTCTGATGAAGTAGAGCCTACTAAGGTAATCTTATCTTTTGATCCTCACCAGGGGAAATATATTAAATCTCTACCTTTACATCATTCTCAACGAATTTTAAAGGACACATCTGAAGAATTACTAATCAGTCTATATTTGAGCATTACTTATGATTTTGAAAAAGAACTGCTTTCTTTTGGGTCATCAGTAAGAATAATCAGGCCTTTAAGCCTTGTAAAAAAAATGAAGGCGACAATACAAAAAGCATTAGATTGTTACATGAATAAATATGAAGACGTTGCATTACGTCTAAACGATTTTTTAGAAGAGGATGGTGTACAAGAAGGTGAGGTAATTAAAATAATTGATAACCTTGAAAAGCAACATGAATATTATATTAACGTTGTTGACATCAAAAAATGCCAAATGATGCAGGATGCTTATTCTATGGAGATTATAAGTGATGTAATGAATAGAAATTTTGAAAATGCATCAAAATTGAATCAGGAAAGAAATGATGCCAAATTAAATTTAACATTGATTAAAAAATTAAAGATTGATTCATCAATATTTCATATTCATGGAAATCAATTATATTATTTCTGTGCAGGAACGGCAAAAAATGATCATATTCTTTATTCAATTTTTAAAAAGAAAATGAAACAAGATTAGTAAGGCTGTGCCGTCTTCTGGCATTCTGTATCAGTAGATTTGTACTAAACCAACCTTTAGTACAATGAAAAAAATAATTTTGGTAACCATGATCATAGGATGTGGCATTATTTATTCATCTTATTCTCAAAACAGTAAACAAATTATTGAACATGTCAAGAACCATCATTTAACTGATTCTTTGACAGTAAAGTGCATAATTGAAGCATTAGCTGGTGAAGGGCTAATATCCTGGCAATTGTTTCGTCCATTAAAATATATAAATGATGAAAACATTATTGGCGTGCAGGCTTCAGCAGAAAGTACTGATTTTATAGCAAAGCGTTCATATACATTACAATATATTTATCACCTTGAAAAAAAGAAAGTGTTTTTTTACAGTGGGTTCATTGATGGTGAAGTTGCTCCAGAGATAAAGTTTATTGTAGAAATGGAGCAGATAAACTTTTTTAATAAAATTTTAAAATGAAACGAGTCCCGAGTATTCGGGACGAGTTACCTGTCTGCCCACAGACAGGCATCTTATACCTTAATGAATAAACAATTTTAATAAGATGAAACTACTACCTACTAAAAATGGTTTTATTCCTGTCCGTTCTAAATCTGATTTCATAAAAACAGGTGGATGTACTATTTTAGATAATTATTTTTCAGAAACAGAAGGATTCCTAATTTTTCAGTTTCAATTTGAGTCAATTTATCAAGATCTTACTGGAGTTTCTAATGAAATAGCAATTAAAATAAGGAAGGATATCAATAAACAAAAAATAAGTGCCTATAATGAATTAAAGAATATTCCTTTTGGGTTGAAATTCAATTTATATGATATTGTAAAGGAGAGAATGTTGTTTGGTTACTTACTTACCTGTGATAATTAAGGAATAAAGATTTGTGAAAAAACCACCTGAAAATATCTTGCAGATGATTTTTTGCTGAGATCTCTGGGGCGCACTTGCAATAGAGGGATATTAAATAAAAAAAGGATGGAAAATCCATCCTTTGAAGAGGTCTCTGGCGGATTCGAACCGCCGTACGCGGTTTTGCAGACCGCTGCCTAGCCACTCGGCCAAGAGACCCTTATTTTTGGACTGCAAATCTAAGAAAAATTGCAGGATACACAATGTTTTCTTGAAAAAAAGATATTGGTAAGGGTGTTGAATATACCATAAAACCTTTGTATCTTATTGCCCCAAATCAATAACTTACCACAAAATGAAAACACAACCAACCCAACTTAATGAACGCATAATTTCAATAGATGTATTGCGTGGTTTTGCTGTCCTCGGCATTTTAATTATGAATATCCAGAGCTTTTCAATGATTGGGGCAGCCTACTTTTTCCCAACAGCTTATGGCGATTTTACAGGGCTGAATAAATGGACCTGGATTTTTAGCCATGTGTTGGCTGATTCAAAATTTATGGCCATTTTTTCCATGCTGTTTGGGGCTGGTGTAGTACTTTTCTCTGACAGGCTAAATAGCAAAGGGATTAAAGGGCTTGGAGTGCATTACAGAAGGATGTTCTGGTTATTGGTTATTGGGTTGGCTCATGCCTATTTGTTGTGGCAGGGTGATATTTTGGTGGCTTATGCCATATGTGGCTTATTGGTTGTGTTGTTCAGAAAGAAAAAGCCTGGTAGTTTGCTGGTGATTGGGTTTGTGTTCCTGGCAATAGCTTCACTGATATACCTGATGTTTGGGTATAGCATGCCCATGTGGCCAGAGGAATCTATTGTAGAATTTAAGAATGATTGGATGCCTCCTGCTGAAGCAGTCCAGCATGAACTGGAAATATTCAGGGGGAGCTGGGTTAACCAATTGCCTGCCAGGGCAGAAGAGTCAATTATGATGCAAACTTTTGTGTTTTTTACATTTATTGGTTGGCGCAGCCTGGGGCTTATGTTGGTAGGTATGGCACTTTATAAATGGAAGGTTTTTTCAGCACAACATTCCAAAGCATTCTATTTTAGGATGGCTGCCATTGGGTTGGTGCTGGGGCTGGTATTGATCCTTTTTGGTTTGCAAAAAAACCAGCAGGCAAATTTTGCAGTGGAGTATTCCTTTTTCATAGGGTCTCAATATAATTACTGGGGGAGCATTGGGTTGGCTATGTTTTATATAGCTGTGATAATGCTTTTGATAAAAGCCTTTTTTAATGGGTGGCTTATTAAAAGCTTAAAAGCTGTGGGGCAAATGGCTTTTACAAACTACTTATTGCAAACCATTATTTGCACATTCTTATTTTATGGGCATGGATTTGGGTTATATGGTAGAATAGAGCGCACAGGGCAAATCCTAATTGTACTGGCCATTTGGGTTTTGCAGATGGTAGCATCACCCATTTGGTTGAAATATTTTAAGTATGGTCCATTTGAATGGTTATGGCGCTCATTAACCTACTGGAGGTTTCAACCAATAAAAAGGCAAGTGTAAGCTTTATCCACGTAATTTTTGCCAGTTAGAATTTCCATATGAATGGTTTCTTTGAGAAAGCCAATCTTTGGAAATAACTTTAGGGTTTTTACCTTCATGCAGGGTACATTTTCGTGAATTTTCTTTCCTCCCACAGGAGCCTCCTTCATTTAAATTATGCAGTTGTATTGACATTGCTAGTTATTTTATAGGCTTTTGTTTTCGAATATAGGAAGAAAACGGTTGAAAAGTTTAATGTTATAGGGCATTTTATCACCAATGCATTGTTAATTAATGGGTTGTGGTTAATGTGATGGGTATGAATATGAAAATTTTTATATTGGCTTAATATTCAAGAAATATCACTGGTGTTTGACAAACAATTAACAGATTTCTCGCTCCGCTTCGGAATGACAGGTTCATAAAGCTCCTAAACAGCCTAACTTGTTGTCATCTCGAGCGAAATGAAATGAAGATTCTGTTATATTAATCAAACAATACTAAAAAATATATTTAAGCCTTATTTCCTGATGGGATGGTAAATGAAAATGTACTGCCTTTCTCAGGTTCACTTTCAATGGTAAGTTCCCCATTCATATATTTAATATAATCAAGGCAAAGCTTTAACCCAATCCCACTTCCTGTTTCAAAATCAGTCCCATATTTTTTCAGGAATTTATCTGTGCTAAGTATCTTTTCCTGGTCAGGTATGCTGATCCCAATGCCTGAGTCAGTTACAGAAATCTTTATGCTACCATTTATTGAAGTTGCAGCAACTTTTATCTGCCCATTCCTGGGGGTAAATTTTACAGCATTTGTCAACAGGTTTCTTAACACAAGGTTTATCAATTCATTATCTGCAATTACAGCCAGCCCTTTATCGCATTTTACAGACAATGAAATTTCTTTTTCTTTAGCAGCCTGTTCAATAAGTTTCAGGTTTTGATGGATAGAATCACAAATGTTCACCATTTCATTTTGTGATTTAATTACATCCATCTGGTTTTTTGCCCAGTCAAGCAAGTTGTTCAAAAGGTGTATAGTATTATCCAGCTGTTGTTTTGATGATTCCAGTGCCTTTTTCTTTAGCTCCTTTTTCACAGCTTCATTTTTCATCACTTCCAATGAGTTGTTCAGTGAAACTATGGGCGTTTTCAGGTCGTGTGAAATAATGGAGAATATTTTGTCTTTAACAGCTACCAGCTTTTCAAGGCTCTGGTTTTTTTCTTCAATCATTTTATTGGAAAGCCTGAGTTCAGAAACCAATTTTTTATTGGTCCTGAAACCTTTATACACCAGTATGGCAAAAATAGAGATCAGTAGTAACAACACAACAGTAAAATAGATCAGGTTTTTCTGAAGCCTTATAATGGACTGGTTATGCTCATCCAATGATTTTTCAATGTTAGCCTGGCTACTTTGGGTATTATCATTTTGAGGTTGCCCCTCTGCTAATTCTTGTGTGGTAGGATTATCAACTTGGTTTTCTTGCCCAACTATATGAACAGGAAGTAAAGTAATCAATAAAAAAAATAGCGTAACAGGTATATTTGAAAAGGTGTTCATCCTATAAAAATAATGGCTTTTAAATTTCAAAACACAATTTGTTTTATGTTTTTGTAACCCCAAGGGTTAAAATTAATTGAAAATAGTACTATTTGGTTAATGTTACACTTACTTTTTCAATCTGCCCACCCATTGGGGGATTCAATTTTGAAACTTTCAAAGTAGCTTTCTTAATTTGAGGGAATTGTTCATAAAGCTTTTCAATTATCCTGTTAGCCAGGTTTTCCAGCAAGAATGATTTTATAACCATTTCTTCTGAAACCAGCTCGTAAATAGCCTGATAGTTTAAAGCATCTTCCAGCTTATCAGAACTGGCAGCTTTTTTTAAATCAGTTTCCAATGAAATATTTACCAGGAATTTATTGCCTACAACTCTTTCTGCTTCATAATGCCCATGAAAGGCATAAAACTCCATACCCTCAATTTCAATTAATCCCATTCCTTTATTTTAATCAAATAATTAACTGAATCTCAAAAGTATTTTTTTCTGTTTGATAAAAAAAATATCTGCAGATAAAACATTTATCATGCAGGACGTTACTATTCGCCCAAATCATTTTTTACATTTGTATTTTATTACAATGGTTTTGGATATTTATGAGCGAAAAGAATTTAAGTGAAGCAGGCACTCCCATTAAAAAGAACTTTATTGACCTGCAAATAGAACAGGATTTAGCAGAAGGCAAAAACAACAAGAGGGTGCACACCAGGTTTCCTCCTGAACCCAATGGGTATTTACATATTGGGCATGCCAAGTCAATATGCCTGAATTTTGGGACAGCAGAAAAATATGGTGGGAAAACCAACTTGCGTTTTGATGATACAAATCCCTCAAAAGAAGAAACAGAATATGTTGAATCTATTAAAGAGGATGTTCATTGGTTGGGGTTTGATTGGGAAGACAGGCTTTATTATGCCTCAGATTATTTTGATAAGCTGTATGAGTTTGCCATCCAATTAATAAAAAAAGGGAAAGCCTATGTTGATGGCCAGGATGCTGGAACCATTAGCAGCCAGAAGGGTACCCCAACAAGGCCAGGCACTGAGAGCCCATTCAGGAATAGCAGTGTTGATGAAAACCTGGATCTTTTCCAGCGCATGAAGAATGGGGAATTTAATGAGGGAGCTTATGTGCTAAGGGCAAAAATTGATATGGCTTCACCTAATATGCACATGCGTGACCCCATCATATACAGGATCATGAAGGCATACCACCACAGGACAGGTGATAAATGGTGTATTTACCCAATGTATGATTTTGCCCATGGGCAGAGTGATTACTGGGAGGGCATTACCCATTCTATTTGCACCCTGGAATTTGAAGTCCACCGCCCATTATATGACTGGTTTATTGGCCAACTACAAGAGGCAGATTACCGCCCACGCCAGATTGAATTTGCCAGGCTAAACCTTAGCTATACTGTAATGAGTAAACGAAAGTTGCTTGAGCTGGTAAAAGATGGCCATGTGAATGGTTGGGATGACCCAAGGATGCCCACTATTTCTGGTTTGAGAAGGAGGGGTTACACACCTGAATCAATCAGGAACTTTGCTGAAAAGATAGGGATTACCAAAGTAGATGGGATGATTGATGTCTCATTGCTTGAACACAGCATAAGGGAACACCTAAATAAAACTGCCCAAAGGGTTATGGGTGTGTTAAACCCATTAAAAGTGGTCATAACCAATTACCCTGAAAACCAGGAGGAAGAACTGGAAGCAGTTAATAACCCTGAAGATGAGTCAATGGGGAAAAGGAAAGTACCTTTTTCAAAAGTGCTGTACATTGAGCATGATGATTTTATGGAAGATCCACCACGCAAATTTTTCAGGTTGGCACCTGGCAGGGAAGTGCGTTTAAGGTATGCCTATTTTGTAACCTGTAATGATGTGGTTAAGGATGAAAATGGGCAAATAACAGAGTTGCATTGTACTTGTGACCCAGCATCAAAAGGAGGGAATTCACCTGATGGGCGCAAAGTAAAGGCAACCCTTCACTGGGTTTCAGCAAAGCATGCCATAAAATCAGAGGTCAGGTTGTATGACAGGCTTTTTAATGATGAAGACCCTCAGGGGCATAAGGATATTGATTTTAAAGAATTTATGAACAAGGATTCTTTAAAAATATTGGATGAATGTTATCTTGAACCATTTGTAAAAGGAGCAGTGCCATTTTCCCTTTTCCAGTTTGAAAGGCTGGGGTATTTTAATATTGACCCTGATACAACAGGAGGAAATATGGTTTTTAACAGGACTGTTCCATTAAGGGATGCATGGCAAAAACAAAAAAACAAATGATATTTATGAAAAGCGGAAATTTCCGCTTTTTTGCATTATAAACATTTTTACCGACTCTGTACCCTGTTTAGCCGAATCCAGGGGGCATTGTTTTAATACTTGTCATACATTTGATTGGCGAACACAAAAACCTAAAAGTATGCACAGAGGATCAAAAGATAATTCAAGAAGTGTATTGGCCATTATTTTAATAGTAGTTGGCGTTTTTTGGTTACTAGGACAGTTAGGTGTACATTTTACTTTTCCAAGGGTTTTTCTTGAAAACCTATTTCATCCTTTCAAAATGATTTTTACAAATTGGGGGCATATAATTTTTAGCTGGCCTACCATTTTAATTATCATTGGGTTAATCCTCATGGCAGGAAACAGAAAATCAGGACTGGTTTTATTAATAATTGGCGGGGTGTTCCTGTTGCCAAGGTTGTTTTTTATACCTGGGTTAACAATTTCCATCCTTTTGCCTGTGGTTTTAATAGCCATTGGCATTGCAATGGTTGTCAGGAAATACTGATTTTAAATGATTTACCGAGCTAAAATCAATCTTTACCGAAACAAGGGGATATTGATTTTTGATAAAAAATACATTTGTTAAAGAAAATTTTAGGCAAAATGGAACACGATAGCAGAGCAAATAAAAGGTTATTTTTTGGGTTGTTTTTAATAGCCATTGGTGGGGTTTGGATATTGGAAAGGCTTGGCCTCATTCCAAATGCGGTAGATGATATCCTGATATCATGGCAGATGTTGCTTATTGGTATTGGAATTTTTTCATTGATAGGTGGAAACAGGACACCAGGGTTAATTTTAATAATGATTGGTGGGTTTTTCTTGATCCCAGAAGTTGCGGAAATCCCTTATGAGTTAAGAAGGTTAGCTTGGCCCTTATTACTGGTTGGGTTGGGTATAATCCTGTTATTTAGGACCCGCAAAAAAAATGAGCCAACTTTTGATAGAGGTGCCTCAAGTACTGATGTATTTGATGATTTTGTCATTTTTGGAGGGCGCGAAATTTTTGTCAATTCACAAAACCTGATAGGGGGGAAAACCACCTCCATATTTGGTGGGACAGAATATGATATGAGGCGCACAGTAATGTCACCCAATGGTGCAGTGGTTGATTGTGTGACTATTTTTGGGGGATGTACTTTCAAAGTCCCTCCAAACTGGACTGTTAAAAATGAGGTTACAACTGTGTTTGGGGCTTTTTCTGACAAACGTGGAGCCACTTTCCACGAAGATGCAACTGATGCATCAAAAATGTTGGTCATTAAAGGATTTTCAGCTTTTGGAGGTATAGAAGTAAAGCTTGTTTAACCACTAATGAGGCATCCTTTTATTACATATCCTAAACTTGGAATATTTTATGCAATCTTTTGGGTTGTAATAGCTCTTGGCAATTCCATTATCCAGTGGAAATGGGATGATATTAGTTTTGGGGTTTCATTAGGCCTTTGTATTGTGTTTTATTTCTCCTTTGCCATTATTGGGACAGGCATTTGGTTTGTTATACAATATATTTCTTTTGAAGGAAATTCCAATTTTCGTTTTATTTCATCTCACCTGATTGCTGCAACAATCATTATTGCTATTTGGCTCTATATTTCATCAGTTATTGTAAAACTTTTAGGGTTGCATGTTGAAGGTTACTTTAAAGCTTCCATACCTTATTGGTTATTTGGGGGCTATTTGTTGTATGTTGTTTTTGTTATTTCATACCTTGCTATCACCTATTATTCAAATTTTAAAGATAAGGTTAGGAAAGAAGGGGAATTAAGGTCCTTGGTAAAAGAAGCTGAATTACATGCATTAAAATCACAAATTAACCCTCATTTCCTTTTTAACAGCCTGAACAGTATTTCATCATTAACCATGTCTGACCCTGGCAGGGCACAGGAAATGGTAATCAACCTTTCTTCATTGATGAGGTATTCATTGAAACACAACCAAAATGAGAAAGTACCATTCAGGGAAGAGCTTGAAAATATTAAACATTACCTTGATATTGAAAAAGTAAGGTTTGGCAGCAAACTAAATACAGTTTTTGAAATTGAAGACAAGTGCCTAAGCGCAAAAATCCCCAATATGCTGTTGCAACCTTTATATGAAAACGCCATAAAATATGGGGTTTATGAAGCTACTGATCCGGTTGATGTGATAACCAAATGCACAAAAAACGGGGAGTTTTTGGTAATAACTATTAGTAACGAATATGACCCTAATGTGATCACTAAAAAAGGGGAAGGCATTGGTTTAAGAAACATCAAGGAACGGCTCCAGGTTATTTTTGAAAACCCGGGATTGATCCAAATTGAAAACTCAGATAATATTTTTACTGTAACTTTATCCATTCCACAAGAAAATTAGCTATGACTGAGAAAATAAGAACATTAATAGTTGAAGATGAAGAATTAGCCCGCAACTTGCTAAAATCATACCTGAAAGACCAGGAGGCTATTGAGTTGATCCATGAATGTGAGAATGGTTTTGATGGGGTGAAAATGATCAATGAACTAAAGCCCGACCTGATTTTCCTGGATATCCAGATGCCCAAAATCACAGGTTTTGAAATGCTGGAACTGTTAGAACATAAGCCTGAAATTATATTTACCACAGCATATGACCAGTATGCTTTGAAAGCATTTGATTTCCATGCTGCTGATTACCTGTTGAAGCCTTATCCAAAAGCCAGGTTAGAGGAGGCTGTGGCCAAAGTGGTTGAAAAGTTTAAAAAAGGAGGTTCACAACCTGATATTGTTGATAAGGTAGCCAGTTTCCCAAAAGATGAGTACCTTGAAAGGGTAGTGGTAAAAGACAGGCACAAGATCAGCATTATCCCAGTTGACCAAATCAGGTATTTTGAATCAATGGATGATTATGTAATGATCTATACAAAAGAGGGCAGGCACATAAAACAAAAGACCATGAAATTTTTTGAAGCCTCACTTAACCCCAGGGAGTTTGTCAGGATACACAGGTCGTACATTGTCAGAGTAAATGAAATAGCTGAGATACAGCAATATGAAAAAGAATCTTATGTGGTTATCCTGCACGATAAATCCAAATTGAAAGTCAGTAAAACAGGATATAAAAATATAAAAGGCACCCTGAATTTTTAGGTGCCTGTTTTTATTCCTGGTTAGCAAGGCTGCCTAAAAATATTAGGACAGCTTTTTTGTTAATTCTTATAGTTTTAAAATGCTTATATTCGGTAAAAAATTTACTTCACAACAAGCTTTCCTTTAATAAGTTTATTATTATAATTTGCTCGTACCAAGTAAACACCCTCTTTCCACCCAGAAGTTTTTATTTTCAGTTTATTTCCTTTAATTTTTGCTTTTTTCTCTTTTAACAACCTGGAAGGTTTATATATTTCCAGCTCCCACTCTTTTGTTTTGTCCAGGGTTTCATTTTTATTATTAGATTCAATAGATATAATCGTTTCTGAGGTTGAGGGATTTGGTGATATCATCATATAATAACCACAATTGCCTTCTACAAAATCCATTGTTTTAAACTCGTAATTATCCCCACATTCAGCATAAATTTCAACAATTCCTGAGTGTGGATAATTAACAGCATCTACGTAAAAGTGGACATACCCACTACCTTCATCAATTATATTATAATTTGCTCCAAGATAAATAACAGCATCATAAATCCCATAATTTTCCAATTGAGAAACTGGGCTTAAATAAAGGGAATAATATGTATTAGGGCAAAGTTCAAATTCACCATTCCCATTAGGGAAAACCTGGTTACTGTAGTTCTCTTGTAAAATCATTGTAAAATGGTTAGGATCAGGTTCTCCTATCCACAGGTTCTTTTGTGGGCAAGTATAATTATCCCCACATGGTGATGTAATTGTAGCATTTAAGTAGCCAGTGCCATTACTTATTGGAGAAAACACTGCTGAGTTTCCTGAACTTGAAACTTCATTTATATTTGAAGATGGAGCCCAACTGACAGTGTACCCTGGCCTTAATTCTGATATATTATACTGATTGCTCCCACTGCACATAACCCTTTCACCTTGTATGTATGGGTATGGGGGCTCAAAACTTTTCACCACAATAGTTTTGCTTGCTGACTTAGAAGTGCCTCCATAAATAACATTCACGGTTACAATTAAATCATTAAACCCATCAGGAGCTATCTGAAATGTGTTGCTGGTAGTGCCAGTTGTGCTATTGTTCCAATAATAAACAGCACAAGGTATTATATCAGGTGTGGCATTCACAGTAAATGTAATTGGGGCTGTATCTCCGCAAAGATAAGTGTTCTTATTGGATGTCAGTTCTATGTTTACATCCCGTTTTACAGAAATAGCAGTAGAGTATTTACTATATTGCATCTCTGAACCACATCCATTGATTAAGCCATAGCCCCTAACTTTAATTGTCCCATTGGTTGATGAAGCCGGGTAGTTTACAGTATTATAGCTATCACCAGATATTTCTGCACCAGTACTGGTTGTACCGTTCATTGACCAACCTGAAGGGATGGTCCAGGCATAATCATATATTTTTTGTTGGTTATTTGTACCTGGTACAACCAGCTTTTGGGTTTCTAAAATGTATGAACCCTGGTTGCATGGTGATATGGTTAGCTGATTATAACCCGCAAAAGGGCTTATATCATCAGGCTTAAGGTGTTTAATGGATTTTATGGTTAAAGTGATAGTATTTGAAGTGGCAATTACGTTGTTATTGCTCATAATTTTTGCTGTTAATTTACCTATATTCCCATTTGCAGCAGATGTGCTTTCCCACTTAATTTTTGCTGTTGTGGAACTAGTTCCTTTCTCAGTTCCGTTGATAGGAACCCAGTCTACTGTATACTCTGAGGGTAGATCACCTCCAAGGGATGCAGTATAATTATATTCAGACTTGTCACAGATCTTATCAGGATCCTGGGAGTTAGATTTTGAAATTGTAATTGTTTGGGAATAAACTGTTAATGATATTATTAAAAATAAACAGCTTATTATTGTTTTTACTGGAGTTAATCTTGTTTTCATCGTTTAAAAATTAAAGTTTATTGATAATGTGTATGGGAATTTTATTTGTGATTTAAAGTAAGTGTGCTTGGTTATATGTTCTGGATCAAAGCTGCTAGAATTGTATTTATGCACATTGTAAGTATTGCCAATACCAGCTTCAAAAGAAGTGGAAAAATGTTTAGAAATAGGTAAATTAATTCCAAGGAAAGGGGTTAAATCAAAAAAAGTTGTATTGGAATCACCTGCTTCGTCTGGAGGGTAATTCAGATTTCCCCAAAAGCTCTTAATATCTAATCCATAATAGATTTGTAAACCTTTTATTTTAGAGTGTTTTTCATACCCCAACAAAAAGGACATATGGGAGCTTTCTTCTTTATACCAATGTTCATAGTTTTTGGCATCATCTGTCCCTTCTATATTTTTTTGGAAGTATGAGGCATCTACCCCAAGCCTAAGGGCACCTTTTATTTGTTTATCCCTAATGGTGTTTATTTTAAATAAAACCTTATTGGGTATCCCATCAGAAAAGAACTTTTGCATATCAATGGCAACCTGGTATTTTGGCAAGCCATTGGGGTTTTTGTTGTTTTGTGCTTTCAGGCTGCTGGCATTTGCAATAAAACAAAGCATAACAGCAATAAAAGCCACATTTTTTATTTGTTTCATAAACTAAATTTTAATGTCTTACATTTTAAAAAATACAACTCCCCCTTCCTGCAATGATGCAGGATGCCCTTTCCCTCCCTTAGTGGGGATTGTAAGGGAGGCAGTTAAATGAATTTGTTGATTGGAGTCAAAAAGTTTATCATCATCTTAAATAATTGGAGGCCTGCAAGTGTTTGTACGCAGGGCATAATTGGCTTACTTGTAAAATAGTGCTGTTTTTTAAATTAATATTTTTTAAGTTCAACTTCCTTCTATTAATTAAAACGACCAAAGTAGGGATAAGGACTAATCCTAATTATTATTTTTTCATTTTTTTTTGACAAGTTTGCTTTTGAAATGAAAAGTAAATAATCAACAGGTCTTGGGGTAATAAAGATTTTAAACAATAAAATTCATGAATTTGAATATAAGAATGTTTTATAAACATGGCTGTGGACATAGCTATTAAGTATCTTTAAGTCTCAAAAAAAACCGTTACCTCTTGTTCAAATAAAAGGGAACGGTTCTCTTTTTATTCAAAAGGGTACTAATCTTTATTCCATCCCATCCAGGTTTAGGCTTCCCATGTTCACAAGTTCATAACCTGATAGCTCCACAGTTTTCTTTATATCATCATTAACCTCAGTAACTTTCATGATGCTTTTCTCTTTCGTATCGAGGTTATTACTCTCCATTTCCATCATAAAACCTGCCGGGAAACCATGTGAATAACGTGCACTTTTATAAATAGTAGAAAGCATATTATTAACCTGCCAAACTTTTTCTTTGGTCATCCAAACAGTTGATTCTACTTCTTCATCCTTATACTTGTATTCACTGCATTTATATCCCAGAATATTTTTTGTCCTGCCTGTTTTCTTTATATTTTCATTCAGGTATGTAAGGTTCTGTCCATCCACTTCTTGCATATCCTCATAGTCTGCCTGAGTTAACCCAAAATTGATACCAGTAACCAGGCCGGATTTTTCCCCATTCTTTTCACTTAATATGATAGAAGCATTTTTTTCCTGGTCATAGATCATAAATGCTTTGTCAGTGCTGTTTTCATTTTCACCTATCATTTCATAGGCAAATGTTTTGGTAGACTTATTAAAAAAGGAATTAAAATAGCCCTTGCTTTCAAGCTTGCCATTATCTTCATAGGTTTCAATATACATTTTTATGTTTGAAGTAAAAGTGTAGCTATCTTCCACTTCAATAGGGGTTGAATCAAAACCTGCTTGGTTCATAATCCCACGCAAAGCTTCCATGCCCCTTTTTTCTCCCTGGTTTTTTGTTTCTTTCTCCTCTTCTCCCTCATTTTCAAGGGCTTTATCTATTTTCTTATCAACCTCTTCTTCAATTTTTTTATCTGCTTTTTTCTCAATCTTTTCTTCAACAGTTTGTTTGGCCTTGTTGGCAATTCTTTTTAACAGCCCTTGTGCATTTGCCTCATGGGCAAATACAAAAAATAAACTAAAAATGCTAAGGAATACTAACTTTTTCATAATAAATTGGTTTAACATTATAAATAAACACATGAGCGCGTTTGTAAGTTTAACAATTTACAAGTTTATACAAATTCTTAACCTAAACCAATATTATGAAGATTAAATTCAATTATATACACCAAAGTACTGGTTGCTTATACAAAGCGTGACTTTTATCCTGTTCATTGGGATTAAATATGATTATTTTTTAAAGCTTATTTTGATTTTAAAAATTCTAATTATAAAAACTATTCTATGAGGAAAATTGCATTATTATTTATTGTAGCTTTTTTAATTAGCTCAATTTCATGGGCTAAAAAAGATGAAAAAAAGAAAGAAGAAAAATCTCTTATTAACAGCAGCCTGGTTAGTGGCTTAAAATTTAGGAGTATTGGCCCTGCCTGGGCAAGTGGCCGAGTTGCTGATTTTGCTGTGAACCCTGACAACCCTAAAGAATATTATGTGGCAGTAGCCAGTGGGCATGTTTGGAAAACTACCAATAATGGCACTACCTGGAAGCCCGTATTTGATAAATATGGGGTTTATTCAATTGGCGATGTTGAAATGGATCCCAACAACTCAAATGTGGTATGGGTAGGGACAGGTGAAAATAACCACCAGCGCGCATTAGGATATGGAAATGGTGTGTACAAATCTATGGATGGTGGCAAGTCTTTTAAGAATATGGGGTTAAAAGAAAGCCGCCAAATTGGGGGCATTGTTATTGACCCAAGGAACTCTGATGTGGTATATGTGGCATGTGAAGGCTCTGCCTGGGGACCAGGTGGTGACAGGGGATTGTACAAAACTACTGATGGTGGTAAAAACTGGGGAAAAGTATTGGAGATCAGTGAAAATACTGGCGTGAATAATATTAAAATGGATCCCTCCAACCCTGATATTTTGTATGCTACTTCAGAACAAAGAAGAAGGACACACTTTACAAAAATTGGAGGTGGTCCTGAATCAGCAGTTTATAAATCAACTGATGCTGGGGTAACCTGGAGGAAAATTATGAAAGACTTGCCTAAAGTACACCTGGGAGGCATGGGGATTGATGTTTCCCCTGTTGACCCCAATGTAGTTTACCTGATCATTGAAGCTGCTGAGGATAAAGGCGGCTTTTTTCGCTCAACAGATAAAGGTGAAAGCTGGTCAAAAATGAGCAGCCATGTCAGTAGTGGGCAGTATTACAATGAATTATTTTGTGACCCTAAAGATGTGGATAAGGTATACTCAGTAGAAACAAGGACAGGAATAACCAAAGATGGTGGAAAAACCTGGAGTACTCTTAGCAATGCTGGGCGACATGTTGATGACCATGCCCTGTGGATTGACCCATCAGATACTGAGCATTTTATGATTGGTGGTGATGGTGGTGTTTATGAAACCTGGGACAATGGGGCTACCTGGGATTATAAAGAAAACCTGCCTGTTACCCAGTTTTATAGGGTACATGTTGATAATGCTGAACCATTTTATAATGTGTATGGGGGAACCCAGGATAATAATACCATGGGAGGCCCTTCAAAGACAATCAGTAGGAGTGGTGTTTCAAATGATGAGTGGTATGTGACATTGGGAGGTGATGGTTTTTGGGCAGCTACTGACCCCGATGACCCAAATATTGTGTACACTGAATACCAGTATGGGAACATGTTCAGGTATGATAAAAAAAGTGGTGAAAGGATCAGTATAAAACCACGTGAACGAAAAGGTGAACTTACCTATAAATGGAACTGGAATACCCCATTGTTTATAAGCCCGCATAAAGGTACGCGTTTATATGTGGCTGCCAATAAAGTATTCAAGAGTGAAGACAGGGGGGATACCTGGGAAGTGATCAGTGATGACCTTACTGCAAAAGTTGATAGGAACAGTTTCCCAGTGATGGGGAAATACTGGCCTGCTGAAGCTGTTAAAAAAGATGTGTCTACCTCACAATGGGGGACTATTGTTTCACTGGATGAATCACCTGTAAAAGAAGGCCTGCTTTATGCAGGGACTGATGATGGAGTTATATCCATTACTGAAGATGGTGGTGGTAAATGGTCACAGGTAAAAGCTTTTGAAGGCATTCCTGAATATACATATGTAAGTGACCTGTGTGCTGACCTTTTTGATGAAAATGTGGTTTATGCCTCATTTGATAACCTGAAAATGGATGATTTCAAACCTTATATTTTGAAAAGTACAGATAAAGGGAAAACCTGGGTTTCTATTTCAGGGAATTTGCCAGAGAATGGTACTGTACACACCATTAAACAAGACCATGTAAATCCTAACCTGTTGTTTGTGGGGACTGAATTTGGGGTTTTCTTTACCATTGATGATGGCAAAAACTGGGTACAGCTAAAAGCAGGGATACCACCAATTGCTGTTAAAGATATAACCATTCAGGAGCGTGAAAATGACCTGGTGTTGGCAACCTTTGGGCGTGGTTTCTACATCCTTGATGACTATTCCCCTTTGCGTGAATTATCAGAAGAACTGGTGGAAGATGAGGCACATATTTTTAAAATAAAAGATGCTTTAATGTATATACAAACAGGAGGCAAGGGCAATCAGGGCAGCAATTATTACAGGGCTAAAAACCCTGATTTTGGTGCAGTATTTACCTATTACCTGAAAGAAGTTCCTAAAACAGCAAAAGCCATCAGGAAAGAAAAGGAGAAGGAATTATTTAAAAAAGGGGAACCTATCCCACAGCCAACCTGGCGTGAACTTGAGCTGGAAGGCAAAGCTGAAAAAACACACCTGATCTTTACCATATATGATGAAGATGGTAATGTGGTGCGCCAACTTACTAAAGCACCTTCAAAAGGGGTGAACAGGGTTACCTGGGACTTACGTTACTCAATGCCTTCTACTGTAAGTGTTAGCAAATCATTCAGCCCTATCCCAGTATCTTCAGGAAGGAGTTCGCGTGGTGGAAGTGCGGGTATCCTGGCAATGCCAGGGAAATACATGGTTGGGCTTTCCATATGGTTTGAAGGTGAATTAAAAGAGCTGGTTGAACCAGTAGGATTCATATGTAAGAAGTTAAACAATGCCACTTTGCCTGCCCAGGATTATGCCAACAATGTTGTTTTTGCTAAGAAAGTAAGCAAATTGGCCATTGCAGTGAGTGGTAGCAATAGGTTAACAGGGGAGCTTATTTCTAAGGTTGAACACATCAAGCAAGCCATTTATTCAACCCCTGGGGCAAGCCAGGAGTTAATGGATAAGGCACGTGCATTAGGGAAAGAATTGGAAGAAATTCGTTTTATATTTGAAGGGTTAGATGCAAAAGCCAGTGGTGAAGAGATCCCACCTGCTGAGGTTCCATTACTGACGCGTTTAAGGACAATTGCTTATACCCATATGGGGTCAACTTCAGGGATCACTTCCACTGAAAAAATGGAATTTAATATCCTGAAAGAGGAATTCCCTCCTGTATTGGAAGCTTTGAAAAAAATTGCTGAAAATGAAATCCCTGCTTTAGAATCTGAACTGAATAAAATTGGGGCTCCATGGACACCTGGCAGAATTCCTGTTTGGAAAGAATAAAGGAATAGCAAGTTAAGAGCAAATAGTTTAGTGAGGGCTTCACTCTGAGTGAAGCCCTCACTAAAGATTTACAAGCCTGGAGAAACCAGGCTTTTTTTATTGCTAATTTTCAATCAATTACCCAAAGAAAACTGTCTTCAATAGTTAATAAACTATGAAAAATAGTTGTAAAACTAAAAAATATAGTTATATTTGTACTATAAAATTTACTTTTATGAAAAAGCTAACACAAAAAGAAGAACAAATTATGGCCTTGTTTTGGGAGAAAGGCTCAATGTTTGTTAAGGAATTAAAAGAGGTTTATCCTGACAAAAAATTGCATTACAATACTTTATCAACTATGGTGAGGGGATTAGAGGAGAAAGGCTTTATTGCTCATGAACAATTTGGGAATACCCACAGGTATTTTGCAGCAGTGACTGAAGAAGATTACAGTAAAGGAGCCTTGGGCAATGTGGTGAAAAAGTACTTTAATAATTCCTATAAGAATGTTGTTTCAACTTTTGTTGAAAATAAAAACCTTTCTCTTGATGAGCTAAAAAGGTTAATTAAAGAAATAGAAGGAAATAAAAATAGCCAGGAATGAATCCATTTTTTATATACCTGTTAAAATCATCTGCTTTTTTGGTAGTTTTTTATGTTTTTTATAAAGCTGTAATGAGCCATGAAAGATTCTTCCAATTAAACAGGTTTTTATTATTAGGGATTTTGGTAGCATCTACATTCCTCCCATTTCTTAACTTGAATTTTATTGAAACCTCGTCCCCAATATCACAACCTATTGAGGTAATCAGGGAGTTTGTGTCAGCTCCTGTGAAACCAATAACTGATGCACAACTAACTGAACCTGTTGAAATGGGCAAAGCCCCATTACAAATAAACCCTTGGATGGTACTATACATTTTTATTATAAGCAGCTTGTTTATTAAGCTGGTTATTTCGTTTTCGCGTGTGTACCAAATTATACATCAGGCACAGAAAATCACTTATAAAGGTTTTGTATTAGCTGTTGTTAAAGATTTTATCCAACCATTTTCATTTTTAAAGAAAGTTGTTTTATCTGAAAAAGATTACCACTCAAACAGGGAAGAAATTATAACTCATGAGATAGCACATATAAACAATTACCATTTCATTGACCTGGTTATTTGTGAGGTATTTACTATGCTGTATTGGTTTAACCCATTTATGTGGTTGCTAAAACGTGATTTAAAGCTTATACATGAGTTCCAGGCCGACCAGGCTGTACTAAATAAAGGCATTAATGCAAATAAATATCAACTGTTGGTTTTAAAAAAAGCTGTAGGCGAAAGACGTTTTGCCATGGCAAACAATTTTACACAATGTCCAATTTCTAAAAGAATTAAAATGATGAAAAAACAAAATAAAAAACCATGGGCACCCATAAAGTTGCTTTTATTTGTGCCATTAGGGATAGTGCTCTTGCAAGCATTCTCAAGCCCTGAATTAGTTTCTAAAGTTGGCTCCATAGCACCCATCTTATCACAGCAAGACAGCTCACAACTATGGCTTGATGCCTGGGTAAACAAAAGGGTGGAAATACTGCAAAACCCTTCTTCTGAAGAATTTGCAAAAATCAACACCATAAAGGTTGAAGATATTGTTGAAGAAGGCAGTAGGGAATTTTACCTGGATGATACCAGGTTTAACAAAAGGAATATTTTGGTAGTGCTACAAAATAAAGAAGGAAAAATTTTGTGTGAAGGGGAATTGGCAGCACCTTTTGAATTAACAAAACACCTTAAATCAATTTTTAATGGGAAACACCCTTATGGGGAAAAATTACCAAATGCAGCTGTGCTTAATTTACCTTTGGCAGGGGAAGTACATGTGCCAAACCTAATTGTTTCCTATGTGCATGATATTGGTACCCCAAAAGGGAAAATAGGAGAAGCCATGAGGGCCATTGGCAAGGCCTATTTGGAATTAAGGGATGAAAAAGCAAAGAAGTTCTTTGGAAGCCCCTTCTTTTCGTTGAATGGGCAACAAAAACAGGAAATTGAGCAAATAGTACCCATAAGGGTATCGTTTGCTGTACCTAAATTGGTTGGCAGGAAAAGTTCAAAGAATGTACCTCCACCACCACCACCAAGGGCCATTAAAGCCAAAGAAGTGGTGCCACCTCCTCCTCCAAAAGCAGTGCATACTTTATCCATTTATTTAAAAAATGATGGAGAAGGCATTGATGTAGAAAAGATTAGGAAAGATGCAGAGAAACACCTTCAAAACCCTAATGTTGATAAGGTTAAAGTTATAGTTGTCCCTGAAGTGGGTGTTTCAAAAGAACATGTAGGGCTTGCAATTAAAGAATTAGAAAAAGCTGGGTTGCAAAATGTAATGGTAATAGCACCATCCCCACCACCTCCACCAAAAAAAATAAAAGATAAAACCCATGCTGGAGGAGAAGCCATGACACTGCCCAAACCACTGGATGTTAGGGTAAAAAAAGGAGGGGAAATCTATTTGTTTGGAGAAAAAACCAGCCCTGATGAACTTGAAAAAAAGGCAAAAGGGTATGTTGGGGATATCAATAACTTTAATGGGGCAACCGAAAACAAACAAGTGGCTTCTGCTACTGTTTTTTTTGAGGAAGGTGTAACAGATGTGGAATACAGGAATGTACTTTATTTTTTAAAGGCATGTGAAAAAATCTCAGTGAACACAGTTGCAAAAAAAACAGTTGTGGCAAAAGTACATAAAAAGGCCCCTGCAACAATAAGTATTTCCTTGCTTAATGATGGGGTAATTTATGTGGGAAAAAACAAGTATACCTCATTTAAACAATTTGGGGAAAAAATGGGGGAACTCAGGGAATACTGGGATGAAGTACAAGTTAAGGATGGTTTGAAACTTGAAACTACTGCCAATGTATTAATTGGCATTGGAGTAACAGACAGTGAGGTAAGGAAGCTAAAAAACATACTTACAAGCACAAAAATCCAACATATAAACTATTCTACTGACAAAAAGAAGATTTAGCAAGAAATTAGTTGAGGTTTCTTGAACTGTATAAGGGTTTCACTCAAAGTGGGCCCTTATTTTTGTTGCAGCTAAAGTTTATTTTGTTCTTTAAAAAAATTGTTTTTAGCCAAGCAATTATAAAAAGGGCTAATGCCAATTTATCCATAAAATGGTAAAATTAGAGATTGTGTAAATATTATTGGTTAAAACCCTGCTCCCTATAATTACTGGGATTCATTGCAGCTGCTTTAGTTTCTATAAATTTCCATACAAAAGGCTTGAAGTCTGAAGCAGGAAGTTCTTGCTAAACTGTTCAAAGAAATTACTTCTGATTTCAGCCTTCCAGCTTCTTGCCAACATATTGTTATTTTTTCGAATTTCCTGGCTGTCAAGCACAGGCAGGCATACTTTAAAAACTATGTATTTTCAATGCATAATGATTTATTTTTAAACCCATTTTTGGCAGATGTGTACCAAACAATGAATTACCAGTGAAATTTTATGGGATGTTTATGTTTAATTTTGGATATGCATTTAAAAACTAAAAAGATAAGAGGAATGGGCAGCAAACTAGTTTTAATATTGATGGTGTTGCTAGCTGCCAGGTGCAATAAGAAAGAGGTTTCTGAACCAGGCAAAAAAACCATCCTGCAATTTACAATAAAGCCTAAAAAAGAGAACCAAACCATACAAAACTTTGGGGCTTCAGATTGTTGGAGCACACAATTTGTGGGAAAAGGATGGCTTGATAAAAAGAAAGGCCAAATTGCTGATTTATTGTTTAGCAAAGAGTTAAAGAAAGATGGTTCACCTAAAGGCATTGCTTTATCATGTTGGCGTTTTAATGTAGGTGGTGGAAGTATGTACCAGGGTGCTGCCAGCAACATAAATGATGAATGGAGGAGGGCAGGATGTTTCCTTGAACCTGATGGTTCCTATAACTGGGACAATCAAATGGGGCAAAGGTGGTTTTTACAGGCTGCAAAAAATAGGGATGTGGGGCAGTTTATTGCTTTTTCAAACAGCCCACCTGTAAATTTCACAAAAAATGGCTTAGCCAATTCATCAGGGGGGAGTTCCATAAACTTAAAAAAGGCAGATTTTCAAAATTATGCCACTTTCCTTGCTGATGTAGTTGAAAATATTTCCCAAAAAGAGGGCATTTTATTTACTGCCATTTCACCTTTTAATGAGCCACAATGGGATTGGAAAGATGGGCAGGAAGGGTCTCCCTGGCTAAACAGTGAAATAAGTGAAGTTTGTAAGTTATTGGATGCAGAACTGGCAAAAAGGAAACTCAGTACTGAAATTGAAGTTACTGAAGCAGGGCAGCTTGAACACCTTTACAAAGAACATGATAAACCAGGCAGGACAAACCAAATTGATGATTTTTTTAGCCCAGCCTCCCCTAACTACATAGGGGGTTTATCCCACATAAGCCACCAAGTGGCAGGGCACAGCTACTGGACCACATATGGCACTGATAAACTCATAAACACCAGGCAATTATTAAAAGAAAAAATTGACAGCCATAATCTGGCATATGCCATGAGTGAGTATTGCATACTGGAAAACAATGAGGTTATTAAAGGCAATGGAAGGGACCTTGGGATGGGGCCTGCATTGTATGTAGCCAGGTTGGTACATGCTGACCTTGTTGTGGCAAATGCTGTAACTTGGCAATGGTGGCTGGCCATAAGCCCATATGATTATAAAGATGGCCTGGTTTACATTGACAAAAACAAAACAGGTGGGCTGGTTTATGTTTCAAAGCTTTTGTGGGGGTTAGGCAATTTTTCACGTTTTATACGCCCAGGGATGAAACGTGTGGACGTAGAAAGGACTGACAACAAGAGCTTCAGGGAGAATGCCAATGGGCTATTTGCATCTGCCTACAAATCAGGGGAAGAAAGCAAACTGGTTGTTGTTTTGGTAAATATGGGGCATGCAGAAGAAAAGGCTGTTTTAAATATTGACACAGGAAAATATGGGGATGGGAAAATGTATTTAACTGCCAGTGGTGCCCAAAATAATTTAAAATACATAGGTGATACAGCTATGGGCAAAGAAATAAATATCCTCCCAAGGTCAATCCTTACAGTGGTTTTTTAGCTTGCAAGTTTAATTTTAAAAGGGTATCCCAAATTAAAAACAACAACATAATAACTTGACTTTTTTATTATATTTTTATATTTTAACCCTGCTAAAATGTTATAATATTTTAAAATGGCAGGGTTAGGGGTGTATTATAAACGTAACTTAGAGGGAACAATAAAAGCATATCTGTCTATTAATGAGATAATTGCAATTACTGGCGTTCGTCAATGTGGCAAAACCACTTTGATGAAGAAAATAGCCTCAGATATTGAACCCACAAAAAAAGTAAATTTTATAAGTTTTGACGATATTTCAATCCTTCAATTATTTGAACAGGACATTGATACCTTTGTAGAAGCCCACGTGAAACCTTATGATTATTTATTTATTGATGAAATCCAATATTCCCTTGAGAGTGGAAAAAAACTGAAATATATTTATGACCATTTCAGCATTAAGCTTATTATCTCTGGTTCATCAGCAGCAGAAATTGCAGTTCAGGGTATAAAATACCTGGTAGGAAGGATATTTACTTTCACTTTGTATCCTTTCTCCTTTCGTGAATTTATTCAAATAAAGGATAAAAACTTACTGCCAGTGTATGATAAAGGAGGATATAAACTCCCTACAATAAAAAAATTGAATCAGTATTTACATGAGTTTTTATTATATGGTGGCTTTCCAAGGGTGTTGATTGCAAGCAATACACAAGAAAAAACCGCAATTTTAAAGAATATTTACAATACTTACTTGTTGCGTGAAATCCGTGAAACATTTCAGGTGGCTGATAACTTAAAAGTTGTAAGGTTAATCAAATTGCTGGGCTTGCAAATTGGAAACCTTGTAAATTTAAATGAGTTGAGCAATCAAAGTGGGATAAAAATGGGTGAATTAAAAAATATACTGAACATCTTGGAAAGTACTTTTATTATTGCAAAAGCACATCCCTACTTTACAAATAAAAGGAAGGAATTGGTAAAAAGCCCCAAAGTTTACTTTATTGACCCTGGCTTTAGGAATGCCTGCCTTGAAAATTTCTCTGAAACAGCACTTTCAGGAGGTGAAAACATGGAACAATTTATTTTCTCTGAATTTCAGAAACAGGATATTGCCCTTAAATATTGGAGGTCTAAATCTCAAGCAGAAGTTGATTTCATATTTGAAAAAGAAGGAAATGTATTTCCTATTGAAATTAAAACTTCTTTAAGGGGGGTGAAACTTTCCCGTTCATTTCAAAGTTTTTTAGGGAAATATGCTTGCCAAACAGGATATGTTTTGTCAGAAACGTTTGAAGAAGGTTATCATTATAAAAACAAACAAAGCATCCAATTTCTGCCCTGGGTAAAAAGCAATAAAATATACAGCCAAGTATAAATAAACTGAATTACTGAATGGAAAGAATGGATTGAAATGTTTATTCAGCAACCCAGTTTATTCAATTCATCCAGCAATTCAGTTTTTCAATTCATTCAGTAATTCAGTTTAATAACTTCCCCCTACTATTTAAATTTCCTTTTGTAATATGGTTTGTCTTTTACATTGAAGTTCCAAGTTACTTTTGCCCCAAACATCCTTGGGGCCCCAGGTATAACAGTAGGGACACCAAACAGGCTTCCAGCATTTCCTGCACTCACCAGGTATTTTTCATCCAGTATATTCCTGGCATAAAATGAAAGGCTAATTGCAGGCTCCCTGAAACTGATCCCTGCAGTGGCATTAAATGTGCCATAAGCTTCCTGGTCCAAGCCCACTGTATTGGCATCTTCAAAAAAGAAATGTGACCTGTGTGAATAACTTGGCATTACATAAAAGTTGATGTCCTTGTTCACCTCAATTTCCCCCCTAAGCCCAATAGTGTAGCTATGTTCAGGTGACAAACGGAATTTATTCCCTGCATATTCCTGGTCATTCCCATCTACACCAGTATCGTCAAATTCTGCATTCAGGTAAGCATAGTTCCCAAACACCTTAAGTTGCTTGATGATTTGGTATTTCAGGGTTGATTCAAGCCCATAGGAAGTAGCTTTTCCACCATCTTTAACAATGTAATTAAACTCCCCAGTTTCAGCATCAGCTACCCATGCACTTGTTTGAAAATCAGTATAATTGTGGTAAAACAAATTTACATCAAGCCAAAGCCTGCTTTTAAAAATACCTTTGAAGCCACCTTCATAGCTTTTTACAATTTCTGCTGCCATGGTTTGGGGCTGCCCTGTTGAGGTAAACTGCAATACATTTGGCCTCCTACCCTTTGAGTACCCTACGAATACATTGGCATTTTCGTTGAATTTATATTGGATATTCCCCCTGTAAGTAAGGGCATTGAATTTCTCTTTAAGTTCTTGTTCTGCTGATGGGAGGAATAATAAATTTGGGTAATTCCTGGTGAACATGCCCAATACAGAAGGTGGGTTTTCTCCTGCAACCCCCTCATTTTTAAGTTTAAAATTTTCCCTGATGTACCTAAGCCCAGCAGTAAGCTTAATTTTGTTGGTGAGTTGGTATGATGCATCAAAGAAACCTTCCAACGACCTGTTAACAGCCTCACTAAGGTTTGTTTCCTCATGGTATGCTGGTAATGGCAGGCCAGCCAAAGGGCCTAAATTTGGGTCATTGGGCAATGCTGGCATTGACATGGGCTGCCCATCAGGCAAAATCAAATATTGTTTTTGCTGGAGGATAAGGAATGCCATATGTTGCTCATTGGTGCCAAACCAAAAATCCTGTGATGCTTTTTCACGCCAATAGCTTGCACCAACAAGCCCCTCAAACCTGCTCCCTAGGTTAAAATTGAGCCTAAGCTCCTGGGTGAATTGTTTAGCTGAAATATCTTCTGACATATTAATGGCATCAGAGGCAGTGCCATCACCATCCCATAGGGCATATGCTGTGTTTTTCCTAAACGATGTTACTGAAGTAAAAAAGGCATGTTCATTGAGGTAATGCCTGAAGTTGAGGATAGATGTAAATATATCTTTTTCATTGTTTAAACCTTTTCCCCTGTTCAAAGAAGCTTCATATTTAAAAACATTACTAACCCCATTTGTATTGGGGAATAACTGGCTCATAAAGGCTACCCCAGGGGCATCATCTTTTTGGTAGCTGATTTCAAGGTCAGCTTTGGTGAAAATGGAGTGCAGGTAACGCAATGAAAACCTCCCTGCAACAGTGTTTTTCCCATTTAAATCCCCACCAAAAGTATTCTTCACATAGCCATCCCTGAAATCATAAACACCTGCAACCCTGGCAAAAAGTTTTTTGGGGACAATGGGGGCATTTACCATCCCTTCCAAGCCTTTTTGCCCATAGTTTCCTACTTTGGTTGAAATGTTCCCATAAAAATTTTCAGTGGGTTTTTGGGTAACATAATGTACAGCACCAATCATAGCCCCCCTGCCAAATAAAGTCCCCTGTGGCCCTTTTGAAATGTCAACACGTTCCATATCAAACAGTTCAACTGCTGAGCCACTAGCCCTACTTATGGGAATATTGTTGTAATATACTGATACCCTGGGCTGTGCACTGGCACTGACCTCATCACTGGTAACCCCCCTCATAATAAAGCCAGGGCGTTGGATGCTGGGCAGCCTAATTTCCAGGCCTGGTACAAATTCAGACAGGTAGTCAAGTTCAGTGGCATTTAAATCCTGAATGTCTTTGTTGCTAATGGCTGTAACTGAAGAAGGGATATCTATAACCTGTTGTTCAATTTTGCGTGGGCGTGCCACAATAGGGTCTATTTTAATGGGCTCTTCATCCAATGTAAAATTAATATAGTTTTGCCCTGGGCTAACAGTATAATCAATGGTTTTGGTTTTGTACCCAATAAAGGAAACCTGTATGGTATGCCTCCCTGATGGGACCCTTGAAAGGTAGTATTCCCCATCTTCGTTGGTGTGTACAGCTTTACCCATTGTTTTAAAAACAACAGAAGCCCCAACCAACAGGGCATCAGCTTGGTTTATTATTTTTCCACGTACAAAAATGTCTGGTTTTGATTCAACTATCCTGTTTGTTTTCTGGTATTTCCTTTTTACTTTGTCCCTCTTTTTTTGGGCTATTGCTGGATTAACCAAAGCAAGTATGAAAAGCAATAAAAATAGGTTCTTCATGTGATTAATTGTTTTTGGCCTGAAAATAGGTAAAAATATGTGTGGAGCCTGTTAATGACTTGTTAATCATTCAAAATTGAGAATACTGGTAGCTGGAGTAAAAGGGCAAGCTCATCAAGCTCATGCAAAGCTTCTTCTTTGGTTTTGCACTTTTTTATGGGATAAACTGGCTTTACTTTTTTATTCAGTATAAAAATCCTAAAATCATGTTCTTCCAGGGTTGTTTGCTGGTTGGAGAAACTCCTCATTTGGGTGATCCTATTAAAAGGAGTAACTGTAACTCCTTTGAATGATTCAATTTTATACCATTTGCCGGTTTTTATAACACCACAAATATTTTGGTATAGCCTGATCTTTTTTTTATTAGTATCAATTTGGGTTCCTGAATGGGTGAAACTGATAAATGCCCCCAATATGATGAGTACCACTGTCCAGCCAGTAGTAAAAATAATTGAGATTATACCAGCAACAATTAACAGTAAGCCAGAAGCTAAACCTACTTTCCCAAATGACCCGTCAAGTTTATTATTAATGACCATTAAATCTAATTCTTAAGCTTAAGATAATGTAAAAAAACGGATTTTTAATGGGTTTAGTATAAGCATCATAAGTTAATAATGTTAAAGATTGACAAAGAAAGTACAATAATCTAATGGCTTTTGCAGGGATAATACTTAAAATCTATTTGCCAATATAGGTTATTTAAAAGACCTCCCTACTTATACTTATCATATAATCCCTGGTTGTTCATTATCAGGGGTATAATCTTTTGCAACCTTTTTGTTTTTGTTTCTTCCCTTTTTGCTTCATTTATGTGTTCAATAAAATCTCTTTGCCTGGAAGGAGAGAACTTGTTAAAAGCATCTTTTAACCCAGGTTTTTCATCAAAGATGTGAGCCAGTTCAGCAGGGATTGGTAGAGGCTCTTTTTTCTGAGGTTTTATGGTTTTGTTTAGTTTTTGGTTTTCAATGGCTTCAGCAACATATTCCTTTATCAGTTTGATATCAATTTGTGCCATATTTTCAAAACGCCATTGACGCAAAGCTTTGGTTTTCCCATCCTGTGCATTTATCAAAACATTCTTTTTATCTTTTAAGAATACACCCTGGAAAAACCAAATACCTACATATGTTTTGAATGAACCTAACCCAACTACATTTTTTTCATTGATCGTGTAAACAGGTGCACCCCACTTTACTGTTTCTTCCAGCTCTGTTGAGGATAATATATCACGTAATACTGTAAGTTCCTCCTTCCATTTCCCACTTTCTGCAATAAATTCATCGACAGATGTAAACCTCTTCATAGAACCTTATTTTTTCTTTACGATCAATGCTATTATTGCTGATGTAACAGTTCCCATAGCAGTTGATCCTATAACACTTTGAACAATATAGCTTTGCACGCTAAAATACTTTTGAGCTTGCTCCAGGGTCATTTTTTCCTGTTCAACAGAGTATTCAATTACATTTGGGAAATAATCAGGGGTTATAATAGCATGGGTTATATATTGTGAAAGAGGTGAAAGGATGACCACTACCACTGTAATCCCAACCCCACACAAAAATCCTTGAAGCCAACTCATTTTTCCTTGGTAGAAGTTTTTTCGTTTGTCGAGTAAGGCAATAACATATAAGGCAATGGCAAGAATGGCAAAAAAGTTGGTATAAACAGCATGTTTATGGATCAGTTCATCATGCCAGCCCAATGATTTTTCAAGGTACATCCAGAGGAGGGTAATTACAACAAAAATAAGGCCCCACTTAATTTCAATAGCAAATTTTTTCATAATAAATCAAAATTAGATAGCTTCAATAAGTTACAAAAAAAAATGTGTTTAGTCAAAACCTTCTTGACTATCATAATTTTTTTTAAGAAAAATATTGTAAGTTAGTTCGTCTTTTTGTAATCTGGTCAGACTAATGTTAAACAAAAACAATTTATTATCATGAAAAAATTATTCTTAACTCTTATTGTTTTGTGCATGGTTGTTGTATCATGTTCAGTTGAAGGTGATTCTTCAGTTACTACTTTCCAGAAAATTGAGAAAGAGTTTCAATTTGTTAATCCTTTATCTGAAAAATCTAAAAAGTTAATCTTGAAAAAAATTGGTGATGCTGAAAGATACAGAAAATATTTAGTTGAAGTTTTTAATAACAGGAAGGAACATAATTTGGAAAAAAGTGGAGGAGGACAGTATTATAAGTGTCTTTTGGAAATGCCTGAAGGATTTCAAACAATTACTTGCCCTACTGATGAAACAGTATTATCTCGCAGCATGGAGTATGGGTTAGATTTGCCTTATTCTTGTGGTGTAGGTGCATGTTCAACATGCGTGGGACAAATGCAGATGGGAAGCATCGATCAAAGCGAACAAACATTTTTAGATGAAGACCAACTTAATGAAGGGTATGTGTTACTCTGTGTTGCATATCCACGTTCAGATGTAAAACTTAAAACCCACATGGAAGAAAACCTTTAATTGCCAGAATTTATGAAGCTAAAAATATTATTATTTTCAGTATTCATAGGTATTAATATTATTAATGCTCAAAACGTAAAAAAAGAATACCTAGAATATGACTATTTTGCTCATTCTTATAAATACCTTGATGAGGACTTTAGTATTTCAATCCCTGATACTGTCTTTCAAAAATTGATGGTTGATTTTAGATTTTACCCGGAAAGAATTAAAACATATAAAGATTCATTGGCAGTTGTTTTGTGTGGCGAGTTTGATAATTGGGATCAAAATCGAATTGCTGGTTTGCGAATAACATTTTCTTGGTTAAGGGCAGGATATTATTTGTGGATGACTGCAGACGAAGCCCAAGAAATTGCTCAAAATTATTCATTCGATCATCCATATCAATTTTATCAGTATTTTAGGTATGGTGAAAAATTTTGGGACAGAAGGATGAAAAAAATAATGAGGAACCTAAGAAATGAAGTGGCGACAATTACTAATGACCCAAATATTTATGATTTAACGAACAGAGAATTTTTGAAATTTTCTTTAGTGAACAATCCTGTGAGGATCAAAGACTATGCTGAATACAAAAAGTGTAATGGTAAAGGTTGCGAGAGGGGGGAAGATTGTTGTCAAAAAACAATAACTATTGATAACCAAGAAAATAGATGACTGCTGAAAAATGTGGTCATCTATTTCTTGGGAAACCAAGGGATGAATGCACTGGTTTTCCTCATGTAATCTTTATATCCTTGTTTTTTTATTTTTAATGACCTTTCAAGCATGGTAACTCCTGAAACCCTTAATAATAAAAAGGTCATCAACAATGTCCCTAAAAACGGGAGGTAGCAGCCTGAAGCAATACTGAAAAAACCAAACCCCCACCAAATAGCTGCATCACCAAAATAATTGGGGTGGCGTGTATATTTCCATAAACCAAGCTTCATTACTTTCCCCTTATTTTCAGGGTTGGCTTTAAACTTTGCAAGCTGGTAATCTCCTACAGATTCAAAAAAGAAGCCAATTACCCACACTATAATGGCTATGTAATCAAAAACATTTAAGTTGTTTGATTCAGTAAAATACATGGTTCCCAATATGGGTGAGGAAATTAACCACATTAGCACCCCTTGCAGCAGGAATACCTGGAAAAAGCTAAACCACCAGTAACGTTTTTCCCCAAATTTTTTACGAAATTCCTGATATCTGAAATCTTCTGGTTTCCCAAAGTTTCGCCAACTTAAAAAGATGGTTAAACGTAGCCCCCAAATGGCTACTAATGACATAATAATTACTTTTCTGGAGGCAAAACCATCTGTCAATAGAAAATAGATAGAGGCAATAATTACAAAACCAAAGCCCCAAAATAAATCAACAATGCTGGCATTGTGTAAAATAATGCTAATAAGCCATAATATTGCCATCAAAAACACTATTCCTAACAACGCTGATATAAATAGCGCAAAGAGGTCCATAAAATAAATAAGTCTTATTGTTTATAATCCAATTCCGTCTATGAAGATAAACAATTATTCAAAGAACTGGTTTTTGAAAAGGTTGTTTTTGCTTTTTTTGGAAATAGTATTGAACAACAGGGTGTTAAAAACGCGAAACCTACTAAAACTGTAAATACTGGTTTTTAGAGGAAAGGTACTTCCCTTGTTTTTCATTTCACCTTTAAAATAAGTTGCACCATCCCATTCCTAAACGAGGTACTATCTTCAAGGTCGAACTCATTTTCATATTTTGGGTTTTTAAAAAGGGAGACGCCCGCGCCAAGCATTATGGGTACAATAGTCAGGATTATTTTATCAATTAATCTATTTGTTAAAAGCAAGCTGTTAATTTCTCCACCTCCCACAAGCCAAATATCCTTCCCTTCTTGTTTTTTCAAACTGTGCACAAAGCTGACAACATCTTTACTTATAAACTGCACATATTGTGCATCCTGTTTTTGTGGATTATGGCTAAAAACAAAGTTGGTTTTATCAATATAAGGGAAGGGGATATTAAAAGACAGGATTTTTTTGTAAGTGTTGTTTCCCATCAAGGTTGTGTCAATGGCATTATAAAAATCTGCATATCCAAAATCCTTATTTTCTAACTTATACTCTGTTGAATGCAACCAAGAAACATCCCCATCATCCCTGGCAATAAAATTATCAACACTTGCAGCTGTGTATAATATTATTTTCCTCATCTTACCTTCCCTAAGTATATACAACAACTTGTTGGTTAAAAGGTTTTAAATAGTGAGGCAGGGTTGAAGCCAGGATTTAGAAAGTTGCTTTCAAGGCTAAAATGAAATTAATTCCAGCAGAAATAACACCTGAAGAATAGGGTCGGTAACTTTTATCAAAAATATTCTCAACACCACCACTCATATAGAAGTGGTTATTCAATTTCACTGAAGACTTAAAATTTAATGTCCACCATGATGGTGAGAATGGATTCCCATTTTTATCCTGAGCATATAAATGTGGTTTATCTTTTTCATCCATTGCCAGGTTTTTAAAACTAATTTCGCCACTATATTGGGCATATAAATCAATAAATAGTGACCTTGATTGGAAAATCAGATGTGAATTCCCAAAAAGTGGGGGTACATGCCTTAAAGGTAAACTATCAGAATCTTCCCCAAAAATCTTTGTTATGGTGTGCCTTGTGCGTAATTTGGTATTGAAAAGGTATTCAAAGGTTACACTTCCTCCATAAATTTTTGCCCAATCAGCATTAACAAGGGCTTCAACTTTACTTAGTTCTCCCTCATAAAGTATGGAATCCTGCTCATTGAGTGTGAAATCCCTCCTAACCATTGCATCTTTCAGATAAGTATAAAATGTGTTCAGTTCAAACCTGGCTTTTCCTCCTAGGCTCCTGATTATACTTAGTTCAATGTTTCTTGTGTATTCAGGATTTAGTCCAGGATTTGGCACCACTACATTACCAGGTTCTGAATCAAATACCTTAGCAATGTCATCAATATTGGGAGACCTGAACCCTGTAGCTCCATTCAGGTTTATTTGCCATCCTTCACTTGGATGATATACCAGGCCAATGTTTCCAGTAACAGCAGAGTTATTATTTGTGAAGCCTTCAACAGGTAAATCAAAAAACTCACGCGAAAATTTGCCATCCATGTGAGTAAAAGTGTACCTGGCTCCAGCCTGGAATGTAAAATTTTTACTGAAATTTGATTTATAGATCATATAACCAGCAACGCTGTAGTAGGTTGACCCATCAGGATACCTGCTGTCAATCTCCCATTTAGTTCCATCAGAAATATCTTCACCTTTTCCTTCAGAGTGTACTTTGTTAAAATACCCTTCAGCACCATAAAAAATGTTGTTGTGATCATCTATTTCCTTATCAATGTCTATATTAATGGAAGCAATATCCAGGTTTTCTTCCCTGTGGTTTATGCTTGATTTGTTCAATTTCCTATTATGCCTGCTTTCTCCATACTTTTGTAGCCCTACTAATACACCTATATTGTCGCTAAAAAAGGTTTTCTTTTTACTGTTTAGCTGGGCTGAAAAGAGGCTCCACTTCTGGGGACCATAATGCCAATCTGCATATTTTAGCTTATCCTCTTTATAGGTTATGAGCCTGTCATAACGTGGGATATCTGAAGTTTCGGAATGGTGCAAGCCCAGAATTAACTCAAATTGCTCATTTGGGCGGTACCTGTATTTGGCAAGAAAGTTAAACTGGTTGTAGGCTGTAAATTTTTGAACCTGAGGGTCTTCATTTTTTATAACCTTGTCACCAGACCAGGGGTCATCAAAAGTTGCATATTCGTTCCTAAGGTACTCATGCTTCCCATTTTTACCCATTTTAAGGTCATCATAATTACTATAAGTAAAACTAACCATGGCTGCCCATGTTTTTGACCCAAAGTTAAATTGCCCATGATAGGTTTTTTCCTGGTTTGCACTTGAGTAACGGGCTGTTATCTGGTTTGACTGGTTATATAAAGCTGATGTTGATAGCTTGGGTTTTAATGTATTGAAACTCATCACCCCTCCAAGGGCATCACTACCATATATTACAGAACCTGGACCAAAAATTATTTCTGTTTTCTCAATGCTGTTGGCATCAAGTGATATTACATTTTGCAGGTTCCCACTTCTGTAAATTGCATTATTCATTCTAATGCCATCTACCACAATTAACACCCTATTGGCTGCAAACCCCCTGATCATTGGGCTGCCTCCTCCCATCTGGCTTTTCTGGATAAAAACTCCCCCTTTACTACCTAATAGATCAGCAGTTGTTTGTGGGTTTTGGTTGATTACCTCTTCAGCATTTATTGTCAATATTTTGTTGGGAATTTCAGCTTTTGATTGTTCCCTCCTGCTCACAGATATAATTACTTCATCTAGACGGACAGGGTCTTCTACCAAAAAAACTTTATTATTTGCTGACCATATGTTCTTTTTGTTTGTTTTATATTTTAAGTAAGAAGAGTGTTGAAATACTATGGCATCTTTTTCGCCAACAGTACTTATGTCAGCTTTTCCAAATTGATTTGTTTGTGTTGTAAACCCTTCACCTATAATGAGAACTCCTTCAATCCCCTCTCCTGTTTTAGAATCAAGCACAACAATTTCCTGGCTCCATCCCACACAATAAAAGAGTGTTAGCAAAATTAAAATAAGAGTTCTCTTCATTTTCATGAATACAAATTTGGGAAATTCGTGGTGAAATTAGCAATAACTATGCCGTTTCACCAATGTTTTTGGTATTTCTTTCTTATAGTAATAAAGAAAATCCTTGAAGTTGACTATCCCCGTGGCAAGCCAAGGGGTATTTTCGGCATCCCGATTTAATTGGGAACGAGGAATTATTTGATTAAAAATTGGCAATAGTTATAGCCAATGCTGATTTTTATCATAAAAACAAGCAGGAGCCATTAATTTATCAATAGAATGCTGTTAAAACAGGAGGTTAAGGTTTTAAAAAAAGAAAAGTAAAATAAAAAGAAAACCCCGCAAAACTTTGCGGGGTTCAATAATTTTTGGTTTTTGAAACTAGGTTTTTTTACACAAGCCCCTGAGCTATCATAGAGTCTGCTACTTTTACAAAACCTCCAATGTTAGCGCCTTTCACATAGTTGACCCAACCATCACTTTCAGTTCCATATTTAACACATGTTGCATGGATATCTTTCATGATTCTATGCAGTTTTTGATCTACCTCTTCGCGAGTCCAGCTCATCCTCATGCTATTCTGGCTCATTTCCAACCCAGAAACAGCTACACCACCTGCATTAGCTGCTTTTCCAGGGGCATAAAGAATTTTGTTTTCAAGGAATATCTCAACAGCTTCAGGAGTTGATGGCATATTTGCTCCTTCTGATACACACATCAAGCTATTGTCAATAAGAATTTTAGCTTCTTCGCCATTCAATTCATTTTCAGTAGCACATGGTAAGGCTACATCACATTTAACACTCCAAGGCCTTTCATTTGGCATAAATTGTACACCATATTTTTCAGCATATTCGCGAATCCTTCCACGATGTACATTTTTAAGTTCCATCACATATTCCAGTTTTTCCCTATCAATTCCATCTGGGTCATAAATAGAGCCACTTGAATCAGAAAGTGTTACCACTTTTCCTCCAAGTTCAATAACTTTTTCAGTTGCAAACTGAGCTACATTTCCTGAACCAGAAACAGCAACTATTTTGCCTTTCATGCTATCACCTTTTACATTAAGCATTTCTTCAGCAAAGTATACAGTTCCATAACCAGTAGCTTCAGGCCTTATCAATGAACCACCCCAGTCAACACCTTTTCCAGTTAAGACACCAGTAAATTCATTCTTTAACCTTTTGTATTGTCCAAAAAGGAATCCTATTTCACGGCCACCTACACCAATGTCGCCTGCTGGTACATCAGTGTTTGGTCCAATATGCCTTTGAAGCTCAGTCATGAAGCTTTGGCAAAAACGCATAACTTCATTGTCTGATTTGTTTTTAGGGTCAAAGTCTGAACCTCCTTTACCACCACCCATAGGAAGTGTAGTAAGGCTGTTTTTTAATACTTGCTCAAATGCCAAAAATTTAAGGATACCTAAGTTTACAGTTGGGTGAAAACGTAACCCACCTTTGTAAGGACCAATCACACTGTTCATTTCAACACGGAAGCCCCTGTTTACCTGGATATTTCCTCTGTCATCTAACCAAGGTACACGGAACATAATAACCCTCTCAGGTTCTACCATGCGTTCCATAATTTTTGCCTGTATGTATCTTGGGTTGTCAAGAAGGAATTCACCTAAAGATTCAATTACTTCTTCTACAGCCTGGTGAAATTCAGCCTGACATGGATCTTTGGCTTTTACGTAAGCCATAAAATCTGCCACAAATTGTTCTGTGTTCTTTGTCATAACATAAATGGTTTAAATGATACATGAAAGATACAAAAAGAGTTTCCGTATTATCAAGTTGTTGTACAGCATTTAAGTGGTTCAGGGTGCATTCAAAGTGAAATTAGAAATAACACCTGCATATTAATTTAATAGTTAGTTGATTCAATTAATATTGATTTATCACAACCTGACTATGGTCAGCTTTTTCAAAACGTCATTTTTTTCATAACCCAGGTAAAAAGTTGAAAATTTAATACGTCTAGTTTTTGCTTTCATTTGAACTTTAAATATGCACACAAATAGCTGCCCGAAATTCAACAATTTATCTAACTTTGCCGCTTAAAATCAGAATCATTTGAAGATTTAACAGCATGGAATATAAATTCACAGAGATTGAACAAAAATGGCAAACCTATTGGGAAGAGAATAAAACATTCAAAACAACTGAAGATTATTCAAAGCCCAAATATTATATATTAGATATGTTTCCTTACCCATCAGGGGCTGGGTTACATGTAGGGCATCCTGAAGGGTATACCGCAACAGATATCCTTAGCCGCTATAAAAGGATGAAAGGTTTTAATGTATTACACCCCATGGGGTATGATGCATTTGGGCTACCTGCCGAACAATATGCCATTCAAACAGGTACTCATCCGGCTATTACTACTCAAAAAAACTGTGACAATTTTCGTAGGCAGATAAAAGCCATTGGGCTAAGTTATGACTGGGATCGTGAAATTAATACAACTGACCCCAAATACTTCAAATGGACACAATGGATATTCAAACAATTATATAATACATGGTTTGATGAGGACTTACAGAAAGGAAGGCCAATCTCTGAATTGGAAATCCCTGAAGATATAAAAGCTGATGGGGAGGAAAAGGTACAGCAATATATAAGTGAAAAACGCCTGGCTTATTATGATAATGCCCAGGTGTGGTGGTGTGATTCGTGTAAAACTGTTTGCGCCAATGAGGAAGTACTTACTGATGGTTCACATGAAAAATGTGGTAACCAGGTGGTGAGGAAGAGCCTTAAGCAGTGGCTTTTACGCATCCCACATTATGCAGAGCGTTTGTTGCAGGGACTTGAGAGACTTGATTGGCCGGCAGGTGTGAAAGACATGCAGAGAAACTGGATTGGCAAGTCAACTGGTGCTGAGGTTGATTTTGAAATTGAAGGGTTGGATGAAAAATTACGTGTATACACTACCAGGCCTGATACCTTATTTGGGGCAACTTATATGGTTATAGCCCCTGAGCATGAGTTTGTAAATGAAATAGTTACTGAAGATAGAAAACAAACAGTTGAAGAATACATAAAAGCTGCAGCTTTAAAATCAGACCTTGATAGGACTGACCTGGCCAAAGAAAAGACGGGGGTGTTTACTGGCAGGTATGCCATTAACCCAGTTAACAATGAAAAAATCCCTATTTGGGTGGCCGACTATGTATTAATGGGGTATGGGACGGGAGCTATTATGGCTGTACCTGCCCATGATACGCGTGATTTCGAGTTTGCTAAAGAATTTAATATTCCTATCATATGTATTCTTGATCCGAAACAAGCTGAAGGCAGGGAAGAAATTCTGGCTGGCAATAAATGCTGGACAGAAGACGGGGAATATGTAAACTCTTCAAGTGAGGCCACAGGTTTAAATATTAATGGGCTGAACAAATCAGCAGGGATTAAAGCAACTGTTGAATGGCTTGAATCAAAAGGGCTGGGCAAGGCAACAGTGAATTTTAAATTAAGGGATTGGTTGTTTAGCAGGCAACGCTACTGGGGAGAACCATTCCCAGTGATCCATTGGGAAGATGGTGAGGTATCTTTGGTTGAAGATAATGGCCTGCCTTTGCAATTGCCTGATCTGGAAATTTATACCCCTGGGGAAAGTGGGGAGTCTCCACTGACCAATGCTGGTGATTGGTTGGCTGTAGTTGATGAAAATGGGAGGAAAGGTAGGCGTGAAACCAATACAATGCCCCAGTGGGCAGGATCGTGTTGGTATTATTTGCGCTATATTGACCCATTAAATAATGAAAGCATTTTTGATGTAAAGAAAGAGCAGTACTGGATGCCTGTTGACCTATACATTGGTGGGGCTGAACATGCTGTACTTCATTTATTATATGCACGTTTTTGGCACAAAGTGTTGTTTGACCTGGGAGTTGTGTCAACTGATGAGCCATTCCAAAAACTGTTTAACCAGGGGATGATCCTGGCATTTGCCTATGAAACAGAAACTGGGGCAAAAGTTTCATCAGACCTGGTTGAAGAAAAAGATGGAAAATATTTCCATAAGGAAACAGGTGAAGAGCTGAAACAGATTGTGGCTAAAATGTCAAAATCATTGAAGAATGTGGTAAACCCTGATGATGTGATTGAGCGCTATGGAGCAGATTCATTGCGTTTGTATGAGATGTTTATGGGACCACTGGATGAGCGCAAACCCTGGGCTGAAAATGGGGTAAAAGGCGTTTTCAACTTCCTTGCAAGGGCATACAGGTTTTTTGCTGATATCAATAATATTGTAGAAGGAGAGGAAGACAAAGAAACATTGAAACTGCTTCACCAAACCATCCAAAAGGCTGGGGCAGATATTGAGAGCCTTAAGTTTAATACTGGGATTTCTGCATTAATGGTTTTAAATAACCTGGCTATTAAAAAAGGGAAGGTTACAAAAGATACAGCAGAAACCTTTGCTAAAATTTTATCACCTTATGCACCACACCTGGGAGAAGAATTATGGGCGCTTTATGGTAATAAAGAAACACTGGCATATGAACCATGGCCAGTGGTTGATGAAAGCCTTTTACAGGAAGATACTTTTGAATACCCAGTATCATTTAACGGGAAGATGAGGTTTAAGCTGGAGCTACCATTAGAGATCAAGCCTGAAGAAGTAGAGGGTTTAGTAAAAGGCCACGAACAGGCACAAAAATGGATTGAAGGGAAAACCATCAGGAAAGTGATTTTTGTCCCTAAAAAGATCATCAACATTGTTGTGAGTTAGGTGAGGAGATTTCTAATTTCCTTAAAAAATACCAAAGGATGGCTGAAAAGCTGTCCTTTTTTGTTGGCTGTATATTGATTATTATAATGAGTCCAGGCATCTATTTCAACAAAATGCATTACTTCACTGTTAATTTTGAAACTACTTTTCAGAAGTTTGGCAAATTTAATAAGCTTTCTGAGAAATTTGGAAAAGATTTAAAAATCAGATAATCATTTTAGATATGAGGATTTTAATTGTTTTAGCTTTATTGGTAGCATTCACATCATGTGTAAAGAATAAAAAGGGATATGAAACCCAACAGCAAGTTACTGTTAGTGATAAAGTATTCACTGTTACTGAAGTGATACAAACTAGTAAATACACCTATTTGGAAGTGGATGAAAAAGGAGAGAAAAAATGGGTTGCTGTAACCAGGGAAGAAATAAACCCTGGTGAAGTTTTTTATTATGATAAAGCTTTAGAGATGAATGCTTTCCATAGCAAAGAGCTGGACAAAACTTTTGATGTAATATTTTTTATTAATAAGATAAGCAAAACCCCTTTAGGCAAAAGTCCAATTATAGGGAAGATGCCTACACCTACACATATGGGTAGGGTGAAATCAGAACAAAAAAGTAATGTTTCTGTGGATAAAAGTGAAGGAGAACTTACCATTGAGCAGATTTTTAAAAACAAGGAAAACTATTCTCAGAAAGAAATTGAAATAAGGGGAATAGTAGTGAAGGTGAATAAGAATGTAATGGGGAAAAATTGGATACATATACAGGATGGCAGCAATTTTAATGGTAGTTTTGATTTGACCATTACTAGCCAGGACTTACCTGAATTAAACCAGGAAGCTACATTTAAGGGAACTCTCAAATTAAATAAGAATTTTGGTTCAGGATATTTTTATGATGTAATTATAGAAGAGGCTGTAATAGTAGGCAACAGGGGTACAGTTTCACTGTAATCTTACATTATCTTTTCTTTAAATCCCCAATCCATGATAATTCTCAATAATTAGGTAAAAATAGGTTTGTTCTTTTGCGGCCGTTTTAAAACCATTTCATTTATTTTGCAATGTTTACAGAAATTATCAATGTGGAGAACAAGGCTGTTGGTTTTTTAAAAGAGTACATTATCATCACTGTGGGGTTAATGATCTTTACCCTGGGGTGGACCCTTTTTATTATTCCTGCTGAAATAACTGGAGGAGGTGTTGCAGGTATTGCAGCTGTAGTTTTTTATGCCACAAAAATTCCCATCAGTATAACCTATTTTGCTATCAATATCATATTGGTACTATTGGCAATCAGGATACTTGGAGCCAGTTTTGGTATTAAAACCATTATTAGTATGGGACTGGTAACCCTGTTTTTTGCACTTTTCCAGAAAATAAATACTGAACCTATTATCCATGATATGTTCCTTTCTGCTGTTTTGGGGGGCATATTGAGTGGGATAGGGCTTGGTATAGTATTTACCAGGGGAGCAAGCACAGGAGGGACTGATATCATAGCAATGATTGTAAATAAATACAGGAACATCAGCCCAGGGAGGGTTATCCTATATTGTGATGTGTTGATCATTGCATCTTCCTACTTTGTTTTCCAGTCAGTTGAAAAACTGGTATATGGCTATGTAACCATGTGGGTGGTTTCTTATACCATAGATGCTTTTCTGAATGGTGCCACCAAGTCTGCCCAAATGTTTATTTTTTCTACTAAGCACGAAGAAATAGCAGATTCAGTGCTAAAAGAAAACAAGAGAGGGGTAACTGTAATTGATGGCACAGGGTGGTATACTAAAGACAAGGTTAAAATCGTTATGACTGTTGTACGAAAAAAACAGACCAGTGCTATTTTCAGAAAAATAAAAGAAATTGACCCTGATGCCTTTATTTCAATGGGGAGTGTAATGGGGGTTTATGGTAAGGGCTTTGATAAAATTAAATTGTAATGAAGAAATATTTTATAGAATTTTCCTTTTTCCTGATTTCTATACTTATTGTTTTACTTATTATATATTTCCCATCACCAAAAGATAAGCCTATTGAAATTACCGTTGAAGAAGCCCCTGAACCTGAATTAAAATTTGGGTTGCAAATTGATTCATTCAAGGTAGAAGAAGGGAGGATTGAAAGAAACCAAAATCTTAGTGACATACTTACTGCCTATGGGGTGGATATGGTAAAAATTGACAGGCTGGCCAAAAACTCACGTGATACCTTTGATGTAAGGAGGATGAGGGCTGGCAATAAATTCCATATATTCCAGTCAAAAGATAGTTTAAGAGAAGCCCTTTACTTTGTATATGAAAATTCACCTTTTGATTATGTAGTATTTGACCTAAAAGATAGCTTAAATGCAAATTTTGGGAAGAAACAAGTGGTCAGTAAATTAATGGAAGGTACAGGCACTATTGAATCATCATTGTGGAATACCATGTCAGACAATGGCTTGAACCCCATATTGGCCATTGAACTTTCTGATATTTTTGCATGGACAATTGATTTTTTTGGTATCCAAAAAGGGGATAGGTTCAGGGTAATTTATGAAGAACAGTTTGTTGACAGCAGTTCAATAGGGATAGGGGCTATCCATGCTGTGCAGTTTGACCATATGGGGCAGCCTAACTATGCTTTCCGTTTTTTTCAGGATAAAAGGCATGATTATTTTGATGAAAAAGGGAATAGCCTGAGGAAAGCTTTCCTGAAAGCACCACTGAATTTTTCAAGGATCAGTTCACGTTACTCAAACAACAGGTACCACCCTGTTCTAAAGATCAGGCGCCCACACAGGGGAGTTGATTATGCTGCCCCAAGGGGAACTCCAGTGGTTTCAATTGGTGATGGGACAGTAGTTGCCAAAGCATATCAGAAAAGGGGAGGAGGGAATTATATCAAAATCAAACACAATTCAGTATATACAACTACTTATATGCACCTTTCAGGATATGCCAGGGGAATGTATCCAGGTGTTAGGGTTAAACAGGGGCAGGTAATTGGTTATGTTGGTTCTACTGGGTTGGCTACAGGAGCACACCTTGATTTCAGGGTAAGTAAAAATGGGCAGTATGTTGACCCACTAAAAGTAAAAGCACCTCCTGTTGAGCCTGTAAAACAGGAGGATATGGCTGATTTTATGGTTGTAAAAGATTCATTGCTAAATGAGTTGGACAGTGTTGCCTGGTAACCTAAATTGCCCTTGGCTCTGGGTGTATAGTTACAATGTAACCAAACTTAGAATTAATGGCATTTTCAATTTTTGTGCAGATTTCATGAGCCTCAACCAAAGGCATACCTGGTGGCAATTTTATATGGCAGCTTAGTTCAGAATGGTTTCCATAGTTATGGATATTAATGTGGTGCAGGTTGATTTCCATATTACAGCAAGCCTCACCTGTTTCTATAATTTCTTTTATGTGTTCATCAGAAGGGCTTTCACCCAGCAATGCTTTAATCTCTCCTGATAATATGTGGTAACTTGCCCAGCCAATCATGCAGGCAACTATAAAACCAAGAACAGCATCAACCCACCAGAAATAGTGGCTTGCAATAATACCTAACAAGATGATAACAGAGGAAAGGGCATCAGTCCTGTGGTGCCAGCCATCAGCTTTAAGGATGGAAGATTTTGTTTTTTTTGCTGCCCAAAAGGCATATTGGGCCATAGCTTCTTTGCCAATAATTGAGACTATGGTAACAACCCAGGCTATGGTGCCAAAAGAAGTTTTTTCGCGTGATTTAAACTTCTCAAAAGCATCCAAGATAAATTCAAATGCCACCAATGCTAACAACACTCCAATAATTATGGCTACAATATGTTCAGCCCTTCCATGCCCAAAAGGGTGCTCTTTATCAGGAGGTTTCCTAGATAACCTTCCCCCAATAAGTACAATGATTGATGAAACAGAATCAGTAAGGGTGTGCCATGCATCAGCAATGATGGCCAATGAGCCTGTTACAATCCCTGCCCAATATTTCAACCCAAATAAAATAAGGTTCAGTAAAATAGAGAGCCAACCTTCCTGTTCAATATATTTTTTGCTGTCATCCATATGTCAGGGAAGTAAATTTAAAAAAATCCAGGGTAAAAAAATAGTTTTCAGGAATTCTTTAGAAACAAAATATCAAGGTTGATTTTATAATTGCGCCCAATTGGGAGTTTTTTCCCATCCAGCTCAACAAACCCTGGTCCTATGGCATCAATTGCTTTTATTGAGGCAATAAAGCCCCTATGTATCCTGATAAAACTTTTTGAGGGGACAATATCCAGTATTTTACTGATGCGCTCTTTTGTGATGATTTTCCCTGTAATGGTATAAGCAATAACATAGTCACCCAGACTTTCAAAATACAAGATATCTTTTAAATCAATTTTATGGTGTTTTTTATCTCCCTTTAGCAGGATAAAATTTTCTTCAGGATGTGGTTGTTTATCTGGTTCATGATAAATGCTTGTAGTTGCTGATGATTCAATAAATTTATGGATGGCCTTGGCAAAACGCTCAAATGAAATGGGTTTCAAAAGGTAGTCAACTATATTCAGGTCAAAAGCCTCTACAGCATAATTTCTATAGGCTGTTGTAAATATAATTTTAGGGGAATTGCTTAATGATTTCACAAATTCAACCCCATTTACCCTGGGCATCTGTATATCACTAAACACCAGGTCAACTTTTATTTGTGGCAATGCAACCATTGCATCAATGGCATTATTAAATTCCCCAACAACCTCAAACTGGTTGAATGCTGACAAATGTTTTTTGATAACTTTTATGGCTATAGGTTCATCATCAATAATAATACAACTATACATGGATGCCTGTTTTTAACTTTAAATGTACGCAAAATTCTGTTGGGTTGTTTTTCACCTCTAACTCATGGTTCCCAGGGTAAATCAGCTCAAGCCTTTTCTTTACATTTTTCAACCCAATGCCTGATCCCCCCGAATGTTTTAAGGGGCTTTTGGAATTACACACCTGAAAATTGATGTTATCCTCTTGCAAAGTGATATCTATCTTAATATATGAATCACCTGGGTTGTTGCTAACTCCATGCTTAAATGCATTTTCAATAAAAGGGATCAAAATAAGAGGGGCAATTTTTATCTCTTTTGTATCATCAGGGAAATGGTGTTCAATAACCAACTTACTTGTGTAGCGAATTTTTTCAATTTCAATATAATTCAGGAGGTTATCAATTTCTTTTTCTAATGAAACAAACTTTTCATTACAATGATAAAGGATATAGTCTAAAATATTGGAAAGGCTCAATACCAGCCTGGGTGCTTCATCTGATTTTTCAAGTGTTAACCCATAAAGGTTATTCAATGTGTTGAACAAGAAATGGGGCTGGATTTGGGCCTTCAGTAATTTTAATTCTGCTTCCTTCAGTTTTAATTCAGTAGTCAATTTTATTTTTTCCAATTGGTTTTTTTCCTGCTGGATAAAAAATACCTGTTTAGCCTGTTTTATGGCAATGGCCAGGAAAATAATAAAATACATGATGATGATCTGTAACTCAGGATGGATATAAACAAGATCCAGTTTTAGGTTGAAGTTGTTAATGATATACATAAGTACACCTCCTGCAGTTAAAAATGATAACCAAAGAGATACCAATATGGTGTAGAAGCTGAAATAGAAAAAACGCAAATACCTCTTTTGTGAAAGGTATTTGGGAATCAAATAATAATTAAAGAAATAAGCTACACTTGCTGATACAGGTATCAGGAAAGAAGTTAATATGATGGTGATCTGAGGATTATTATTATTCCATAAAAAGATGGAAATCAGAAATAAATAAGCCAACACCCAAAAGAAAAAGTGGCTTAAAACTCTTACATAAAAGTTAGGGATACTGAACAACTTATGAATATGGAATCTGGACATGCCCAAATATCAAAAAAACGAAATAAAAAAACTCCATTTAATAAATCTTAAAAAAATCGTTTAAATGCAAATAATAGTACCCAAAACACATGAATTAGATGGGAAGCAGCACTATGCAGCATATTTGCAGAATGATTGTAAAATCAGGATTTTGGGCTAATAAATTGAAGGATTTCTTGAAACATCAGCAACTTCATACTTATTAATTTTAAATTTGTTGTTATGAATTTGTTTAAGTTATATCAGGCTGGGGGTACTTTCATGCACTTTATTTCAATCTTTGCTTTGATAACTCTAGTAGTTGTTTTTTTAAAGGCCAGGGAACTAATATTGGATAAAAAAGGAAGTTTAAAACTGCTTGATTTGATACTGATGTCAGGTAGTTTGTCTTTGGCAATTGGACTACTGGGGCAAATTATTGGGATTGTATTGGCACTGGCTGCAATTCGCGATGCTGCTGATATTTCTCCCCAGATTGTTTTTAATGGTGCAATAGTTAGCTTTTATGCTCCTATTTGGGGCTTTATTGTGTTTATCTTTTCAATCCTGTCATATTTTATTTTAAAGGAAGTTATTAGGAATAAAAAGAAGGATTAAACAATATTCAGGAAATTGGATTATAAGCAGGTTCAAAATCTAATTTGAGCCTGTTTTTTCATCTGTAGGTTTACCTATAAGCCTGTTAACCAATGGGATATTTATCCTGCTTAAAATACTTTTCTTCCCATAATGCAAAAGGATATTCCTGATGTAAATAAACAGCCCCAGGCTGTGTGCTGCAAAAACAACTGGGTCAAGCCTAAAAATTGCGTAAACAAAAAGCATTAATGACCCTACAGTGCTAATAAACCAAAAACCAATTGGTAGAACAGAATCTTTTTTATTTTCAGAATACATCCATTGGTAAACAAACCTGAAAGTAAAAATGATTTGCCCTGCTGACCCCCAAAGTAATAACAACAATGAAACATCTTCATTACCAATTATTTCTTTTAAATTGTGGCTGCTTCCTAAAACCAGCCAGGATACAAAACCAATGGGTGTTAAAAATGCCAGTACCCTGATGATGGGAGAAATGCTTTTCCATGCATTTTTTAGTTGCAGGTTCCTAATGTAGATAAAGTAGACAATAAATTGCCCTAAAACAATGGCAAAATCCAAACGCAAAATACCATATGTAAGCATTACAACAGAACCCAGTAGGCTGATCTGCCAATAAATTATGGGGTTAATTACCTTGCCTGCCTGTTCTGATTTAAACCACTGGGCAATTGTACGCGCAAAAAACAGGAATTGGGCAAAAAAACCAAGTCCATATATAAGGTATTCATTCATGGAAAAGTTTTGAACTGCAAATATAATAATAAAGGTATGGCTAAAGCTATAATAAAAGCAGAGAAAGGGAGCTTTTCAAAAGATTATTCTTCATCAATTTGTTTTAATGCTTCCTTGGCAGCATTTTGCTGGGCCTCTTTTTTTGAAGTGCCCTTCCCTGTCCCTGATTTTACTCCATCAATGGTAACACTGGCATTGAACAATGGCTGCTTGCTTCCATCAGGTGTATTGTCTATGGTTTTAAATTCAAGCTCTTTCTTATATTTCTGGCTCCATTCAATAAGCTTGCTTTTGAAATTGGTATCTTCCTGTTCAATCTGATACAAGTCAACATATTGAGAAAGGATCCTTTTGGTTACAAAATACTTGGCAGTCATATAATCTTTGTCAAGGTATATAGCTCCAATAAGGGCTTCTAAAGCATCACCATAAATGTGGCTGTTTTCTAGTGTATTTTTTGTGTTTGATTCTATAAAGATATCAAGGCCCAGGTCATAAGTTAGCTTGGTAAGGAATTCCCTATTCACTAGTTTAGACCTCATTTTAGTTAGGAAACCTTCATCTTCCTGAGGAAACCTGTTATACAGGAACTCGGCAATAATAGCACCAAGGATTGCATCACCCAAATACTCTAATCTTTCATTGTTAACATATTTACCTTGGGAATCAACCATTGAAGCTGATTTATGGATGAAGGCAATATCATAAAGTTTTAGGTTTTCAGGGAAAAAGCCCAACAGCTCCTTTAAAAACAAATAAAACTCTTTTCTAGGAGAAGAAAAGAGTTTTATTCTTTGTGCTAATTTCCTTACCACAGTATTTTAGAATTTTTTGAAAGCTAAAGTTGCATTGTGGCCCCCAAAACCAAATGTATTACTTAATGCTACTTTTATCGCTCTTTGTTTTGCTTTGTTGAAAGTAAAGTCCATTTTACCATCAATTTCAGGGTCATCTGTGAAATGGTTGATGGTTGGAGGGATAGTACCATATTTAAGCGCAAGAATGGAAGCTATACCTTCAACAGCTCCTGCAGCTCCCAACAGGTGCCCTGTCATTGACTTTGTAGAACTGATGCTTATGTTATAAGCATGGCCGCCAAATGTTTTCAGTATTGCATTTGGTTCAGCAATATCGCCAAGTGGAGTTGAAGTACCATGTACATTAATATAATCTACATCCTCTAATTTTAAGCCTGCATCTTTTACAGCTCCTTTCATTACCAGGATTGCTCCCCCTCCATCAGGGTCAGGGGCAGTCATGTGAAATGCATCAGCAGACATGCCTCCTCCTGCTACTTCAGCATAAATTTTTGCTCCTCTTTTTACAGCACTTTCATAATCCTCCAGGATCAGGGCTCCAGAACCCTCGCCAATTACAAAACCATCACGGTCTTTATCAAATGGGCGTGAAGCAGTTTTAGGGTCATCATTCCTTGTAGAAATAGCCCTCATTGAATTGAAGCCAGCAACACCTGCTTCATTTACTGCAGCTTCAGAACCTCCTGTGATCATCACATCTGCATACCCAAGCCTGATTTTATTGAATGCTTCAATAATTGCATGAGATGCTGATGCACATGCAGTTACAGTGGTGTAATTAGGTCCCCTGAAACCATACTTGATTGAAAGTAACCCTCCTGCAATGTTGGCAATCATTTTTGGGATAAAAAATGGAGAAAAGCGTGGCCTTTCTTCACGGTAAGCCTTCACTTCTTCAAAAAAGGTTTGAAGGCCACCAATTCCAGCACCCCAAATAACACCAGCCCTATCCTTGTCTATTTTTTCAAGGTCAAGCCCGGAGTCTGCAATTGCTTGATGAGTACTCGCAAAAGCATACTGGGTATATAAATCATATTTGCGGGCATCTTTACGCTCCATATACAATGTAGCATCAAAACCTTTCACTTCACAAGCAAATTGTGTAGTGTGTTTTGAGCAATCAAATTTGGTAATAGGTGCGGCACCACTTACCCCATTCTTTAGATTGTCCCAATATTCTTCAATTGAGTTACCTAAAGGATTTACGGTTCCAAGTCCGGTAACAACTACCCGCCTTAATTCCATAAAAAAAAATTAAAATTTAAGTTTATTTTACAGCTTCTTCAATGTGTTGTACAGCTTCTCCTACTGTAGAAATTTTTTCAGCTTGGTCGTCTGGTATGGCCAGATCAAATTCTTTTTCAAATTCCATAATTAATTCAACAGTATCCAATGAGTCAGCTCCTAAATCATTTGTGAAAGATGCTTCATTAGTTACTTCGCTTTCATCAACACCTAATTTGTCAACAATAATTGCTTTTACTTTTGCTGCAATGTCAGACATAATTCTAAATTTTGGTTAATACTAAATGATTTTTCTTTAAAATTTTCGGTGCAAAGTAATAAATTTACCATTTATAAATCAAAGAAAAAAAATAAAAAAATACATTTAGGTTATATTTGCTAATCTTTATAAAGCCAGTTATTTGAATAATTTAATATATTGTTCAATCATTTAATTTGATATTGTTTAAGGATGAAAAAAATTGCCATATTTGCCTCAGGGTCAGGAACTAATGCGCAGGAAATAATTGATAGGTTTAAAACAAATGATGAAGTTTGTGTTGATTCAGTTTTCTCAAATAAACAAGATGCCTATGTGCTTGAACGTGCCCAAAAAGCTGGAATTTCAACGCTTGTATTTAATAGAAAAGAGTTTTACGAAAGTGCCTTTGTAATACAGGAACTGAAAAATAGGGGAATTGACCTTGTTGTTTTAGCAGGATTCCTGTGGCTTATCCCAGAGGAGTTGGTAAATATTTTTACTATAATTAATATACATCCTGCTTTATTGCCTAAATATGGTGGTAAAGGGATGTATGGTATGAATGTACACAAGGCAGTGGTCGAAAATAGGGAAAAAGAATCAGGAATAACCATCCATTATGTAAATGAGAAATATGATGAGGGGCAGGTCATTTTTCAGGCTACCTGTGAGTTAACCCCTGAAGATACCCCCGAGGATGTTGCCCAAAAAATCCACCAGTTGGAATATGCCCATTACCCAAGAGTTGTAGAAGAAGTTTTATTAAAACTTTAATCAGTTGTAACAATTAATATTTACTGCTTAAATACATTAATTACATATCTGGATAAAGGAAGAAAGCTTTCATTTAAAGAAATTTGGCTTCTCTTGTTTCATTAATAAATGTTAATGGCTGTTAATAATTTTAATTTCATGGAAAATCCCTAAATTCGTTTCTTCTTGAATGTTAATAGGAAAACAAAATTGCATTGAAAGCTTTCCTGGGCTAGTGTTAAATTATGTTAAGAGGTTAAATGTCAGGGGGTTTTTAAAATTATCTTTATGGAATGAGCAAGAGGATGTTATATACTTTGATTGTATTGATGGCTTTGGTGATGGCAGGGTTGATCATTGTCCAGACAAACTCGTTAAAGCAGGCTGCTGATATAAAAGCAGACCAGTTTAACAACCAGGTTAATAGGGCTTTGGCTCAGGTTATTGATAAGCTTGAAAGTAATGAAACAAGGATAGTACAGAGGCTTGTAAACTATAACACTATGCCTTCATTGAGCCCTGTTGACATTGGGAATTTACCACCAGGGCAAGGCAGCCTTTCTATTACATATTTTGAGCAAAATTATTTTGGTAATTATAGAGAAAAGCTGCAGTTCAGTTATAATGAGAATTCGGAAGGACAAGAGGGTGAAAACCGCCAAAACATGGATTTTAGCTCATCAGCATTTGATGCATTGTTACAACAAAACCTGCAAAGGATGCGTGCCAGGGAGAGGAATATTAATTACCAGGCAAGCCTAATGGAAATGAGGAATATTCAAAGTAAATCCATTGAAGAAAGGGTAGATTCTACTATCCTGGTTAGTTTGTTAGACCATGCCATGGAAGACTGTGGGATTGAAATGGAATATAAGTATGCTGTAAAATCATTCCAACATGGACAGGAAAAGGTGATCTTTGGTTCACCTGGTTTTGAGCACAACCATAAAAACACTATCCCTGGGCTTTTATTCCCAAGAGATATTGATGAAAGGCAGCCTAACTATTTATATGTCTATTTCCCAAAACAGTCAAGTTTTTTGATTAAAGCAACTGGGATTATGGTCATCCCTTCCTTAATACTGACTGGTTTACTGATAGCTATTTTTGTTTACTCGATCATGATCATTTTTAGGCAAAAGAAATTATCAGCCATTAAAAATGATTTCATTAATAACATGACCCATGAATTAAAAACACCCATATCTACTATTTCATTGGCAAGCCAGATGTTGGAAGATTCAGGTGTTTCAAATACCCCCAGGACAATTTCACATGTGGCCAAGGTTATAAACCAGGAAAGCAAAAGGTTAAGTTTTCAGGTTGAAAAAGTATTGCAAATGGCAGTATTTAATGAAGGTAGGTTGAAATTAAGGTTTAAAGAAATTAATATTAATGACCTGGCAACCAAGGTAGCTGCAAACTTTGAGATCAGGGTAAAAAGTGAAAGTGGGAAACTGCTTGCTGATATAAATGCAGTTGAAGATGAAATAAAGGGTGATGAGGTGCATATTACAAATGTTATTTTTAACTTGCTGGATAATGCAGTGAAATACAGCAAAGATGCTCCTCAGATAAAACTGTCAACTGAAACCAAAAAGGATTTTGCAGTTATTTCTGTAAAAGATAATGGGATAGGGATACCAAAAGAACACCAATCCCAGATATTTGAGCGTTTTTACAGGGTTCCCACAGGAAATGTCCATGATGTGAAAGGCTTTGGGCTGGGGCTCAGTTATGTTAAAAAAATTGTGGATGTCCATAAAGGAAGAATCAAAGTGGACAGTGCTGCAAATAAAGGAACGAAATTTAGTTTATATTTTCCACTAAATACAAAATAGCATGGAACAAAAAGTCAAATTACTGTTAGCAGAAGACGATGAAAACTTAGGGTTATTGCTGAAAGAATACCTTATAGCCAAAGGATTTGAAGCTGACCTTTATCCTGATGGCGACCTGGCATATAAAGGGTTTGCCAAAAACCACTATGATATTTGTGTTTTAGATGTAATGATGCCTAAAAAGGATGGGTTTACCCTGGCAAAAGAAATTAGGATGGTAAACAATGATATGCCGATCATTTTCCTTACAGCTAAAAACCTCAAAGAAGATGTGCTTGAAGGGTTTAAAATTGGTGCTGATGATTACATTACCAAGCCGTTTAGCATGGAAGAACTGATTTACAGGGTTGAAGCTATTTTAAGGAGGACAACCCAGGAAGGGCAGGCAGGGGCACAAGTAGAATTTAAGCTTGGGAAATTTCTTTTTGATACAAGGAAGCAAACACTTTCTGATGGTGAGGAAACAGTAAAATTAACCACCAAAGAATCAGATTTATTGAAGCTGCTTTGCCAGAATGCCAATAAAGTGTTGGAGAGGAATTTTGCTCTTAAATCAATCTGGATTGATGATAATTATTTCAATGCCAGGAGCATGGATGTGTATATTACCAAACTTCGTAAACATTTAAAAGATGAACCAACAGTTGAAATAATAAATGTACATGGGAAGGGTTACAAACTTATTTTGTAAGATGAGGTGAAAACCTGGATCAGTAAAATTTAATCAACCACAATTTGGTATATTCAAAAGAAAGGGAGCTTTTCACATAAGCTCCCTTTTCTCATATCTGTATAAATGTGTTTAATCTAATTTCAAAACAGCCAGGAAAGCTTTTTGTGGGACTTCAACATTACCAATCTGTTTCATCCTCTTTTTCCCTTTTTTCTGTTTTTCTAATAGTTTCCTTTTCCTGGTTATATCCCCACCATAACACTTGGCTGTAACATCTTTTCTGACAGCTTTTACAGTTTCCCTGGCAATAATTTTTGCACCAATAGCTGCTTGTATGGCAATGTCAAATTGCTGCCTTGGAATCAGTTCTTTCAGTTTCTCACACATCCTGCGCCCAAATGGGTAGGCATTGTCAAAATGGATCAATGTTGACAAAGCATCTACCATTTCTCCATTGAGTAAGATATCCAGCCTTACAAGCTTAGCAGTGTCATATCCACTCATGTGGTAATCAAAGGAGGCATATCCTTTTGATATACTTTTTAATTTGTCATAAAAGTCAAATACAATTTCTCCCAAAGGAAGGTTGAATACCAACTCAGCCCTTTCAGAAGTCAGGTAATTCTGGCTAACCAATGTGCCCCTTTTGTCAAGGCATAAATTCATGATAGGGCCAATAAATTCAGAAGCTGTGATGATATTTGCCCTGATATAAGGTTCTTCAATAGAATCAATAACAGTTTGTGCAGGCATCCCTGATGGGTTATATACTTCAACAATGCTTCCATCAGTAAGGTGGGCTTGGTATGAAACATTAGGGACAGTGGTGATCACATTCATATCAAATTCCCTTTCAAGCCTCTCTTGTATTATTTCCATGTGTAGAAGCCCCAGGAACCCACACCTGAAACCAAAGCCCAGTGCAGCTGATGATTCAGGCTCAAAAGTTAAAGAGGCATCATTCAATTGCAGCTTATCCATGGCAGTCCTTAAGTCTTCATAGTCATCACTATCAATTGGATAAACTCCTGCAAAAACCATGGGTTTTACTTCCTCAAAACCTTCAATGGCGGCATCACATGCGTTGTTTACATGTGTAATGGTATCACCCACCTTTACCTCTTTTGCTGTTTTTATTCCCGAAATAATGTATCCTACATCTCCTGCTGCCAATTCAGCCCTGGGTTCCATTTTTAGCTTTAAAACCCCAACCTCATCTGCATCATAGGTTTTTTCAGTTGAAACAAATTTTACTAGGTCTCCCTTTTTTATGGTGCCATTTATTATTTTAAAATAGGCTATAATCCCTCTAAATGAATTGAAAATAGAATCAAAAATAAGTGCCTGCAAAGGGGCATCTGGGTCTCCTTTGGGTGCAGGGATCTTTTCAACAATATGTTCCAATATGGTTTCAACCCCTAGTCCTGTTTTGCCACTGGCTTCAATAATGTCCTCACTGTCACATCCAATCAAGTCAATGATCTGGTCCGCTACAACTTCAGGCATAGCATTGGGGAGGTCCATCTTATTGAGCACAGGGATAATTTCCAGGTCATGTTCAATAGCAAGGTACAGGTTTGAGATAGTTTGTGCCTGTATCCCCTGGGTTGAATCTACAATTAAAAGGGCTCCCTCACATGCAGCAATTGACCTTGAAACCTCATAAGAAAAGTCAACATGCCCTGGGGTGTCAATCAAATTAAGTTTATAATTTTCTCCTTTATATTGGTAATCAATCTGGATGGCATGGCTTTTAATGGTTATCCCCCTCTCTTTTTCCAGCTCCATATCATCAAGTACCTGCTCTTGCATGTCACGTTCACCAATGGTTTGGGTGGTTTCAAGCAAACGGTCAGCCAGGGTACTTTTCCCGTGGTCTATGTGGGCTATAATACAAAAATTCCTAATATTTTTCATTCACTTCTATTTCAAAATCAAATAACCATTTATTTGGTTGTAGCTATTTCTCGCAAATATATTTAATTTTTTTACTTTGAACCTACTGCAAAAGGATTGCCCCTACTTTATTAAGTTATTGTTTAGGAAAGAAATGAGCCCACTAATAATTAATTTTGAACATTTATATGCCCCTTCCCATTCACTTTCCCTGGGACCTGCAACATTCAGGGCTTTGATATGATGGGTATACAGCCATTTTTTGATTTTTCCATATTGGATATTGGTGCAGCCTCCTTCTGTTTTCAACAGAAAAACTGGCTTGCCAGTTTGAATTGATACTTCATGTGTAAAAAGTGTGCCACCTGCAAGGGTGTGGTCATAAATAATCAAGGTGCCATCAGCCTCTTCAGCATTCTTTTTTGTCCTGTCATCATAATATCCACCTTTAATTTCTTTTAAAGGATATTTTTTTGATATAGCACCATCTTCAGCCATCCTACCTTCAGGGCACCAGCCTCCACAGGGCATCCCAAGAAAAATGGCTGCATCTAATGCCCCCCTGTCAACCCCAGTTTGCCCTCCACTGATAATTTTTTGGCACAACATTTGATAAGTATTTGCGTTATAATATATGTAGGTTCAAAATTGAAGCCTCAAAGCCATTAAATAGTTTTAAAAAGATACATAATAAATAAAAATATTTCATAAATTTTTTCATAAGTTTGGTTTAGTTAGGTTTGACAAGTCCCGGAATGCAGAGGCACCCGGGATTTTCCTTTTTATAAGGGTACTGTTTAACCCTATTTTTTTATAATGACTTTGCTTAACCTGCCTCCATCCCGGAAAGTAACCCTAACGACATAAAATCCACTTTTAAACTTCTCCACGCCAAGTGTTTTAAACTTAGAGCTTAAACAATTTTCTTGTATTAAAACCCTGCCAGAGAGATCAATTATTTCAAGGGAATTAAAAAGGGCATTGGAAATGAAAGTTATATCCTTGCTTACAGGGTTAGGGAATAATTTTAACTGTTTTTCATTATAGCTGTTTAAACTGGTAGCCCAGACATCAACCAATATTTTTGCAGTTGAATTTAATACTGGGTTTGATATATAGGATATTTTATATTCAATAGAATCATGCCCGCTAAAGCCCTGCCCTGGTTCATAGGTAATGGTCTTCGGGTTGGTTTGGGTTATTGATGAATGCCCATTTTTTGCATCTTCTGCAATCATCAATTCTACTTCTCCTTCAATCATATCATTTAGTAAAACAGGTATTTCAATACTTCCTTCCTGCAAGGTTGAAATAGTATCATTAATAGCATTTGGTGGAGTGCCCGGGTTTTCAAGTACCCCATTATTACCTGTAAAAAGATAGGCAAACTGCTGGTAAAACTGGTTGGCAATACCTGCATCATGGATAATAAGGGTATTTTCATCATTATCATTGTTTGCAGCATTGCTCCAATTGTGGCTCCCTGTTATCACCACAGGGCTTGAAGCAGGGTCTGATTCATTAATAATAGCATACTTATTATGCATCATCCCCGTGAGGGTATTGTGGTAAATGTACTGGCCTCCCAATGCATTTTGTAAAATATCATTTACTGTTGTAGAGTTCCTGTTTTTACTATCTGTCAGCATATTAACTGAAGCCCCATTGTTATCTTTGGCATCCCTAATACTGTATGCCAGGTCATTTCTGGTTATCAGCATGGTAGCTATATTGAGGCTTTTCCCAGCTTTGTTTATTTGGTTGATAATCTGCTGGTTAGTGCCATCAGTTGGGCTGAAATAACTTTCCACTTTTTTATTGCCAATAATATATTGGTGTGGGGTATTGTCTGCTTTTTTGTTGCCAAATTTAGCATTTGGTACATCAAACTGGCTGCCTGATGAGCCCCACATTTCTTCAAACTCAAGTTCATATCCCAGTGCCAGGCTTTGGTCCTGGATGAATAGGATATTATTGGGGTCATGGTTAATTTGCCCACTGGTGAAGTTGGTTGACCCCATACATACTACAGGTTCATTATAGTTTGATGAATGTGCATCAAAAATGATGAATTTGTTGTGCATAATCCCCGAACGTTCATTTTCTACAGGGCCAACAAAAACAGGGATACCTGCATCCAAATCAAAAATCCCAAAGTGGTTAGTTGTTCCACATGTTATTACTCTGATCCTGACACCTCTATTATATGCATTGTTAAGGGCTTGGCTTATGTTGCTGATACCAGAATTATTAATATTGTATATGCAAACATCTATGGTATGTTTAGCCCTGTTAATGTATGCAATAATGGTATCATCAAGGGCTTCATTTAGCTCCTGGGCAATGGTTCCCCTTGATAACTCCTCCTTTACATCAGTATTAAAATATACTTTGATTTCACCTGAAGAATTGGATTGGGTAGCAAAAACCCTTACTGGGGAAAAAGCTGTATCAGGAGGGTTTACTGAAAATGCCCTGGCATAAACCAAAGACCCAGAAGCCAGGTTTGAGATAGTTGCACTGTGCAGGTAGCCTTCACCCTGTGGTGTGGAACTTCCTGAAGCCATCCCATGCCAGTCTTGCATATTAGGTGAATTACCATAAGCAACCTGTGTGCTGCCATGGGTATTAGTTTCCCAACTGAAGTTTAAGGCAGTTTTTCTGATGTCTTCCACTTTAAGTGGAGCAGTCAGGGTAATGCTTTTTTTGATGATAAAATCACTCATATCCCTGGGAATAACCTGGTAACCTGATGTGGTATTATTTTCAGAATAGGAAAACTGGGAACAAATACAAACCAGGTCAAACTCATCCTGAGGGATTACTTCACCAACCAATGAAGTGTAACTGTCGCTGACATATATGTCCCCAAATTCACCATTGCTGGAAAAGGTGTAAGAGGTATTGCCCTGAAAAGTAGCTTCAGGGGTGGTAAAACTTGCATTGTTTATCCTGACTAACTGCCCTTCATAATTTTCTCCCAGTTGGTTTGGGGTTACAACTCTGGGTGTTGGTAGTTTGTGCCCTGAAGAATGGATTGTAACACTTGATATTGGGGAAATTTCTAACAAATTATTGTATGATTTAAGTTTACCTGTAATGGTAATGGAATCACCCCTTTTTATGTCTGCAACTTTAGAAGCGTCATATGCTGCTATCCCGGCAGTTTGGTCCTGAACATACCTGATTGCACCAAGTTCAGGACCATTGGTTGCAATTCCTTTAACAGTAACAGTGCTGCCTATGCTTCTTTTCCTTGCTTCAGAAATATTTTCCTGTGGGTATCCTGCAAAAGAAAAGCTAACAAACAGGATTGTTAATAAACTTTTGAATTTCACCACTTAAAAATTTAATGTAAAATAATAACAAAAGTGGCAAAAAAACAGGATAGTATACTGGTTATTTTGTTAAGATTTGGTTTCTATTTCTTAAAATATAGGTTGTAGTCTTGGAGCCACAGTTTTTTTACTTTCAGGGTTAAAAGCCAGCTCAGGTTTTGGTAATTATTTAACAATGATCCTTTTCACTTCCTTTGTGTTATCATTGTACAAAACTGAAACAAGGTGTATTCCTGTTGTTTTTCTGGATAATGTAACTTTAACCTTTTTAGAATTTTGTTTTTGAACTTTAACAGGGACTTTTTGCCCAAGAAGGTTTGTAGTCGTCACACTTTTGATCTCTTTAAAAGAAGTAATTTGAAAACTATTCCCAGTAACTGGGTTTGGGAATATATTTAGCCTGGTATCTGCCTGAATGCCTTGGGTTTCTGGAATTGCCTTGTGGTTGTTTGCCACTGCTCCAAGTACAAATACAGAAATTATGGAAAGTAAAAATAAAGTTCGTTTCATAACTCAACTGTTTAATTGTTTACGGCACGGAACATCATACAAATATGATGCCTCACTTTTACTGACAATTTTTTATGGGAATAGTTGCAATGCTTTATCCAGGTCTTCAGGGGTATCTATTCCAAAGCTTTCATAATCTGTTGTTGTAGTTTTTATGCTGTAGCCATTTTCAAGCCACCTGAGTTGCTCCAATGATTCTGCCAGTTCAAGTTTTGAGGGTTGAAGCTGGGTGATCTCCTGTAATATTTTAGCCTTGTAGGCATATATGCCTACATGCATCCAAAATTTATGTTGTGCCAGCCATTCTGTTTTTTCAACACCCCTGATAAAAGGGATGGGTGAGCGGCTAAAATATAAGGCTGTTCCTTGGCTATCCAAAACCACCTTGGGTTTGTTAGGGTCAAATACTTCCTTTAAATGTACAGCATTTTTTACAAGGGTTGCTATTTGCGTTTCTGGGGCGAAGCATTGTTTAAGGCCTTCAAGGTGGTGGGGTTTTAAAAATGGCTCATCTCCTTGGATATTAATAACTACATCAAAAGTATGGCTTTTAGAAATCTTTTTAGCAGCTTCAGCACAACGGTCAGTACCACTTTTATGATCAGGTGATGTGTATAAAACTTTCCCCCCAAAGTTTTCAACTGCATTATAAATCCGCTCATCATCAGTTGCTACCCACACATTTTCAATAGCTTGTTTAGCATTTTCATACACATGCTGGATCATGGGCTTACCATGTATTATGGCCAATGGTTTCCCTGGAAACCTTGAAGATGCATACCTGGCTGGGATAATTCCTATAAACTTCATTTGTAGTTAATTTCTGTTGAACAAAGATATGTGAATGTATCTAAAAGACAATTAATAGAGTAAAAGGATAATTTTTAATCAGTCTCTAAAAAAGGTTAAATAAACTACACATATAAATAATCCAATCTAAAAATTATAACTTTGCACATTAATAAACATTTTGATATGGATATTCAGGGAATTAAACAAAGGTTCGGGATAATCGGGAATTCCCCAGGATTAATTCGTGCTATTGAAGTTGCCGTCCAGGTTGCACCTACTGATTTGTCAGTATTAGTCAGTGGTGAGAGTGGGACAGGTAAAGAAATATTTCCACAAATTATCCACCAGTACTCTGCCAGGAAACATGGCAAATACATAGCTGTTAATTGTGGTGCTATTCCTGAAGGTACCATTGATTCTGAATTATTTGGGCATGAAAAAGGAGCTTTTACAGGAGCTCTTTCTGACCGCAAAGGTTACTTTGAAGAAGCTAATGGCGGCACAATATTCCTTGATGAAGTGGGAGAACTGCCCCTCTCAACACAAGTCAGGTTATTAAGGGTTCTTGAAACAGGAGAATTCATAAAGGTAGGTTCATCAAAGGTAATTAAGACCAATGTCCGCGTAATTGCTGCAACTAACCTTGACATCCCTAAGGCAATTGAAGAAAATAAATTTAGGGAAGACCTGTATTACAGGCTTAACACTGTTCCAATCATAGTGATGCCATTGCGCGATAGGGCTGAGGATATATTGCTTCTGTTCAGGAGGTTTGCGCGCGATTTTGCTGAAAAATACAGGATGCCTCCATTAATGCTCAATGAAGATGCCAGGCAGGCAATGGTCAATTATACATGGCCAGGCAATGTGAGGCAATTAAAAAATATTACTGAGCAAATCTCAATTATTGAGAAGGAGAGGGATATTTCAGCTGAAGCACTGGAAGCATACCTTCCTGTTGTAAAAGGTACAAACTTGCCAGCTATTTTAAAATCACCACAAGATAAGTCATTTAATAGTGAGCGTGAAATACTTTATCAGGTATTGTTTGATATGAAACGTGACATGTCTGACCTTAAAAAATTGGTGTTGGACCTTATGCAAAATGGGAGTGAGGATCAACTATCTGGTGACCAGGCTCAAATAATAAGGAACTTATATCGTGATGAGGACGAGGGTTTTGTTGCTGAAAGTAAGCCTGCACAGTCAATCCATATTGACCATATGGACAAAGAGAATATACAGGATACTGAAGAATTTGTTGAAGAATCTTTGTCACTGGAAGAAAAGGAGATAGAATTAATAACCAAAGCCTTGGAAAAGCATAAAGGGAAACGTAAATATGCTGCAATGGATTTGGGGATATCAGAAAGGACTCTGTACAGAAAGATTAAAGAATATAATATCAATGGGTAAGGTTAGGTTATTGGTTTTAGGTGTTTGCTGGGTAGCAATTTTTTTTATGGTTAACTCTTGTAGGATTAACTATTCTTTTACAGGTACTAACCTGGCAGCTGATGTAAAAACATTCTCAGTGCAATATTTCCCCAATCGAGCCAGGCTGGTTAACCCAAACCTCAGCCAGAAGTTTACTGAAGATTTAAGAGATAAACTTTTACGCCAAACCTCATTGCAAGAAGTAGATGAAGGAGGAGACCTTGAATTCTCAGGATATATTGATAGGTATGAAATCCGCCCTATGGCAATACAGAAAGATGATATTGCAGCACAAAACAGGCTAACCATTGCCATCAATGTAAAATATGTAAATAATAGAGAACATGAGGTAGATTTTGAAAGATCGTTCTCAGGGTTTGAAGATTATGATAGCCAGGCTTCTTTTGATGCAGTTGAAGAGGAGCTAATAGAGAGCATCATTGAAAAGTTGACTGAAGATATTTTTAATGCAACCATAGCAAACTGGTGATTATGGTTGAGAGTGAGTTAAACAAATACATCAATAATCCTGGCCTTCTTAATAAGGATACGCTGGAAGGTATAAAAAACCTGACAGAGGCATATCCCTATTTCCAAACAGCTTGGATCATATACCTGAAAAACCTTAAGGTAATCAACCATCCAATGTTTAAGTCAGAACTTCAAAAAGCAGCAATAAGGATTTCTGACAGGAGAAAACTTTATCGTTACTTATATCCTGAAAAAGGGAATTCTGATTTTATATTGAATTCATTGTCAAAAGCCTCAGCAATTGGCATTAATGAATATAACCTTGGGGATATTAATGAAAATGAAGGGCAAGAGGCTAGGTCCAGGAATACCTTAATTGATGCATTTATAGCCACTAAACCATCCATATCATTAAAAAAAGAGGAAGAAGATATTGCTGAAGCTCCCAAAATCACAGAAGTTGAGGACCAGGTGAATGATGATTTAATCACTGAAACACTAGCAAATATTTTTATTAGCCAGGAAAAATATGGTAAGGCAATTGATGCTTTTGAAAAATTAAGTTTGAAATTTCCCGAAAAAAGTAGTTACTTTGCTGCCCGAATTGACGAAATTAATAAGTTAAAAAACATATAATTAGCATAATCATGTATACTTTAATAACAGTATTGATTTTTATAGTTTGTGTCCTTTTGATTTTAATTGTATTGGTACAAAACTCAAAAGGAGGTGGGCTTGCCAGCAATTTCCAATCATCAAACCAGGTAATGGGTGTTCGCAAAACAACCGATTTTTTAGAAAAAGCAACCTGGAGTTTGGCGGGAGGTTTATTGTTTCTGGCAATCATGGCATCAGCTGTTATCCCCAGAGGCGGTGGCGAGGTTGACCAGTCAATGATCCAGAATCAGATTGAAGCAGAGATTGACCCTATGCAGGTTCCAAGCTTTCCAACTGCAGCCCCTGAAACCAATACCCCTTCTAATGAACCTAAAGATGAGGAAGGCAACTAAACAGGTATTATTTTACTCAACATATAGGTGCTGCCTTAATTAGGGCAGCATTTTTTTTGTTTATAAGATGGATTTCCCTCAGGAATACACTGTTTGTTGTAAAATAGGTTTATAAACTTTTATGAAAAGTTTTTTAATTTATCTTGTGAGTTCTTGAAGAATTAAGGCAGATTATGACTAATGGTTGGGTTAAAATCCAAGCAAGTAATAACATGGAAAGTATGTAATGAAATAGGTGTTTGACCTGCAAGCTAAAATTAGTAAATGAAAAAAATTTTATTATTGTGCATTGTCTTTTCTTTTATGAGGCTTGAAGCCCAGGAAAAGTTCCAGCCTAAAAATTTTGTTGGCATTAATCTAGGTGCCAGTGCTTCTAAAATGAATTTTAACCCAGTTGTAGAACAGGATATTAACATTGGATATGGTGGGGGATTTATATTTAAACATTTTTCAGAAAAAACATTGGGGTTACAAGTGGAACTAAACTTCACCCAAAAAGGGTGGGCTGAAAAACTGGAAGCTAATAACATTTATAGTAGGAGGTTAAATTACATAGAATTGCCTTGCATGACACATGTTGAGGTGGGTAAAAGCAATAAACGTTTATTTTTGAATGTAGGTCCATGCTTTTCTCTCATGTTTTCAGATAAAGAAAAAATAAGCCTGGAAGATGAGAAAGGCCTGGAAAAACATTACCAGGTGAAAATTGATAACAAACTTGAATTTGGGGCTGCTTTTGGGATTGGGCTGACTCGCTCAACTTCATATGGTGAATTGCAGTTTGAAATTAGGGGAAACCAAGGCATAACTGGGATTTTTGGGAACAAATCCAACAACCTTTTTTCATTTTCCCAAAACCAACAAGTTGGGGTAAAGATTGCCTATTTTTATAACCTGGGAAAAATTATAAAATCATAGGAAATACCTTGCAAAAGGTATTTTTATTCCAACTTCTAACCTCTAGCTTTTAGCTATTCCTGACTTTAATCAAAATAATTCCTTGTTCCCCATTTAATCATGATACCACTGGGTTTCCTTATTTTCTCCCCTAATTTTAAGGGACCTGCTTGCTGGTCAGGCAGGGATGTCAGTAGAATGACTGACAGAAGGGAGTAATAATGAAAATCCGGGTTTATAGTTGGTGGGAATACCCCTTGGCTTTGCCATGGGGATAGTCAACTTTAAGGATTTTCTTTTTTCTCCCAATCCTAAGTGTTTTCAATACATTAGTTTAGTTTTGTGGTTATTCCTGCCACCATGTCAGAATTTATGACATTCAAATTAAGTTGTTGATATGCAAAAAATTACATTTGATTTCTTTTGTATAAAATGAATTTCTTGTGTTAATTTGTCCCATAAAATAATTGAATAAAGCAAAATTTACCCTTGGCACAATATATGATCAAGGAGGGTGTCAATTTTAAAAAAATGTTTAATTAATAAATAGTTCAAAAATGGCAGACTTAAAAGGTAAAATCCTTGCAGGTAAAATCCTGGTTCAACCTCAGGAAGCAGAAGTTCAAACAGCTAGTGGGATCATTATCCCTGATTCAGCTAAAGAGAAACCACAGGCTGGGGCAGTTGTCCTAGTAGGTGCTGACAAAAAAGACGAGCCAATGGAAATCAAAGTTGGTGATGTTGTTTTCTATGGTAAATATTCTGGTACTGAATTAAGTATTGATGGATCAGATTACTTGTTGATGTCACAAAGTGACGTGTTATACATCCAATAATTAAAATTCAAAAAACAAATAAAAAATGGCTAAAGAAATTAAATTTGATATTGAAGCACGTGATTTGCTAAAAAAAGGTGTTGATCAATTATCAGATGCGTTGAAGGTTACATTAGGTCCTAAAGGGCGCAATGTAGTAATTGAGAAGAAGTTTGGGGCTCCTCAAATAACAAAAGATGGTGTTACTGTAGCTAAAGAAATTGAAGTTGAAGACCCATATGAAAACATTGGGGCCCAGATGGTAAAAGAAGTAGCTTCAAAAACTGGCGATGATGCAGGTGATGGAACTACAACTGCTACTGTTTTGGCACAATCAATAATTACTGTTGGTTTAAAAAATGTTGCAGCAGGTGCAAACCCAATGGACCTGAAACGTGGCATTGATAAAGCAGTTGCTAAAGTTGTTGGAAGCCTCCAAGGGCAGGCTCAAACAATTGGTGACGATTATGCTAAGATTGAATCTGTAGCTAAAGTTTCGGCAAACAATGATGAGAACATTGGTAAACTAATTGCTGAAGCAATGGAAAAGGTTCATAAAGAAGGAGTAATTACCATTGAAGAATCAAAAGGTACTGATACTTATGTTGATGTAGTTGAAGGTATGCAATTTGATAGGGGTTACATCTCTCCTTACTTTGTGACCGATACTGAAAAAATGTTGGCAGACCTTGAGAATCCTTACATCCTTATCCATGATAAAAAGATCAGTACAATGAAAGACCTTCTTCCTGTTCTTGAAGCAACAGCTCAAACAGGGCGTCCATTGATGATCATTGCTGAAGATATTGATGGTGAAGCTTTGGCCACATTGGTTGTAAACAGGTTGCGTGGGTCATTGAAAGTATGTGCTGTTAAAGCTCCAGGATTTGGTGATAGGCGCAAAGAAATGCTTGAAGACCTGGCCATCCTTACAGGTGGAACAGTAATTACTGAAGAAAAAGGGATGAAGCTTGAACAAGCTACCATTGAAGACCTTGGGCAAGCTGAAAAAATTACTGTAGATAAAGAAAACACTACTGTAGTTAATGGTGCTGGCGAAATTGAGAAAATTAATGCGCGTGTAGGGCAAATCAAATCTCAGATTGAAACAACAACATCTGACTATGATAAAGAAAAATTGCAGGAACGTCTAGCTAAATTAGCTGGTGGGGTTGCTGTAATTTATGTAGGTGCAGCCTCTGAGGTTGAGATGAAAGAAAAGAAAGACAGGGTTGATGATGCATTAAGTGCAACTCGTGCAGCTGTTGAAGAAGGTATTGTTCCTGGTGGTGGAGTTGCTTACATTCGTGCAATTGACTCATTATCTGATGTAAAAGGCGAAAATGAAGATGAGCAAACTGGTGTTGAAATCATCAAAAGGGCCATTGAAGAGCCTTTAAGGCAGATTGTTATTAATGCTGGTAAAGAGGGTGCTGTTATTACCCAAAAAGTAAAAGAAGGTAAAGATGACTTTGGGTATAATGCACGCATTGATGAATACCAAAACCTGCTTGAGACAGGGGTAATTGACCCTGCAAAGGTTACACGTGTAGCACTTGAAAATGCTGCTTCAATTGCAGGCATGTTCTTAACAACTGAAACAGTAATTGTTGAGCAAAAAGAAGATACCCCTCCAATGCCTCCAATGGGTGGTGGAGCTCCTGGAATGGGAGGAATGGGCGGCATGATGTAAAAACTGTTGCTTAAGATAATCCAAGGCCTTTGCATAGTTAATGTGAAGGCCTTTTTTGTTCCCTTTCTATTTGAGTCCAGATTCATGATAATTATCAGAAGGTGTTGTAGAACATCTATTTGAAAATATTTAATATCCATATTATCAAGAACTTAGTAAGAGGTAAAAAAAATGCAAGGTAACATTGCCAGAATTGCAGTAAATATACCTTTGCGCAATTATTTCCAAGAACAATTCTATGATGAGGACAGACTTAAATATTTTCATGGAAGACCTGAAAATCAGTACTCCAAGGCAGTATGAGTTTCACCAGGCAGTTGAAGAGGTGGTAGGTTCAGTTTGGGATTTTTATGTACAAAACCCAAACTATGTAAAAGCTAATATTATGGAGCGAATGGCAGTTCCTGAACGCACCATAATTTTTCGTGTCCCTTGGGTAAATGACATGGGAGAGGTGCACGTGAATACTGGATTCAGGATTGAATTTAATTCAGCATTAGGACCATATAAAGGTGGCCTTAGGTTTCATTCAAGTGTCAACCTGAGCATATTAAAATTCCTTGGCTTCGAACAGATTTTTAAAAACAGCCTTACTACTCTTCCCATGGGAGGAGGGAAAGGAGGTTCAAACTTTAGCCCTAAAGGAAAATCTGATAACGAAATTATGCGTTTTTGCCAATCTTATATGAGTGAACTTTTCAGGCATATTGGGGCAAATACTGATGTACCTGCTGGCGATATTGGTGTTGGTGGAAGGGAAATAGGTTACCTGTTTGGGCAATATAAACGCTTGAAAAATGAATTCAGTGGTATCCTTACAGGAAAGGGGTTAGCATGGGGAGGAAGCCTGGTAAGGCCTGAAGCCACTGGGTATGGGGCAGTTTATTTCATCCAGCACATGTTAAACCATATTGGCAAAGATGTAGAAGGATTGACTTTTGCAGTCTCAGGATTTGGTAATGTAGCCTGGGGTGCCATCAAAAAAATTAATGAATTAGGAGGGAAGGTGGTTACCATTTCAGGACCTGATGGATATATATATGATGAAGAGGGCATACAAGGAGAAAAATTAGATTACCTGCTTGAGTTAAGGGCAACAAACAATGATATAGTTGAGCCTTATGCAAAAGAATTTGGGGCTCAGTTTTACGCCAATAAACGTCCATGGGAGGTAAAATGTGATGTGGCATTGCCTTGTGCAACCCAAAATGAGTTAAACTTTTCTGATGCAAAAGAACTGGTCAAAAATGGTTGTTTTATGTTAGGAGAAGCATCAAATATGGGATGCACTGCTGAGGCTGTTGAGTATTTGCAGGAGAATATGGATTATGCGCCAGGTAAAGCTGTAAATGCAGGAGGTGTGGCAGTATCAGGATTAGAAATGAGCCAGAACAGTATGAGGATGAACTGGTCAGCTGAGGAAGTAGATGAAAAACTAAAGGTCATTATGAAGAATATTCATAGTACCTGCGTAAAATATGGGAAAGGAGAAGGACGGATAAACTATGTCAAAGGTGCAAACATTGGTGGCTTTGTAAAAGTTGCTGATGCTATGTTAGCACAAGGAATAGTATAGGGGGTTCTATTTAAATAATGGGAAAGCCTGCCAAAAGGCAGGCTTTTTTGTTTTTATAGTTAAATTTGTTCAAAACACAATTAGATACTGAAGTTGTTTAAAGTTTCCGTAATAAAATAACTGTAAAAGCCAGTAAGTTCAATGCTTTCCAATGTATTGAATTTGTTTCAAAACGTATTAAAATAGC
>JANQHI010000021.1 GCA_028282705.1 Prolixibacteraceae bacterium | reverse complement strand
GCCATGGGCTATGTGGCGCGGTTTTGGTAAAAGTTTTGGGCACAATAAAAACGAAGCACCCGATGCTTTCTTGAGCCCAACACAGGCGGTACAAATGGTGGTTGATTGTGTAGCCGAAAATGGAAACATCGAATTCAATGTAGGCCCAACCGTTGACGGGCGTATTGACCAGCCGGAATGGGGGCTGATCCAAAGCATTGGTAATTGGTTAAAGACAAACGGAGAAGCAATATATCATGCCCAAGGTTCACCAATTGGAAAATTAGAATATGGAAGGGCGACTTATAAGCCTGAAAAGAAATCTATTTACCTGCATGTGTTTGACTGGGCAAACAATGGTGTTTTTGTGGTAAATGGGATGAAAAACAAGGTGGAGGATGCTTACTTGTTGGCAGACAAATCCATAAAACTGGGTGTGGAACAAACCGGTTTAGAGTTGAAAATAAAAGCCCCAAAACAAGCACCAGGGTTGCATGTTTCGGTTATTGTACTTGAATATGAGGGGGGGCTAGAGGTAGTTGATTAATTTGACTTCAAGAAGGCTAACAAAGCAGGGAATTAATTTAGGTGCTGAAAGTACAACAACCAAAGGGAAACATCAGATAGCTGTTAAATACAAAGAAGTAAGGAGTACTTATGAACCTGAAAGAGTAAAGCTAATTCCAATGAAATAATAGAAAAATGAAACGGCCATGATAAGAATTTAACACATACGTTTAATGAAGTTGTCTAAAGCTGAAGGGGAATTTAGAAAGTTACATATTGACTGTCAGTTAGATATCCATCAAGGAAGCTCCATTTTTCTTGCAAAACCATAGCTATGGAAGGAAAATTAGCTGAAGTCCAATGGAGTCAAGATGTTACTTGCAGGTTTTCAATTTAACTTTTAACAACTTCATTATTAAGATAAACTGTTTTATAGAACATGAAAGGCAAATGAATAACCTGTTACTTAATTAAACACCTGGTATAAAAAATATTTTCAAAAAATATTGTTATGTTTAGGCATCTATTAAATGTTTCAGAGTAGTATTGTTTGAACTATTTTAATTATTGACTGAATAAATTTTTTGAGTGTATGGATTTGTATTCTCAGGAGTTATTAAAACAACTTAACAAAAGCAATAAAGCGGCTTTTGAGGTCATATTTAATATATATTATCCAAGGCTTATTTATTTTGCCAAAGAATATGTTTCTTTTGATGATGCCAAAAACTTAGTTCAGGACGCGTTTGCAGTATTATGGGATAAAAAACCTGAGTTCCAGAACGAAGCTCAAATTCAAAGTTACTTATATACAAATGTTAAAAACAACTGTCTTATGTTTCTAAGGCATGAAAAAGTAAAAAAGAATTTTGCAGATAATTTTGCTGTAAAAAAACAAAACCAGGTTTATACAACTGCTTTGGGTCAGATTGATACATCAGAAATAACCTTTCAGGAGATTACAACAATTATTGAAAAAACGTTATCAGGCTTACCGCCACGCTGCCGTGAAGTTTTTACCCTAAGCCGTATGGAAGGGAAAAAAAATGAAGAGGTAGCCACAACCCTTAATATTTCAGTAAAATCGGTTGAAGCCCAAATAACCAAAGCACTTAAGGTTTTTAGGGCAGCCCTTAAAGATTTTCTTCCTTTAGTAGCCTACCTTTTAATCAAATAATTGGAAATACGTTTTATACAGTTTTTTAGTTCAACATAAAAACCCACGTTCAGAGAACGTGGTCAGAGGTTTTACCTAATTATTAATTTGACTCTCCCTCTCTTGCTTGCCCATTAGGCAGGGTAGGTCAGGTCTTTTGAAAAATTGCGAAAACTTTGCAAAATATCAATCAGAAATATAATAGGCTTATTTTTGGTAGATTATAAAATATCTTTTTTATTAACTTTTGACAAATTCTATAAAAAATAGAAATTCAACATAGGGTAAATCAAATCTCAAACATTATATATTAAATATAATTAAAAATGAACGAGGAAGAATTAATAGCTAAAATATTGAGGGGAGGGGCTTTAGCAGATTCAAAAGACCTTTTAAACTGGGTTGGCCAAACAGAAGATAATAAGAAGGACTATATTCAATATAAAAACCTGTGGGCATTGTTGCAAACGGGTGATGAAATGAACCAAGGACAAATTGAGGAAGGCTTTAAGGGGGTTAAATCCAAGATCAATGAGCCGATTAAACGACGTTTATTTAAGGAGATTCTAAAATATGCTGCAATTATTATTGTGGCAATTGCAGCTGGATTTTTTGTGAACACCAGGAACTTTGAATCAAAAACCTCAATGAATGAGATTGTTGTGCCAAAAGGTAACCGTTCATGTGTTGTATTGCCTGATGGTACTAAGGTCTGGTTAAGCAATGATTCAAAACTTGTGTATCCCGAGAAATTTCATGGAAAAACAAGGGATGTTAAATTAGAGGGTGAAGCATTTTTTAACGTAATTCATAGCGAAAAAAAACCATTTTTGGTCAATCTTGGCGGAGGCAGGATAAAAGTTTTAGGGACTGAATTTTCGGTAACGGCTTACCCGGAAGACGAAACCATACAGACAGATTTAATAAAAGGCAAAATACAACTGGATGTTAATATGGGCAAGGGCTCGCGCAATTATAAATCTTTTGTGGTTAAACCTTCATATAGCCTGGTCTATAATAAATTATCCGGAGAAATTTTTGAGTCAAAAATCTCAGATGGTTTTTATAATTATTGGCAAAATGGGATTTATGAATTTAAAGACGAGAAATTTGAATACCTGGCTAAAAAAATTGAACGAATTTATAATGTCAAGGTTATGTTTGAAGATGAACAGGTTAAGGAACGGAAATTTACCGGAACATTAAAAATTGACGACAATATCTATACCATGATGGAAGTATTTATACGTGCATCAGGAAGGCCCATTGTTTACCACAAGGAAAGGGATAATATTTACATTAAATTAAAAAAGTAGCCTATGTAAAAAAAGCAAAAATTTAAATTGGTTGAACAAAAACGGGAAATGTCTGCAAACACTCCCCGCTAATGAAGGAAACACTGCAATGTTTCCAAATTGTGATCAATAAACAAAAGCCCAAAAGCTTTAATTTATGAAACTTTAACACGTTAAATTTATGAAAAAAACAATCAAGTACAATGGGGTATTACAAATGACTCCTGTACGTAAATTATTATTAACTATGAAGATTACATTTATTCTTCTGTTGCTTGGATTGGTTCACGTGTCAGCATCAACATATGCACAGAATACCAAGATTACCCTTAACTTGAAGAATGCGGAAATATCAGAGCTGTTTAACAAGATTGAAAACCAAACTGAATTCAGGTTTTTCTATGACAGTGGAAGTATTGACCTTTCAAAGAAGGTAACGATTGATGTTGAAAAATCAAATATTGAGCAAATCCTGAATTCAGCTTTGTATGGAACAGGTTTAGTTTACGAACTTATAGGCAGGCATATTGTAATAAATAGGGCTGGAGGCAGTGAGCATTCAAAAAACAGTGTTGGACAACAGCAAAAAAACATTTCTGGTAGAGTTACTGATGATACCGGATTGCCAATTGTTGGGGTGACCGTTTTGGTAAAGGGTACAACTAATGGTACAGTTACTAATTCTGATGGGAACTATAATTTATCTAATGTAACTGCTGAAAGTACCATTATTTTCTCATTCATAGGGATGGTTACCCAAGAGTTTGTTGTAGGTGATAACTTGTCCATCAATGTAACAATGGTTGAAGATGCAATTGGCATTGAAGAAGTAGTGGCTGTTGGGTATGGAACCATGAAAAAGAGTGACCTAACCGGATCTGTTGTTTCTCTAAATGAAGGGAATTTTACAGAAGGGCCTAATTCAAACGCAATTCAGTTGTTGAGCGGAAGAGCTTCTGGGGTAAATGTTAGCCAGAATAATTCTGCACCTGGTTCAAGCTTGAAAATTCAAATTCGTGGAGCAGGTTCAATTAATAGTTCAAATGATGTGCTTGTTGTGGTGGATGGCCTGCCGGGCGTCAATCCGAATAATATAAGCCCTGATGATATTGCATCAGTCGAAATATTGAAAGATGCTTCTGCTTCTGCAATTTATGGTAGTAGGGCAGCAAATGGCGTGGTATTGATAACCACTAAGAGAGGAAAGCTTGGAGCACCAATGGTTACATACAATGCTTATGCAGGGGTTCAGTCAGTTGTAAAACAAATAGATGTTTTAAACGGGCGCCAATACATGGAAGTTTTAAATGCTATACGGGAAGATGGGGGTAAAGACCCCATTTTTACTCCGGAACAAGTATCTGCAATAGGAGAAGGTACCAATTGGCAAGATGAAGTTTTTAGGGATAATGCTCCTGTGCAAAACCACCAACTATCGGTTAGGGGCGGATCCGAGAGAAGTAGCTATTACGCGGGGATAAACTTCTTTGACCAACAAGGTTTGGTTGAGAAATCTAATTTTCAAAAATTTAATGTAAGGTCAAATATCGATTTTAGCCCAAAAGACTTTTTGAGGTTTAAATTCAGTATGAATTTTACCAGGAGCATTAAAAACTCCATTAACATGTCTAATGCAGCCAATGAGAATGCAGGAGCCATTAGTGCTGCAATTATGTTTGACCCGACACTGCCAGCAGGTCTTAATGAAAACGGGAAATATTATTTAAATGATTTCATTGCCTTAGATAATCCTCAGGCACTAATTAATGGAATCACAGATGAAGAATTAAGAAATGTTTTTTATGGAACTTTAGTTACTGAAATTGAACCAGTAAAAGACCTGGTTGCAACAATAAGGGTAGGAGGAACTTTATCAGGTATTATGAATTCCTACTATAGGGACCGTTCAACAATTAATGGGCTTTCAAATGGTGGGATTGGCTCACGCAATAGTACTGACTATTCAAATTGGTTGGCTGAATTTTTATTAACCTATAACAAGGAATTTGGTACTTCTCATAAAATTAACCTAATGGCAGGGTCAACTTTTGAGCAAACGCAAAGTATCTACGTATTTGCTGGCTCAAGAAATTTCCTCTCAGATGTTACATTGGCAAACCTTTTACAAAGTGGGGATGGAGATTCAGGTGATGACGTACGTTCTTCAAAATCGAGGAACCGTTTAAATAGTTACCTTGGAAGGGCCAACTATGGTTTTAAAGATCGATACATGCTAACGGCTTCAATTCGTGTTGACGGGACATCACGATTTGCAGATGATAATAAATATGCCTTTTTCCCTTCTGCAGCATTGGCATGGAGGATATCAGAGGAACCTTTCTTTTCAGGCCTTTCAGATAAAATCTCTAATTTGAAATTCCGTACGGGCTATGGCCAACTGGGGAACCAGGGGATCAATAATTTCGAAACCATCCAAACACTTGTTGCAGGAGGCTCTGCTGTGTTTGGAAGTGCTATCCAACAAGGGGTTGTCCCAGCCCGTTTGCCCAATAGCCAATTAAAGTGGGAAACCACTGAAGAAATCAATGTTGGTTTAGACTTTGGCTTATTTAACAATAGGCTGAATGGTTCGGTTGAATACTATGTAAGGAATACTAAAGACCAGCTATTTTCAAAACCATTACCTTCTGTAGTAGGGTTCACCAATGTAAGGGTAAACTTTGGTGAAGTGCAGAACCGGGGAATTGACTTACAATTAAATTCAGTGAATATTACCAAGAATGATTTCGAATGGACCACTTCATTGAACCTTTCAACACTTACGAACGAAGTTAAAGAACTACCTGATTTTATTCCACAGGTTATAACAGGGAACATAGGTTTTATAAGTAATTTCCAAATAGTCCAGGTAGGTAGTGCCTTAAACTCTTTCTATGGTTATGAAACAGAAGGCATATTCCAGCTAAACGATGATATTGCCAACTCTGCACAACCCAATGCATTGCCAGGGCACATTCGTTTTAAAGACCAGAACTTAGACGATAAAATAGACTCAGAAGACAGGGTAATCCTAGGAAAACCTTTCCCAGATTTTACGCTTGGGATAAGCAACAGTATTAAATATAAAAACTTTTCATTTGACATGTTCTGGCAATGGGTGGAAGGCATTAGTGCACTGGATGCCAATGTTACCGAAACATTTTATCCAACAAACGAACATCGGAACAGGATTTCTAAATATTATTTAAACAGGTGGACCCCTGATAATCCAACAAACAAATATCCCTCTGGTGTTAATCCAACAGCATATGGAGGCGCGCAAACAATCAATTCAATGACAGTATCAGATGCATCTTTTATCAGGCTAAAAACCTTGAAGGTTGGTTATGATGTGCCTATTAGGAGCAGTAATGTTTCGGAATTAAGCCTTTATTTGGCTGCTGATAACGTTCTTACCTTTACTGAATTCGATGGGTTTGACCCTGATGCAAGTGCATTTGGTTCAAGCAGTACTGCTAAAGTCATATACAGTAGCTATCCATTGAACAGGACGATTCGTTTTGGTTTAAATATTACATTTTAATATAATTAGGTTATGAATACACATAAAATACTAATTTCGATTTTGAAAAAAAGTTTAGTTCTGATCATACTTGTTTTCTCTGGTTGTAATGATTTTTTAAAAGAGGAAGTTTATACCCAATATGACCCGAAAACCTTTTTGCAAGACCAATCAGGAGTAGATGCATTATTGACTGGGGCATATAGCCGGTCGCGAATAATTGAATGGAACCACCGGAATTATACTTATATAATGAATGAATTTACGACAGATATTGCTTTTGAGACTGGTGGTGGTTTAGAACGGGCAGCTGCACCTTTTATCCAATTCAATTGGGCAGTAAATACTGGTATGTTAAATGGCTCATGGAATGCAATGTACAGGGCAATTACAAGTGCAAATACTGTAATTTCTGTTCTTAATGGTTTAGATGGAGTTAGTGACGAGCTTCTAAAGAAAATTGAGGCAGAAGGCCGTTTTATCCGAGCTTCTTCATATTATTTTCTTTATAACCTGTTTGGTCCAACACCTATTGTTGAAATTCCTGCAGATGCAACTGTTGAGGAAATCGAGGAAATAGGTAAATCAACTCCAAGGTCATCAAAAGAAGGTTTTGTAAACTACCTGGTTGCAGATTTAACTTTTGCTGCCGATTATTTGCCAGTGGAAGAGAATCCTTTAGGAAGGGCAACGAAGGGGGCTGCATTGGCCGTTTTAACAAAACTCTACCTTATGGAGAAAAACTGGTCAAAAGTTGTAGAAACTTCAGATAGGATTATCAACCTGGGGTATTATGAGCTATATAATGATTACACCAAACTTTTTTCTGTAGAAGGAGAAAGTAACAAGGAGTTTATATACAGAGTACCTTGTATCCCTCAAGCTGGTTTTTCAAATGTTTATATACCTCATGCATTTCCTCCTGGCTATCCTATTCAAAGTAACTGGGAGAATTTTGGTGCTCAATTCAGGACATACACATCATTTTATAAAACTTTTGAAGAGAATGACATTCGCCGGGATTTAATTCTTACCAATTATGTCAATGTCAATGGAGTTCCAGTGGAACTGGTTGAGGATGCAAGTGGTGAACCGCTAGACAATGCCCGAAGTTTAAAATACTTGCCAGACCCGGAAGCCCTGGGGCGATTTAATGGGAACGACATTGTATATGTCCGATATGCTGATATTCTGATGTGCAAAGCTGAAGCTTTAAATGAATTAAATGGGCCAAGCAATGAATGTTTTGCGTTGCTGAACCAGGTCAGAAGCAGGGCCGGACTTGGCAATATTTCATCAAATGATTATAGTACTAAAGGATTGCTTAGAGATTACATACTTGCCGACAGAGCTCGGGAATTTTATTCAGAAGGGTTAAGAAGGGAAGATTTGATCAGGCACAACAAATACATTTCGGGAGGGCAATCCCGTGGGTATAACGCGCAGGATTACCAGGTTTTATTCCCCATTCCGCAAAACCAAATTGATGCAAACCCAAACCTTGAGCAAAATCCTGGATATTAAATAAATAGTAAAATAGAGGCTAAAAGCGGCTGCCTAAAATGTGGCAGCCGCTTCATTGCTTCGCAATTAATTATGGCTTCGTCTAATTCTCAATATTATGTACTGAGAAAGAAGTAATAAAAGGATCACAATTCCCTCTTTTTTATCTTAATAACACCTATTTTGTAAAATGCTAAACAAAACTAAAAGCATCTGTTTTTGGAATTTTAAAGACTGTTTTGAATTTATTCATTTAAAACTTGTTTAAAGTTAAATGCTAAAAATGCTTGTAATACCATTTTTGATATAAATTTTCCCACTAAATGAACAGGTATAATGCCGATAGATATTTGAAACTCAATGAAGAACGTAGTGAATTTATTGAGTAATTTCAAATACAAATCAGTATAATCACCTGAAATACTGCACTTAATAATTTTTTAAAAAAAGTGTAACATTTTTCACATATTAACTCACCCTGATCGCGACTACGTCACAATCGTCCCTGCCTACCGGACAGGCATTCATTCATTTCTTAAACCTATGTATTTCCAATGCATAGTGGTTTATTTTAATAAGTAAGGGGTGTTTGTGTGGTAATTTATATAAGTTTCATTGATAAAAGATAAAAAATTATTAATCAAGCATTTCATATATTCAAATAAAGCTGTATTATAAACTTTTTATATTTTGGTCAGAAAGCTGTAAGTGGCAATTTAAATGTTGTTTACATCTCTATTTTTAGGCGAAGTTGCAAATAGAAAATTTTTAAATATGTCTTTAACTAAATTATCTTTCTTTTTATTTTTTCAGGCAGCATTCCTGGTACTATCTTGTACTACAGGAACTGATCAGGTTAATCCTGATATTGAATCACAGACCATAAATTGGGAAAAGGAATTTCCTGGTATTTGGAAAAGTGAAGTATATAAACCATCCAAATTTAATTTGCTCAATGCTACATATACACAACCCAGGGAAAAATCCCTAAATGGGATGGATGTGGTTGATGCACCCATTGATATGGGTGAGGTTGTAGCCACAAAGGCTAATGGAAAAGTATTTTTGCGTTTCCCTTTAGATAGAGAAGAGCAAATTTATGGGCTGGGGCTGCATTTTCATAGCGTCCAGCAACGTGGGCGAATACTAAAATTACACATGGATCATTATGGGGGCAGAGACAATGGGCGTACCCATGCACCTGTACCATTTTTTGTTTCTTCAAAAGGCTATGGGGTATTGATCAATACTGCCCGTTATATTGATGCTTATGTGGGGACTGGTGTTACAAAGGACAGTAAAAACCCACCTGTTGTCCGTGACCGTAACACAGATGGAAACTGGCAAGCTATGCCATATTCTGATAATCTTGAATTTGTAATACCAGGAGAAGGAGTTGAACTTATTTTCTTTGCAGGAAAGGATATGATGGAGGTGGTTCAGCGTTTCAACCTATATTGTGGGGGAGGTTTTATCCCACCTAAATGGGGCTTGGGTTTTTGGCATCGCACCCCAACATTGTATTCTGATAAAGATGTTGAGAAAGAGGCACTTATATTTAAAGAAAAAGGTTTTCCATTAGATGTGGTTGGGCTGGAACCTGGCTGGCATTCCAAAGCATATCCATGCAGTTTCGAGTGGAGCAAGGAACGTTTCCCTGAACCAGGAAAATTTACAGAAAAGATGTTAGGGCACAACATCAGGCTTAACTTGTGGTGTAACCCTTATTTATGGCCAGGGAGCAACCTCGATAAAAAGATGGAAAAATACATAGGAAGCCATACTGTATGGAACGGGACTGTACCAGACTATACCATCCCTGAAGCCAGGAAGGTAATGCAGGGCCATATGTTAAAGCATCAAATTGGCTTTGGAGTTAGTGGGTATAAAATAGATGAGGTTGATGGGTATGATAGATGGCTATTTCCTGATGTAGCAACATTCCCCTCAGGAAAAGATGGGGAAACCATGCGCCAAGTATATGGCAACCTTTTTATGGATTTGACTACTGAACAATACAGGAAAGGAAACACCCGCACTTTTGGGTTGGTACGTGCTGCAAATGCAGGTAGTGTTAGCTATCCGTTTGTAATATATAATGATTACTATTCACATAATGGGTTCATAACTGCTTTGGTCAATTCAGGTTTCAATGGTGTATTATGGACGCCTGAAGTACGCTCGGGGGGCTCTGCTGAAGATTGGGTCAGGCGTATGCAAACAGTTTGTTTTTCGCCAATGGCTATGCTGAATGCCTGGGCAGATGGTACAAAACCATGGACTTTTAATGAAGTCTATAACCATTGTAAAGAAGTCGCATTGCTACGCATGCAATTGTTGCCATATATCTATTCAATTTATGCTGATTATTATTTTACAGGAAGGCCTCCATTTTATGCTATCAACCTGTTGGAAGGTTATAGCCACGAAGAAAAGGTAACAAAAGGCAAATTAGATGGGACTAAGAACCCTTATGCCATGGCACAAGTAAAAGAAGTAAAAGACCAATACATGATGGGACCATCTATTATGGTAGCCCCTATGTTTGAAGGGCAGTCTGAACGCAAAGTATTGTTACCAGCTGGGAAATGGTATGATTTCTATACTGGTGATTATGTTGGGAGTGACGAAGAAATTTCAGTTGAAGCAGGTATTGATAAAATCCCATTATTTGTAAAAGATGGTGCTATTATTCCAATGATACCACCTATCCGCCAAACCGTAGAATGGGCAGGCAATTCCCTGGAATTAAGGGTTTATGGGCATGCTGATGGCAAATTTATACTTTATGATGATGATGGTGAAACCTTCAATTATGAAAGGGGGGAATATGCTACCCTTCAATTAGAAGTAAAAGAAGGGAAAGGGCATTTGAATGAAATCCCAACACAAAACTGGAACTATGGTGAAATAACATGGCGTTATATGGTAAACTAAAATATTTAATGCCAATGTAAAAGCTAACAGATAAAAAGGTGCAGCTAAAAGATGGAGTGGGTATTCAGAACCTGGTAGGTTAGAGCGTCTATTCGTTTAAGATGAAGGTGTTTAACCAAAAATATTGTTATTGGTAGCTAATAAAGGAGATGAGTCATATAATATTTTGATACCAATAAGATAAATAGTTCATAAGGCAATTAAGCCAAGTCAAGGAGGATAGGAGCATAAAAATTTAATCATGCAGGTATCATATAATTCTTTATTGTTGTAGCCTAATTAGTCATTCTTGGTGGGAAAAAGGATAGATATCTGTTCAGGGGCAAGTGAAGAGGATTATGGGAAATTCAACCAACTTCTCATGAAATATTATAGGCGCCTATATGCCTATGTCTTTGAAATAGTTAAACAACACATGAATATTGGGGGAAACAAGCTAAAACTTGATATTTCCAACTACCCAAAAGGAAGTTATCTTCTAAAAATATTTGATGAAAAAGAAACAATAAGTACCCATAAGTTTTTAAAATTTTAAAAAAAGATGCATTCAATATGCCATGTAATTTCGTAAGATGCCGTTATATGGTATATTTAGCTGAAAGGTCAACCTAAATTCTCTTATTTCATTGAGGCAGTTGTCTCATCCTGTTAAATGTTTGGTTGTAAATAAATAGAAAAAGAAGGTATGTATTTAAAAATTTTCACGGCACTTATTTTCTTGTTTTCCATAGCATGTTCTACTGTGGTTGATAGTGAATTACCAATTATCCCAAAGCCTAATGGCACAAATTTCAAACCTGGCAAATTTGTATGTGCTGAAGAAATCCCAATCGGGTTTGAAGATGCAGGCTTAAATGGCCTGAGCGATAACTTTATAAATTTTTTGGGCAACTTTCCCGGGGCAGGCATAACTTTTGGGAAAAGTAAAGGTATTCCAGCCATCCAATTGAAATTGGACGAAAACAGTGGTTGTGAAGAAGAAGGGTATATGCTGGAAATAACCCCATCAAAAATGGCAATAACTTCTTCTGGCGAAAGTGGGCTATTTTATGGGTTAATATCTGCGGCCCAATTACTTTTGTTTGCTGAAGAAGAGGATGGGAAAAAAGTTTTACCATGTTGTATGGTTAAGGACCAGCCCAGGTATGGCTGGCGTGGGCTAATGTTGGATGAATCAAGGCATTTTTTTGGAAAAGAAAAGGTGAAACAGTTACTTGATTACATGGCATTACATAAATTAAACAAATTCCATTGGCACCTTACTGATGTACCTGGTTGGCGCATTGAAATCAAACAATACCCTAGGCTGACTACAATCGGGGGGATTGGGAACCACCATAATCCCAATGCAGAAGCAAAATTTTATACACAGCAAGACATTGCAGAAATTATTAAGTATGCATCAGATAGGTTCATTGAAGTAATCCCTGAAATTGATATGCCAGGCCATGCAACAGCAGCTAACAAGGCCTATCCTGAATTCAGTGGTGGTGGTTCTGAAAAGCACCCAGATTTCACATTCAACCCAGGGAAAGAAGGTACTTACCAATACCTTACCAACATATTGAAAGAGGTAAGTTTATTGTTTCCTTCCGAATACATCCACATTGGAGGGGACGAAGTGCACTTTGGCAACCAACAATGGAACACTGACCCCAATGTGCAGGAATTAATGAAGGATGAAAACCTGGAAAACCTGGTGGAAGTAGAGCACTATTTTGTTAGGCGTATGGCAGACTCCATTACGGCTTTAGGTAAAAAAGTAATGGGGTGGGATGAAATCATTAAGGCAGGGCTCGATACAGCTTCTTCTGTTATTATGTGGTGGAGGCATGATAAGCCACACCTATTGGATGATGCCATTTCGGCAAGGTTTAACGTAATCATGTGCCCCAGGGTTCCATTGTACTTTGATTTTGACCAGCATGAAAGCCATGAATGGGGGCGAAAATGGGGTGGTGCCTACTGCCCAATTGATATGGTTTACAACTTTCCTGTAGATACCATTGATGGCGACAATAACAAAGTTATGGGGATACAGGCAAACCTGTGGAGCGAAAGCATAAAAGATAATAAACGCCTTGATTTTATGACCTTTCCTCGTTTGTCGGCCATGGCAGAAGCTGCCTGGAGCAATGAGGAAACAAAAGAATACCAGGGATTTATGGAAAGGCTCAAGGAAATGATCAAGCTTTACCAAAAAGATAATATTTACTATTTTGACTTTTTCAACCCTGAGAAAACTAAAGAACCAGCGGGGTTCAAAAAATGATAAGATCATTTATGGTTGGTAATGGGGAGGATTATGCTGTGGGTATTAATATTTATCCGAACCCTATGTATTTTCGACTTATGCTATACTTATTTAAAGTTAAATGCTAAAAATGCTTGTAATTACCTGAAATACTACACTTAATAATTTAAAAAAAGTGTAACATTTTTCACATAACTTCTCACCCTGATCCCGAGTGCTCGGGATCATCCCTCTCTACGCGTAGAGAGGGACGAGTCAGAAAAATTATTTTTATCGACACATTATCATTCTTTATAATTTAACTTTTGACAACTTTTATTTATAAAATGATAATTTTATTACATGAAGGCAACAAAAAGAAAGGCTGCCCAAAAAGTAAATTGGACAGCCTCCTCGTTTTAATCTAACTATACTTTATCGAAAGCTAATTTTAATATCCCGGATTTTCTACCAGGTTAGGGTTATCGGCAATCCTGCTTAAGCCAATGGGCAAATAGTAGTTCCGTTCAGCAAAAGTCCTGATCCTGCCAAAATCTGCATCTTTAATTTTCAGTGTATATTTATCTTCATCAATGTAATAATCCCATGTAACCCCATGGAAGCCTTTACCGTTTAGCTCTTCAACAGCAATCCTCCAGCGTCGCATATCCCAGTAGCGGTGTTCTTCAATATAAAGTTCAACAAAACGTTCGTTTCGTAATTCTTCCAATGAAAGCGATACTTTATCAGGCATCCCTGCACGTTCGCGAATTGTATTAATTAAAGGGATAGCTTCTTCAATATTTCCCATCTCAAATTTAGCCTCAGCAGCATTTAGGTACATTTCTGCTGTGCGGAAAACTATCCAATCTGTTTCGTCTTCCTTTGGGATAGGTAACCTGGAGGCTTCATTAAGGCGTTTCTTGATCAATACACCTGTTTTTATGCGATTTCTTTTAGGGGCTGCTTTGGGCCATCCTGACCCTGCAGGGATTGTCCCATAGGTTGTATTGTGCATGTAAACCGTTCCATCCTGCCATGGGGTTTCTGGATAAAAAGCTGTAGCAAGGAACCTTGGGTCTTTGTTATTAATTATTTCATTCGGAGAAAATTTGTGGTTCCCATCTAACAGGCTCCTGTCCCAAACGGCTGAAGAACCATCCTGGTATTCATAACGTTCCCATGATTCAAGGTACATCCAATTGTTCGATCCCCAGCCTGCCTGAAACCCGTCAGGGATACTAACAAGGCTCCAAGAATGGGTTTTAAGTAAACCAAGGTCGTATATTTCGGCAAAGATCACTTCCGAATTTCCCTCGTTAATAAAAATTTCGCCATAATTGGCTTCAGGGTCTGGGTTTCCTTTGTAAAGTGGGTGCATACCCCCATTAATAACAGCCATAGAAGCATCGTAAGCCTTTTGGTAATAACTACCTGCTTCGCCTGCATTAAAACCTAATAATCCGTTAAGCTGGACTTTGCCATATTTAGCAATACTTCCGGCATATAACATGGCACGGCTTTTTAACGCATAAGCAGCCCATTTTGTGGGACGCCCAAATTCGTCGGCAGGATAACTTTCAGGCAAGATATTAACCAACTCATCCATTTCAGAAGCAACAAAATCATAGATTTCCTTTTCTGAATTACGAGAAACGTTTAATTCTTCAATGGGTTGGTCAATGCTTTGAGCTTTAGTAATAAGTGGTACACCCCCATATCGTTTTACCAATTCGAAATACATAAAGGCCCTTAACCAGCGTGCTTCAGCAACTTTTTGTGTTACAAGGGCCTGGTCAAATGTAGCTTCCTGCAAGATATCTATAATTTCGTTACACGAACGGATATTTTGGTAAGGCCAGTATTCAAGCTGGCTATGGGCACCATTTTCATCAATAATTTTCATTGCAGCAGAAAACGGGGCTTGCCAGCCGGCAAATACATTGGATTCGCCCCCAACAACGTGCAGCAAAGCTTGGTTTGGGTCATATGAGCTTCCCGATTGAAAACGTGCATCAACATAAATTTTGTTTAAGAAGGCGTCTACCAAGACAGGGTCGTTTTTCACAGCGTCTTCTGAAATAATATCGGTTGGAGCAATATCAAGCATATTGTTACAACTAAACAGAAGCATAAAAAGTGGCAAAAAATATAATAGTTTTTTCATTGTTTCGATCATTTATTGTTTTATAATGTTATCCTTAACCCGAATGTTGCTTTTTTAATCGGGGGGTACCTGCGGTTATCTGCATTTATAACTTCAGGGTCTGCTGCATCTTTCCATACATTTAAATTACTAAATGTAAGCAGGTTGGTACCACTGAAATAAACGACACATTTGTCAAAGCCAATTTTTTGTATCCAAGGTTTTGGAACTGAATACGAAAGGTTTATATTCTTTAAGCGGAGATAGGCAGCATCTTGTATCCAAAAATCAGAGGATTTGCTGTTGTTTGAAGTCCTACCATTTTGTGTTATTGGAGGTAGTTTAAAATCGTTAGGGTTGGTAATATAATCCATCCCATTCCCATCTTGGCCAACAATAGCTCTGTATTTGTAGTGTTCTTCCATAGGAATTGCTTCATTCCAAGGAGCTGCTAAGGAACTGGTAATATTTACTAAATAGTCAGAAGCCCCTTGCCACAACATCCTGAGGCTGATGTTTTTCCAGTGAAGGCCCATGTCAAGGCTGTACATTTTATTTGGCAAAGAGGCTGCATCATTAATGTTTGTGCTGCCAGTTGCAATTATTGCCTGGTCACGCCAGTCTATAAAATTATCGCCATTCAGGTCATTGTAGATAAGGTCACCAACTTTAATGGTTTGGTTACCTGCTTGATCTTGGTCAATAGGGTGGTTGTCAATTTGTTCTTGGTTCATAAAGAACCCATTGGTTACAAAGCCCCAATAACGATCGTCCCATTTACCTTCCTTTGTATAACGTTCATTCCACAAACGGTTGAATTCTAATGTTTCCTGGTCTAAATTGCCTGATGTTGGCAACACTTCTTCGTCAAGTTCAACATATTTGCCACGTGCCCACGAGAACATTGGTGTAATATCGTACGAGAAATCCCCAATTTTATTTGCATGGGTAATAGAAAGTTCAATACCTCGGTTGTCTCGTTTATTGAGGTTGGTTTTTGGCAGGCTTGCACCAAATGTAGATGGAACTTGCTCTTGAGGTTGTGCAAGAATATCTTCTCGTAAACGATAAAACCCATCTATTGTAAAACCAAATAACCCATCCCAGAAAAGTGCATCAATACCAACATTGGACATTTTCATGGTTTCCCATGTGATATCAGGGTTGGACAAGCCTGCTGAAGATATTACAGGTGCTGGTGTTGAGCCAAAAATATAGTAATTTTGGGAGATTGTATAACCGGTAAGGTAATCGAACGATGAAACTGCATCGTTGCCCAATACCCCATATGATGCTCGAATTTTTAAATTATTAAGGGCTTCGAAATTATCCTTCAAAAAAGATTCTTCAGAAATACGCCAACCTGCACTTACACTGGGGAAGTAGCCCCAACGGCTGTTTTTTGGGTATTCACCAGATGCATCTGCGCGCATGGCAACTTCTAACATGTATTTTCCTTTGTAATCATAGTTAACACGGCCAATAAATGATACACGTGCCCGTTCTGTAACACCTAGTTTCCCGTCTAAGGTTAGGTTTTCTGCATTGTCTTTACCTTCTTCTGATGCATAAATTAAGTAAGGTGCTTCAAAAGAAAGGATGTCTTTTCGTGTACCTTGTAGGCTTGTCCACTTATAACTCCAGGTTTCACCAACTGCTAATGCTTTAATAGAATGGTCGCCTATTACTTTATTATATTGTAAACTTACCTGGGGCAATACCTCAGTGGTACGTGCTGAAAATACTTTCATGTTATTCTCATTCTGAATACCCCACTTAATCCAAGGGTCTTCATTATTTCTCGCAGCTATTGGGTCATATTCCCAAACATCAAAAGGCTTGGATACCGATTTGAACCATTTGTTGGATTCTTCATAATTTAAGCGTGCTTTAGCAATTAACCCTTTTACAAACGGAATGTCGTACTTGAGTTCTAAAGCCCCTTGCAACACTTGATCCCTATCATCAACAAAACCTGAATATTTTTTAAAAGTTTGGAAATATGGCGACCGTTGCAAAAAGCCTGATGAGGCAGCACGTGTTGGGTCGGCCTCGTGGATATAAGGATATACAGGCTTGGCGGTTGATAAGGAATTGTACATATCGTTCAGCCCAAAGTTTGCTTTGTCGATTTTGGTTTTATAGTAAGCAAAATCAACTGCAACACTCAGGTCGTCTGTTACCTGGGCATCAATATTTGAGCGTATATTATACCGGTTAAAATCATAGTCGCCAGAAGTAAAGTTACTGGCTTGGTCTACGTAACCTGCTGACAAAAAGTACTTTATTTTTTCGTTACCCCCAGTTGCACTGATATTATGCTGGTGCTGGGGGGTCCAATTTTTGTATAACTTATCGGCCCAATCATAGCCTAAATAGTCACTATCATCCAGTGTATTGATCAATCGTTTCGACTGTGGGTCATAATGGATGTGGTTTGGGCTGTAATTATCTGGGTTTAGCCCTGTTTCGTGCACCAGTTCTGCCCACTCCCTGGCTTCAACCAAATTGGGAAGTTTGGTTGGTGAGGCAAATGAAATGTTACCATGGTAGGTAATTTTAGCAGGTTTATTACTTCCTCTTTTTGTAGTAACTAAAATTACGCCATTACCGGCCCTGGCTCCATAAACGGAAGCTGCCGCATCCTTTAATATACTTACCGATTCTATATCGTTTGGGTCTATTTGCCCAAGGTTACCTTCAATACCATCAATAAGGATTAAAGGGTTATTCCCATAACCGCGGATGTTAAGCTTAGTACCATCAGAACCAGGTAGACCACTTGACTGAATTGTATACAAGCCTGCTACTTGCCCTTGCAATAGTTCTGTGGAGTTTGCTGCCGGACGCAAAAGCATTTCTTCTGCCTTAACATTACCCACTGATCCGGTTAATGTAGCTTTTTTCTGCATTCCATAACCAACAGCAACAACCTCATCAATACCAATAGCATCTTCTGCTAGCACAACGTTAATTTGAGTTTGGTTCCCTATTAAAACTTCTTGCGTTTTCATGCCGACAAAGGAATATATCAACACCTCAGCATCATCTGGAATTTCTAAGGTATAATTGCCATCAGCATCTGAAGTTATCCCAATTGTTGTTCCTTTGACAATAATGGAAACCCCAGGAAGTGGTAATCCTTTTTCATCGACAACTTTCCCATTAATGTTTTTCATTTGGGGTTGCTCGATTGTTTTTTCAGCTTCTTTTTCTTTTGGTGACAGGATAATTGTTTTATCCACAATTTCGTACTTAATGCCTGCTGCGTCAAGAATTTGGTCAAGTAGTTCGGAAACAGTAGCATTTTTTACTTTGTAATTAATGCGCGTTTTTACATCAACAAGGTCGTGGTTAAAGAAAAACCGGAACTCGCTTTTCTCTTTAATTTCGCTGAGTATGTCCTCCAACATAACATCATTTCCCCTAAGTGTAAATTTTGTGTATTGAGAATAGCTATTCCCAACAGCCACAAAGAAATTGACACAGAGGAGAATCAAAGTCAGTTTCATAATTAAAACACTTTTTAGCCATGTACCAGTAATCCTGGTGCAGGCTTTTGTCCTACATTTTTTTTTCATAATTTTGGTCTGTTATATGTTTAACAATACCCGGTTTAATACCGGAAAAACTAGCTGGAGGGAAGAGCCATTTCCCTCCGGTTTTTAATTGTTTATTCCTATTGCTTTGCTTATTTCCATTGTCCCATTATTTTGATTAAATTCAAGTTTTGTCCCTGTTTTCCTAATTATTTCATATATTTTTTCAATATTATCATAGCGTAAAAACTCGCCTGAAAAGCGGATTTCACTTAACTCTTTGTTTGCAAAAACAAAATCAACATTATACCAGCGTCCCAATATTTTTGTAATTTCACCAAGGGTTTGATAGTTGAAAACAAATCGTCCATCTTTCCAGGCTATGTATTGGTTAACATCTACTTTTTTAATCTCGATATTCCTGTTTTCTTTATTGAAGCTGGCTTGTTCTCCAGGTGAAAGGATATTTTGTTTATGGGAAGTTTCTAACATATTTTTAACTGATACTATCCCTTCAACTAAAGTTGTTTGTATCAGGTTATCGTCACCATAAGCGGAAATATTAAATTCTGTCCCCATAACTTCAATATCAATCCCGTTTAAGCTAACAATGAATGGGCGTGTAATGTCTTTAGAAACATTAAAATAGGCTTCACCTGTAAGTTTTACTTTACGTTCGTTTTTACTAAAAGTGTTTGGGAACTCCATGCGTGAGTCAGCATTTAACCAAACCAGGGTACTATCATCAAGGATCATTTTATATTCACCGCCACGGGGGGTGGTTATTGCCAGCCATTCCAGTTGTTTTTCAATTTCTTTTTCTTTTTTATTTATAACGGAATTGCCTTCAACCGCAATACCTGCATCCTTGGCTAATTTATCCTGTTGTTCTTCATCCAGGTTTTGCAAGTCGAATTTTGAGCCACTGCTAAATTCAATAAAGGCTTTAGGCTCACCCGGAAGAATAGGATGGGTAATTTCTGCAATGGTAGGCTCTGGTTTTATGTAGTAATTTAGCAAAGCTACTGTGGATAGTGCAATAACAATAAATACTGAAGCAGCAACCCTCCAACGGAAATACATTTCTTTTTTTGATTGCTTTGAAATTGATTCAATGTATTTCTCCCATGCAGCATCTTTATCTATTTTTTCAAATTCTTTGATGGAACTTGCAAGTTGCTTTTTGTCTTTAATTGAATTGAATAGTTTTTTATTTTCATTTTCCTTCTTTACCCACTCCTTCAACTTTTCTAATTCCTTGGAAGATTCTTTACCTGTAAGGTAATTACCTATTAATTTTCCTGTCTCTAGAATTTTAAATAGACTTTTCATTTTTTGTAGCTTGACGTTGATATTGCAGCTAGGGTAGATAAAAACTTCCTCTAACTATTTTTATAACGACAAACTGAAAGAATAGGACTACACAAAAAATAAAAAGATTAATTTATGGAATCCAAGCAGTTATTTTTCAATGACATAAAAAACAAGGTTAATCCAATTAATTTTTTGCGAAGGACCTGATATGCCCTTGATTTATGGGTTTTAACGGTATTTACAGATATGCCCAATTCTTGGGCAATTTCTTCATTGTTTTTTCCAGCCAAAGCACATAGGAGGACTTGCTTGCCCATTTTAGGGAGCTTGTTAATTTCCTTATAAACGATACTATAGGCTTCTTTCCTTATCACCTCTTCCCAAAAGTACTGGGTAGATTCCTCAACAGGTTTATTATATTCAATGTACTTATCTTTTACTTTTTGGTGTTTAATATAGTCCAGGCATGAATTACGGATTGATTTATAGAAGAAAGCTTTTACAGAAAATATATTGAAGAAAGTATTTCGGCTTTCCCAAAATTTAATAAAGATATCTTGGACAATGTCCTCACAAATAATAGTGTCAGGAATATATTTTGCAGCGAAAGAATTAAACACAGGATAATTGGCATAAAAGAAATCTTTTAAGATGATTTCCTCGCCATTAGTTAGTTTTATTTTTGCTTTTTCCTGCGATTTAACCATGGAACAAAAATAAAAAATTTTAACAACCATAATTATTAATAGTACTGGTTTAATAATTTTGTTCAGCATTTTACAGGGGCAAACAATAAATATGGAATAACAGCTTCTTCAAAAGAAGAAATTAGGGAAGCATATTTTAACGAACATTTTGTCGAATTTGCACTTGAGGGTAAAAGGTGGTACCAATTAAGAAGGCTTCGTAAGTTCGATTATTTAAATGGGCTTGGAAGCCACCATGGGATTAAATGGACCCTTAAAGATGGAGAAACAGGCTCTTTTGGAAAAGATGATATTACTTCTCCAGATGTTTACAACAGGTTTACATATGAACTTGTAGAAACTGACAATGAACAACTAAATGTGTTGGATAAGTACTATTTTTTCGCGATATCAAAAACACATTTAGAAAGGAATACTAAACTTGAGCAAACTCAGGGGTGGGATAATGGAACATTTGACCCTTTGAAATAATGCTTGGATAGATAAAGGTTTAACAGGTGTATGGAAACATGCACCTGTTTTTTTATTGAAGTTGTTTAAAGTAAAATTGAAAAACTACAAGTAATCTGTCTGCCGAACCCTAAAGTATATGCATTGTATTTTAACCAACAGTCTCAGAGTCTTTAACTCTAACCCCAGTATTTTAAAAACTAACTTGGAGTTATTAAAATATTGGGTTTTTAATATAGGTAAATTATAAAACTATTTGCAATTTCTTATTTTTTAATTATTTAGCATAGGGGTAAAACAGTCTCGTATACAATTGTGGCATTGTCTTATTTCCGATTTTAGAAGTGTAAAACAGTATTTATTATTGAATTTGGTAAAAGGTTCAATAAATTTTAGGCGTATGTTGTAAGGTTTAATACAAGTAAATATGAAAAAGTTATTTTTATTAATTGTTATAGTAAGTATTTCGTTAAAAGGCTACCCACAAATTCCAAAACCAACCAAAGAACAAGTTGAATGGGCTGATTGTGAGATTGGTGCTATTATCCATTTCGACATTAATGTTTATGAACCAGAATACCAATGGCGTGGTCAGTGGGACTATAACCCTGACCCCCGGATTTTCAACCCCAAAGAATTGGATACTGACCAATGGGTAAAGGCGGTTAAAGATATGGGTGGCGAATATGCAGTGCTGGTGGTAAAACATTGCACAGGTTTTTGTTTGTGGCCCAGCAAAGCACATGATTATGGGATAAAAAGTTCGCCATGGAAAAACGGGCAAGGAGATATCCTGTCCGATTTTGTAAAGTCATGCGAAAAATATGGAGTACGGCCGGGGGTATATTATAGTGCTGCAGCAAATGGCTATTTTAAAGTAGATAACCCTGGTTTGGTAAGGGGTAATGACCCTAAGCAGCAGAAAGCATATAATGATATGGTTGAGCAGCAGTTAACGGAGATTTATTCAAATTATGGTAAATTTTTTGAAATATGGTTTGATGGAGGTTGCCTTCCACCCGAAAAAGGAGGCCCGGATATTGTTACCCTATTGCATAAATACCAGCCACAGGCAGTTGTCTTCCAGGGGCCTGAAGGCACGAATTCTTTAATCCGCTGGGTAGGCAATGAACGTGGAGTTGCACCATATCCTTGCTGGAGCACAACGCATACCACGACCTCAAGTGGGGGCGATGAAGAAATTGACCGCCTTCATGGAAGCCCTGATGGACCATTGTGGTGCCCTGGCGAAGCCGACTTCCCTATTCGCCATGGAGGTTGGCAGGGGGGCTGGTTCTACCATCCTGAGAACACCAAACACCTGATGTCGCTCGAAACCCTTATTGAAAAATATTATACAACTGTCGGTCGTAATACCAACATGTTGATTGGTGTGGTGATTGATCCACGCGGATTGGTTCCGGAAGAGGATGTTAAACGCATGAAAGAATTTGGTGATGAGATTAAGAAACGTTTTGACTATCCTGTGGCTAAAACCAATGGCAAAGGAAAGGTACATGAAATTAATTTTACCAAACCCCAGCAGTTGAATCACATTGTCCTGATGGAAGATATTAGGGAAGGAGAACGTGTCAGGGAATTTGAATTGTTTGGGAAGAAAGGTTCACAATGGATATCTTTATTCAAGGGAAGCTGTATTGGGCATAAATACATCCATCAATTTGAGCCCATGGAATTGAATGCCATAAAATTGGTGGTTGAAAACGCAGTAGAAACACCTATTATCCGTGATCTTTCAGTCTATAATATATCTAAAAACTAAAAAAAGGATGAAGACAATTAGGCACTGTTTTTACTTGATTACATTATTGCCTTTACTATATAGTTGTATACTTCAGGCACAAACTTATGTGGAACTTCAAAATATGCAAATCTCATTGGGGGAGCAGGCTTATAGTGCTCCTGCAAAAAACAGGTCTGTAACTGGTCAGCATATCTCAATAGCTGGAGTCAACTACAAGAAAGGGATAGGGGTTCATGCAACATCCATTATTCGGGTCAAGCTAAATAACAGCCGTCGTTTTACAGCTAAAATTGGTGTAAATGATAATTCAATTGATTATGCCAAACCTTCAATAAAAGCAATACCATTAACAGATGGTAAGCGTATGTTTTATGATGTTTCTGAAACCTATAAACAGTTTGTTGGAGTTGAAGGAATAGATGGTAAAGTTGATAAGGGGATTGTTATTTTTAGGCTTGTCCTTAACGGCAAAGAAATTTATAACAGTGGTGTTATGCACCAGGGAGATCCAGCTAAAGATATTGATGTTAAGCTTGGCGGGGGAGTACTTGAAATGATTGTTGATGATGCCAATGATGGCGTCAGTGGAGACCATGCCGTGTGGGTAAACCCAACAATTGAATACTTTGAGATTGCTCCGGTAATGGTTGAAGGCGATTACCAGGGAGAACAAGAAATACTTTCCGGGGAAGTAAGTCAGCGGCTGCAAAATAAGCTCTCTAGTTTGCCCGAAATAAGCCTGCCTTTAGCTCAACCTGAATTTGATTGGCTGATTAATAATGAGGAGGCTAAAGCTGAAGTTTTCAGGACAACAAACAACAAGGAAATTGTCCTTACCAATGGGTTAATTGCACGTGTATTCCGCATTATCCCCAACCTGGCAACAGTAGATTATATTAACCAGATGACTGGGGAAACTTTGTTGCGTGCGGTATCTAATGAAGGTGTTGTCGTGATTGATGGTAAAAAATACAGTATAGGCGGGCTGGGCAAACAGCCGGAATATGGTTATACTTTTAAAAAATGGGTAGATGACTTATCCATTATCCCAAATTCTTTTATTATTGAAGATTTTGAGGTAAAGCCCATAGACGATCGTTTGGAGTGGAAACGGGTACGTTGGGCTGCCAATAAAGAAATGCCCAAAGGCAAAGAAGTTGTGTTTACCTTATCTAAGAATGGTATTGTTGCTAAGGTGCATGTTGCCCTTTATGACGGGCTGCCTACCTTTACCAAATGGGTTGAGTTTATTAACCATTCTGAAATGGTTGTTCAGTTGAACTCCTTCAAATTAGAGCAACTGGCCATGGTAGAAGGTGAAAACCTGGTGGATATACCAGAATACTGGGTGAAACCCAATATTCATATTGAAACAGATTATGCTTTTGGGGCAATGCAGCAGAAAACATCTGACAAGACAACCCATTGGGAGCCTGACCCACGCTATACTTCACAAACCAATTATCCTTTGCAATTGCCTTGTTTATTGGAAGTGAAACCTCCTTTGGGACCTGAAACAGCAATTCCTGTAGGGAAAAGCCTTTCAACGTTTAGGGTTTGGGAAACCCCAATAGATTCGCGTGACCAGGAGCGTAGAGGAATGTTTATCCGTAAGTTTTATCGAACTGTTTCTCCCTGGACTACCGAAAATCCAATCTTCCTTCACCTGACCTCCACAAACCCTGAGGTAGTTAAGCACGCGGTAGATCAATGTGCTACTGTGGGTTACGAGATGATAATCCTGAGTTTTGGTAGTGGGTTAAATATGGAAGATGAGTCTGAAGCAAACTATACCAAGTTTAGAGAGTTACGTGAATATGCCAATTCCAAAGGCATTGAGCTGGGAGGTTATTCCCTGCTATCCAGCCGTTGGATTAGTGATGAGGTTGATGTGATCAACCCCAAAACGGGGAAACGGGGTGGGATGATCTTTGGTTCTTCACCATGCCTGTGCAGTGAATGGGGCTATGACTATTTCCGTAAGATCCGCAAATTCTTCAATAAAACCGGGATGCAGGTGTTTGAGAATGATGGTTCCTATCCTGGTAATGTGTGTGCATCAACCAAACATGCCCATCATAATGGGCTGGGCGATTCGCAATGGAAGCAATATGCGCAAATCCAGGGATTATACAAATGGATGAGGTCTAAAGGGATTTATATGAATGTCCCTGATTTCTACATTAACTCTGGAACAAATAAAACAGGGATTGGCTACCGCGAAGTGAATTGGTCGTTACCACGTGAACGCCATTTGATGCACGGCCGTTTGAATATTTATGATGGGCTTTGGGACCGGATCCCTTCCATGTGCTGGACCTTTGTTCCTTTAACACAATACCATGGGGGAGGTGCAGCAGCAACGCTAGAGCCTTTAAAAGATCACCTGAAAGACTATGAAAACCACATGATGCAGAATTATGGTTCAGGAGTACAGGCTTGCTATCGTGGCCCTCGTTTGTATGATGCGCCAGAAACCCAGGCATTGGTTACCAAAGTGGTTAATTGGTATAAGCAGTACCGTGAAATCCTGAATAGCGATATTATCCACTTGCGCCGCCCATCAGGCAAAGGCTGGGATGGATTCCTGCATGTAAATCCATCATTGAAAGAAAAGGGCTTGCTGATGGTTTTCAACCCTACTGATACAGAGATGGTAAGGGAGATAAAGCTACCACTATATTACACAGGCCTGGAGAAAACAGTATCAGTACGTGAAAAAGAAGGCAAAAAGCAGGAATATAGCTTAAGCCGTGATTATTCTATTAAATTAACCGTTAACATACCGGCAAATTCCTATAACTGGTATGTAATTGAATAACAAAAAAACATGAGGATCTTATTTATATCTATCGCATTTTTAGTAGCTAGCTTCGGCACTTTTGCTCAACGTGAAATCCTGGATTTCAACCAGGGGTGGAAGTTCCATCTGGGACATAGTTTTGACATTGATAAAGATTTTGGCTTTGGAAGCGGGACACAATTGCAGTTTGCAAAGCTGGAGCCTTCTCCTTATGGAGGGCATGGTATTCCTGCCACCCTGCTTAGGTTTGACGATTCCGGCTGGAAGGATATTCAAATTCCCCACGATTGGACTGTGGATTTGCCCTATGATTTTGAGCAGGATGAACGTATTGGTAACCGTTATGGCTATAAGGTTGTTGGGCGTGAATACCCTGAGACATCCATTGGTTGGTATAGGAAAAACTTCAAAATTGAAAAAGGGGATGAAGGCAAACGCCTGGTGGTTGAGTTTGATGGTGTCTTTCGAAATAGTATGCTTTGGGTAAATGGTTTTTATATTGGACGCCATTGGAGTGGTTATTCAGGCTTTAGCTTTGATATCTCAGATTTCCTGGTTTACGGAGAAGAGAACATCATAACCTTGCGTGTAGATGCAACACTCCATGAAGGTTGGTTCTATGAGGGGGCAGGGATCAACAAAGAAGTATGCCTGATAAAAACAACACCATTGCATATTGCTGATGTTGGTCCATATATCCGCACCTCAATTGCAAATGGGCATGCTCAGGTTGGGCTGAGTACAACTATTCAAAATGAAGATTTTGAAGATAAGGTTGTTTTTGTAAAACATGAAATTTTTGATGCTAATGGAAAACGGGTGGCAAAAGGCCAGTCAGGTAAAGTCCTGTTAAAAAAACGCAAAGAAAAGGTGTTTGAACAAAAACTGAAAGTAAATGCACCAAACTTATGGTCTGTTGAACATCCCAATCGTTACCTTTTAGTTACCAGGCTGTATTCAGGAACTACTTTATTGGATAGCTACAAAACCAAATTTGGTATCCGAAGCCTGGAGTTTACTGCCGACAATGGTTTTTTCCTGAATGGGAAACGTGTTCAGTTGAATGGGGTTTGTATCCATCAAAATTTTGCTGGGGTAGGGTCAGCATTATCAGAAGCACTGCATTGCTACCGTTTAAAACTCCTAAAAGAGATGGGTGTTAATGCCGTTCGTTCCCATTACCCGTTTTCAAAATCAATGTTGAATGCCTGCGACAGCCTTGGCATGTTGGTGATGGATGAAACGCGTACAGCAGGCAGTACCCCTGATGCTTTAGGGCAGGTTAAGTGGATGGTGGCCAACCACCGCAACCATCCATCAATTATCATCTGGTCTATGGCCAATGAAGAAGGGGGGACCCAACGAAATATTATTGGCCGAAGATACATGAAAAAGATGGTAGCTGAGGCGCATAAATACGATTCTACCCGCTTGGTTACAGCTGGTGTTAACGCCTGGGGGAGTAAGGTGGACTTTGGCTTTGCTCAAGAAATTGATGTCATGGGCTTTAACTACAGCCTGGATTTTATAGATGAGTACCATAAGAACCATCCCAACCAGCCCGTTATTGGGACTGAAGTGGGTAACGCTACTGTCACGCGTGGTTTTTATGAGTTTGCTGAAGATAACAATGCTTTTGCAATATCAGATGGGCTAGGGGGGTATTATATGCCCGAGGATGAAGAAGAAGGAACAATTGAGGTACAAGGGCATTTGGCTGCAAATATGGTTAGGAGCAATAGCGGTGCTTATAGGACTGTGAAATTTTATGCTGAACGTCCTTGGTTGGCAGGAAGCTTCTTATGGACGGGCTTTGATTACAATGGAGAGGTGTACCCCAGCAAAAAGCCCAACAATAGTTCCCAATTTGGTGCCATGGATTTATGTGGTTTCCCAAAACCACTTTATTACCACTATCAATCCTGGTGGACCGATAAGCCTGTTTTAAAAATGGCGCAACATTGGAATTGGCAAGGTATGGAAGGGAAAGACATATCAGTACTAATACATAGTAATTGTGATGAAATAGAATTATTCTTAAATGGTCAAAGCCTGGGGAAAAAGAAGCTTGAAAAATATGGGTACCTCAATTGGAACCTGAAATATGCCCCAGGAAATTTGATTGCCTTAGGGTATAAAAATGGGGAAAAAGTAATAGAAGATAAATTGGTAACTACAGGCAGCCCCTTTAAATTAAAGCTTACACCCGATAAAACAACGCTAAAAACAGATGGGAAGGATGTTTCTGTAATAAAGGTTGAGGTCCTGGACAAGGATGGGAATATTGTCCCTTTGGCAGGAAATAAAATCAAGTTTGAAATTGAAGGCGATGGGAAAATATTGGGTACAGGAAATGGAAACCCTTCATCTCCAGAGATTGATTCTAAACCATACAGAAAAGCGTTTAACGGAAAAGCAATTGTACTTATACAGGCAGGTTATAATAAAGGGGAAATTAAAATCAGTGCATATTCTGAGTCTTTGGAGGGAGATGAAATAATTTTCAATAAAGGTATTTAAAAAAGGGTTATTTATTAGGACTTTATAATAGGCTTTCTAATATATTTTGGGCTAGTGTATGGAACATTATAAAGTGTTTATAGGCCACTAACTCATCAAAAATCATAATAAGGTTGATTGGGTTTCCCCAATTGTTCCAATGTAATTCAGGTCCATGTGTACTATTTATAGGTTGCAAGCCTTATGATTTATATGATGCTGTGGAGTATGATTTCGTAAAGGATATAGGAGTTTAAAACCAATCAATATACACAGAAACAGAAAATAATGCAGGATATAATACTAGATAGTCTCGAAAACCCTTATGAATTATACACATTGTTAGTTTGTATTTTTAGTTCTTCCAATAATTCTTGAATAAAAGCTACACTAATTTTTTCGTCACTTATCCAAGTTAAGGATGCTTCAACAGTTGAAAATATTTCAGTTTTGATTTTAAATGTTTTGAGAATATCAGAAAAAAAAGTAGCAAACACTACTTCATTTGGTTTAGAAGTTAGATATGCTCCAGACCTCTCATAATCTATTTTGGGATGAGCTTTGAAAAAATCTTGTATTTTATCGACATCTTCTTTAGCCATAATGAAATTTGCATCCCGAAAGTCATGAATAATGTTAAATTCAGGATTATATATTTTATCTTCAGAAATAATTTCCTTTGAATAAAGTAAATCATCCATTCGTATTTCACCAGAATAATATTCAAGGATCAATTTTTCTTTTACCAAAATTTTATATGAACTTTTTTTCATGTGCTTGATTATTAAGGTAATTTATAGAAAAAATAAAAACAATCTATTCAATGAGGCTTTCAAATCATGCTTCACCCTATGCAACCCAATTTGTTTTATTATGCTTTCCGTTACAATATTAATTCATTTATGTTTAAATTCAACCTAACATATGAATAAGGAAGGTATTTTGCAAATATCTTTAATTTTGTATTTATTTGATAAAAAAATTATCGTTGGCCAATCATAGCTTAAATAAACATCTGGTAAAACGTTTAAAATCTGGTGATATGTCAGCATTTGATGAAATTTACCATCGTTATGGCAACCAGGTATTTGCGTTTATATTTAAGTTCATTAAAAATGAGCAGGATACTGAAGAGATCACCCAGGAGGTATTTGTTAAGTTATGGGAATCACGAAATAAGCTCAATACCTACCAATCATTTGATTCCTTCCTTTTTACGGTTGCATATAATTTAACAATTTCTTTATTCCGAAAACGCATCAGTGAAAAAAAATACATTAACCACTTGCAATCAATTCAGAGCCAGTTAGTACAGGTTAATGTAATTGACAAGCTACAATATGAACAACTGAATGAGCAAGTTGCTATGTTAATAGAAAAGCTCCCTACCAGGCAGAAAGAGGTTTTTAAAATGAGCCGCCAGCAGGGAATGACTTATCAGGAAATAGCATCACGGTTAGGACTTTCAGTAAATACAGTGGAGAACCACATGGTAAAAGCCCTCAGCTTTTTAAAATCAAACCTGGATAATTCCCTGCTTATCAATCTTTTCTATATATTTTTATTCTTAAGCTAAAAAAAATTGCTTTTAAACTAGTGGTATTTGTTTAGTTGCACGTATAATGGGCAAATAATACCAATTTAACTGAATAAAGCCGTGTCGCAATTTAATTGGTATAACATTACACAAGTAGTTTAAATTTAACAGGTTGCGCCACTTTATTGAAAGCAAGGTGCTTTACAGAAGAATAAAATGACAAAAGAGCTATTAGAAAAATATTTAATTAACAGTTGTTCTCCAAAAGAATTGAAGGAGATTATAACCTGGGCGGAAGAGGAAGCAAAAAATCCGGACAGTAAAAAATTTAGTGCAATCATTAAAAATTCACTAACTGAAAAAGACCTAGCAGGAAATGGTGGCAAATTAAATAGATTGCTTGATAAAATTCACCATAAAATCAACCTTAAAAATTCCAGTATTATTATAAAGCAAAAAACGGGTACTGCATTCTTCACTTGGATGACAAGGGTTGCCGCAGTGATGCTTATCCCGATACTTTCAATATTAATTTACAGGGAGGCAAAACCAACGTTAGATAATAAAACTTTTTCCAGCATTTTGACGGATACAATGGAAGTAACTTCTCCTGTAGGGTCGAGGACCTCGCTTAAGTTGGCTGATGGTACTGAAGTATTCCTCAACCATGGGAGCAAGCTAAGGTACCCCCAAAGGTTTATTGGCAAAAATAGGCAGATAGAACTTGAAGGGGAAGCTTTTTTTAAAGTTGTACATAACCCGAGGAAACCTTTTATTGTGAAAACCGGCATTTTAGACATTAAAGCAGTGGGAACCACGTTTAATGTGATGGCATACAAAAACGACCCCAATATTGAAACCACATTGGTTGAAGGGAAAGTGATTTTGGAGAGGGAAGGGGAAGATGATAAGATTGCTTCATCGATTATGGCTAGGGTCAGCCAACACAGCCGCTATAACCTGGAATCAGGGAAAATTACCAAAACATATGGAAATACAGAAAAGTATTACTCATGGAAAGATGGTGTGCTTATTTTTAAAAACGACCATATAGGCGATATTGCAAAAAAAATCAGCCGTTGGTATAATGTAGATATTTGGCTTGAAGATGAAAATGTAAAAGATTACACGTATACTGCCACTTTTGTTGACGAAACCCTAACACAAATATTGGATTTAATGGTACTGGCCACACCAATTGAATATACAATACACCCAAGGGAAAAACTTAGCAATGGTACTTATTCAAAACAGATTATATCAATTAACATAAAACCTGATTATTAACCAAACTTAAATGCCTATGGTATGAAAATAACGTAATTTAAAAATGCAGGGAAATGTCTCCGCATTTCCCCGCAGAAGATTTTAAAAATCCCCGGCAATAACATGCTGGGTAATTTCTAACTAAAACATTGTAAAAGTATGAAAAAATTTAATTGTAATGTCGTATGGAAGATTCTATTTTCCAATACGTTAAAACTATTAATGATTATGAAACTTACATTTAGTTTGTTTCTGGTTACTGCCCTGGGGGTTTTGGCAAACGAAACCTACTCGCAGAATACTAAGCTATCGTTAGATATGCAAAGGGCTACAGTAAGGCAGGTTCTTGCCGAAATTGAAGATCAAAGCGAATTTTATTTCCTGTATAGCGAAAAAGTGATAGATGTTGGCAGGAAAGTATCCTTAAGCCTGACTGATAAACACATCGAAGAGGTGTTGAGGTTGCTTTTTCAAGATACTAATGTTGCTTATGTTGTTAAAGACAGGCAGATCGTACTTTCATCTCCTGCAATTATGGATGGAGAAAAGGGGGTTTCATGGCAACAGGCAAGGGTAACTGGAAAGGTAACCGATAATGATGGGTTTCCCCTTCCTGGCGTGACGGTTGTATTGAAAGGTAGTACAATTGGCACTGTTACAGATAATGATGGAAATTATTCAATTGATGCCCCATCAGATGGGACTCTTGTATTTTCATTTGTTGGTATGGAAAGCCAGGAAACAAACATTGATGGGAGGGCACAAATTGATATTACCATGCTGTCCTCTTCTTTTGGCATTGAAGAAGTAGTTGCTATTGGTTATGGTACTGAAATCAAAAGAAACCTAACGAGTTCTGTAGCATCAGTGAATACGGATGACTTACAAGCAA
>JANQHI010000017.1 GCA_028282705.1 Prolixibacteraceae bacterium | reverse complement strand
ATGCTTGTAATTGCCTGAAAAACTGCACTTAATAATTTTGAAAAAGTGTAACATTTTTCACATACTTACTCACCCTGATCGCGACTAAGTCACAATCATCCCTCTCTACGCGTAGAGAGGGAAAAGAGGGAGAGTCAAAAAGATTACTTTTGTTTCCATACTATCATTTTTTACAATTTAACTTTTGACAACTTTTATTTAAAGAATAAAGATAAAATTAAATATAAACTTATTTTTTGCCATTAATTTATTACTTTGAATTTACCAAAAAAAATGATTATGAATATTTATTTTGCAGGTTCAATTCGAGGAGGAAGAGAAGATGCAGGGCTTTATAATCAAATCATCAAGTTGCTTAAAACATATGGTAATGTGTTGACAGAACATGTGGGTGACATTAACCTTGGTGTTGTAGGAGATGATGGGGCAAATGATGTATTCATCCACAACAGGGACATGGAATGGTTGTTAAGCTCAAACCTGGTAGTTGCTGAAGTAACTGTTACTTCCATGGGGGTTGGGTATGAAATAGGCAGGGCTGTTGAAAACAATATCCCTGTGTTTTGTTTATTCAGGCCTCAAAATGATAAATACTTATCAGCCATGATCACTGGGAATAAAAATATCATAGTGAAAAGTTACCACACAATTGATGATATAAAAAGAATATTTCAGGAATATTTCAAACAATAAAAAGCTATTTTTATAATTCCTTTTTCAGGTATAACAACCTCCTTTTTACATTTTCATGCCCTACAAATTCTGGGTTGACAGGTAAATTATCTACTGGGAATTTATAAGCCATAGGACCATCCTGCAACAAAACCAGTGTATTCAGGATAAGGCTTAGTTCAGTTCCTGTATGTGCATCCTTGATAGCTTTTACAACCACTTCAACAGGGTCATCTTTTCCAATAAGCGCAAGGAATTCAGCAGCCCTCGCCCTATTTAATGGCTCTGTATCTTTTTCGGCTGCTCCCCTGGCTAATGGCACCATTTCAATAGCATCATTACCAAATGTGCTGCAAACAATAAGCCCCCAATACCTCTCCCATTGTTTTTCAGAATGAATAGCCTTTTTAATACCCTCTTTTGCTTCATCAAATGGCAATAGGTTAAGGTCAGCAATATCAATCATTGCCATAATTTCCTTTTTATTTTTCAGGCTGAACTTTTCAGGGTTACCAAAAGCTTTTTCTACTAAATAGCTTTCCGGGAAAAAGCTTAGGTCAGGCATTGCTTTTAATTTTTGTTGCAGTTTCACACGCATTTTTTTAACCACTCCTGCATAATCAGGATTGTAAGCAAGGTTGTTGGTTTCATATGGATCTGCTTCTAAATCATACAGGGCTTCTGGTTTTCTGGCTTCAAAAAACTGGCTTTGTGCCTTGTTTAATTTCCTTTTAAAATATAAGTCACGCCACTCTTTATAAGCCAGCATTTTGTAACGATAATTATTTTGTAAGCCATCATAATTAAAGGGCTGGTAGTTGCGTATATATTTGAAATTACCAACCCTGACAGCCCTAACCAGGTCATATTTTTCATCAAAACGGTCAGCATATGAATAGGTTACGTCCCTGTTGTTTACCTCTTCTTTTTTAATGCTTTCTCCCAGGAATGGTTTGCCATCCATTTTTTTAGGAACCTGGATGCCTGCAAGCTGCAAAAGGGTAGGGCCAAAATCAATAAAACTTACAAAACCATCAACAGTTGTGCCTGCTTCAAAATCTACCAAGTGTTTAAATTTTTCAGGTATCCTTACCACTAATGGGATTTGTATCCCTGTTTCATAAATGTACCCTTTACTTCCTGGCAGCACACCTCCATGGTCGCCAAAATAAAAGATAAATGTATCATCCAGCAACCCTTCTTCTTCAAGCTGCTGGACTATTTCTCCCACTTTACCATCAATTACCTGGATGCGGTCATGGTACCTGGCATAAGAATACTTGAATGTTTCAGTTTTGGGGTGTATTGGAGGTATAAATACTATTTCTTTATCAGCATTATTTTCTATTTCTTCCATCTGTTTTTTAGAGAAATGCAAATTCCCTTCATGTGATTGGCCGAAATTCTGGACATGGAAAAATGGCTGGCCGGGCTTCCTGTTTTTCCAAGTAGCCTTTTTGCTTGATTCATCCCATACATCATCTGTTTTTATGATGTTATAATCTTCTTTTGAATTGTTGGTAGTGTAATAGCCTGCCTCCCTAAGGTAAGCAGGGAACATTTTCAACCCTTCAGGCATTGGAACTTTAATAATTTTCCTATGGAACTGTGCCCCAATCCTGGGAGCAAGGCATCCTGAAATAAGTGTTGAACGTGCCACACTACAAACTGGGGCATTTGAAAATGCATGGGTATAAACCAACCCTTTTTCAGCAAGCTTTTCAATTTGTGGAGTTGATGGTCCATGCTCATCAAATAGCTTCATAAAATGCTTGGAATTATCTTCAGATATTATCCAAACAAAATTTGGTTTCTCTGAAGAATGAACAATTAAAGGGAAACAAATGATAAATAAAAAAAAGTATAGGTTTTTGTTGACCATGATAAAGCAAAAATTTGGTTAAACTAATTTTAGCAAGTAAAGACTTTGCAACAAACATACCAACTATTTTAACTTTCCAATGGAAGTTTTTAGTCATATTTGGCAATAAAATATTCTAAATGATGTAACAAGTAGGGGTTTTCAAAACCTGAATTAACCTCTTCTTATATATTGAGCTCCTTTAATGTGTTTACAAAATCTCCTGATTTAAATGGCTTGCTCATATATGCATCCATCCCAACTTGCAAGCAATGCTGCTTATCTTCTTTCATTGCATTAGCAGTCATAGCAATTATCTTGGTAGGGTTTTTTACCCCTTGCTGTTGTTCATATTCCCTGATTTTTATAGTAGCCTCATATCCATTCATAACTGGCATTTGTATATCCATCAGGATAACATCATACTTTTTTCTCATCACTTTTTCAGCAGCAACTTTTCCATCTTTAGCAAAATCAATATTACTGGTAACTGTTTTAACTGAGAGTTCAGCAACCTTTAAGTTGATTTCATTGTCTTCAACAATTAAAACTGTAAGCCCATCTTTTTTGAATATATTGCCAGGTTTTGATTTTTGAATGTCCTCTTTTTCAACTGCTTTTCCAGTTGCTTTTGAGATGGTTTCAAACAACTGCTTCAATTTTATGGGTTTATTTAGGTAAGCTTCAAACCCAGCCTCTTTTTCTTTATTTTTGGGGATAATATTTGACACAGATGAGAGTAAGACTAGTTTGGTTTTGTTTATTTCAGGGATGCTTTTCATTTTTTTTGCAAACTCCAACCCATCCATTTTTTCCATTTGGTAGTCAACCAAAGCCAGGTCATATATTTTCCCATTTTTTGCTTCCTCCTGCATCATATCAATAGCCATTTTCCCATTAACAACCTCATCAGAATTACATCCCCATATTTCAAAATATTTCCTGAAGATCATCCTGTTGGTTTTATTGTCATCAATGATAAGGAAGTTTAAATCTTTGAATGTTTCTCGTTCCTGGATCACAACTTTTGAAACCTGCTCACTGATTTCAAAATTTAATGAAAACCAGAATAATGAGCCTTTGCCAACATCACTTTTCAACCCAATTTTACCACCCATTTGTTCAACCAGCTTTTTGCAGATTGCCAGTCCCAGTCCTGTCCCACCAAATTTCCTGGTTGTAGATGCATCAGCTTGTGTAAACGACTGGAAAAGTTTTGGCTGGACTTCTTTAGCAATCCCAATCCCAGTATCATTTACTTTAAATAATACTTCACAGTTTTTCCCTTCAATTTTACTTACTTCTGAAGATATAAACACTTCACCATCAGAAGTAAACTTCACAGCATTGTTCAACAAATTCACCAAGATTTGCCTCAGCCTTACTTCATCACCAATAACAAGCCCTGGCATATTGGTATCAACATAAGTGATTAGGTTTATACCCTTATCATTTGCCCTAACTACCAGAACATCACCAACATCTTCCACAATATTGCGAATGTTAATAGGCATTACCTCCAATTCCATTTTCCCTGACTCAATTTTTGAGAAGTCCAGGATATCATTTATAATGCTCAACAGGTTTGTCCCTGATTTAACAATTATATCCAGGTAATCTTGTTGTTCTTTTGTCAGGTTTGTGCGTTTCAGGATATCAGCCATACCAATCACCCCATTCATTGGGGTGCGGATATCATGTGACATATTAGCCAGGAAAACTGACTTGGCTTTGTTGGCTTCTTCTGCTTTTTCTTTGGCATACTCCAGGCTTTTTTTAGCCAGTTCTTGTGCTGACACATCCCTCGAAATACCTACCAGGCCTGTTACTTCACCATCCTCATTCTTAAGTGGTATTTTTGTAAAGGAAAGCCACATGGTTGACTTGTCCTTATTAGTTATGCTTTCAATCTTGTTTATAAGTGGGATCCCTGTTTCCAGAATTGCCCGTTCATCAGAAAATAAATTTTTAGCCTGGGCTTCAGGGAAAAAGTCAAAGTCAGTTTTTCCAATGCATTCAGCAGGGTTATAGATGCCCAAGATATTTGCCAAAGCCCTGTTCACCCTTGTAAATTTTGACTCATTGTCTTTAAAATAAATGCTATCAGGGATATTGTCCATAAGGGTTTGCAGCAAATCCTTTTCCTTTTCAAGCTGGAGTTCGGTCATCTTTTGTTCAGTATAATTCCTTGATATACCAAACAATCCAAGTATCTCACCATTTTTACCAAGCAATGGTATTTTCGTGGATGAAACATACCTATAGCCTTCAGGGGCCCTTATTTTTTCCAATTTATTGATTAATGGTATCCTGCTCTCCATCAATTTTTGTTCATCTTCAAATGCCCACTGTGCATGGTCTTTTTCAAAAAAATCAAAATCTGATTTTCCTATGGCTTCATCAGGGTGGTTCAATCCCATAAGTTCCGCCTGAGCTTTATTGATTCTTGTGAAGCGTGAATCCTTATCTTTAAAATATACTGAGTCTGGGGTATTATTCATGAGGTTAAGAAAAAGGTCTTTTTCTTTCACCAGGTCAACTTCCAATTGCTTTTGTTTTGTATAATCCCTTGATATTCCTACCACACCAAGCAATTGCTTTTCATCATCATAAAGTGGGATTTTTGTAGTTGATTCCCATGACATTACACCATCTCTTTCAAAACTCTCGATATGGTTGATTAAAGGTTTGCCACTTTTCATTAATTGCTGTTCGTCTTCAAAAGCATTTTTCGCATGAACAGGATCATGAAAATCAAAGTCATTTTTTCCCAATAAATCTTCTGGCTTGTCTTTATCAAATAACTCAACAATTGCCTTATTAACCCTGGTAAACCTTGAATCTATATCTTTAAAATATATCCTATCTGGGATGTTATCCATAAGCAATTGCAAGTAATGTTTTTCTTTGACCAAATCTTCTTCAGCAATTTTTTTGTCCGTTATTTTTTCATACATCCCCATTATAGCAACCACTTCCCCATTTATATCCCTGATAGGTATTTTGTTTTTCCTGTGCCATTCAATTGTGCCATCTGGGTTTTCAAATTTCTCTTCTTTGTTAATAATTGGCTGTCCTGAGCTTATCACCTGCCTGTCCATTGATATGTGTTCTTCTGCAAGCTTCTTGCTGAATACTTCATAATCTGTCAAACCAACAATGTCATTTGCGTTTTTAAGCCCACTGTCTTTTGCAAATATTTTATTGCATCCCAGGTAGCGCAGGGTTTTATCTTTCCAAAATAAAGCAATGGGTATATTATTCAGCAACAAATTCAATATCCCAGATGATTTCATCCAACCATTGGAAAAATCATAAGTTTTGTTGATGGCTTCCATCAAATGCCCAACCTGGAAATCATGGGGGATAAAAATTGGGGAAAATTGATGTTTATGTTCTGGTATAATTTCTGAATCACTGACCAAAATCAATTTTAATTGGCCCGACATTGCCCCTTTCAAATGATCAATTTTCATTAATAGATTAAAATCAGTGGTGGTTGTCAGGAAAAATTGAGGGTTTATGATCCCTAAATCTTCTTTTAAACTTTGTATACTGTCAAAAAAGAAAAAATTATATCCTTTCAGTTCTGAAATCTCTGATAAAAACCTACCTCTAATTTTCTTATTGGTGGTAAAAATTAAAATATTTTCCATTTATGAGATTGTTTGCGAATTACCCTAACAATTTAACACTTCCCTAAAGCACTATAATATACAAAAAAGCAGGTAATTAAACATATTGAAGTGAATATATTATCCTTTTACCAGAAACTTCATGTGTATAAGTATAAAATTTATTTTGCTGTTTATCAGAAATATAGCAACATTTTACTCATGCCAGCATAAAAAATTTAAAGCCCAAATTAGAACAAACGTTTGTTTTAAGAAATGGCATATAGAAATATCCCCAAAGGACAAAATATGGGATTTATTTGTAAACTGTGGGTTGCACAGGATTCACTTACAGTGTGCCCTGGCAGACTGGGGACCAGTGGCTTCTACCCTGTCAAGGTAACACCCTAAACCAACTGGACACAAATAAAACTGAAAAGGAAGTGGGACATACTGGATTCGAACCAGTGACTTCTACCCTGTCAAGGTAACACTCTAAACCAACTGAGTTAATGTCCCAAAAACAATATTGACCACAAAATTATAAAATTTGTGCTATAAAGAAAAGAGGCTGTCGAAAGACATGAAAATTATTTCATATTATATAAACTGAAAGCAATGGAACACAGAAAATACAGATTAAACAAATTTACATTGATTTTAACTGTGATTATCTGTATTATCAGTGTTATTAGTGTGCTATTTATTTTTATGCTTACAATTTGTAAGTTAATAAAACAGGGTTTTTACTTTTGAGGCAAACTCTTTATGTTGTTAAATGAAGAATTTCAAAACAAATAAAATTGACAAAACAACCATTACAATTGAAATATCCTTCACTTTTCCTGTCAACAATTTTAATATTACATAGGACAGCATCCCAAATACAATCCCTTCTGCAATACTGTATGTTAAAGGCATAATAATAATTGTAATAAATACAGGTATTGATTCAGTAAAGTTTTCAAAATCAATTTTTAATATTGGAGACATCATAAAAAACCCAACTAATATAAGGGCAGGTGCTGTTGCTGCCCCAGGTACCATTATAAATACAGGAGCGAAAAACAGGGCTATCAAAAACATAAATGCAGTTGCCAATGAGGTTAACCCTGTTTTCCCCCCTTCAGCCACACCAGAGGCACTTTCTACATAAGTAGTTACAGTACTTGTGCCTAAAATTGCACCCAATGTTGTCCCAACTGAATCAGCAAAAAGGGCTTGCTTTACTTTTGGAACCTTCCCTTCTTTGGTCAGCATCCCTGCTTTTGAAGATACGCCTACAAGTGTACCCACTGTATCAAACATATCTACAAAAAGGAAGGTAAAAAGAACAATAAGCATATCAAATGAAAAGATGTTTGAAAAGTCAAATTTCCATATGATTGGCTCCAATGAGGGTGGCAGCCCAACCAGGTTGCTTTCAGGTAACTCTGTAACCCCAAATGGGGTGCCTGCCATAGTGGCTATGAATATACCAATTAGTAAGGCTCCCCTAACTTTTAGTGAAAGCAAGACCCCCATTAATGCAACACCTCCCAGGGCAATGAGAACAGAAGGAGAGCCCATGTCTCCTAGCCCAACTAATACTGCATCATTCTTTATAATAACACCTGCACTTTGTAGCCCAATAAAAGCAATGAATAAGCCAATACCTGCCGAAACTGCATGTTTCAATGAAAGGGGGATTGCATTTACAATTAATTCCCTGATATTAAAAGCTGTAAGTGCTAAAAATATAATTCCTTCCAAGAAGACAGCTGTCAACGCAAACTGCCAACTATACCCCATGCCTAAAACCACTGAAAAAGCAAAAAAGGCATTTAACCCCATTCCTGGGGCAAGGGCAAATGGCAACCTGGCAACAAGTGCCATAAACAAAGTTGCTACAAAAGCAGACAAAGCTGTTGCAGTAAACAATGCATTTTTATCCATGCCTGTGGCACTCAATATGTCAGGGTTTACTGCCAGGATGTAAGCCATGGTCATAAATGTGGTAATACCAGCCAGTATCTCTGTTTTGGCAGTAGTCCTGTTTTGTTCTAACCTAAAAAAACGTCCAAACATAATTCACTGTTTTAATTAGAATGTATATTTTGCTCCAATAGTGGGCATAACATGGAATTCATTTCCCAGGAAGTTATTGCTAAATTCAACTTCTCCACCAAGAGATAAGTTTTTTGAAGCATTATACCACAATTGTGGTTCAGTTAAAAAACGAAAATCTGTTCCCCAGAACATTTCTTCTTTCCAAAAATCAGCAAAACCAGTGAAGGTAAGCTTCCCATCTGCCATCTGGATAGTCCAAACAGCAGTCAATTGGAAAGATGCGTCTTCTTTATCCTTAATGTATTTGTAATTTGCCTGAAGGGTAAGGATTTTGGAAAAATCAGCTGAAGCCCAAGTGCGCTCAACACCAATTAACCAACAATTTTCAATGGGAACAAATGGAGTATCATCTCCGTTTAATTTGAAAACCCCACCATTGTATTCCACACGTGGCATGAATTTTTGGTTTTCATTCCATTTAAAAGCCCTGGCAATTTCCCAGTAAGCTGAAGAAATTCCATTCTCAACATCCCTGTCATCAGCACTATAGTCCATATCAATAAAAAAGAAAGTTGATCCATATTTGTCTGGTTTAAACATTTCAACTGTTGAAGTAAAGTATCCCCTGCCATCACCCATATCATAATGAAGTTGAACATTTTGAGTGAATCCATTGAGGGTTAGTCCTAAGATCAAACAAATTGCAAATAGTGTCTTTTTCATCTTTACTGTTTTATCAAAATTAAGAGGCCGCAAAATTAATCAAATAAAGACAATAAAAAGAAATAAATTTAACATGCTCCAATCTATATAAACCTATGCTTAAAATACAAAAATAAACCCCGGCTTGGGATGCCGGGGTAATTTCATTGGAATTGGAAAGATAAATAATAAGGGTATTCTACTTTATATTCCTGATATCTCAAAAAGGTAACCCACTTTTTTAAAAAAAAATTAAATTTTTTCGAGGGCATCATTCAAAAAACTGTTGATTTTATGTAATTGCTTAAAAGCTGAAACAGCATAACCAATAAATTTATCACTGATAACAACCTCATCATTAACCTTATGAGAGAATGCATATGACTTGTTCCTCAACAAATCAATATGCTCAAAATCTTTAGGAAAATTTTTTGGAGCTGTCTTTAATTTTTCACCATAAATCTCAGAATAATACTTTTTAAAAGTTTTGTTGTTTACAATTTGTATAAATTCTTCAGGGGTTTGGTATATAGCAGTCCTGATTGCTTTTAATGGTTCAGGCTGTGGCATATAAATACCCCCACCAACAAAACACATTCCAGGTTCAATGTGGAAATAATAGCCGGCATACATGCTCTTCCTCCCACCTTTGGCTATGTAACTTCCCATATTTGTCTTGTATGGCTTTTTATCTTTTGAAAACCTCACATCCCTAAAAATCCTAAACAAACAATCTTTAGGGTTCATAACAGGAATAACCTGGTCAAATTTGCTGATTTCATTGTTCAAAAGTTCTGTCATAAATAACATTTTGTCACGGCTTTCTTCATACCTTTTACGATTTTTATTGAACCACTCTTTGTTGTTATTTTCTTTCAGTTCTGTTAAAAAATTAAGTACTTTTTGCATAATTATGTGAATTAATTTTTTTCATTAACTTTCAAAACACAATATACCAAATTTAGAACACTACCACAATGGAAAAAGTTGCAGTGATAGTAGCAGGAGGGTCAGGGAAAAGGATGGGGAAACAAATGCCCAAACAATTTATTGAACTTGCTGGAAAACCCCTTTTAATGCATACTATCAACCTTTTTTATGAATTTGATAATACCACTGAGATCATTGTGGTTTTGCCTGAGCCACAAATTGATATGTGGAAAAACCTGTGTGAAAAACATGCATTTTTAACAAGGCACAGCATATGCCAGGGGGGAGAAACCAGGTTTCATTCTGTAAAAAATGGGCTTTCCGAGGTGAAAGGCAATAAAATTGTTTTTATCCATGATGGGGTGAGGCCATTGGTTAGCCAAAGCACTTTAGAGGATTGTTTTAAGGTGGCTGCAAAAAAGGGAAATGCCATACCTGCAATGCCAGCAACAGAATCAATCAGGAAAGTTGAGGGAAGTAAAAATATGGCTGTTGAACGCTCAAAATATTTCCTGGTGCAGACCCCTCAAACTTTTCATTTGGAAGAAATAAAAAAAGCCTACAACCAGGAATATTCACTTAAATTTACTGATGATGCTTCTGTTTTTGAAGCAAACAACAATACCATTTACCTGGTTGAAGGCAATAGGGAAAACATAAAAATCACTTTCCCACAAGATCTGCAATTTGCAGAGCTTATTTTTCTTTCTCAAAAAACAATTTTATAACTTTTTTTCAGTGCTTTAGCCCTGGTTTTACTCCTTTCAAAACAAACCTGCCAATTCTACATATTCATATTCTTTTATAATCTCTCATTCACTTTCCAATTCAATTCATTAGCCTTTAATTTTCGCCATTTACCGAAAATTGCATATAGTATTCCTATGCATGTTTTAGCTTTGGGAAGCCTTCAAAATTGGCAGTCAAATTATGGATTTAAAGAAAACTTAGGAAACTTTTAACATTCTTGGAGTTTTTTTAGTGTAGAAATTTCCTATGTTTGCACACTATGGAAGAAAAAATTAAATATCTGTTAGATAAAATTATATCCCTGTATTTAAGATATGGCATCAGAAGTGTAACAATGGATGATGTAGCTAGGGAGGCTGGAATTTCAAAAAAGACCCTTTATCAACATTTTAAAGACAAGGAAGACTTGGTAGAAAAGGCCATGGAATATTTGATGAATGAAAAAACATATTCTTTAAGCAAACATGAAAATGCCATTGATGCCTTAATTTCTTTAAGAAACCATGTTGCTAAGGTGATAAAACAGTTTAATAACAACCTGGAATTTGATTTAAAAAAATACTATCCATCACTGTATGAAAAAATAAAATCATTTAAAAGGAACCAGATTTACAATGATACTATCTATAACTTAAAACAAGGGATTAAAGAAGGCTTATACAGGGAAAAAATAGATGTGGAATTTGTGTCCAAGCTACAGGTTGGGCGCATATTGTGCACTATGCACCCTGATAATGCCATTTTTGATGAAACTGAAGTTGTTTCACTTTCAATTTTTGATAAAGCACTTGATTACCATCTTCGTGCAATCTGCACTGAAGAAGGGTTGAAATATTTCTATAAACAATTAAACAAAATAAAGGATGAAGAGATCAACTAAAACACTTTTCTTACTACTACTTACCATTATGTTGTACCCTATACCAAATTGGGCACAACCTGAAGATGGTACATTCAGCTTGCAAGAAGCCCAGGATTTTGCCATGAAAAATTCTTATGTGCTTAAGAATACCAACCTGGATATAACCAAAGCCCAAAAAAAGGTTTGGGAAACCATCACAATAGGGTTACCCCAGGTTTCGGGGACAATGAATTATATGTATAATATTGATGCAGCAAAAACACCATTCCCTGTGGCTATTATCCCAAAAGATTTTTGGCCCGTATTGGGTATCCCTGATGATACACCACCAGATGGAACCTACCCAATTTCTTTTGCCCAAAAATATAATTCTGATTTTGGCTTTACTGTTAACCAATTACTTTTTGATGGTTCATATATTGTTGGGGTGGGTTCATCAAAACTTTACCTAAACTTATCAAAACAAGCCCACGAGAAAACAGCAATTGATATTCGTGAAGCTGTTACACAAGCTTATTATATGGTATTGATAGGCCAGGAGAATAAAAAAGTTATGCGGGGAAACTTGGCAAATACTGAAAAACTTTACAGTGAAACCAAAGCCTATTTTGAAAATGGTTTTCGTGAAGAACAGGATGTTGACCAAATGAAATTAATGGTTAAGAAAGCTGAAAATGAAGTTTTAAAAGCTGAAAGGGAAATAAAAACTGCAAAAGTTGTATTGAAATATGCAATGGGTTATGGACTGGAAAGTGAAATTTACCTAACAGATTCTTTGTTGGGCTTCCTTTCTCCTTTGCTTGCTAAAAAAGATGCTGGAAGCTTGAATGTCTCAAACCATATTGATTACAGGCTTTCTGAATCAAACTACCTGGTGTCTGAAAAATTGCTGAAACTGGAGAAATCAGCCTATTTGCCAAAATTGAATGCTTTTTATACCTGGACAAAAACAGCTTATGGAGATGATTCAAACCTCTTTAAATCATCAGTGCCTTGGTTTAAATCCTCTCTTTTGGGGTTCCAGTTATCAGTACCCATTTTTAATTCTGGCCAAAAATCATCCAAGGTACAGCAGGCAAGGATTGACCTTGACATTGCAGCTAATGAAAGGATGCTGGCTTCACAAACATTGCAGAAAGATTATTTAACTGCTTTGGCAAATATGGAATCAGCTTTGGAGAAATACCAGAATGATAAAGAAAACAAAGAGTTAGCAGAAAAAATACTGGATAAAACAAAAGTGAAATTTAATAATGGGATTTCAAGCAGTACAGAATTGTCTCAAATTGAAACCCAATACATACAATCCCATGGAGCATACATTGGTTCAATGCTTGAGTTACTACAAAATGACTTAACCTTGAAAAAAACCTTGGGAAAACTTTAGTAATGAAAAACAACAAAAAACAGTATAAAATGAAACAAAATTTATTCCTTATAATTACCATATTCATACTGGCAGCATGCTCAAGCAAGCCAGCAGATGAACAAACTAAGGAGGAACAATTGCAACAATATAAGCAAGAACTTAGTGATCTGAAACAAAAAATCAAAGACCTGGAAGCTGAGATATCAGAAGGAGTTGAGCAGGAAGTTATTCCTGTAAAAGTTGCAAAACTGAATACTCAGTTATTTGAACACTTTTTTGAAGTAACAGGAAATGTTGAAGCAGAACTAGACATAGATGTAAGCCCTGAATCTGCAGGGATTATTGAAGAAGTCCTGGTAACTGAAGGGATGAAAGTTGCAAAAGGAGAAATCTTAGGGAAGTTAAACACAAATGCATTGCAAAGGTCATTAGATGAAATGCAAGTACAATTAGCCCTTGCAAATACCACTTTTGAAAGGCAGCAAAACCTGTGGAACCAAAACATTGGGTCTGAGATTGAGTATCTTCAAGCTAAAACCAATAAAGAATCTTTGGAAAAAAGGATTGAAGGTATGAAAGCCCAAATTGAAATGGCTGTAATAAAATCGCCAATTGATGGTATAATTGATATTGTGTACCAGAAAAAGGGGCAGATTGGAAGCCCACAGGTACCATTTGCTAAAGTATTGAACATGAGCAAAGTAAAAATATATGCTGATGTGGCTGAAACTTACTTAACCAAAATCAAAAAAGGTGATAGGGTTACTGTTATATTCCCTGCTCTTTCAAAAGAAATTAATGCCCCCATTTATAGGTTGGGAAATACCATAGATCCAAACAACAGGACATTCAGGGTGAGGGTTAACCTGAACAATAAAAGTAGGATGATCAAGCCTAACCTACTTTCAATCATCAAAATCAGAGATTATTCTTCAGAAGAAGCCATTATCGTTCCTTCACTTCTTATTAAAGAAGATTTCATAGGAGAATATACATACATTGTTAATTCCTCAGGTGATAACCTGGCAGCTAAAAAAGTATATGTAAAATCAGGTGTAACCAATAACAACATGACTGAAATATTGGAAGGATTGGAACCAGGTATGGAGATCATTACTGATGGATATACTCAAATTGTAGATGGTACCCTCATTAAAATTTAAATTATAATTGAAAAATAACCATTAAGACAAAAAACATGGTTAAAGAGAAAAGAAAAAATATTCAAAATATACAGCGCAGGTTTGGCCCAACCTATGTAGCATTAAAAAACAGGACAACAGTTTACATCCTTACAGGGATCATTGTTCTGTTTGGGATATTCTCATACAGGAGTATGCCCAGGGAATTGTGGCCTGAAATAGCTGTCCCTTATATCTTGGTACAAACAATATATCCTGGAAACTCTCCTGTGGATATTGAAAATTTTATCACAAGGCCTATTGAGAAAGAACTTAAGGGAATGCAGGGGGTCAAAAAAGTCTCTTCAGCATCCTATCAGGATGTTAGTGTCATTATTGTTGAATTCAACACAAATGTGGCAGTAAAAGAAGCACTGCAAGACACCAAAGACAGGGTTGACAAATCAATTTCAGAACTTCCTGGCGACCTGGAAAATGACCCTATGGTTCTGGATGTTGATTTTTCAGAATTTCCTATTATGAATGTCAACCTTTCAGGTGATTTCAGTATGAAAGACCTGAAAAAATATGCAGAACTCCTTCAGGATGAATTTGAAAGCTTGAATGAAGTTTCTGAAGCCAATATCAGAGGGATTGATGAGCGTGAAATACAGATCAATGTAGACCCTCACAAATTGGAAGCCCATGGGATGACTTTTGAGGATATAGCTTTTGCTGTCCAGTTTGAGAACATTACCCTGGGGGCTGGAGAATTTACTGCAGACCAAACCAGGAGGGTGATCAGGACTGAGGCTGATTATAAAAACATGGATCAGATTGCAAATACTATCATCAAAATAAACATGGGCAAACCTGTTTATATAAGGGATGTGGCAACTGTTGTTGATGGGTATAAAGAAAAATCAACTATTGCCAGGTTAAATAATAAGCCGGTTGTAACCCTTTCAATCACTAAAAAATCAGGTGAAAATATCCTGGCAGCTTCTGATAAAGTATTTCAAACCATTGAAGAACAAAAAGAAAGAGGATACCTGCCTAAAAACCTGGAAATAGTTACCACAGATGATATGACTCATTATATCAGGAATGATATCAAAAACCTGGAAAACAGTATTATACTGGGTATGTTGCTGGTTGTGTTTGTACTTTTTCTTTTCCTGGGGTTCAGGAATGCACTTTTTTCAGGGTTGGCAATACCCATGTCTATGTTCTTGTCATTCATTATACTTAAGCAATCAGGAGTTACCCTGAACAGTATGGTGTTGTATGGTTTGATTTTAGCATTAGGTATGTTGGTGGACAATGCCATTGTTGTGGTTGAAAATGTATACAGGCTACATAATGCAGGATATTCAATTATGTCAGCCACAAAAAAAGGAGTTAGTGAGATAGCCTTTCCAATTATTACTTCAACCCTTACAACCCTGGCTGCATTTTTTCCACTATTGATGTGGGAAGGGATTGTGGGCCAGTTTATGAGTATTTTTCCACAAACACTTATTGTAGTGTTGGCATCCTCACTGTTTGTAGCCCTGATACTGAACCCTGCATTTGTTTCCTCATTTATGAAAATAGATGATATAATGGCAAAAGCAGATTGGAGGAAAACATTGAAACGCTCAGTTATTACCATCATTTTTGCTGCACTGTTTTATGCTGGTAAAGTTTACCTGATTGGTAACTTCCTGATGACTGTGGTATTTTTTGCAGTGATGAACCTGATAGCCTTGCGCCCATTGGCGCGTTGGTTCCAAACAAGATTCCTGGTCTGGTTGGAGAATTTTTATTCAAGGCAACTTCGCCATGCACTAGCAGGATTTATGCCAATAGTGTACTTTGTAGGTACCATTATCCTGCTAATTTTCTCTGCAGGGTTCTACTTTGGCAGTTCACCTAAAGTGGTATTTTTCCCTGAAACTGACCCACAAACCATCTATGTAACCATGGAACTCCCACTGGGGACTTCTATTGAAAAAACTGATGAAGTTTCAAGGAAAGTAGAAGAGATAATTGATGAAACAATTGATCCATTTAAGCATATTATCAAATCAGTAACCACTTCAGTAGGTAATGGCAAAGGTGGGTTTTTTGAAAGGGATAACAGCCCCAATAAATCATTAACAAGTATTTCATTTAAAGAATACAAACTCAGGGAAGGTATCAGCACAGCAATGATCATGCAGGAAGTAGCAGAAAACCTTGATGGTTTTGTTGGAGCAAAAATATATGTGGAAAAAGATGATGAGGGGCCTCCTGTAGGACCTCCTGTCAACATTGATGTTTCTGGTGATGAATTTGACCAATTAATTAAGATTACTGATGATTTTATCCACCTTATTGAAGAAGATAATATTGCAGGGATTGATGAATTGACCCTAAATATCAATGTCAACCAACCTGAAATGTTGGTGAAAATTGACAGGGAGCGTGCAAGGTTATATGAATTATCAACCCAGCAAATTGCCCTTGCTTTCAGGTATGCACTTTATGGGCAGGATGTGGGCAACTTCAAAGAAGGGGAAGATGAATATGACATTTTCTTGCGCCTTGAGGAAAAATACAGGAATGATGTTTCTTCACTTATGAACCAAAAATTATCAGTAAATGGCTATAATATCCCGATCTCAGCAGTAGCTGATTTTGAGTACTCTTCAACCTATGACAAGATCAGCAGGATTGATAATAAAAGGGTAATTACTATTTCTTCAAATGTTACAGAAGGGTATAATGCCAATCTTATTAACCAACGCATCAGGGAAGTTTTGGCTGATTATGAATTGCCAAATGGCTACAATTATGAGTTCACTGGCGAGCAACAAGAACAAGAAGAAAGTAGCCAATTCCTGATTTTTGCTTTGGGTGTTGTTATTGCTTTGATCACGGTTATCCTTGTAACCCAGTTCAATTCATTTATAAGGCCACTAATTATTATTGCAACTGTGGTATTCAGTACCATTGGGGTTTTCCTTGGCTTGGGGATTTTCAAAATGCAGTTTGTGATCATCATGACAGGGATTGGTATTATTTCCCTGGCTGGAATTGTAGTTAACAATGGTATTGTACTGATTGACTATATAGACTTAATGAGAAAAAGGAAACGTGAAGAATTAGGATTACCAGAAGATGCATTCCTCCCATTAGAAGTTCAGATTGATGCACTTGTGCAGGCAGGAAGAACAAGGTTGCGCCCTGTAATGCTTACTGCCATAACCACTGTACTTGGGTTGTTGCCATTGGCCATTGGCCTAAACTTTGACTTCTTTGGTTTATACACCCATTTTGACCCTGATTTCTCTTTAGGTGGTGAAAGTACTGCATTCTGGGCTCCTATGTCATGGACTGTTATTTTTGGGCTTACTTTTGCCACATTCTTAACACTGCTGGTAGCTCCTGTGATGTATATGCTTACCATTAGGATAAATTACAGGATCAGGAAGTGGACAGGCAACCTGGCAGAAGTCAACAAGCAGCAATTGTTAGCTGTTGCTGAAGCAAAAGAAGAGCAAGACAAGTAAAAAAAGACCTGTTCTTTTATCAAAGAACATATCTGTAAATACTATGAACTTGTTTAAAGTTAAATGCTAAAAATGCTTGTAATTGCCTGAAAAACTGCACTTAATAATTTTGAAAAAGTGTAACATTTTTCACATACTTAC
>JANQHI010000016.1 GCA_028282705.1 Prolixibacteraceae bacterium | reverse complement strand
GTTGTGGTGTAAATCTTTTCTTCTTCATCTTTTAACAGTTCAAAATTAACGTTTATTTGTCTACTTTTAAACTGTCCTGTTTTTAGGGAAGCTTACAGTGGATTGTATTATTGTGCGGAACAAATACGCCTTGATAATGGAGACACTTTAGTTGTTTCTTTGGAAGATATAGTTTCTTTTAAGTCAGGAGATAGGGTAGAATTAAAATACAAAGAAATTGGTATAAATGAATTTTGCTCTCCATTTATTGATTGTGAAATTATTAACATTAAAAAATTAGAATAAAAACTGATATATTGACAAACTGATTAAAATTTGTAGAAAATGAAATACATATTAGGATTAATTCTCATTGCAATTCTTTTCAGTTGTAATGACCTATATCCTGATTTCCAGGCAGGGTTTGATAAAATTAAACAAACCATTGAAAAACAATTGCGTAAAAAGCAACCTATATGAAAAATTGATTCAAAGCCTTTACCTGAAACAGTTTATGAAAAATTTTGGAATGAGGGAATTTTAAAACGCCAATTAAAGCGCAGGCGAGAATTAAAAAGGTGTGATGCCATGGAACTCAAAATAAAAGGTGTTTCATTTGCAAATAAAGATTTAAGGGGAAGCAACTTTATAAGGTGCAATTTTATTGATTGTGACTTTAGCCTATCCAATTTGGAAGGTGTAAATTTTGAAGGTGCTATTTTTAACAATTGCCAATTTAATAAAGCCAACCTGTGGGGTGTAAATTTCTGGGGAGCAGATATAAAAGGCCTTTATGGTTTAGAAACAACCCTTCTTAAACATACCAACTTTTTCAGGAACAAAATGGATAAATCCCAAAAAGAATTTATAAACAGAAACCCAAATTCCATTTCTTTGGGCGATTATGGTTCATTTGTCAAGTATTTTAATAAACAAGTTGGGTTAGATGATGATGGCATTTTAGATAAGTTTGCATGGCTTAACCTACCCTATTTTTTAAGGATGTTTGGTAAACAGTGAATCAGGGAATAAGGTTTTGAACGAGATCATATCACATCAGTGGTTAGATATCTAGATTGCACGTCCAGGTATTTTTAGTTGGCATTTAACCATTTTTTAAGCAACTTTAAATTATGTTTCAAATACCATCTTTGAAAATAAAACAACCATCAAAACTATGTTCAACATTGGAAAACCTGACCCAATCAAGCTTGCCAAAAGAAAAAATATAAAAGGGTTGATCAAGGCATTAAATTATAGCAAAGACCCCACTGTAAGGAAAACAGCAGCTGTAAATATTGGGGAATATAAATTTGCAGGATGTGAAGAAGCCCTTATAAATGCTACTAATGACCCCAATATAAATGTGGTTAGGGAATCCATCAATGCCCTTTATAAAATAAACCCATCTGTTGCTTCTGAAAAGTCACTATCCCTTTTTGAAAATGGCGATAAGGAACTAAAAGTTAAGGCGGCCATTTTAGCAGCAAGAAACCATGATATGCTGGTATTGGATTGGATTGGCAAAACCAAAGACAGGGAAATTATTGAAACACTTCTTTATAATTCCTTTTTACCCAGAGAATATAGCCTGGTTCAAAAAGCTGCACACCTTGGTAGCCTTGAAATTGTAGAGTTCCTTATTGGAAAAAAAGATGTATACAATTATGAAGATATTGAACCTATATTCAATGATACTTTTGCAGGAGAAGCAATAATAAATAAACTACTGGAAAATAATAAGGTAAACCTAAAGGGCAATAAACTTTTTAAGTATGGTGTGCATTGGGGTATATACCCTTTAGTTGTGAAAATCTTATCAGAAACCAGGATTACAAAAAAACAAATAACAGAAGGTTTGGCTGCTACTTTTATATCTTCAAAATCAAAAAGTGAAACAAGCCTTAAAATTGCAGAGTTATTAATTGAAGCAGGTGCAGATGTAAACGCCAACCTGCCTTGGATAGGTCCAATATTACATTCTGCTATTGGAATATGCCAGCCCTTCTCTGCCCAATATATCTCATTACTGATAAAAAACAATGTGGATATCAATTGTACCACTAAAAAAGGGGTATCTGCTTTAGAAGAAGCAGCATATAATGGTAATCCTGAAGCAGTTAAACTGCTGATTGAAAACGGGATTGACCTTAAAAAATATGGTTCAAAAGCTTTAGCAGCTGCCAGGAAAAAAATGTACACCCAAGGTATGCTCCAACCACAATATCACGAAATTAGAGACATACTTCATTACAAGGGCATCAGGTGCTAAAGGATACTTTGAATTGATTTATTTAGGACATAAAAGAGGCGGCCATTTGGTTGCCTCTTTGTGAGCGGGAAACGGGGATCGAACCCGCGACCCTCAGCTTGGGAAGCTGATGCTCTACCACTGAGCTACTCCCGCTTTTTTGCTATTATCAGTATTAATATAGCCTTACAAAAATATAATTTTATCTTAAACAGCCGGCAATTTCCATTGATTTCTATAACTAACTTTTGTTAACTTATTGGCTGCCTCTTCCTTAAATTTCATTGCCTTTTCATCCCAATGGATAACTTCACCTACCCTGTAAGCTATATTCCCCATTTCAGCAATAATACCTGCCTTTGCACCAACTTCAACAGGGGCATTTACCTTACCTCCTTTCCTGATACATTTCAGGAAATTTTTAACATGCAGCTTTAACCCGTCAGGGGTGCCTTCCTTTTTAACTGCTTTGATCCATGGTTCTTTATCAGACCCCCTGGTTTCAGCATACACCTGCCAGCCATTCCTGGTTAAGATAAGGGTTCCCCTTGTGCCAACAAATGCAACACCATGGCCTGTCCCATAAGGACCTATTGCAGGGTTTAAACCACATTCCCATACCATAGAATGGGTTGGGTAGGTATAAATTGCCTGCTGGATATCAGGAGTTTCAATAACCCCCTTTTCATGGTTATAGATACCTCCTCCAGGAGAAACCTTACTGGGGAAAGCTGCCCCCATGGCATAGTCAGCAAAATCAAGTAGGTGTACCCCCCAATCAGTCATTGCCCCACCAGCATAATCCCAAAACCACCTGAAATTGTAGTGGAACCTGTTTTTATTAAATGCCTTTTGGGGTGCAGGCCCTAACCACATATCATAGTCAATGTGGGTTGGGGTTTCTGTATCAGTTTCAGGTTTTATGGGGAAATCATACCCTTTATATATCCAGGCTTTCACCAGGTTAACATTTCCCAGTTCGCCAGAACGTACAACCTCAGATGCATCAAACCAATGCTGGGCACTTCTTTGCCACATGCCTACCTGTACTACCTGCCCTGGGTATTTTGAAGCAGCCTCAACCATCAACTGGCATTCTTCAATACTATGCCCCATAGGTTTTTCCACATATACATGTTTCCCTGCTTCCAGCGCCATCATCATAATAATAGCATGCCAATGGTCTGGTGTACCAATGATCACTGTATTTATATCAGGGTTTTCTAACACTTTCCTGAAATCTTTATAGACAGGTGGGCGTTTTTGGGTAATTTTCTCAACCTCAGAAGCTTTTTCTTCAAGCACCTTAGAATCTACATCACATAAACCCAGGCACTCCACATTCTTTTCTTCTAAGAATACCATTAAATTACTGAAGCCCATTGAGCGGCAACCAATCAATGCTACACATATTTTATCACTTGGCGAGCCTTCACATGCATTCAATAAAGCTGGTGCCACCCCAATCCCTGCAGTAACTACTGCCGATTTTTTTATAAAATCTCTTCTATCTGAATTCATCTCCTTATTTTTTGAAAGATAGGTTTAGTAAGGAATCCCAAAGATATCCTTTTCATGTTAAATTGTTGCACTAGAGAAAAATTTTCGTTGCGATTAGCCTAAAACATGATTATTTTATAATTGACCGATTGGTCATTTTTAATATTTATTTAACATTAGAAATAATGAAGTTACCAAACATAAACTTATCTTTGACCAACCGTTCAGTCAAAAATTAATTTTATGTCACCAAGGACTTCAGAACAATTTGGCAAGATCAGGCAAGAAAAGAAAAAGCTCATCCTGGACACTTCCCTTGAACTTTTTGCTGAAAATGGTTTCCATGCCACATCCATCAGCCAAATTGCAAAAAAGGCTAAAATATCAAAAGGGTTGATTTACAATTACTTTAAAAGCAAGAATGATATCCTGGAAGAAATATCAAATGCAGGGTTTCACCATATTTTTACAAATTTCGACCCCAACCATGATGGGATACTGACAGAAGAAGAGTTTGAATTTTTTATAAGGAAAAGCTTTAGCCTGGTAATGGAAAACCACCGTTTCTGGAAATTGTATTTTTCATTGATGGTGCAGCCCAAAATTGCTGAAAACTTCCACAAAGAATATGAAGAAGTTGCTGGTCCTATGCTAAACATGATGCGCGAATTTATTATCACAAAAGGGAGTACTGACCCAGATGGCGACCTGATGGTAATTAGTGCACTTATTGAAGGGGCTTTCCTCTATACTATTGTTGCTCCAGAGCTGTTCCCTTCCAAAGTAATGGAAGATAAAGTGATCAATGCTATTCCAAGGATAATAACCAAAAAAATAACATAACCTCAATGCCATGAAAACCAAAATTACATTCATCCTATTTAACTTAATTGTGTCATTTACTTTTGCGCAGGACATTAAAGAGATCATCAGGCAGGCTGATGAAAAGTTCAGGGGCATGTCAAGCCAGGGGGAATTCACCATGATCATTGAAAGGCCATCATGGTCGCGCGAAGTAACCATGAAAAACTGGACATTGGGCAACGATTTTTCCATGATCTACATTACAGCCCCTGCCAAAGAAAAAGGGCAGGTTTTCCTGAAGCGCCACAATGAAATGTGGAACTGGGTGCCTACCATTGAAAGGATGATCAAAATACCACCTTCTATGATGATGCAATCATGGATGGGGTCTGATTTTACCAATGATGACCTGGTACGCGAATCATCCCTTGTAAAAGATTATACCCATAAGCTTGTAGGTGAGGAAATGATTGACAATTATGAGTGCTACAAGGTTGAGTTGATCCCACATGAAGATGCCCCTGTAGTGTGGGGTAAAATCAATATGTGGGTTTCCAAGAAAGAATTGCATTGGCTAAAAGCAGAATACTTTGACGAGGACAACTACCTGGTCAACACTGAAATCCTAACAGATATAAAAAAGATGGATGACAGGGTATTGCCCACTCGCCTTGAAATGATACCTGCTGATGAAGAAGGGCATAAAACCATCCTGATATTCAATGAAATGAAATTTAATTTGGGGTTAAAAGAATCATTCTTCTCACAACAGAATATGAAAAGGGTGAGGTAGCAATGCATGAATGAGAGAATGCATAAATAACAGAATAAACATATACCAACAAATTAAAACATTCTCACATTCAAACATTAAAGCATTCATGCATTAAAAAAGAAAGACAACAAACCAATATATCATGTTTACAAATTTCAAACTTGCCTGGAGGAATATCTGGAGGAACAGGAGGCGCACATTTATAGCCATTTCTTCAGTTATTTTTAGTGTGTTGTTGGCATCCTGGATGCGCTCAATGCAAGAAGGCTCTTACACCAGCATGGTTGACAATGTAGTGAAATTCTACTCAGGCTACCTGCAAGTGCAGGATACAGCATTCTGGGAAGAACGCACCCTGGATAATGGTTTTGCAGCACCAAAAGGGTTAAAAACCAATATTGAAAAGATAGGCCAGGTGACATTGGTATCAGGCAGGGTTGAATCATTTGCCCTGGCTGCCAATGAAATGAGGAGCAAACCTGCCATGGTCATGGGCATTGAACCTGAAGCTGAAGACCAGATCACTGCCATTTCAAAGAAAATTAAAAAAGGGGAATTCCTGGAAACTGGAGATAAAAGTGTTGTATTGGGAAAAGGGTTGGCCAAATACCTAAACCTCGATGTTGGAGATACCCTCATTATGATTGGCCAGGGATACCATGGGATCAGTGCCAATGGGCTGTTTCCTGTAAAGGGGATCATGCAGCACCCCAACCAGGAATTTGACAAAAGGCTGGTGTTTATGGACATTGAAAATGCCAGGGATTTCTACTCAGCTTATGGCATTTCAACATCACTGGTAGTAATGGCTGATAACAGCTATGCAGTAAACCAATTGAAGACAGAAATAGCCAGCATCCTTCCCCCGAGGAATACAGTGATGACTTGGATTGACATGCAGCCTGAAATTGAGCAGCTCATTGAAAGTGACAGGGGCAGTGGGCTTATCATGCTAGGGATACTTTACCTGGTCATTGCTTTTGGAATGTTCAGTGTGGTAATGATGATGGTAAAAGAGCGCAAACGCGAATTTGGGGTGATCCATGCAGTGGGGATGAAAAAATCAAAAATCTCTATCATCATATTTTTTGAAACCATCCTGATAGGGCTAATAGGATGTGCAATAGGATTACTTATCAGCTACCTGTTTTGCGCCTATTTTTATGATAACCCTATCCCCCTCACAGGAGAAATGGCAAAAGCAACAGCACAGTATGGCATGGAACCCTATATGTTCTTTTCACTTAAATCATCCCTGTTTTACAGCCAGATGATATTGGTATTTTTTATCAGCATGTTTATTTCAATTTTTCCCATCCTCAATATCCAAAAGTTGAAAATAACTAAGGCAATGAGGGGTTAACCAATAAAAAAGTAAGATTATGATATGGTCAATAGCATGGAGGAATGTTTGGCGCAGCAGGTCAAGAAGCATTATAATGATTGTAGCCATTGCCATAGGGCTTTTTGCTGGCGTTTTTACCATGGCATTTATGCAAGGGGCTGTTGATGCAAGGATTGAATCAGCCACAAAAACAGAACTCGCCCATTTGCAAATACATGCCCCACGTTTCCTTGAAAACAATAGCAGTGAATTTTTCATTACCAACTCAAAACAACTGGCCAATAAAATTGCTTCAAATGATTCAGTTAAAGCAGCAAGCAGGAGGTTGATTGCAGAGCCTTTTATCATGTCAGCCCATGGCACAGGAGGAGGCAAACTGATTGGCATTGAACCTTCCCTGGAAAAAGAGGTGACAGATATTTGGGAACACCTGTTAGCAGGAACCTACCTTGAGAAGAAAGGCAGGATACCCCCTATTGTAGTGGGCAAAAAAATGGCAACCAAGCTGAAATTGAAGGTGGGTACAAAAGTAAATGTGCAAATGGTTGATAAAGATGGTGATTTTTCATCCAAAGCATACAAAGTGTCTGGCATTTACAGGACCAATAATACCAGTTATGACGAAATGCACCTTTTTGTAAAATTTGATGACCTGAAAAAACAGTTGGGTATGGATGAAGATACAGCCCATGAAATTGCGGTTTTGCTTGAAAAGGGAGGCATGGCCCCCGATGTAAAACCTTCAATACAAAAAATAGCAGGAGGCAATGATGTGCAAACCTGGAAAGAGTTAAGCCCTGAAATGTCACTACTCACTGACTCTATGGACCAATATATGTATGTATTTATCCTGATCATTTTACTTGCCCTCTGCTTTGGGATCATAAATACCATGCTTATGGCTGTGTTGGAACGTGTAAAAGAAATTGGGATGCTAATGGCAGTGGGTATGAATAAACGCAGGATTTTTATAATGATCATCCTTGAATCTGTTATGCTTACTTTAACAGGAGGGGTATTGGGGATCATCATTGGTTCAGGCATCACCAAAATTTTTGAAACAACCCCTATTGACCTCTCCATGTTTTCTGATGGGCTCGAAAAATATGGCTTTGCCACATTAGTCTACACTTCATTGGAAAGTGGGACATTGATTACGTTAACATTCCTGGTTATCCTAACTGGGATGGTTTCAGCCATCTACCCTGCCAGAAAAGCTTTGAAACTGAACCCTGCTGAAGCAACACGTTCTGAGTAAGTGGGTAATTGAGAATAGAAAAATGTATGAATGAGTGAATAAAATAAATTCAGGAATGCATGAATAACATAAACCAACAATTAAAACATTGAAATATTAAAGCATTTATGCATTAATAAATAGTACAGATTGAGAAATGAGACAATGCGTGAATGAAATAATAACAAAATGCATGAATGAGATAATACAAAAACCAAAAATATTCAAGCATTTATGCATTAAATAAATAATACAGAATGAGAAAATAAAGAAATGCAAAAATGCAGAAATGAAATAATAAACAAAATGCGAAAATGCATGCATATTGAAGCATTATAAGATTAACGCATTTATGCATTAACACATTAAAGCATTCATCCATTGATGCATTTAAGCATTAAAAAAATATAAACTAAAATCCACTTATCATGCCTAAAAAAGAAATCTTTGTAGAAAACTTAAAAAAGAGGACTAAAAAATTTGGGGTTGATATTATTCTTTTTTGTGAATCCCTCAAAAAATGCAAAGCTTCTTCAGTAATTACTTACCAGCTTGTAAAATCTGCTACTTCAACAGGAGCCAATTACAGGGCTTCTTGCAGAGGTAGGTCACAACCTGAGTTCTTCAGCAAAATGTGCATAGTTGTTGAAGAAATTGATGAATCAAATTTTTGGTTAGAAGTAATTGAAAATGCTGATTTATCAAATGATAAAAAAGAACTTAAAAGGCTTTTAGATGAAAGTGTTGAAATCCTTAAAATCATGACAAAAGCCAAGGACACCACTTATAAAAACCTAAAGTAAATGGGAAAATGGGAAAATGCGTAAGAAAATGAATAAATGAGTGAATGCATAAATAGTAAAAATAGCATTAAAATTATTCATGTATTTATGCACTAATACATTCACGCATTAAAAAATTAAATAAAATGAACATTATAGAAATTAAAAGCTTGCACAAAACCTATGATGATGATTCAGTTCCTGTTCACGCAGTGAATGGGGTTGACCTCAATGTAGAGGAAGGTGAGTTCACAGCCATTGTTGGACCATCTGGTTCAGGAAAAACTACCTTGCTGAACATCATAGGTGGGCTTGATGATGCCACGAAAGGAAGTGTTACCATTGACAGCACAAATATCACTGAGCTCTCATCCAGGAAACTAACCAATTTCAGGATGGCCAATATTGGGTTTGTTTTTCAGGCTTATAACCTGATACCTGTACTCACTGCCAAAGAAAATGTGGAATTTATCATGCATTTACAAGGCAGGGATAAACATGACAGGGAAAGTAGGGCTAGTGAACTTTTACAAGCAGTAGGCCTGGGTGAGATGATGGACAGGAGGCCATCAAAGTTATCAGGTGGCCAGCAGCAAAGGGTAGCTGTGGCAAGGGCCCTGGCTTCAAAACCAAAATTTGTTTTGGCTGATGAACCCACTGCTAACCTGGATTCAAAATCAACTGAAAATTTGCTGAATATCATGCAGCAACTAAATAAAGATGAAAATATTACGTTTATCTTTTCAACACACGACCAACGAGTTGTAAACAAAGCACGTAGGGTTATTACCCTTGAAGATGGCAAAATTATTAATGACATAAACAAAGAGTTATTATGAAAAAAGTTGGTATTACAGTATTAACAATTACCTTCATCTCATTAGTTAACCTTTCATTTGCAACAGGTTTAGGAAGTGAATGGGATCTCAGGTTGCATACTGCTGTACATACCAGCTACCTTTCACCTTTAGAAAAAGAGGTCATTTTTGAAATCAACAAACTCAGGTCAAACCCTGCAAGGTATGCCAGGGATTACATTGAACCATTGAAGAAACATTATAAGGGTAAATTATTCTACTACCCTGGTGATAACCCACTCAAAACCAAAGAAGGGGTAAAAGCCCTTTATGAATGCGTGAGGGAACTGAAAAGGGAAACACCTAAGCCCCTGGTATCTCCTGATAGGGGCTTATCATATGCAGCACGTTACCATGTTCAAGACCAGTCAAAATCGGGGCGTGTAGGGCATTACAGTAGCAATAGGGCAGGTTTCAGGGAACGCATTGAGAAGTATGGGAAATGGAACATCAGGATTGCTGAAAACATAGCTTACGGGAATATCTCAGCCAAGCAAATTGTAATTTACCTTCTTATTGATGATGGCATTTATTCACGTGGCCATCGCAAAAATTTCCTTCAAGAAGATTTTAGGAAAATTGGTGTTGCTACAGGTTCACACCCATATTATGAAAACATGTGTGTGATGGACTTTGCAGGAGCATTCCAGATTTATAGCAACCAATGAAAAACAAATACTCGTCTCACAACCAAAGTAGGCATCCCGAAAAATATAGCACCTACCCTACTCTAACTGAACAACAAGTAAAAGGAAACCAACTTCAGTTCAACTTAAAAAATCCTGAAGACAACAGGCTTGCCTGCAAAGCATTAAGGGTTATCCTATCTTCTTTTCTGGTTATCATAACCCTGAATTCTTTTTCACAAGATAAACTTGCAGCAAATGGATACATCAAGTTCCTGTCAATGTACTATCACCCTGAAGTAGAAATACCTGGGATTGACATGAATCACCTGGCAGCAAGCTTTATACATAACAGGTTGAATTTTAAATGGTATGCTTCTAATTCTTTAACTTTTGCACTTGAAGCAAGGAATCGTGTCATATTTGGGCAATTGGTAAAAGATTACCCAGGTTATAAAAGTACTGTAGATATTGATGATGGCTTTTTTGACCTGGCCGCCACAGTGGTTTCAACTGACAGTTGGTTTTTGCACACCTTTATTGACAGGGCTTGGGTTGAATACACCAAAGGCAACTTCCAGGCACGATTTGGGAGGCAAAGGATCAACTGGGGCATTAACCTGGTTTGGAACCCAAATGATATTTTTAATACATTCTCTTATTTTGATTTTGATTATGAAGAACGCCCGGGCACTGATGCACTGAAACTCCAGTATTATACGGGCATGACATCATCTGCTGAACTGGTGTACAAACTGGGCAAGGATATGGACGAAATGGCACTGGCTGCTATGTATCGTTTTTCCCATTGGGGATATGATTTCCAGTTTTTTGGGGGCTGGGTTGGATTGGATTATGTAGCTGGTGCAGGCTGGGCAGGAGATATCAAAGGGGCAGGCTTCAGGGGGGAAGTTTCTTATTTCACTCCACGCAATGACAACTCTGGCAGCCAGGAAGCCCTGGTAGCTTCAACCTCAGCTGATTATACATTTAAAAGCAGTTTATACTTGCATGGGGGGATACTTTTCAATAGTACCGGAACCACTGGCAATGCTGGTGGCAGGTCATTTTTTGAACAGGATATCTCTGCAAAAATGCTCTCTCTTGCAAAGTACAGCCTGTTTGGGCAAGTTTCTTTTCCATTCACCCCCCTCTTCTCAGGAAACTTCAGTGGGATGTTCAACCCATCAGATAAATCCTATTATGTAGGGCCAGCGCTCACCTATTCTTTAGGTGACAACCTAGAACTAATGCTTACAGGGCAACTATTTTTTGGTGACCCTGAAACAGAATTTGGAGATTATGGGCAAGCAATCTATGGAAGGCTAAAATGGGCTTTTTAAGGCTTGTAACCAACCAATTTTATCATTACCTCATTCCTCCTGTTTATAAACTGGTATGGTGGGATATACCCCAGGAATTCAACTTCAGCAGAGTAGTTTAGCCCTCTTTCAGTTAGCCAGCTTACTAGCTCCTTCTTTTTAGCTTCAATTTTTTTATCATTTGCATACCCTCCAAAGCTTATGGAAGCTGCATAAGCTGGTGCTAATTGATGGATAACCACCTGTGAGTTGGTTGGGTTGGGCAACTCTTCCATTGAATAGGCAGGAGGCATTACAAAACTCATCTCACTACCATTATTCCCATCAGAAACCCTTACAGGAGAAATCATAGCTATGCTCATCCCCTGTTCATTTCCTCCAAAGATATAGCCAGCCAATGCCCTGAAACCTTTTCCTTTCATTTCATCATATGTACCTTCCATTTTCACTGAAGCCATAATGGCATCAGGGTAAAAACGAATTTCAAAATCACCTTCTTTTACAAGGGTGGTGTATTTTTGGGTTTCAGTTTTCTCTGCCCCATTTATTTTTATGCTAACCAGCAACAGGAAAAATATTGCTGAAAAAGTTGCTAAAACCAACGTTACCTTCATTTTGTTTAATTTATATATATAATATTTAAACAAAATTCAACTGGTTGGGTTCAAAAAAAAACCCTGCATAAATTATACAGGGCATCAATTTTTGGGATTAACAATTATAACAAAGGATTGTTATTGCTTTTTATCTAGCATCAACATTGAGTTTACATACACTTCTGTTACATAATGGGTTTCACCCTCCTTCCCTTCATACGAGCGGTTTTTAAGTTTCCCATCAATGGCAATTTCGGAACCTTTTTTCAGATATTTTTCAGCAATTTCTGCTTGCTTGCCCCAGGCTACCAATTTGTGCCACGTGGTTTCAGATTGTTTGTTACCAGCTTCATCTTTGAAAATTTCGTTGGTTGCTATTGAAAAATTAGCAACTGCCCTACCATTGTCCAACTTTCTTACTTTTGGGTCATCTCCTAAGTGGCCGATAAGCCGCACGTTATTTCTTAAAGCATTCATAATAAAAAATTTTAAACATTAATAAAAACGAAATTGATAACCCAAAGGTAGGTTGGAGTGTACACATTAGACGGTAATTAAATATTTGTAATCGACTACAAACGCTTCTAAGCGTTTGTAAACGTTTGCAAACGGATATAGCTCTGTTTATCTTTTAGTTATAAAATATCTAGTTTTTACTCAAAGCTCTTTTAAACAAATAATTTTTTATATTTGTGTTATGCCTAACCAGGAAATTCAAAATATTATTATTCAATACTTAATGGAATATAACCCTGAGTTTATTGGAGTGTTTGGATCACATAGTAGAAATGAAAGCGATGAAAACAGTGATCTAGACTTGCTGGTTAAATTTAAAAATGCATTATCCCTGCTACAGTTAATAAAAATAGAAAATGAGTTAACAGATAAAGTAGGTATTAAAATTGACCTTATTACTGAAGGAGCCCTAAAAAACAGGATTATAAAAGAGAACATTCAAAAAGACCTAAAGTTAATATACCAAACATGAAAGATGATAAAGCATATATTGAGCACATCTTATTAAGTATTTCAAAGGTTAAAGAATACACCAAAGACATTGATAAAAATGGCTTTGAGAAGAATAGCATGGTGCAGGATGCTGTAATAAGGAATATAGAAATTATAGGGGAAGCAACAAAAAAAGTCTCAAATAACCTGAAAAAAACATATCCTGAAATCCCATGGAAAGAAATGGCTGGCATGAGGGATAAACTGATCCATGATTATATGGGAGTAGGTACAGATGTTGTGTGGAAAACCATAAGAGTTGACCTTCCCTTCCTGGAAAAGTTATTAAAAGATATTGAATAACATCAGGGTTTTGAATAACTGGTGATACTTATTTCTTTAAAAAGTTGTCAAAAGTTAAATTGTAAAAAATGATAGTATGGAAACAAAAATAATCTTTTTGACTCTCCCTCCCTGCCTGACGGTAGGCAGGTTCTCCCTCTCTACGCGTAGAGAGGAATGATTGTGACTTAGTCGCGATCAGGGTGAGTAAGTATGTGAAAAATGTTACACTTTTTCAAAATTATTAAGTGCAGTTTTTCAGGCAATTACAAGCAT
>JANQHI010000059.1 GCA_028282705.1 Prolixibacteraceae bacterium | reverse complement strand
CGTTCCGCCCTATTCTTATGGTTTAAGCAAATATATTTTGATAATTTTTCTGATATGGTTGATTATTTCTAATTACGGCAAACATCCTTAAAACAAGTTTTGCCCTGACTGCATTTATCACTGACATTTTGTTTTTTCCTTCTCCTACTTTTCGTTGATAGTAATCATGCAGCTCTCCATTGTTTTTGATGATTGACAATGCAGCAAGATGTAATAACTTCTTTATGCTTTTATCTGCCCGGTGAGAGACTTTATTCCTGGATTTCTGGCTGCTTCCTGATGTATATGAAAATGGTGCTACACCAGCATGGCAACAAAACTTCCGTGGATCGGTAAAATCTTTAAAGGCATTAGTCTCTACAATCATTTTTATTGCTGTCCTATCGCCAATTCCATCTACTGTGCACAGCAACTCATATTGCCGGGACAAAACAGGGCCTTCATTAAGCTGTCTTTGCATTTCCGATTCAATCTCAGCAATAGATGCTTCCAGGGCTTTGATTAAACGCCGCATTCGCGAACTTTTCTTCTTATAGTCCTCTTTCGCCATATATTGCCTCTGATCGGTTAATTGCCCTTTGTACTTGCTTTTATCACTCATGTATAAATCGCGTTCACTTATGAGTTGTTTTAAAACCCTTATTTTCTTTTCCGGGAGTGAATATAAATTAGCCCGGCCCTCAAAACGTTTTGCATAGGCTGCTATTCTACGGGCATCCACTTTATCATTCTTTCCACGCTGCATTCCGGAAGAAAATTTGATTTCCGTAGGATTTTCTAACCATAAATCAATCCCCAATTCAGAACAAACACAGGATAAAGGATAAGTATATTGCCCCGTATATTCTGCACAAATCAAATAATCGGTGGTATCAGTTGTTTTTAATAAATCCATAAAAAACTTCTTGATAACTGTTAACTGGTTAGCAATTTCCAGTTCTTTCATAAATTCATCGCTGTGCCGTAAGCAAATATCTAATTTAAGCTTACTTACATCTACTCCAATAAAATAATTCTTCATAACTTTGATTTTAAGGAACAATGAAAAGAAGGGAGGCTTGAAATAATCCTGATTACCTTAATAGCAGGTGCTAGATTCTTATTTAGGTCTTTATTTCAAGAAAGTCCAAGCAGTTCTGAATAGGACGTTAAGTTTTTCTTATGCCGGACGATAGTTTACTGCCTGGATTCCTTTCTTTTTAATTGTTATATTTAATTCAAAATTACTCGAACATTACATTTAAAACCAAAATATAAAACTAAGGTGCCGGACAGGAACGCGCTCCGAAATCCGCAACGACAACTTGCAAGTGACCGTTACCAAACATATTGAAGAAAAATAGCGCAATGAAAACGATAAAATGGAATACTTTAAAACTTGACTTGAAAAAAATATTTAACTTTCAAGAAGAGAAAAGTTATCTCCCAAAACTCGTTGAAAATTTTGAGAAATTAGAAAAAAGAGGGGAAAATATTCCGTTCAAAATTGCAGAAATTCGAAGAAATGGATTTGTAATAAAAGTCGCTAAATTATTTGGGTTTATTTCTTTTAATTACATGCCTTGGAAATATGAAAATCATAATTCTTGGAATGCTGTTTACCCTTCAATAAAAGGGAAAGTATTTTTTGGGAAAACACATCATTTTTGTAAAAATCCTATATCTATAATTTTAAATGGAGAAATTCCTCAATTTAAAAAACCTGAATTAAATGAAAAAGATAAATACAAAGGGATAATTATCAATAAAACAAAATATGGACTATTTATTGATGTTGGATATCATTTTAATTGGGACTGTGGGTCAATTGTAGGAATGGTTCATAAATCAAATTTTGCTCCAATCGAAACATTTGAAAATGTAGAAATTGGGGAAACAATTGAATCATTTTTTTTGGGAAGCAACAACAAAGAACAACTTATTTTTGGAGACAATAAAGTTACAAAAGAATGGCTAAACGGAGAAATTGAAAAATTAGTTGGCGAAATTCTACCTGTAATTATCATAAAAAACAATGATGACAAAACGAGTTATCTTGTAAATGAAAAATACAATGCAACACTACCAGCGATATCCAGAATTTATCCTACAAACAAGAAAATAATAAAAAGCGCAATCAAGAATTTTAAAAATGGGGATTTAATACATTGTGAAATTTTGAAAGTTAATAAGCTCGATAAAACATTGCAATTAAAATGGGATTTCGCACATGAAATTGACGAGATTATTTCAAGAACTTATAACCAAGAAAATGAATTAAAAAACCAAATAAATAAGTTTAAAGAAGGAAATAATTCAATTGAAAACATTGCAGACAAAGAGGTAATTGAGAGATTAAGAAAAAATACGTTTGGTAACACAGTGTAAATTTCATAGCGGTTTCGATGGAGTGCGGGCAGCAGAATTACCCTTTCCTGCTGGAAAGGGTAATAGCACGCAAATCCGCTACGCAACATGGTGTGCCGAGAAGCAATGAATCGGCAAAATAAAGTTCATTGCATGCTGTAATTAAGATGGTGACATCCGAATGAGGATGAATGAACACTGGTGTCGTTTTACAGGAAAGGGCATCAAACCACCTAAAGGTGCTGTGTTTAAGGACATGGTACTGAGCGTTTAGGAAAAGGCAGTCCACGAGGCTGTTCAGGTATGGATAAAGGAGATGAACTAACCGTAACCGCTGAAGAGGTGTCGAGAAGTAGCCACATTCTGTCAAAAGCTGTAGAGTATGTTATACAGTGATGAGTACAGCAGAAACCTGTTTACTGGCTGTGCGGCAGGCGTCATTCAGGCGGCATGACCTTTATCTGGGCTTAATTACGGAACTCGGGAACCTGTCCTGCAATGAAAAGGGAAACGCACAACGGGAACAACCTGAAGGCAGAATACCAATGGGCAGGGACAGGGACGGACTAACCCATAGTAGTGACGAAGCTTCTGTAATGGAAGTGGAGCAAAGGGGTTAGGTTATACAGTATCATAACATTTACCAACTCGTAAGAGGATGAATTTATGGAATGGGACAAAATCAGTACCTATAAGCAAGACCATGGTATGGGAAGCTTATAAGAAAGTTAAAGCCAACAAAGGGAGTGCAGGCGTTGACCAGATAAGCATGGAAGAATTCGATGCCGACAGGTCGAAACATTTGTTCAAACTTTGGAACCGCATGGCATCGGGCAGTTATTTCCCCCCGCCTGTGAAAGAAGTTGAGATAGCCAAGAAAGATGGGAAACCCCGAAAACTTGGTATCCCAACAATCGCTGACAGGATTGGGCAAATGGTTGTAAAAGATTACTTAGGGCCAAGGTTCGAGGCAATATCCAGTAATAACTCGTACGGTTACCGTCCAAAGCGAAACGCCCATCAGGCACTAGCTGCGGTACGTGAAAACTGTAGGTTGATAAACTGGGTAATCGACCTCGATATTAAAGGCTTCTTTGATAACATCGACCATAGGAAACTATTGGCTGCCATGGAGAAACATGTAAGTGAAAATTGGTGGTTCTATTTCTATATGTTTCAACATTTTAAGTAATCTTTCCGACACACCTTTAATTGTCATTGTATCTCCTTCAGGTCCAGACATGCCAATTCCTGGTCTATCATATGTAAAAACAGGTGCCATTTCTGATACTTGATTTATAATTGGGCGCCAATTTTTCATATCCATACCCATACCACTTTCAAATACAATCACAGGTTGTCCCTCTTTTCTATTTTCAATCCCAATAGTATTTATCCAAATTTTCGTACTATCAATTGTTATCAACCTTTTCTGTGAAAATGAATTTAAACTAATCAAAATAGTAACCGTAAATTATGCTAATCTCATTTTTATCATTTTATGTGTTTTTTATGCACTGATCAGCTGTTCGTTAAAGCAGATGGTTAACAAAGTTAAAGGCACATGAGTTACACTAATTTTGTGCTTAGCCTTGTTGATTTATGTTTAATTCTAATGTCTTTTTCATTAAAGTATCCTAAAAATACATTCCTATAAAATACCCTCCAAATTCCGTTTCCGATTTCTAGAGCTCCGACATATTTTAGTTTTTATAACCAAGTCGTCAAAGACGACTTGGCGTTGTTGTTACGGAGAACTGTGGTTGAATTACCCGCTGTACCCCGCATTACATATAGCTTTTGTTGTGTGCTACATTATACTTTTTTATTCCTTCTTGTTTATGATTTCTATCCCTTTGGGAATACTTGTGATTAAATGAGAATCATTTTCTTTCACTTCTGCTGTACAGAGTACTTTCCAATTGTCTGACGAAAAGTCAATGTTAATTTTTGTTTTCTTTTGTGCTGTACAAATTGAAGCGATTGATAAAAACAATAATGCCATATAATTTAAGTCCCATTTAAGCCAATTTTAATATTTTAGTTTTATATCGATTAACTTTATTATATCACTGACAATCTCATTATTCTTAACATCAATTCTTATTCCTCTTCCTTCTGCATACTTTCTTGCTTGTTGAAGCTCTGTTTTAATCTCTGCTGAAATCCCACTATTTAATATGGAATCGTATGCTTTTTGTCCAAAAACAAATGCTACTTTAAAATATTTGTCTCGTGGTAATAGATAAATAATTGCTCGTTTCTTGTCTTTAATTCGATAAATCCAACCATATTTTTTCCCTGCAAAATTCCATTCTGGCAGCCCATTTGGGTATTTGGTTAATACAGCATCATGAATTTGTTTCCACAATTCGAAAGTTGAACCAAGCTTTTCGGTTAGACCGTTATTTGTCGGTTCAGTTGTTTTGTCTGGAAAAATGCTTAAGTCATCCATATTTTATCTTTTTTATTTGGTTTCGTCTTGTGTTGCACACAACGGCCGCGTGCATGTGGAGTGCGGCTTTCATAGCTCCGCCCTTTCAGTTACACACTGAGCCGATTAGTTAAGATAAAGCTGTTTTTAGTTGTTTTACCAAACCGATTGTTACAATCCATTCCGCTTTGAATGTTGGTCTAGTTAAGCCATAATGCACAAATAGATTCATTATTCTTTCAGTTTTTGTTCATGTACAAAACTTGATACCGTTAAACGGTGTACCTTTAAATACCGGGCAATTGCACTGTATGAAATGCCTGCTTCCAACATTTCTTTTATTTGTTTTTCTTTTCCGGTAAGTTTTTTCTTTGACGATTTTTTACCTTTTGGTCTTCCTAAAATTACACCTTCTGCTTTTTTTCTTGCCAATGCTTCTTTTGTTCTTTGCGAAATGAGGTTACGTTCAATTTCTGCAGCTAAACCAAATGCAAAAGCCAAAACTTTTGAGCTTATATCATCACCCAGACGAAAATTATCTTTGATTGTCCAAATGCGCACGTCCTTTTGCATACAATCATTTAATATACTCATTATCATTAGTAAATTTCTGCCAAGGCGCGAAAATTCAGTGCAAATAAGGATATCACCTGATTTCATTTTTCTTACCAATTTCCCCAAACGCCTGTGATTTAGCTCTTTTGTGTCGGAAATAGTTTCTTCTATCCATTTATCAACAATAATTTCTTTTTGCTTGCAAAATTCTACCACTTCAAACCTTTGGTTTTCTACTGTTTGTTTGTCTGTACTTACTCTAATATATCCGTAAATCATATTTTGTTGTTTTTGTAAAAGCATAGTATAAAAAAAAAGACCCTATGTTTTGGTTGGTCATTCTCTTGGTGGAGCTTATATTAGAAGCTTCGCTGTATATTATCCAGAAATATTAGCAGGATTAGTAATCATTGATCCTGCAGATTTCACCCAAACAAAGGAAAATGACAGGCTTCCATATTTAGATATTGGATTCACCCAAGAAATGATTGACTCCTTGTTTCTTAAAAATGCGATTAAAGATAGTATTCGCAAAAGTAATAACCCAAATTATCTTAAAAGAAGAAAAACTGATGTACTACAAATGATGAGGGATTCGGAATTTGAAGGAATTAGAAATTCGGAATTGCCAAATATTCCAGTTCATATATTAGTTGGAGGTCGTTATGATACACCACTTAGATTAAGAGCAACTGAATATAATGATTCAATTTATTTTAGGGCAAAATGGAAACATAGGGTTGAGAGGTGGACAGAGGAAATTTTAACCGTTGATAAAGGCATGCTTTTCTATAGTGGAGATGCTGGGCATTTTGTTCATTGGGATAATCCTGAATTAGTGATTTCAAGTATTCGAATTGTCTTACAGGATTATGAATTGATGAAAAAAGGAAATGAGGAATAATAACCAGCCACTAATAATTAAGCGTTCTGATGGTATGAAATACCTAATCTGAACCGTGTGTTGACGAAACCGGATTCGGAGTTGATACTTATTATGGGTAATGATAGGATTTTGCTTGGCAGTTTCCAAGGTACTTCAGGTTAATTCCTGTTTTGCATTGCATTTTTTCTACCAGCTCATAACTAAATACTTGCAACTGATATATTGGATTTCTAAGAATTTTCTACTTTCTTTATTGGTATGCTTGATAAAATGGGCGAAATCATTGTACAGATCAGCAATTGGGTATGGGGTACTCCTGTTTTGATCCTTCTCCTTGGGGGTGGGCTTTTTTTCCTTCTGTATTCCAGGTTAATCCCATTTAGGTATATAGGCCATGCTTTGGGTATCCTTACTGGTAAATATGATGACCCCAATGAGCCAGGGCAATTAAGGCATTACCAGGCTCTTTCAACTGCCCTGGCAGGTACAGTGGGGATGGGCAATGTTAGTGGGGTGGCAGTAGCCATTGCTATGGGTGGTCCCGGGGCTATTTTCTGGATGTGGGTATCAGCTTTCCTGGGGATCAGTACCAAATTTTTTACTTGCTCATTGGCTGTTATGTATCGTGGAAAGGACAGCAATGGGGTAGTTCAAGGGGGCCCCATGTATTTTATTACTGAAGGGATGGGGAAACACTGGAAACCACTAGCAATATTTTTCTCCATAGTTGGAATGATTGGGGTATCACCTTTGTTCCAGGCTAACCAATTGGTACAGGTTATAAGGGATGTGGTTGTTATTCCTAATGGTTTTACATCTTCTGTGGCGTCAAATTTGGGTACAGGTATGATCATTGCCCTTATTGTGGGCATTGTGGTAATTGGAGGCATAAAAAGGATTGGTAATGTTACGGGTAGGGTAGTACCTTTTATGGTGGTTGTATACATAGTTACTGTTTTGTACATTATTTTCTCAAACAGCCAGGCTATTATCCCTGCTTTTAAAGAGATTTTCCATGATGCATTCACGGGTAATGCAGTCTTGGGTGGTTCATTGGGAGCTATTATAATAACAGGTGTCAGGCGCGCAGCTTTTTCAAATGAGGCTGGGCTGGGGACAGCCCCTATGGCCCATGGTGCTGCAAAAACCAGTGAACCCATTCGTGAAGGGCTGGTTGCTATGCTGGGACCTATTATTGATACCATCATTATTTGTACAATGACAGCTTTAGCCCTGATCATTACTGGAGCCTGGAAAAACCATGCTGCTGATGGTATTACACTTACAGCCAATGCATTTGATTCTTCAATCCCTGTGTATGGGAAATATATATTGGCTACTTGTGTCACCTTTTTTGCTATGTCCACCCTGTTTGCATTCCCATATTATGGTGCAAAATGCCTGGGTTTTGTGGCAGGGGCAAAATACCAGCATATCTATAATTATGTGTTTGTGGCAGTGGTGGTAGTTGGTGCTGTTGCTAAGCTGGATGTGATAATTGGGCTGATTGATATTGCCTTTGCTTTGATGGCTTTCCCAACTGTGTTGGCAACCCTGTTGCTTTCACCTAAGGTAAGAAGAGCAACATTGGATTATTTTACCAGGTTGAAAAAACAATAACTATGGGTAAAAGCCAATTTTCAGAACATGATAAAGTGTTTTACTCTGATGGGTATAAGCTGGGTTTATTAGCAGTTGAAGAAGGCTTGGATGATGTTTCTTTATTACAAGCCATAAAAATACTTTTTACAGAAGCTGATATGCTTATTGATTCCCTTTTAAATTATGCAAGAAGCCAACAGGTTTTAATTGATTGTAAAAAGGGGTGTGCCTGGTGTTGTTTCCAGCCAATTTTTGCTGTGTCACATGAAATCCATTACCTGGCAGGCCATATAAAAAAACATTTCAGCAAAGAACAAATTAAAGTTGTAATTGGCAAAGCAAGAAAAAAAAATAATATAATTGAAAAGCTTGCTGAAAAGGAGGTGTTGAATTATAAGTCAGCCTGTCCATTGTTAAAAGATGGGGCATGCATGGCTTATGAAGCACGTCCTATGGCATGCAGGATTTATCTATCCATGGATGTGAATTCATGTAAAGCTTTTTATGATAACCCTGAACAAGAGGATAGCATAGTTAAACTTCTGGAGTTTCCATTGAAGGCAGGGAGGATGATGAATGAAGGCTTTAAGGCTGCCTTAAAAAGTGGTGGCAGGGAAAGCACAGAATTCAGGCTGGAGCATGGGTTATTGGTGGGGTTGGAAAACTAGCCAGTAATATTGGGTGTGGCAAATTTCATTCACCCAAGAGGTTGGGAAGTTAAATTGTTAAATATATTCTTTCAAGGTTTTTACCCCATAGGTGTAATATATTTATAGGATGGGTTGTGAAAGAGGTGCCTAGCCCCATAGGGGCTGAATGTAATTTTCATAAATTGTACAGGAGTAATTGATCCTATTTTTTTCTTTATGATAAGCAAAGGGTTGTTAAAGTTCTTGGGAAATTGGGTATAGCTGAAATAAAAAAAGTAAAAGCCATCCTAAAAGAAACCTATGTTGACTGATCCCAAATTCGATTTTTAATCAATATCTCTAATCGTTAACATTCATCCTTATTATTGATCTTTCTTAAGCTGTTTTCCTATACCTCCAAATGGCAAGGCCAATAAATAAAATACCCAGGGCAAGCAATGAAAAGAATTCTTCAAGGAGGTCAAAAAAGCCAGAGCCTTTTAATACAACCATCCTCATGATCCTCATAAAATAGTAAATAGGGTTTACCCTGTCAACTTCCTGTGCCCATGAGGGCATACTCTCTACGGGGGTAAAAATGCCGCCCATCAGGATAAAAAGCATCATAAAGAAAAAGCTGACATACATTACCTGTTGCTGGGTATTGCTCAATGTTGAAATAAGTAGCCCTAGCCCCAACACACTAACAAGGTATAGCCCGGCAAAGCCAAAAAGCAGCCATAAACTACCAACAATGGGTAAATTGAAAGCCAGTTTTGCAATAAAAAGCCCCAGGGCAAGGTCAAGCAAGGCAATTACCCAAAAGGGGATGAGTTTTCCCAAAATAAACTGGTACTTTTTTATGGGGGTTACATTTAACTGCTCAATGGTACCCATCTCTTTTTCGCGCACCAGGTTCATGCCTGAAAGGAACATGCCAATAACAGTAACCAGTATTGCAAGGATACCAGGAGCCATATACCATTTGTAATCCAGTTCTTTATTGAACCAATAATTCTCAGCAATATCAACTGACACAGGAGGTGAAAACTCTGCAATCCCCTTCCAGTCAGCCACAAGGGTTTTATTAAAGCCCGAAATGATGGCCTGGCTGTAGGCATAAATAAGTTGGGCAGAGTTACCATCAATGGCATTAATGAGCAGTTGCAGGCTGCTATGGTTTTCGCGTATTAGTTTCCTTTCAAAATTGGGAGGGATTACCATGGCCATTTCAGCTTTGCCTGCCTCCAGTTTTTCTTCGGCACTTTCAATTGAGAAGTTAGCACCTTTTAGGTTGAAAAATGGGATACCATCAAACTTCCCTACCAGCTGCCTTGAAGCCTCTGATAGGTCATGGTCAACTACCACCACATCAATTTTCCTCAGGTTCAGGTTGGCCGCAAACACCAGCACAAGCATTTGCACCAATGGCACCACAATGATCATGGGTAGCATGGTTTTATTCCTGAAGATCTGGCGGAATTCCTTTTTAAGTATGTATAATATTGTTTTCATAAAATGATTTTAATATTTAACTAACCCCTGCCTTCATCCTGTTTCCAGAATTTAGGTTGTCCCCCCCCAATTTGGTGGGGCAAATGGATCTGCTTTAAGGCAATTTCATAGGGGGTTACTCCAACCTGATTTTAAATTTTTTTACACTTGCAAGAATAAAAAACAACATCATCCCAAACAGTATGGCAGTTTCTTTCCAAACAAATAAAACACCTGACCCTTTGAGCATAATATCCCTCAGTATCTCAATAAACCAACGCGCAGGCATAACAACACTTAGCCAACGCAAAACTGTGGGCATATTGTCAATAGGGAAAATAAAGCCTGAAAGTAAGATGGTTGGCAACATCAGGGCAACCAGGGAGATAAACATGGCAACCATTTGGTTTTTGGCTGCTGTTGAGATCAGGATACCAAGGCTTAGTGCCATCATGATAAACAGGATGCTTTCAGCCATTAACAGTATTGCACTGCCTTGTATGGGGACACCAAAAACAAAATGCCCAATCAGTAAAATAACCACAGCATTAATGACTGACAGAAGCAGGTAGGGTGTTACTTTCCCAATAATGATATGGATGGGTTTCAGGGGTGAAACCAGCAATATTTCCATGGTTCCCACCTCTTTTTCTCGTGTAATGGCTATGGAGGTCATCATAGCTGAAATAAGCATCAGTATCATAGCCATGGTTCCTGGTACAAACATGTATACGCTTTTTAGTTCTTCATTATAGAACATCCTGGCAGTAGGTTCAATTTCATATGGCATTTGCATTTCAGGGAACTCTTCCTTGATAAAATCATTAATGATCGCCCTGGTGTAATTTATAGCTAACCTGCCCAGGTTAGGGTCTGAAGCATCAGCAATTAGTTGGATATTGGCTTTCCCTTCTTTAATAAGTGATTCCTCAAAGCCTCCTTCAAATACAATAACTTCTTTTACTTCCCCTTTCCTGAATATGTCTTCCACATCATTGGTGCTTTCCAGGTATTCTTCCAGCATAAAATACCCTGATGATAAAAGCTTGTTAGTAATTCGTTTGGTAAAGTCATCTTTTGACTGGTCATAAATGGCGACTTTCACATCATTGATCTCGCTTTTTATGACTGTCCCAAAAATCAGTAACTGTGCAATAGGTATCCCAAACAGGATAATAAGTGTCCTGGTATCACGAAAAATGTGGTAGAATTCTTTTTTAATGAAAGATGTTAGTTGTTTCATAATATTGGCTTTGAGCTGTGAGCTATGGGCTTTGAGCTGTGGAATTAATTTCTAAGTTTCTTCTGGAAATTTGTAATTCCCCTTTGGATAATATCCAGCTGCCCAGAAAGTTGATGCATCTCTTTTTCGTTAATAAGATCAAGTTTATTACATATAATCAATTGTGTTTCTAGCTCAAAAGTTGATCCCCTGGCAATATTTAGGAACCTGTTCATTTCAGCATCAGAATTTCTCCCATAACCTTCTGCAATATTTGAAGGTATTGAAACTGAGCACCTCCTCATTTGAGAAACTAGCCCAAACTTTTCCTCCTCTGGAAAATCAATGATTAGTTTATAAGTATCTAAAACAATGTTTAGTCCTTCATTCCAGATTTTTAAATTTTTAAACTTTTTCATAATAATAATTTTTTAGTTGTCAACATTAGTTTTTATCTAACTAGCTCTGAGCCCATAGCCCACTGCTAACGGGCAATTTTCACAAACACCTCATCCATGTTTTTGGCTTTGTATTGCTTTTTAAGGTTTTCCGGGGTATCCAGGGCTTCTATTTTTCCTGCATCCATGATAGAAACCCTGTTGCAATATTCAGCTTCATCCATATAATGGGTGGTTACAAATACAGTTATTCCACCATTGGCTGCTTCATAGATCAAATCCCAGAATTTCCGCCTGGTAATGGGGTCAACCCCACCAGTGGGTTCATCAAGGAACACAATTTTGGGGTCATGCAGGATAGCAATTGAAAAAGCCAGTTTTTGTTTCCAACCCAAAGGCAGCCCTGCAATGAGCTTATTTTTTGATGATGTCAATTCCAATTTTTCAAGCAATTGTTTTTCTTTTTCCTTTACTGTTTTGGAAGGTAACCCATAAATGCCCCCATAAAATTGGATATTTTCAGAAACTGTAAGGTCTTCATACAGTGAGAACTTTTGGCTCATATACCCTATGTTGTTTTTTACTTTTTCAGTTTGGGTATAGATATCATAACCAGCTACTTTTATTTCTCCAGAAGTGGGGGAGGAGAGCCCACACAATATCCTGATAGCCGTGGTTTTGCCTGCACCATTGGCACCCAGGAAACCAAAAATTTCCCCTTTGTACACATCAAATGAAAGGTGGTCATTGGCATAAAAATCCCCATATTTTTTTACAAGGTTTTTTACTGAAATAATATGCCCCCTTTCCCTTTCAGGAGTTTCCCCCCAAGGGAGAAAGTTTATCTTTGTTTTTTTGTTGCTCATTGGATACTATTTTTTACTCCTCCCTTTAGGGGAGGCTGGGAGGGGCTTTCATAAGCCCCATGAATACATCTTCAATACCAGGCACAATTTCCTCTACTATAATGGATTGGTGGTTTTTATTTTTAAGGAATTGTTCCATTTCAGTAACTTCAATGTCATCATCAATGGCAGTGAAATGGATGTATTGCCCAAAGGCATACACAGCCTCTGCTTTATGATGCCCCCTTAGGTCATTTATCAACCTGTATGTTTCAGTGGCTTTAACTGCTAATATCTTCCTCCCAAATTTTTGGACTATTGCATCAGGGGTATCCACATCCATGATCTTACCAGACTGGATAAGGGCTACCCTGTCACACAGGCTGGCTTCATCCATGTAGGGTGTGGAGACCATAATAGTAATATCCTTTTTTTGCAGGTTTTTCAGCATTTCCCAGAACTCCCTCCTTGATACAGCATCAACCCCTGTTGTGGGGTCATCAAGGATCAGTACCTTAGGTTTGTGGATAAGGGCACATGATAAAGCCAGCTTTTGCTTCATTCCTCCAGAAAGCCTTCCTGCCAAACGTTTTTTAAAGGGTTCAATGTGGCTGTAAATATCTTTTATTAGGCCATAGTTCTTTTTAACTGTTGTATTAAAAACTGTGGCAAAAAATTGTAGGTTCTCTTCCACACTTAAATCCGGGTAAAGGGAAAACCTGCCAGGCATGTAGCCAATTGATTTCCTGATGGTTTTATAGTTTTTAACCACATCTGCACCATCCATGGTAACATGCCCACTGTCAGGGAGCAATAAAGTAGTCAAAATCCTCATCAATGTTGTTTTGCCTGCCCCATCAGGCCCAATTAGCCCAAACAGTTCATTTTTCTGCACTTCAAAGGATATGCCCTTTAAAGCTGCAACATCTTTATAAGATTTTAATATGTTATTGACAAAAAGCCCCCTTTCCCTTTCAGGGGTTTCCCCCCAAGGGGGAAAGTTTATCTTTGTTTTTTTGTTGCTCATTGGATACTGTTTTTTTACTCCTCCCCTTAGGGGAGGTTGGGAGGGGCTAGAAATTCACTTCCCCTGGCATACCAATTTTCAGGCTACCATCATTTTTAACTTTTACCTTGACAGCATATACCAGTTTCACCCTTTCTTCCTTTGTTTGGATAATTTTTGGGGTAAACTCTGCTTCAGGTGAAATCCAGGTTACCAGCCCTTTTATTTCCTGGTTTTCATCTTTGTTTTTATCGATCAGCACAGTTACTTCTTTGCCTAGTTTTACGGCAGGAAGCATTGAACCACTTACATATACTTTTAGGGTTAATTCATTGATGTCAGCAATTTTATAGAGTGATTTCCCCATGGCAGTTATTTCCCCCTCTTCTGCATAGGTTTCAAGAACAGTGCCACTGGCAGGGTTTTGTACAAAGCAACGCGCAAACTGGTCATTCAGTGATTCTTTTTGTGAAGCAAGAACCTCCAGTTCTTTTTGTACTGATGTGAACTGGGTGTTGGCACTGGCAATTTGTTTTTCAACCACATTGATCTGCCCCGTAATATCATCCATTTGTTTTTGTGTAGCTGCCCCATCGTTCAGCATTTGTGAAATCCTGTTTTTATCCACCTCAAGGTTGCTGATTTGTTGCTGGTAAACCTCAATTTGCGACTGGATGCTACTGTGTTTTGACTCCACTGCTGCTTCTTGTGCATTAACTTGCTTTATTTTTAATTTAAGTTGGGTTGTGTCAATAATGGCAACCAATTCACCTGCTTCAATTTGTTGCCCTTGATCAATGGTAAAAGACAATACTTTGCCAGTAGCCTCAGAAGAGACAATAACAGGCTCTGCCTCAAAATTCCCAAAAGCATCAGAACCATTCTGGCTGGTGTTACACCCTGCAAAAAAAAGCAAGGCTAAAATGTATAAATAGTTGATCTTCATGGTGGTAAAATTATATTCCTTTAATGTAGTTGTAATTATTTTTTGCTTCCTGTAGTTGAAGCTTATGTGTTTCCAAGCGTAATTTGGCTACCAGTTCTGCATTTAATTCAGTAATATAATCAGCAGAGGTAATGGTGCCATTTTCAAGTTTTGAGGCAGCATTTTTGGCAACCTTTTCCCTTAATGAAACAATTTTAGTATCAGACTGTAATAGTTTCTCAATTTTCTGTATGGTTGAAAGTTGTTGTTCAAGAAGGACCTGGATGGATTGGTTAAATGTTTCTTCCTGGGCTTTTACAGCATCTTTTTGCATTTGCAAAATCATCTTATCCCTTTTTGTTTTTTTCCAGTCAAAAACTTTCCATTTCAGCCCAACTCCTACTAAGTAAAAGGAATCAAAATCATTATTTAACATATTAAGCCCTGGTTCCCCAACACCTGCCTGCCCAAAACCAAATACCTGTGGGTGGCGTTGCTTTTCTATCAATTCAGCATTGGCATCAAGCAGTTGTGACTGATCCCCAAAAAAAGCAAGCTCTGGGCGTTTTAGCCCATTTGTGGCATCCAGCCTATTTTCTGTAGTTTTCAGCTTTGTTGTTTCCCCTATTGAAGTCCCTGTGAGGATAGAAAGAACTTTTAAAGAAGCACCATAGCCAGCTTCAACCTCCAGGATATTTTGAATGATTTGTTGTTCTTCAGCCAGTAGGATATCCAGGTTTGATTGTTCAATAACCCCATTTTTGATGCCTGATTCCAGTAGCTTTTGCTTTTCCCTGATAACCTCAACCTGGGCTTCATAAATTTTTTTGCTTTTTTTGGACAGCAAGGCTGAAAACCATGCTTTATTTACTTGCCCTTCTAGTTTGAAAAATTCAATTTCCAACTCACTGATATTGGCAGCCAGTGCAGCAGTTTCAACCAACTGCATTGATTGGTTGATGCCTCCATCCCAAATGCTTTGCTGAAACTCCAGGTAAGCTTTATATTGCCCTTTTGATACTGTTGGGATATTGATACTTGGTATATCTAGGTTGATTTTTGGTACATCTGACTGGTAGGTAGCTTGCCCATTCAGGTTGACAATTGGTAAATAGTTTGTCCTGATATTTTCCTGTTTTAAGGCAGTGATTTCAGAAAATATTGCCTTCTTTTTCAGGTTAGGGTAGTTTTCCCTTGCCAGTTGTTGGCATCCTTCTAGGGTTACTTCTGTTTGCCCTGTTGCAAATTGGAAGGTAGCAAACAGGAGGATAAATGTTCTGGATATGTACTTCATTTTAAAAGGATTGCATTAAAAACAAATTCTTTTACAGTTTGCTTTCTTTTGTTTAGGAAAGCCTGGTAAGCTTTTTGGTCATTTTCAAAGATCATGGTTTCTAACAAGGGCCTACCTACAAAAGGAAATATACTTAAGGCTACTATATTGATCATAACTTCTTTTGGGTCCATCTTCCTGATATTGCCAGCCTCCATTTCCTTTTTCATCATTTCTATAACTTCCCTTGGGTTGATCCCTGAACTTTTTATCACATTGGCCAGCATTTCAGGGTCACGATTTATTTCTTTCAAAATAAAAGCAGGGATGTGTGGGTTTTTTGCTAATAAGCCAATATAGTTATCAATAAAGGCTGATATTTTTTCCTTAATGGGAAGGTCAGAAAGCATCAAAGCACTGATCTTTGGGAAAGCATTGGCAAAAACTCTTTTGAATATTGCTTCAAATAATTTCTGTTTTGTGCGGAAATAATAATGCAACAAAGCTTTGTTAATTCCTGCTCTGTTAGCAATTTCCTGCATCCTTGTGCCATCCATCCCTTTTTGGGTAAATACTTCATTGGCAGCATCCAGGATTTTTTGTTCAGTGTTGTCTTTATTTATTTCATTCATATTTGAGAATTTAACTATTTGATTTAACCATCTGGTCAAAAATAGATGATTTGGTTTTAAGAACCAAATCATTTAACTAAAAAGTTTAACTATATGGTTAAAATGGTGATTATATATGCAATTATTACCCAATTTCAATGCTAAAAGGAAGGTTTTATTAAGATAATTTTAATTACTTTTCAAGCTTGAAAAAAAAGTATTAAATATGGTAAGGTTAATTGCTGGCATACTTTTTCTTTTTACAGCATCATACAGTTTTGGGCAAGAAGGTTTTAAGAACCTGGTTGAAAAAGGAAATAAAGCACTTGAAAATAATAGTTATAAGGAAGCACTTGAAGCTTATAAATTGGCACTTCATTCAGATGATGTTGATAGTTCACAGGTATGTTGGTATGCTTCACTGGCTGGGATTTGTGCACAAGAGTTGGGTGATAGTAAAACAGCAATACAATATTACAACCAATCTATTAAGCTGAACTCAACAGATATGGATATTTTTGAGCGGCTAATCCAGTTGTGCATTGATACCAAAGATCATGAAAACCTGGAAAGCATTTACCTAACAGCCAGGGATAGGTTTCCAGAGAAGCAACATTCATTCAATAACAAATTGCTCTACTTTTATTATAACAATAAAGCTTATAGTAAAGCAGTTGATATAGCTGATAAGATTTTAGGATACAAGCCAGGGCATACCAAAACAATGTATATGAAAGCTGTATCATTGGCTATGGGTTCACAAAATGAAGAGGCTAAAAAAGTATTTAAAGAGGTTTTAGCTACTGACCCAGGGCATGCAAAGGCAAATACACAATTGGGCTTGCTCTATTATCGTGAGGCCACCAAAGTTTTTGATGTTGCTGTTAGAAAATATAACCAATTGAAAAATCCCAGCAGGCTAGATTATAGCAACTTCAGGAAAGAAAAGGCTACCTCTTGGGAAGGGTATGAGCAAGCAGTTAATTACCTTCTGAAAGCATATGAAAATTCTCCAACAAGCCAGGTTAAGCAGGCATTGTATAACTCTTATGAAAGGCTTGAGAAGAAAGATATGGCTGCCAAATACAAATAAATTAATAATAAAATATACTTTTCAGTTTTTCTGGTAACACTGATTTTGCTATCTTTTAGCCTTAAAATCAAATGTAAGGCTACTATGAAGAACCAACCTATTTACCTAATCCCTGTTATTATTATTACAATTTTTTTCACTTCCTGTACTTCACAAAAAAAAGAAGAGGGCTGGGTACAGCTTTTTAATGGGAAAAACCTGGATGGCTGGACTGCTAAATTTACAGGGCATGAGCTAGGGGAAAACATTAAAAATACCTTTAGGGTTGAGGATAAACTCCTGAAAGTAAGGTATGACAACTGGGAAGAATTTGGGCAGGTGTTTGGCCACCTGTTTTATAAAGATGTATATTCTCATTATAAGCTTAGGGTTGAATATAGGTTTGTTGGGGAGCAAGTAAATAAAGGCCCTGGTTGGGCTTATAGGAACAATGGGCTTATGGTGCATGGCCAAACCCCTGAAAGTATAGAGCTTGACCAGGATTTTCCAGTTTCAATTGAAGTACAGTTGCTGGGGGGTGATGGTACCAATGAAAGGACAACCATGAACCTCTGTACCCCAGGTACCAATGTGGTTATGGATGGGGAACTGAAAGAACAGCACTGCATGACCTCAAACTCTGAAACCTATCATGGTGACCAATGGATAACTGTGGAAGTGGAAGTAAAGGGTGGTGAAGTTATCAAACACTTTGTAAATGGGGTAAAGGTAATGAGCTATGAAAAACCACAGCTGGATCCCAGGGACCCAAGCTATGACAAATTATTGCCTGCTGATGGGGATAAAATCCTTACAAAAGGCACCATTTCTATCCAGGCAGAAAGCCATCCAACTGATTTCAGGAAAATAGAACTCCTTAACCTGGGGGAAACTTGTGGGGATGGGGAATAAACAGGAGGCTCAATAATCTTAAGATGAAGTTCAGGGGAAACTTGGAAGAATACCTTTACCTGGTAACTGATAACCAGGAGAGCTGCAGGCTTTTGGGAAAAATTACTGAAAATAGCCTGACAGTGTTGTGGTTTACAGGGGAAGCCCCTTGCGACCTGGTGGTTGATGGGAGGGGGCATACCTTTTATAAAAATGAGCTGGTTTTTTTAACAGAGTTTCATAAAATAGTACCAGAAAACATACAGGGGGTAAGGCTTTTGCAGTTTAATAGGCCATTTTATTGTATTTTGGATCATGACACAGAAGTGGGCTGCAAAGGCATCTTGTTTTTTGGGGCTTCACAGCTTCCCCATATTGCAATACCTGAAGAGGAGCTGGAAAAGTTTGAAACACTCTGGAAGATGTTTTCCATTGAAATGCAGTCAGGTGACAACCTGCAATTTGAAATGCTGCAAATGATGCTGAAAAGGTACTTGATTTTGTGCACAAGGCTTTACAAGTTAAAGCAAAACTACCCAGCAAAAGATGCTGATGCTGACATTATCAGGGAATATAATTTTTTGGTTGAACAGCACTTTAAAACAAAGTCAACTGTGGCAGAATATGCCAGTTTGTTGAATAAATCACCCAAAACCATTTCCAACCTTTTTGCAAAACATGGCACTAAAACCCCTTTGCAGTACATACAGGAAAGGAAAATGCTTGAAGCCAGGAGGCTGTTAAGTTATACAGAAAGGCAAATACAGGAAATTGCCTATGAAATAGGTTTTGAAGACATCCAGGCATTTAGCCGTTTTTTTAGGAAGCATGAAGGGGTTTCCCCATCAAAATTCAGGGAAAAAGGCCAGTTGGGATAAATTGCCAACTTTTCAGGAAAACTTACCTACCTGCACCCCCTTTCCAAACCCCATCTTTGCATTGTCAAGATAATTATAAACTTAAAAAATATGACAATGGCAAAATTTCAAGTTCCTGGCAGGGGAGATGTATCTGCAAACAACCAAGCAATTTTTGATAACCTGGAAAATGGGTTGGGCTTTGTCCCAAATTTATATGCAGCTTTAGCATATTCAGACACTGCCCTTGAGAATTATTTACAGTTCCAGGGTGGCAGCACATCACTTTCTAAAAAAGAGAAAGAAGTAGTTAACCTGGTTGTAAGCCAAGTTAATGAGTGTGTTTACTGCCAGTCAGCCCACACAGTTTTAGGCAAAATGAATGGCTTTACTGAAGGGCAGGTATTGGAACTTAGGGCTGGTTCAGCTTCATGGGATACAAAAACTGATGCTTTGGTAAAATTGGCAAAGGAAATCACACAGGGGAAGGGCAATGTTGGGCCTGATACAATTGAAAACTTTTTTGCTGCTGGATATACAAAAGCAACTTTGGTAGATGTTATCCTGGTTATTGCTGATAAAATTGTGATGAACTATTTATATAAAGTTACCAATGTGCCTATTGATTTCCCTGTGGCCCAGGAATTAGAGGCAAGCAGTGTTTAATAAAATACTTCTTCATGGCTTGCCATGGGGGTAGTTAGCTTCAAGGTTTTTTTCTTTAAAAGTGCAGGGTATTTGCCCTGCATTTTTTTTTGCAAATATTTTACCTTTAAGTTTTAAATTATTGAAACCAGGGATGCATATAAAACTCCTTTGGTACAGAAACCACAATAGATATGGATAATTTAATTGAAACAATCAATGATGTTGTTTCCCTAGATAACCAAACAGAATCAAAAATCCTTCAAAAATTCAATATTGAACAATTGAAGAAAGGGCAAACCCTTTTAAAGGAAAAATCTATTTGCAACAAATTATGGTTTATTGGCTCTGGTATAGTTAGGCAATACATGATAATAGATGGTGTTGATGTTACAAAATGGTTCTATACTGATGGGCAGTGGGTTACATCCCATTATAGTTATTTTGAACAAAAACCTGCATTTGACTATTTGCAAGCCTATGAAGATTCAGTGGTATTTTCAATTACCCATACTGATGAAAAAGAATTGCTGGGATACCCCCTGTATTTAAAATACCATGTAGAACTGCTAAGGCATTATTTGGCAAGCTTAAATTATTTTATGAGGAATTATAAGCAAATGGCTGCTGATGAGAAATATAATTTTTTCATCGAACACCATCCGGAGATAATACAAAGGGTAAAACTAAAGCACCTGGCCTCATTGATAGGGGTCTCACAGGAAACCCTAAGTAGGATCAGAGCAAAACGTTAGCCTAATTTATTGACCTGGTATCAATTTTTTGTGTTTTTTTCTTTCCCATTTTTGGGTTGGAAAAATCAATTAAATTATGCCAGTTAAAATTTCAAAAAAATCAGAAGTCCACCCTGGGGTGCAAATTGGGAACAATGTAACTATTGATGCCTATTCAGTTATTGATGATGAGGTTATTATTGATGACAATACTTGGATTGGTTCAAATGTGAGGATATTTGGAGGGGTGAGGATTGGTAATGGGTGCAGGATTTTTCCTGGAGCAGTAATTTCAGCTATCCCACAAGACCTGAAGTTTAGAGGAGAAAAAAGTTTTGTTGAGCTTGGCTCAAATACAACAATAAGGGAGTGTGTAACAATAAATAGGGGGACTGCCTCAAAAGGAAAAACAGTGGTTGGAAGCCATTGCCTTGTTATGGCATATTCACATGTGGCACATGATGTAATAATTGGGGATAATTGTGTGTTGACAAATGCTGTGCAAATTGCTGGTGAAGTGGAGGTTGATGATTGGGTGGTTATTGGTGGAGGAAGCATGGTGCACCAGTTTTGTAAAATTGGGAAACATGCTTTTATTTCTGCAATGACCCCTGTACTTTCTGATATACCCCCTTACATAAAAGCAGTGGGTGTGGGAATGCCTGCCAAGTATCAGGGTATAAATTTTATTGGGTTGAAAAGGAGGGGGTTTTCAAAACCAGAAATTGACAATATTCATGATATTTATAGGATTCTTTACCAGGAAAGCATGAATACCTCACAAGCCATTGATTATATAGAAGATAAGTTTGAACAATCTGATGAGAAAACAGCAATAATTTCATTTGTTAAAAATTCACAAAGGGGTATTGTCAATAAAATGGCTATGAATGTGACAAAAGCCTGAGATAGGAAACCACAGGCTGTTTCAGTTTGCTACTTTTGGATCCTAATTTTTAGCTGTCAAATAGGTTTCTTTGCATTTTTTTTGTGCCCCTGATTTAGTATATTTATGGGATATTTCAACCTTAAACCAAATTGTAGTGTTGTAGGGTAATGAAGTTAACTTTATCCCAGGCTTTTTTTGGGGTAAATATTTTTAAACAAATAGTATGAAGCATTTTATTCTGATTATATCCTTTATGTTGTGCATGGCTGGCACAAGTTATCCAAATGAGCCAATTAATGGTTTAGAGGTTTTTATGGAGCTAATGCCTGACAATGAGGCAGTTGAAAGTTCAATAACAAATAACAAAGGGAACTTTGAGTTTAAAAAGCTGAAGCCTGGCAATTATGTGGTGAAATTGCTGTTGGAAAAAAACAAGGCTTTTGGAGATGAAGTAAAATCATCAAAAAGGATGTATAAGAAATATAAAAACAGTTTAAAGGCTGGCTATAATACCAGTAAATCAGCATTGTTGTTTTCAAGTGTTGCAGGTTGTTTCCATGTAAAGTTTTCAAAACTTAAATTCATTGAAAATGAGCAGGTAACCCTTGTGATGGATTCAGAATTTTTGGGGAGCAAGGAGTTGGTAACTGTTTGTGAATTCACCATTACAGAAGAAAAAGGGCGTTTTGGAGGGAAGGTTGCCCATTACCCACTAAAAAAATTTATGAAAAGAGTGGGGAAGAAAAAATTCCCCCCAATCAAGTAGCTTTATGTTTTTTTACGGGCTTTCCAGTTTGCATAATTAAGGGACAACAAAGAACCTGCAATCACTACCATGCCTACTATTGAGGGTATATCAGGTTTTTCATTTACCAGGATTACCCAGCTTAATATTGCACCAGCAACTGGGATCAGGAATTTCCATACGTTTAAAATGGAAACTTTTACCCCTGGCCTTTTTAAAAGGGCATACCAAATGGTAATGGCAGCTGCTGATAGGAAACTTAGCCATGCAAGTGAATAATAATAGGCAGCAGGGAATGGCCCCACAGACAGGCCTTCTACTGGGATGGAAACAATAAAAAGCAACAAACCACCACCAATAAGTGAACTGGAACTTAAAACCATGGGGGATATACCTTTTGAACTTTTTGAGATAATTACATTGGCGTAACCTGAAATAATATTGTTTATTAGCAACAGGCTGATCCCCAATAGCTCAAGTTCCCCCCTGAATTCAATTTTTTGTCTTCCTAGGGTTATAATGGCAATACCTACAACCCCCAATAAAATGCTCCAAGCTTTTAAGGGGCTCATTTTGTCATTTTGTAATGAAAAATGGGCAACTATGGCTATAAACAAAGGTTGAGAGCCAATTATCATGGCAGCCAATGCACTGGGTACCATGTCAATCCCTGTATAAAACAAAGCATACTGGGCAAAAATCTGTACAAGCACCAAGGCTAGGACCAGTTTCCAGTGTTGTTTTACCTCAGCAATATATTGCTTGAATTTCTTGAAAACCAAAAGGATAATAATCCCTGAAATAAAAAACCTGATACCAGCAAATTGTAATGGGGTATGGTATTCCAAACCAATTTTAACCCCAACAAATGCTGTTGACCAAAGCAAACTAGCAAGGATTGCACGAAAAGTTGTAGTTTTCAAAAGGTTTCCCATGGTGGTAGAATGATCATCAAAGGTGGGAATTTAAATGAGAAACTGAAAACAATGCCCATATAAAATAGGGATAGTGCCCTACACTTTACTTTTCCTTAATAACTTTACTTTTTTGTCCTTTCCCGCCATCAGCTCTGATATCACCCTTGTATTTGGGAATTGTTCAAAAATTATTTTCAAAAATACAGTAATGGGGATGGACATAATTAGCCCAGGTATGCCCCAAATATAGCCCCAGAGCATCAGCATTACCAATACTGTAACCACATTTACTGAAAATGTCTTGCCCATAAATATTGGTTCAATAACCCCTCCTATCAGTACTTGCACTGCTGTTATTGAAAGCACAAAAAAGAACAATGTGCTGGTAGGGTCCAACTCAACAAATGCAAACAAGGAAAGCAGCACCACTGAAATTATGGAGCCAATCATTTGGACATAATTGATAACAAAAGCAAACAAGCCCCAAAAAATGGGGAAACTTATGCCAAAGAAAACACAGGTAAGGCTAAACCCAATCCCTGTAAAAAGGCTTACAATAAATTTTACTTTTACAAACTTTATGAGGTCTTTTTCAATTTTCATAAAGGTTTTTACAGACGAAAACCTTTGTTTTAATATGGTTGAGTTAAGCACCTTTTGGAAGTTGATAGATTCTGATAGCAGCAAAATGGCAAAAAAAGCTGTCATCAGGGTCATGGAAAGGGTATCACCTATAAAATCAAGGGTGGAGCCAAAGCTTTGTAAGATATTTTTATCTTTGAAATAATGCATTAAAACATTGTTACCTTGCAGGCGCTCGATCCCAAAAAAACTTTCAATATATACTATCAGTCCTACCAGTTTGGTTTCTGCTTTTTCAAAAAAACCAGTGTCAGCAGACAATATTTCATTGCTTGTGAGTTTAATAAGTTCACCCCCAATTTTCAATATCCCCATAATTATAAGGATCACAAGGGAAATGCCTATTGGTTTGGGCACTTTCATTTTGTTCATCCACCTCATAAAAGGTAAAAAAAGCAGGGCTATAAACATGCCCATTATCAGTGGGATGAAAATAAAAGACAATATTTTTAAAAGATAAAATATGAGTGATATCACAATAAGCAATAACAGCATATTGGTGGTCCTAATGTTATTCATGGTAATTGGTTATTTAAAATTTGCCTTCTAAAATTGGACATAAACTTTTAACCTAACATTACTATTTGGTTTTTGTTGAGCTTAGGAGGAAATTTTGTTTCAGTAAACGGTTGTGGACTTTTATTATTAATTTCCTTTTTACCCCTAAATCCCCCAAGGGGGACTTTAATGTTTTCTTGTGTGCTTTTAGCATTTAAGCATTTTTTCATTGATGCATTCAAGCATTCAGTCTTTCAGTTATTCAGTATTTCCTTACCCCTCTTTTTCAACAGCCTCTAAAAAACCTTCACATGCATCTTCCAATAAATCAAGTACCAGCTCAAACCCTGAATCACCACCATAATAGGGGTCTGGAACCTCATCATAACTATATTTTTTGCAAAAATCAGTCATTTTGTAAATTTTGGAAATTGCATTCCCATTCCTTGCCATAGACTTCAGGTTGCTGATGTTGCTATCATCCATGCCTATGATATAGTCAAACTCATCAAAGTCAATTTCAGGTTGGAATTTCCGTGAAATACTGGTAAGCTTTACCCCCCTTTTTCGTGCATGTGATTGCATCCTTGCATCAGCAGGTTCGCCTACATGCCAGCCTGATGTGCCTGCTGAATCAACCATATACTGGCCATCCACACCTTTAGCTTTTATAATGTTGTTGAACACTGCTTCAGCACTGGGTGACCTGCAAATATTGCCCAGGCAAACAAAAAGTACCCTTTTCTTCATAACCTAATTTTGGGGCAAAAATAAGAGGATTATTTAGAATAAGAAAAAATAATATTATGATATAGTTCATTATACAATGATAAACATAGAAGCAACCATAACCAATCTCTATCCATCTCCTAATTTCTTTGAAAACCCAATTAATTTCACAAGCTTTACAATTCAATTTGCAGGGATGAGGGATTTTACCACAGGGAATGTTACAAAACAAATCCTCCAGTTTTCAGGGCCATTGGTATTGGGAAGCGTTTTCCAGAACTTATACAACATTATTGATAGTATTGTAGTGGGTAATGTGCTTGGAAAAGAAGCCCTTGCAGCAGTTGGTGCCTCTTTCCCTGTTTTGTGGACACTTATTTCCTTGGTGGTTGGCATTGGCAGTGGTGCAAGCACTGTTGTTTCACAATATTTTGGGGCGAAAGATAACGCCAAGGTTCTGAGAACCATTGATACCATTTATATCTTCTTTTTTGGGGCTTCCATTATTGTTTCAATTGTTGGGATTGCTTTAAGTGAACCCATTTTAAGGCTAATCAGGTTACCTGAAGAAGTAATCCCTGAAGCCAAAATATACATGAATATTTACCTTGCAGGAATGGTACTGTTGTTTGGTTTCAACGGGACAACTTCCATCCTTAGGGGGCTTGGTGATTCAAAAACACCATTGTATTTTATCATTATTGCAGCCCTTTTAAATACTCTATTAGATTTGTTGTTTGTGGTTGTTTTCAGATGGGGGGTAGCAAGCGTTGCTATAGCTACTGTTTTAGCTCACGGGTTTGCTTTTTTTGGGGCGGTTTGGTATTTAAACAGATCACATCCTGTAATTAATTTCTCATTTAAAAACCTGCAGTTTGATGCGGGGATTTTTAAATCATGTGTCAGGATTGGCCTGCCAACTGGTTTCCAGCAATCGTTTGTTGCCATTGGCATGATGGCAATTATGGGGATAGTTAATGGTTTTGGCACTGCCGCCATAGCAGCATACACAGTTGCATTAAGGATTGATTCATTTGCTAAAATGCCATCCATATCATTTTCATCTGCTTTGTCAACATTTGCAGGGCAAAACCTGGGGGCTTTTGAAGAAGGAAGGGCAAAAAGAGGGTTGCTTTCTACCTTGTTTATTTCAGGGGTATATAGTGTGTTGGTTACAGTGTTGATTGTTTTGTTTGGGCATTGGCTGATGACCTTGTTTATTGATGACCCGGAAGTGGTTAGGATTGGGCAGGATTACCTGGTTATTGTATCCTCATTTTATATAGTTTTTTCTGTTATGTTCAGCCTGATGGGAATGATGAGAGGGGCTGGGGCTACTGTTGTTCCAATGGTTACAACAGTTGTGGCTCTTTGGGTGGTGAGGTTGCCATTAAGTATATGGTGGTCTTCTGAAATAGGGGTGAATGGAATATGGTGGGCATTGCCTGTTTCATGGGCAATTGGTTTTATAATTTTGCTGATTTACTATTTTTCAGGAAAGTGGAAAAAGCATGTGGTGGTGAAAAAAAATACGCGGAAATTTTGAGGCTTCAGCCTGCTTGTTTTAATGTTAATTTATTTTCAATCTGAAATCAAAACATACGCTAAAACTTTTGATTTACATTTTAAAAATTATCTTTGTTTGCTGGAAAATTTTTTTTAACCAAAATTCAAACTGGATACCAAACTTGCTTCATTCTAATGGTAGTTGAATTAGTCTGTAAATACAATATTTCAAACAGCAACTCTTGTTGCATAAAATCGAAAAACTTATGAGTAATATTTTCTTGATTGTACCAATTGCTTCATTATTGGCATTAGCATTTGCCTGGATATTTTTTAAATCCTTGATGAAGAATTCAGAAGGTACTGACCGAATGAAAGAGATTGCACAATATGTCCGTGATGGTGCAATGGCATACCTTAAAAGGCAGTACAAAGTAGTAGGGCTTGTATTTGTTGTATTATTTATCCTGCTCACAATTATGGCATACTTTGGGGTGCAAAACCCATTTGTGCCAATTGCCTTTTTAACTGGAGGTTTTTTCTCAGGATTGTGTGGTTTTTTAGGTATGAAAACAGCAACATTTGCATCAGCAAGGACTGCCCATGGTGCTTCCCAATCTTTAAATAAAGGGTTGAAAGTAGCATTTAGAAGTGGTGCAGTAATGGGTATGGTGGTTGTAGGTTTTGCCCTGCTGGATATTGCAGCATGGTATTTAATCTTGAGTGAATGGATTTTTACTCCTGACCATATGGCAAATGGACTTCACTTTGCAGGTTTGACTTTTGTTCATGAAGGGACAACTGAAACGCAAAAACTAGTTGAAATCACAGTAACCATGTTAACTTTTGGTATGGGTGCTTCTACCCAGGCATTATTTGCACGTGTTGGAGGTGGTATTTATACTAAAGCTGCTGATGTAGGTGCCGACCTTGTTGGTAAAGTTGAGGCTGGTATTCCTGAAGATGACCCACGTAACCCTGCAACCATTGCTGATAATGTTGGTGATAATGTAGGCGATGTGGCTGGTATGGGAGCTGACCTTTATGAATCTTATGCTGGTTCAATCCTGGCAACTGCTGCATTAGGTGCTGCACTTCCTGCAATTGTACTTTCAGAAACAGGCATATCTCCAGTGCAAGCTGTTACAGCTCCAATGATAGTAGCTGCTATTGGTATTATCCTTTCAATTTTGGGGATATACATGGTGCGCACAAAAGAATCTGCTACACAAAAGAATTTGTTGAATGCCCTTCTCCTCGGAACTGGAGGTAGTTCTGTATTGATCCTTCTGGCTCTTGTAGGAATGGCTGTATTGGGTTGGGTCACCTGGGGTGTTTTCTGGGCAGTTGTTATTGGTTTAGCAGCTGGTGTGATCATTGGGCAGGCTACTGAATATTATACTTCTGATGAATATAAACCTACCAAAGGTATTGCAGAACAAGCCCAGCAAGGGCCTGCAACTACCATTATTGATGGCGTGGCTGTTGGTATGAACTCAACATGGATACCAGTTGTAACCATTGTCCTTGGTATTATGGGGGCTTTCTGGGCTGCTGGTGGTGCCGAGCATTTTGCAATGGGTGTATATGGAATTGGTTTTGCTGCAGTAGGGATGCTTTCAACACTGGGTATTACCCTGGCAACTGATGCATTTGGCCCAATTGCTGACAATGCAGGAGGAAATGCTGAAATGGCTGAGTTAGACCCTGAAGTACGCGAACGTACTGATGCTCTTGATATGTTAGGAAATACTACTGCTGCAACAGGTAAAGGTTTTGCTATTGGTTCAGCTGCACTTACTGCTATGGCACTTATATCAGCCTACATGGAAGAAGTAAGGTTGTGGTTTGGGAAAATAGCCAAAGCTGGTGAAGGTTTTGTGGAAAAAGGCTCTTATGTATTTTATAATGATGTTGCACCTGCAGTACAAGATGGTGTTCAGGTAATTAAAATCTCTGCTGCTTCAGTAAAAGATTTCTCTGCTGCCTATGATATTACACTTTTCAACCCATTATTCCTGGGAGGTATCTTCCTTGGGTCAATGATGGCATTCCTGTTTAGTGCAATGACCATGAAAGCTGTTGGGCGTGCTGCTGGGGCTATGGTAGAAGAAGTTCGCCGCCAGTTCCGCGAAATTAAAGGTATCCTGGATGGTACAGGGACTCCTGAATATGCAAAATGCGTGGAGATTTCTACAAGAGGGGCTCAAAAAGAAATGTTGCTTCCTTCATTGGTTGCCATTATTGTTCCTGTGGTTGTAGGTGCTGCAATGGGTGTAGCTGGTGTTATTGGCCTCCTTGCAGGTGGTTTAACAGCAGGTTTCACATTGGCAGTATTTATGAACAATGCTGGTGGTGCATGGGACAATGCCAAAAAATACATTGAAAAAGGGAATTATGGTGGTAAAGGTAGCGAAGCCCACCATGCAGGTGTAGTTGGTGACACTGTTGGTGACCCATTTAAAGATACTTCTGGCCCTTCATTAAATATCCTGATTAAATTAATGACAATGGTTTCAGTTGTTATGGCAGGGCTAACTGTAACTCTAAGCTTGTTGTAAGTTAGTATATTAAGAGAGTTAAGTAATATATATATGAAGCCCTGGGGAACCATTCCTCAGGGCTTTTTTTATCTATGTATTGAACAAAATGTTTGGAATATCAGTTAAAATAATAGTAAATTAAACAAGAAAAAAAAATCAATGTTATGGTAAATTTATCAACTACCTACATGGGTATTCAATTGAAGAACCCAATTATACTTGGAGCAAGCAACCTTGTAACCAAACCAGAAGTTATCAAAGAGCTTGTGGATGCAGGTATTGGGGCTATTGTATACAAATCACTATTTGAAGAGCAAATCCAGCTGGAAAGCCTGCAAATGGATGAGGATATGTCAGAATATGAAAACAGGAATGCTGAAATGACAAACCTGTTTCCTGGCTTGGAGCATGCAGGACCCAAAGAGCATATTTACAATGTAAAAAAGCTTAAAGATAGTGTAGATGTCCCTGTGTTTGCTAGCTTGAATGCCATTTATGAACCCACTTGGGTTGATTATGCCAAAGAGCTGGAAGCCACTGGTGTTGATGGGTTAGAGATTAACTTGTATGCAGTTCCAGGCTATTTTGAGGTGAAAGGGGAATCAATTGAAGAAAAGCAGGTGCAGGTTGTTAAAGCCATTAAAAAAGCTGTGAATATTCCTGTGAGCGTAAAAATAAGCCTCTATTATACAAACCCATTAAACTTCATAAAAAAGGTAGATGAAGCAGGTGCTGATGCATATGTACTATTTAACCGTTTTTTCCAGCCTGAAATTGATATTGAAAAGGAAGAGTACCACTATCCATGGGAGCTGAGCAACCCAAAAGATTATATGATGGGGTTGCGTTTCGCAGGTTTACTTTATGGGAATTTGGATGGTAGCATTTGTGTAAGCAGGGGGGTCCATAATGCTGAGGATGTGGTTAAGATGATCTTGGCAGGGGCTGATACAGTGCAGGTGGTGAGTACAGTATATAAAAACTCACCTTCAGTTGTTACTGATATCCTGACTGGGCTGAATGATTGGATGTCTAAGAAAGGCTACAAATCTTTGGATGATTTCAGGGGCAAACTTTCACGTAAAAATATGAAAGACCCATTTACCTATCAACGCGCCCAGTATGTGGACATTTTAATGAAATCAGAAGAGATATTTAAGAAATACCCAATGGTATAAGAGCTATGATTGATGGTATGACTTCAACCCATGCTATCAATTTGATAGATGATATTTAGAAGAAAGCAGGGATGATCACACAGGTTCCTGCTTTTTTATGGGAGTGGAAGTTTTCAACCTCCATTCTTTTTTCAAGGTGGGGAAGTTTCTAACTTCCTATTTTTTGCGATTAAAAATCGCGTCGCCCTACTTGGTAGTTTTCCCTTCATACATATCAGTGAAAGTACTGTCAATAGGTTCCCATAACTCAATTTTTACTCCATCAGGGTCTATGATATGGACAAATTTCCCATATTCATATTCTTCAATATCGTCAAGCACTTCAACCCCATTGCTTTTTAATCCTTTAACCAATTCTTCAATATTCTCTACCCTAAAATTGACCATAAAATCTTTTACTGAAGGAGCCATATAAGTGCTGTCTTTAGGGAAAGGGCTCCATTGGAGGTAGCCTTTTTTTTCAGGTTCATCAGCTAACCTGAATTCAAATAAAGAGCCATATTCATTGGTTACCAGCCCCAGGTTTTCATTGTACCACTGCCTTGTTTTTTCAGGATTATTTGATTTAAAAAATATTCCTCCAACGCCTGTTACTTTTTTCTTTTCCATGTTATGTGGTTTATTGTATTAAAACAAATATGGGCTCATGTGGTTTTTGATGATCAATACATCAGGTTATTTTATTGAGGTAAGCATTAAGAAGAAGTTATTTTGTAATGAACATTCCTTTCTTCTAAATAATTTAAGACAGGTGCCAAGTTCTGCCCACCCATTCCTACTGCTTCTGGGGCATTCACTCCAACTGGACTGAATTTTCCTTCCAAGATTAAATTGGCTACTGCTGTGCAGGTATAACCAGTTGTCCTTGCCATTGAAATGGTTTGGGTTTCTTTATCATACCTATCCAATAAATTGTAGGTATATTTTTTAGGGTTTCCTTTTTCCAACCCTTCAATAACAATCCTCATAATGGTAAAATCCTCTTCCCCCTCTTTCAGTTTCCATTTTGGGAACAATAGCTTTGCAGTAATATCAATTGGGTGGATTTTTGTGCCATTCATTTCAATCTCTTCATATGAGAAAAAACCTGATTCACGCAAAACCCTTAAATATTCAATACATCCAGGATACCATAGTGTTTTTCAATCATGTTGGGGATATTTTTCATGGTAAACATCAAAGACCTTAAGCCATCTGAGTTCCAGGATTCCAATGTGCCCACACCATCAAAATGTACCAGTTCAGGGTCAGAAAGGGCTTCTTTAGTAACCATTACATAGTTTTGGATGTACCTGGCAGGGCGTGTGTATTCTTCAATTACATCAATGGGGGAAAAAACAGCCTTGTATTCATAAGGCCATTCCCTGGTAACAGGTAGCCCTCCCACCAGGCATTCATATGATTTTACTTCCATGCAGGTATGATGATGCCCAAGGATAATATTTCCCATTCCAGGTGCAACACCACAATAAGCCACCACAACTACGTTGTGTTGCTTGGCAAATTTGTCCAGCTCAAAGAAATCTTCAGGCATAAAAGAAATGTCAACCATGTTTTTACCAGCTTCAATCACAGCTTTCATAACCCATAGCCCCAGGTACTGCCCCAATCACCAGGTCAAAGCCATTGGTCAATGATTTTAATTTAGTGGTATCCCCCAGGTCAGCCTGGATGGTTTTGATAGCAGGAAATTTGCTGAACTTTGCAAATGCTTCAGCATTTATATCTACACTGGTAACACCATGTTGTTTAGACAGGTCAATAGCAATGGCACTGCCTACTAACCCTGCACCCAAGACGATAATCTTTTTCTTCATAGCATTAGTCCTTAAACCTTAATCATTCATCCTTCTCTAGTCTTTGCTTTTCACTAAAATAACCCTATTATTTTCTAGTTCACTATACCCCAGGTCATAACAATAATAATAGATCCTGCCTTCACGGGTTGTATAAGTATTGGTGTGGTATTTAAAGTTAAACCCCCTGTTTAACAACTGTTCTTTTAATGTGATAGTCTTTCCTTTGGGGTTCATCTCTTCCAGTATCTTATGGTTGGACTTTAATATCCTGTTGATCCTCCTCACCAGCCTGCTTGAATCACTTACCTGTTTATTATTATAAGCATTCCTGCAAGTATCATTACAAAACTTTTTATCAATTCGGCCAACCAGTTTTTCACCACATTCTAAACAAAATTTTTCTTCCATATGGGATTGTTTAAAAATTTATATAAGAATATTGTTTTAGAACTTGTTTAAAGTTAAATGCTAAAAATGCTTGTAATTGCCTGAAAAACTGCACTTAATAATTTTGAAAAAGTGTAACATTTTTCACATACTTACTCACCCTGATCGCGACTAAGTCACAATCAT
>JANQHI010000048.1 GCA_028282705.1 Prolixibacteraceae bacterium | reverse complement strand
AGTATATTTAAATATGGATTAAGTTATGTTGCTTGTGTGTTGTTAAACTCTGAATTTGAAGATGATATAAATATTTTTAATTTTTTGTCATGTACTTAGCAATTAAACATTAAAATTTCTAAAGTACTTATTGCTGTTATGGTATTATTTTTATTAACCAACTGTGCCACAATTATAAATGGGTCAAGGCAGTCAGTTTCTATTTCAAGCACCCCTTCCAATGCTACTGTTGTCATTGATGGTATGGAAATGGGAAATACTCCTTATGCTGCAGACCTTGCAAGGAAAGAAGAACATGTAGTTCAAATCAACCTTCCTGGTTATTTGCCTTATGAGGTTAGGCTAACTAAAAAAGTAGATGCCATTATTGCAGGTAATATCATACTGGGTGGTTTAATAGGTTTGATAGTTGATGCAGCAACAGGTTCTATGTATAAATTGACACCTGACCAGGTTGCAGCTGAATTGAAACAAGGCACTGCATCAGTGGGTAAGAATGATCAGATTTTTGTATCTGTAACACTATCCCCAAATCCAGAATGGGAAAAAATAGCTCAGCTTGAGCCAATAAAATAGTGTGCTGTAAAACTTTTAATAAAGTTTTTGAGGCTCTGTACCTTTTTGGGTATGGAGCTTTTTTTAATGGAGATATTTTTGAGAAGCCATAAAAGCAAATAGTAGCTAACATGAATTCTTTGTTAATGATATAGGTTAAAATCCTGTATTCTTCCACAAACTTCTAACTTCTGGCATCATACTTATATTTCTTTTATATAGAGCATGAATTTCATTTGTCCTTTTAACCTGTATTTTTAATGCATGGTGTTTTATTTCACTTCCCAATTTCTCTATCTTTACAGAAATCTAAAAATCCACATACATGAAGTTTCAATGGACCTTTTTTAAGTCATTGGTTGGAGTAATCATTTTCCTGAACATTTCAGCAGCATTATCCAAAGCCCAGAATGGGCATTTATTAACCCTTGACAGGATTTATTCTTCAGGTGAATTTGTCCCAGAAAGGTTTGGTCCTGCCAAATGGTTGGAGTCTTCTTTTGGGTACACAACCCTTGAAAAGGCAAAAGAAGAAACAGGTGGGTTTGATATTATCAGGTATAACCCCAAGCAAAAGGAAAAGGTTATTGTTTTAAGGGCAAGCCAACTAATTCCTGAAGGGGAAACATCCCCTTTGCTCATTGAAGATTATTTCTGGTCAAGTGATGGTACCAAAGTGCTGATCTTTACAAACTCAAAAAGAGTGTGGAGAAAGAACACCAGAGGTGATTATTGGGTGATGGATTTACATGCAGGTAGGTTATGGCAGGTGGGTAAATTTGCTAAACCATCCACATTGATGTTTGCTAAATTCTCCCCTGATGGGGAAAAAGTTGCTTATGTCTATGAAAACAACCTGTATGTGGAAGATTTGCAGGGTGGAAAAGTGGTCCAACTTACTCAGGATGGCTCAACAACAATTATCAATGGAACATTTGACTGGGCTTATGAGGAGGAGTTTGGTTGCCGTGATGGTTTTCGCTGGAGCCCCAATGGAGAATCTATTGCATTTTGGCAATTAGATGCTTCTGGGGTGCGCAATTTTAACCTGATAAATTATACTGATTCATTATACTCGCAAGTGCTCCCTATCCAATATCCCAAGGTTGGTGAAAAGCTTTCAGCATGTAAAGTGGCAGTGGTTCCTGCTGATGGAGGTACTATAACCTGGATGCAGGTAGAAGGAGACCCCAGGAATAACTATATCCCCAGGATGGAGTGGGCTGGCAATTCCAATGAAATCCTGTTTCAGCAGTTAAACAGGCCACAAAACAGGTTGCATATTATGGTTGGCAATGCTACTACTGGTAGGGCTGAAACCATATACACTGAAGAAGATGAAGCATGGATTGACGTAAATGATAACATAACCTGGTTAGAAGGAGGTGAAGAGTTTACCTGGCTAAGCGAGAAAAATGGGTGGAGGCACCTGTACAGGGTCAGTAAAGATGGGAAGAAAGTAAGGTCCATAACCAAAGGAGATTTTGATGTGATCTCAGTTTTAAATATTGATGAAAAAGGAGGGTATGCCTATTTTATAGCTTCACCTTATAATGCCACACAAAGATATCTTTACAGGACCAAACTAAAAGGAAGTAGTGTGGCTGACAGGCTCACCCCTTTCCTGTTGCCAGGGATCAATTCATACCAATTATCACCTGATGCAAAGTGGGCTATCCATACATTTACAAATTCTCAAAACCCACCTGTAATAGATGTGGTAACCCTGCCTGAACATGCAACTGTAGAAACCCTTATTGGTAATAAATCACTAAAAAGTAAACTAGGCAGGTTAGATGTAAAACCAGTTGAATTTTTCAGGGTTGATATTGGTGATGAAGTAATTCTGGATGGTTGGATGATCAAGCCAATGGGGTTTGACCCTACTAAAAAATACCCAGTACTATTCCATATTTATGGTGAGCCTGCTGGGCAAACTGTACTTGACAGGCAACCTAACCTTTGGCATTTATTGATGAGCCAGAAAGGCTATCTGGTGATCAGCCTGGATAATCGCGGAACTCCTGCTCCAAAAGGAAGGGAGTGGCGCAAAAGTATCTATAAAAAGATTGGGGTGGTTTCTTCTGAAGAGCAAGCTAAAGCTGCCAATATAATTGGGGATTGGCAATTTGTTGATAAAGAGAGGATAGCCATCTGGGGATGGAGTGGTGGTGGGTCAGGTACCCTCAATGCAATATTCAGGTATCCTGAGATATACCACACAGGAATGTCAGTAGCACCAGTTCCAGACCAAACCCTTTATGATGCTATTTACCAGGAAAGGTATATGGGATTACTGGATGAAAATATTGAAGCTTACAAACAAGGTTCCCCCATAACATTTGCCAAAAACCTGAAAGGGAACTTGCTGATTGTGCATGGCACAGGTGATGATAATGTACATTACCAGGGAACGGAAAGGTTGATAAATGAACTGGTAAAATACAACAAACATTTTACCATGATGGCTTATCCAAACAGGTCACACAGTATTTATGAAGGACCAGGGACAACCAGGCATTTATATGGGCTGCTTACCAGGTACTTATTGGAAAATATGCCTCCTGGAGCAAAATAACATTACTCTTTTAGGGAAATATTAAGAGGCTAGCTAAGTACTTACTTGAGAAATTAGATCAATCATAAAATTAGCAGAATAATGCCTATTAGTTGCTTGCATTAAAGGCTAAAGCCAGGTTTTATATGTGGTCTTTTTAGTAATAGAAATTACAAGAAAATGGGCTTTAGCCCTTAATTGAAATTGCTATTTTATAATATAATAGTTCAATAATTTTAAACTGTCTCGTTAATATAACCTTAAACAAAAAAGACTTTCCACTCTTTTATTTTAGCTGATATTGTTGTAACTTGATTATTCAATTCAGCAATGCGGGCTATGACCATAAAGTACTTTAACCTGAAAAAAGTTGAAAAGCAATTGGTTTCAGGCAACCAGCCATCTAAAACCCCGGGACGCAGAAAGTTCATGAAAGCCATGGGTTTAGGTGCCATAGCCTGGAACCCTGTGATGAACTCCATTTCATCCATCACCTCAAAACCATTTGAGATCAGATATGGCAGGAATTCATTCAAAGTGGTCAGGTATGGAGTAGTGGCCTGGAAGTTTGAAAAGCAGGTTTTTGAAAATGGATATTTAATTTCAGTAAAAAAATCTGGTGAAGCTTATCTGCTATCAGCCAAAAACCTAAAAATCATCCACTCTAACCTTTATCTTGATTTTGAAGCTGAGATTAAGCATTCAGCAGGAAGGTGGATTATGAACATATCCATTCCAGGTTTAGGTATCCACCAGAAAATAAACTTTTTACATTTCCTGGATGGGATTGAAAATATTCAATGCAGGAAAAATATCAATCAGGAAATCTTTCACTTAAATTATCATAACAGCATTTATGCCAATGGCCAGGTAAAAATTCACTTAACCCATGATTGGCAGTTATTGATCTCAGGAAAGAAAGCTATCACTACAACAGTTTCAGGAAAGAAGTTTTATGAAGATGAGCTGGTGCTAAAGCCTTTTATCAAAAATGGTATGAACCTTTTCCAAGGGATTCCACAAAAAGCTGTTCATTTGTCTTTTCCTCAATCCAAAAGCTGGGGTAAATTGATCTCAAATATTACGAGCCATGGGCATAAAAGCTTTAGGGTTGAAAAAGACACCCCTTGCCTGAATTACATTTTTGGGCTGGATAAGCATGGAGAGAAAATTATAGCCAGTTGGGTGGCTGAAGAAGATGGTAGCCTAGTTTTTAATCATGGAGGAGAGGAAGCCAATGCTTTTGAGTTCAGAAAATACATTTATTTGTCTGAATACTCGTCAGGAAACCAGGAGTTTTACCTTGCTGCAAAACTAAATGGGGGCAGTTTTTGGGTTTCAAATAAGCTGGGCTCATTTGGTTTTAATGGGTCTGTTGATGAAGCAGAACTGATAGCTTCAGGGCAAGGTATGGCTATCACTGAAGAAGTATTTGAGCCAAGGCTCAGGGCTTATAAGCCTATTGTAATAGATGCTGTCACACTTACTTCAACTATTCAAGACCCCCCTAAAGTTAGGTTGTCTTCAACTGCAGCCAGGGATACCACAAGAAAACAAAAAAGCACCAGGCTTAACCTTAATGCAGCTACCAAAAATATCAGGCTTCCCGGAAAAAGCACATCACGCCCCCCTACCACAGGGACCACACGTCCACAACCTGAAGGCAGAGGCAAAACAAAAATCCCTGGCATCAATATTTCCATACAAAAACAACGCCCAGTAAAAGCAAAAACCCCAAAACTGTCAGTTAATTTTGACAGGGTGAAATTCAAGCCTAAAAAAGCCCTCAATATAAAAGTTCTAAGGCCTGAAGACATGCTGTACCTGGAATTTGAATTCCATAATTTCGCCTTTTCAAATAAAGGGGATGCCCCTTTTGTGGAACTGGACAATCCTAAAAAGAAGGGGGTTGTAGTAGTCTATTTTGGGACCCAGCATACCCTGGAAGAAGCTTTTTTTGAATCAAACCAGATACCTGGCACAGGAACCAATACAGAAGTCAAGCTGCCAGTCAGGCATTTAAGGGCACGAAAAAGCCGCCTGGTTTATGAGCTTCAGGTAGGGCATCCAGGTTTTCCACTTATCCTCGGTGAGATGCTTAACTGGGCAAAGTTTGAATTAAGGGTGCATCCCAGGGCGTGGATAAAATTACCCCAGATCAAAAAAATAAAAAGGGCAACTTATGTAATGCCTAAAACTACTATTCCAAGCCAAAACTCAAAATATCTCAACACACCTTCAAAAGAATATTCTATTAAGTTAGCAGGCAACACAAAGGTGAGGGCTTCAAAGCAGCAAGTGTATGATGAAAACCTGGTAGGGAATATTTTGCAACCTGCTAAAGTATCATCAGTAAAATCTACTTTCAATACCAAAACCATAAAGAAGATAAGCTGGAAAGTGGGTCCCATTCCCCCATTGAGCACCTCAATAGAAGCACCAACTTTAATGTATATCTCTCCTAACCAGGTGAATGATTTCTTTCATAAATCAAGGTTGGAATTTCGTGATGTGGAGGAGCAAAAAAACACCATACAAACATTAAGTACTGACCTTAGGGTGTTTGACCCACTGTTAACCAGCAAAGGGGAAGTAACTGAGTTATGGCATACCAGGCTGGGTGTAAAATTAAAGGATGGGAAAACATCTGGGACAACTTTAGCTAACCTGAAAACCATCAGGGCATTGTGGGCTCATGATGCAACCTCTAATTACCAGGATATGGGTGTGATCAATGCCCCATTTATGGCTTCTTTGGATGCCAAAGACAGGCAAATCCTGGTGCACACTACCTCCAATTATTCCATCTCAGGATACCAACCAGAACCAGTGCCTGTTAGAAACCTGATGCTAACCAACCTGGGGGCTTACCTTGACTGGCATGCTTTTTTTGATGTGCCAAGCCCTGCTGATAACAAGTTGAATATTATTGAATGGGAACATTTGGCAACCCTTGGGCGTGACCATTATGTGAAAGTAGTGATGGAGGGTTACCTGTTCCCATTTGGGCATAGGGCAGCTTTGGTAAAGATCACAGAAAGGAAGTTTTATAAACCTGCAAAGGCTGCTGTCAACAGGCAAAGGATGTATATTGTGGTGCTTGAAAAAGAGGTCTTTTACGCAAGGAATAACCCAGATGGTGATTTTATTGAATTCCCATTTCAGGCAGTGAGGATCGAGAATAGCTCAACCCCAGATATTGACAACCCTGCTGACTCTACATTGATCAATGTTTCAGGCTCATCTAACCTGAAAAAGAAAACCCTGAGTAAGTTTGCTACAAATGGAGGCAACTCTGCATATAATTTCTTTATCAATGTAGGAAATAAAGGCTATAAGTTTGACCTGGTGTTGACTGATAAAGATGGGACAGAACACCTGATCAGGATGCCCCTTGTTTTCCTTGAAAACTTTGTGGCAAGAGATAAAACCCAGGCAGGAAAAATTATTAATGAATACCATAAGGAAAAGCACAAAGCTTATTCTAAGGTTGATCTTTTTGGGCAGGACATAGCCTATTCTGAAAGTTTTGTGGATGGGGATACCTCATTTGAAACAGAAGAAATATTGTTTGGGGGTGTGGAATATCCAGCCAAAGGGCAAGCTGATATAAAATTCCATCCTGCTATGAGGTCAGCACACGTATTTATCAAGCAGATCAATGAAATTACCGGGGTGAGGGAAGCCACTGAAATTACCTTGGAAGATGATGACAATGATGGGCAGGTTTTTGCCAGGGTAAAAGGGGCTGTGCTCGATTTTTCAGGGGGGTCTGATAAATCAGGAGGGTTCCTGTCACCCAATATGGCTATCAGTGCATTAAGTAAATTACAAGGGCCTGTGGGTGGTAGTGTGGATGACCTCAAATCAATGAATTTTAATCCTGATGACTTTTTTGCTGCTTTAGGAGATTTCCCAGTGGCCAAAATCTTTGGGGTGATCAATATTTTTGACTTGCTGTTGGGAGGGCTGGATTTAAGTGGCTCTTTTGATGGTGTAATTGGTTCAGTCAATCAGATGAAGCAAGACATTGATGAGCTGAAAAATGAAATAATGTACCTTGAAAACCAGGCAATGGAAACATTGGAAAACCTGGATGGCCAAATTCAAAATGCCAAGTTGCAGATGGCCAGCAAGGTAGATGAATTGATGAGCTCATTAAATGAAAATGTACCTAAAATACCCAATTTTAAATCCTATGTAACCGAGTCAGCTTTTTATGCTGAGTACAAATGGCAACCTGAGTTTAAAAGCAATCCCATTGTGATTGTAAATGGGTTGTTACAAGTGAATGTGGACAACCCAACTACTGCACTGACCATTACCACAAAGCTGGAAAAACCTTTTGATGCTGATAAACCTGCCAATATGAGTGGGTCAGCCAGGTTTGAAAAATTTGGGGTAGATATTGTACCTCTGTTGGCAGTCAATTTCAACTACCTGGAATTTAAAATGGGGTCATCAGAAAAAGCTGATGTAAAGGTGGATATTGACAAGGATAACCCCATTGAATTTAAGGGAGTACTTGACTTTGTGAACAACTTGCAGAGCATTATCCCAAGTACAGGTTTTTCAGATGATGGACCATACATTGACCTCAGCCCAACTGGTGTGAAAGCTGGTTTTGATATCAGTATCCCCAATGTTGAGGTGGGCATTTGTATGATATCCAACATCAGCCTGGGAGCAAGTGTAACTTTACCTTTCACAGGGGCACCACTGGCAATAGGCTTTAATTTCTGCAAACGCGAAAATCCTTTTATGCTGACCATCTCCTGTTTTGGAGGAGGAGGTTATTTTATGATGGTCACTACCCTGGATGGAATCCAATCCATTGAAGCAGCTTTTGAGTTTGGGGCTGCCATGTCATTGAATGTGGGGGTTGCTTCAGGTGGTGTATCTGCCATGGGAGGGTTTTATTACAAAATGGAGATCATTGAAGATGAAAGGACAACTACTCTTACAGGCTATTTGCGCATAAATGGACACCTGTCTATACTGGGTATAATCAGCCTTTCCATGGAGTTCTACCTGGCATTTATTGCAGTTATTGTTGAAGGTAAAGTCCAGAAGTTGGAAGGGATAGCTACTGTTAAAGTGAAAATAGAAGTACTGTTCTTTAGCAAAACAGTTTCAGTAACTGTTAGGAGGGAGTTGAAAGGAGCTGATGCTGATCCTAAGTTTATTGAAATGGTTGAACCTGATGACTGGCAAGAGTACTGCCTGGCATTTGCAGGGTAAATAAAAGCCCCTCCCTGTTTGTCTGTGCAAACAGGCAAGCTAACCTCCCTAAAGGGGAGGGAAAAGGGATGGATTTTGTAAAAGAGGTAATTTGTAGAGATTATCAGTGTAAGCAAAAAGAGACTTATTTTGGAAAGGAAAAGTGATTTATGGAGATTAATAGTAAAACAGGGAATATCTAATTTGTGAATCTTTGGGCCTTAGAGCCTTATTGGCTATACGCATCAGAAGTAATCATATTCAGATAAAATAAGCTATAAATTTTAATAATTAATACTTTATCATTAAAAATTAATCATTTAAAGATATGCCTCAGGAAATTATATTTACCACATTACCCCACCAGCGCCTTGAAGTGGAAGGGCAACCCTTCCTGAAGCTATCAGTTTTTGTATCAGTGAAGCTGGGTACACCAGTTGATACTACACTAGAACAATTTGAGGACATATTGGCTTACCCTCAAAAAATCCTGGATGGTGAATTTCAGTTTAAATTACAAAATGGAACCCTGCTTGATGCCACTTTACAGGAAGGGAATATTGACCCACAATTATTTCAGAATATATTCCACAAGGATATTCGTGTAGATGATTTTAAGCAGGAAGACATTTCTGCCAAAAGGATTTACTCTTTTCCCATCAAACATGTCAAAGATTTTGTTATCCAGAATTACAAGCAGGTAGCTGTTGAAAACCCTAAAAGGTTTGTCCCTGTTGAGAAATTTGTGGATGAAAACACCTTTGGAGCCATCTCAAGGGTTAAGTTGGATATAAGGGAATTGGATAAAGAAGACTCTCCCAGAAGGGCAACAACATCCCTAAAAGCATCCAAAGTTATGATCAGGCAAGATGATGATGACAGGGAATTAAAGCAGGAGGTCAGAAGGGATAAGTTTGCCAGGTTCAATGTGAGGATGAACCCTAAAACTGATTTTGTCCAGTTGAGGCAGTTCCATAAGCTGGATAAAAAGATCAAAGAAGGGGTTGCTGTAAAACTTAAAAAGCCTGCCTTTGAATTTCATGATATTATGGCTGTGGTAAACAGCTACCCACAAATTATGCGCAAACTAGGTTTTGTGCTTGATTTTCTAATCCCTTACAATGCGACCATCCCTTCTTCAGGAACCATCCAACTGGTACCTGAATCATTGGTTTTTGATGAGCCAGAAACCACTGTTTCTATTCCAGCCACTGCCTATAACCTGAATAATAATGGGTTCTATATTGGTGATAAAGCCTCTTCCATTTTTAAACTGGGGTTTGTAAAAATCAATTCTGATGAGTTTTCAGTAGTTCAGGTTGATGCAGATGGGGCAGCCCTGAAAACCCATAATATGGCAGAGAACAAAGTACAGGAAGTTGCTCGGTTTTATGAAGCCAGGTCACAACTTTCAAGAAGCAAGGTGTTAAAAGTAAAAGAGCTGGAAGTTGTACCTCCACCTGAAGAAGAAGGGTTGCCATATATGAGGACAGCTGGCATTGCAGTGATCAAAAATGGTATGGCTGAACACCTGTTTAAGAGTATCAATGTAAATGTTGCCCTTCAGCAAAGTTTTTATGAAGCCAGCCCAAAAATCATGCAGGTTCAGAAAAAGAATGTACAGCCAAATATTTCACCTGTTGCCCAGCTAAAAGTAAAAGAGCCAGTAACAGTGCTTTATTCTGATGAGGTTATACAAGGTTACAGGATGGACATTGCTTATGAAGATGAGCCGGGTAACTGGTACTCACTCCACCAGCGCCAGGATGAATATTCCTGGTTTGATGAAAACAATAACCCTTTTCCTGTGGATGGAATTGTACCTGATGAAGGTTTTATCCAGTTGGGTATGGCTGAAGACCCAGAAGACCCTGATGATGTATTTGTTTCAGAAACCCTTGCAAGGTGGGAAGGGTGGAGCCTGTCAGTGAGGAAACCAGGTTATGCCATTAATGAATCTGATGATTATGAGTTGCAGGATGGGGAAACTGAGAAAAAAGATTTTGTATATAAATCAAAAGCGCTGGAAGCTAAAAAATACACCTTTGACCCTGACCTGGAGTTTAAAATAAATGCCCAGTCAAAAATTGTACCTGGCACACTTCCAAAGTTGCGTTTTGGGAAAGATTACAGGGTGAGGATCAGGGCAGTTGATTTGGCAGGAAATAGTGTTCCTGTGAGTCATCCAACTGAAGCTCCCCTGGATACCACTCGCTCAAATATTCGTTACATGAGGTATGAACCACTTTCAAGCCCTATTGTATTGGTGGGTAATGAATTGAAAGATGGGGAATTCCTGGAAAGGATGGTGGTTAGGAGCAATTACGGCCAGTCAGTTTCAGCTTATGAAGATGCATTTCCTGTGGATGGGAAAAAGCTGGATGACCATTCCCAGAGGTATTTGTTGCCACCTAAAAACAGCCAGCTGATGGCTGAAACCCATGGTATGTTTGAAAATGCTTTTGGCAATAACCCAGTAGCAGCACAGGAAATCTATAACATTATTACCAGCCATGAAGGGTTATATCAGCAGGATGAAAAGAACAAAGAAAAAGTATATCGACCTTCTGATGTAGAGATCATTCATTTACCTGACCCCATGGCTGCAGGTGTCTCTCTTTTTATGGCTGAAGGGTATGAAAATACCCACTCCCAGGAATTTGCGCCACAGCTATTTGGGTTTTTCACCAATAAAGAAATCAAACCTTCAAATACCAATGTAAATATTCCTGAAAACTGGTACAATGCAGGTGTGGTAAGGATCAGGTTAGAAGAAGGTGAGATGGATACCAACTGGGATTCAGCTAATAGGATATTTACAATCTTCCTGCCTAAAGGATTCAGGACAAGGATCAAGTTCAGCACCTTTTGGCGCGAAGATGACCTGAAACAACTTTCTGCCATTTGGGAGATGATCAAAGAAGATTCACCAGGGAACCTGAATGAATTAGAAAAACTAGCCAGGTCGGGGCAACATTGGATGGTAAGCCCTTCAAGAGAAATGGAACTGGTGCATGCAGTGCAACAACCTGTTGAGGAACCAGTAGTCAGTGAGGTTATCCCTGAAAGAGATTTTAGCACCAATTTTTCAGAATTGAATACTGAGTTCAAAGTTCATGGTGAAAGTACAGAAAAACTGGAACTTCAATCTAAATGGGTTGACCCAATGGATGATGGGATTTCAGTAAAAATAAAGGAAAAGAAAGGGAGTGGCAGCATCCCTGATATTGTGGTGAATTACCATGATGATGTGATCACCAAAGGCACTATACCTAAGGAAGAAGATAAGCTGGAACCCAAAACCGAGTTTAAAGTTCAGCGCCCATTACAAATACAGAAAAAAAGCAAAGTGCAGTTTGAACAAGAGCCTCAACCCAAAGCAGCCAGGATCAACACCTTATATAAAAGCCAACTGGGATCATATAAAAACCTCCAGAAAATAAAAACCACTTATAAAAAAAACCTGGTAAAACGCGTAAAATTTGACATGGAAGAAACCAAATTTTCTTTTGTCAAGCTGGTGGGCTTAAGGATCAAACCTTTGGAACACCATTTTGGTGACACAAAACACAGGTGGGTTGATTACAGGCTGGTAGGAGCTTCACGTTACCGCGAATATTTTGACAAGATATTGAAAGCATACCCTAACCTGAAACCCAACAGGGAAAGCCAGTGGTTTGAGAAGGTAAATATCCTGAGCTCTGCGCGTCCCAAAGCTCCTGAAGTGGATTATATTATCCCCACTTTTGAGTGGAGGAAAACACAAAGCAAGGATGCAATCCGCCACCAGAGGATGGGGGGAGGTTTACGAATTTTCCTGAAACGCCCCTGGTACTCTTCTGGTGCTGATGAAAAGTTGGCAGTAGTGTTGCCTTACAAAAAATCATCACTTAAGAAAATTGCAATGGCAATTCCTTCAGGGAATTATACCTCATATTATACCCATTGGGGGATTGACCCAATTTTGACATCAACCAGCCCTGAAGGGTATAGCCCGAAATTTCAGGATTTCAGGATGAACCCATTGTTTGATTCTGACCTTGAATATCCTGACCAAGGTGGTATGAGAGCAGCTGTGGCTGCATATCCTGTGCATTTTGATGAGGAAAGGCAAACCTGGTTTTGCGACCTGGCCATTGACCCCAAAAGCATGTACTTCCCATTTGTGAAGTTGGCACTGGCGCGCTATCAGGAACACTCAGTGAAAAAAGGTGATGCTGATGTGTGCCTGTCTCCAGTGGTCATCTCAAACTTTACACAGTTAGTACCTGAAAGGCAAACCACTTTGCGTTTTAAAAAGGATGACCAGAATTCTAAATTCACTTTAACAATTGAAGGCATAATCTTTAGTGAAAGGGTAGCAAAGTATGGTAATTATAGCTACTTGAAAATTTCTTTTCTGGACAGCAGGATTGCACAGCCTGTTTTTGGCATGGTGGATGATGGCACAAATGAGAAAAAGCTGGAAGATAAAGGGCTGGAAATAAAGATCACTATCAGGGATGTAAAAAATAATCGTTACAGGATTGAACGTGAATTCAGGTTGCACAGGGATTATAAAACTGCCCCATTCCAGGTGATCATTGAAGAGTATGAGCGTGGACCCAAAAACATGCCAATGGAGCCAGGTTATAGTGACAGGCTTGAACAATCAGAAGAGACAGACAGGCTGATCTATGCTGATGTATTTAAAATCAATGAAGTGGGGAAAAAGAAGAAGATCTAGTTTGGGAGTATTTGTAGGAGAATTTCCTATTCTTGCTTTCAGATAAAGAAATTCATTAAGAAAAATATTGGTTCTCATAATAATGTGACTTCAATTTAACAACCAGCTTCTAATTCCATCCCTGGAGTTCAATATCAAATTATTTAATAGAGAGGCATTGGGCTCATATGAACAAAACCACCTATCTGTTGTTTTTTAATCGACTATCTATTTGATTTTAAAAAAGATATCAAATAAAGCAATGACTGCCAATGATTCTAACAATAATAATCTTATCAACGTAAACAATTTCAATCTTTAACTTAAAAAAACGAACTTATGAAACATCTTGTAACATTAGTTTTGGGATTTATTTTAGCAATCCCTGTTTTTTCCCAGGTAGAAATGGGTAAGACAAAACAAACCATTATGGGAAAGAAAAAATTATTGGCTCTTGAAACAGACAAAATTATGCTTGATAATTTTTCTGTGAACCTGGTTCTTTATAATTATGCCCAGGATGAGGGTGGTAGCTCAAATGTAGCATTAAGTGCCAAGGTAGGGGTTAGGGCAAACCTTACTGAGGTGGATGAAGCCTTGTCAAAAGAAATTACTGATGAAGTATACTCCTATTTTGTTAAAAAATGGAAAGAAAGAGGTGTAGAAGTATTTGCTCCCACAAAGGAAGAAATTGAAGCCTCTAAAAAGTATAGTAAAGCTGCTAAAAAAGGAAAGGCAGAAATTATTAATGGGAAAACATGGAACAACCAATCAAAAAAGAACCATAACATTATGGCTTGGCCTTCAGGTGTTAATATTGCTTCTTCAGGGTCGGGCCCCATGGCAGCTTTTGGGAATTCAAAGAATATTTTGCCTGATTATAAAGGGAACTTTTTTTACACAGGTTTCAATGCTGATGTAAATTTTATATCTTTTAAAACTGCAAAGCTGGGAAGCACAGCTTCTGTCAAATCCTTTCCTCAGTTAAAATCAAGTAATAATTTGACAGTAACCAAATGGCAAAAAACCAAGGTTGGTGGATATATTGGAAGTAATGCAGCTGAAGGCATTGAAGATTTTTATAGTGAAATAAAAGATGATGAAGTGGGTGCTTTAAATTCAAAAGTGGTAATGAAAAACTATGTGGCAGATAAAACAAAATTTAAAGCCAATGTTTTGGAAATGATCCAAAAAGGGATGGATGATATGTTTGCTGACTATGATGCCATTGCTGCAGCTGAAAAGTAAAAAGCAATAATTAATATAAATGAAGTACCTGTGCGTTTCCCATAGGTGCTTTTTATTTATAGGAATGAACCTTGAGAGAAACTTTCAGTATGTACATTTAATCAAACAATAGAACTAATTCTTCATTTCACGATTTCTAAATTTTCCTTAACTTCGAGAAGAAACTAAACCCAAGAGCCATGAAAACTAAAATTAGAAGCATAGCTACTTTAATTATATCCTTTGTATTAGCAGGTCAGTTTGCTTTAGCCGAGGTAAAACTTCCCAAAATATTTAGTACAAATATGGTTTTGCAGCAGGGGACTGAAATTCCTGTGTGGGGTTGGGCTGAACCAGGAGAAAGGGTAGTTGTGCAATTTAATGGGGCTACTTCCAGGGCTAAAGCTAATAAAGAAGGCAAGTGGAAAATTAAGATGCCAGCCCAGGAATATGGAGGACCATATACACTAACTGTGAAAGGGAAAAATACCCTTGTGTTTGAAAATGTAATGGTAGGTGAAGTGTGGATATGCTCAGGGCAATCCAATATGCAGTGGCAGGTTTCACAGAGCAATAATGCAGAACAGGAAATAGCATCAGCAAATTATCCTAACATCAGGTTGTTTAAAGTTCCAATGGTAATTGGGCAATTCCCTCAGGAGGATATCCAGGATGGGGAATGGGTGGAATGTACCCCTGAAACTGTTTCACAATTTTCGGCAGTAGGATACTTTTTTGGTAGAGGGTTGCTAGAAAACCTGGATGTGCCCATTGGGCTGATCCAATTAGCATGGGGAGGTACAGTTGCTGAAACATGGACAAGTGGCAAAGCCATCTCCAATGACCCTGATTTTAAAGAACAGTTGGTTGAACTCCAAAATGTTGATTTTGAGGAATACAGGCAACAACAGCTTGAAAGGGTTAAAAAGTTGTTGGGCAGTGAAGTTACAACTGAAGATGTAGGTTATAAAGATGGCAAACCTGTATGGTCGGCTTATGATTTTAATGATGGTAGCTGGAACACCATTGAGACCCCAAGTTTATGGGAAGAACAGGGGTACATGGGCATTGATGGTGTAGGATGGTACAGGAAAGAAATATGGCTAAAAGAAGGGCAAACCAAAAGCGATATCAGGCTGCACCTTGGGAAAATTGATGATTCAGATATTACCTGGGTAAATGGTTTTGAGGTAGGCAAAACAGAGAACCAGTACAACAAAGAGAGGGTATATACAATTAATGCAAAATACCTGAAGCCCGGTAAAAACATGTTGGTGGTCAGGGTGAATGACACAGGTGGAGGTGGTGGTATCTGGGGTGACCCTGATAACCAGTTTATGGTGATCTCTGATGAAAAAATGGATATTTCTGGTGACTGGAAGTTTAAGATTTCCAAGGCTAGTGTACGGTCAGTTAATGTAGGACCCAACTCATATCCAACCTTGCTATATAATGCCATGGTTAATCCTGTAATTCCTTATGGAATAAAGGGGGCTATCTGGTATCAGGGCGAGGCTAATGCTTCACGCGCCAAACAATACCAACGCGTATTTCCTAACCTGATCAATGATTGGAGAAACCAGTGGGGGCAGGGTGATTTCCCATTCCTGTATGTTTCACTTGCTAATTTTAGGAAACCTGTAGATAAGCCTGCAAATAGTGAATGGGCTGAACTTAGGGAGGCACAAACCAAGGCTCTTTCTTTGCCTAATACAGGTATGGCACTGGCTATTGACATTGGCGAAGCTGATGATATCCATCCACGCAATAAGCAGGATGTGGGAAAACGCCTGATGTTGAATGCCCTGAAAATAGCCTATGGAAGGGATGTTGTGCACTCAGGTCCCATGTTTGAGTCTGTACAATATGTAGCAGGAAAAGCAATTCTTTCTTTTACAGAAATGGATAGTGGCTTGAAGGTCAAGGATAAATATGGCTATCTGAAAGGGTTTACCATTGCCGGCAGGGATAAAGTTTTTCACTGGGCAAAAGCCAAACTGGTTGGCAACAAGGTAGAGGTGTGGTCTCCCATGGTTCCAGTGCCTGCTGCTGTGCGCTATGGCTGGGCTGATAACCCTGATGACCTAAACCTGTATAACAGGGAAGGTTTGCCTGCCAACCCCTTTAGGACAGATAACTGGGAAGGGATCACTAAATAGAAGTGTAGTTTCAATTAAACCAAATTGCCAACCCAGAAACTTTAGGAGAATTGGCGGTGTTGCCACGAAGAACTGCGGTTGATTTACCGGCTGTATCCCGCATTACATATAGCTTTTGTTAGCGGTATGTGTTTTAGTTCTTTTATAATCTTTGTTTTTCAGTCATAAATTTGTTCAATAAGTTTTCATTTAGTTTTTCTTGCTGTTTCAATTTGTCATTGAGTGAGTTTATTTCCGTTGTCAGTTCATTTATTTTGTCATTAAGCCTTTTCCTCATTTTACGTGAATTCTCTGTCGGATTATGAGGTAACAGGTTGTGTACTTTGTGTTCAAGTTTCTCAAATTCGTATGTTTTTTCTTTAATTTTTCGTTTCAGTTTTTGATTGATTTTATCCAGTCCGGCAATATGTTTCGCTTGGTTTTCAAGTTTTGTCTCTAAATTTTTTACTGCTTTAATTAGTTGCTCATCAGGACTTTTTATTTTTTTAATTTCATTTTTCAGTCTTGTCGATTCCTTTTTTTCCTCAGTTAATAAATTTGTATTGAGTGTTCGTAATAATGAGATTTCCTTTTCGTCAGACGATATTTTTTCTGTTAATTTTTCAATTTTTTCATTTAGTAATTTTGTCTCTGTCTCAAGGTTATCAATTGTTTTTGAAGTGTTGTAGCCCAATGTGTCAACAAATTGAAGCTTTACTTTTATATACTTTTTCCCATTAAAGGTCAGAGTTTCCCCATTTTTAATGTTTTCGTAATGGGTGGATTCTTTGGATTTACCATTTGAAAACAAAGATTTTATTTTTTTGATAAACATCTTCATGTTTGACTCAATTCAACATGGTAACGACTCGAATATGCGGAGTGCGGGATTCCAAAGCTCCAAACTATCAAACAGCTGCAATTTTGAATAAATGTACTAAAGTTTAAATTACCTGTTTCACCCCGCATTACGTATATTTTTTGTTATGCCCAGTTTTTTATAATTCTTTTTCTATTATCCACTTAATCCATTTATCATTTTGTAATTCCTCTATACTAAAATTTTTAGGGAATGCGGTCGGATAAGTTGATGGTTCTAATTCTATATCTGGCTTTGTACCATATAGTTCATTTATTGAACCATCCGAATTAAATGTTATTTCAACTTCAGTCAAAAATAGTAAATGGCAGTTCGGAACTTCAAAAAGCCAAGGAGGAAGTACTACAGCCGCTCCTCCCAAACTATTAACTCCAACAATTTTCCCAATTTTCAATCCTTTAAATATTCTAATAATATCTTCTGCAGCCGATATGCAATTGTTATCTATCAGTAAGAATATTTTTCCGTTGAAATTGTAATTATAATCAGGGGCAATTTGTTTTGTTGTTTTGAAATAAAACAAATCAGCATTTAATTCATTATTTTCTTGTATTTCAATTGGTAATTTGTCGTAATCAATTTTTTCAATTTGCCCAAAATCTACACCAGATAGAGGATTTTCAAGACTATCGCGAATCGCAATTTGCTTTAATATTTCATCGTATATAATACGATTTACCGCTGCATATTGAATATACTGCTGTTTAGTCGTTAAAAATGGTTGTATCAACAACTTTTCTCCGTAAATAGGAATTCCTCCATTATGCCCCCTTAAGTCAATTATTAGTGTCTCATAATTTGATTCTGTTCTTTCAAAAAAATCTTTGATTATCAGTCTGTCAGCATTTAAGTTTTGTGTGTCAGGAAAATTGAAGATTTTAAGGTAAGCAATGTTTATATCAAGTTCTTTACACAATACATTCTCTTGGTTCATTGGATAAGGCATTGCATTTCTAAATCCTTTTTTCTTTCCAAGATTTAGTTTAATAACTGTTTCATCAGGATTATTGACTTCAATGTTCCAAAATCTACGATTTGTTTCTGCATCAATAGAAAACGGGCTACCATTTGATGCAAAAGGAATTTTTAATTTATCATCAAATCGTAACCACATCTTGTGTTGGATGGACTTAATGTATTCTGTCGGGTCTAGGTTATTAATCTTAGAAATTGTCGCACCTTTTTTAATGGTTACATTATTTTCCTGAAAATCTTTCAGGACAACATAATGACCTCCTTTATACCCAACTTTTAATTCTGAATATGAATCTTTACTAAAATAATCCAATTTATCCCACCAATAGTTGTTTAACTCTATTGCACGAGGAGTAATATTATTTTGAAGACAAACTGAAGCAGTATCCAGGTCAGCTGGTATTTTCTGACCTTCCATAATTTCGGTATGAGGATTTCCTTGCTCAAGAATCTGAATAAGTTCGCCTATAAGGTCTATAAACTCTTTATTTGAATTTGATTGTTTTGCTTTCATGATATATACCTTTTCTAGCTCCATTAAATCAGGAAAGCCAAATTCTTTTTCAACTATTTTTCTGAACGGAGAATAATAATTGATAAAATGGAAAAGATATTTAATGTCTTCTACTTTCTGTTTTTCAGATAATTCAATTGGTTCTTTTGAATCTTTTTGGGCATTAGAATTTTGGCCGGTAAAGCTGCACAAACTAAATATTAAAGCAGCCAAAATTAGGGTTGATATTCTTATGTAAATTTTCATAAATCTATTTTATTGGCAGTTCGTCAAAATTGGGCATAACGGTTTGAATATGGGGCGTTTGGCATTTTGAAATACCTACCTATCGAACCGCTATATATTTTATTAATTGTTACCATGCTCAAAATTAACACTTTCTGCCAAATGACCTATATTTTTTGTTGGGCGTAGTTTTTATTGTCATTGAAATAGTATACCTTTGTGTTGTACACGGCGTGTAAAAATATTGTCATATGAAAAGAGAATTATATAAAGCAATAGATTCCCAGATAATTACCGTTAATGATATATCTGAAAAATATAATGTCTGTGAAAGAACTGTACAACGGTGGCTGTCTGGTGACACAAAACCAAAGATTGAAATACAGTTAGAACTTAAAAATCTGATTGATTCAAATGATTTACAATCCATATCAAGAGAATTAAAGCTAGAAGAAGAACTTTTAAAGATGCAAGTAGATAGCATGCTACAAGGTGTCAGAGAAAGTTTTTATCGATGGGGGAAATATTCAACACGTAATGAGGCACTTGAAGAGTTAAGTAAATTGGTTTTAGCTCAGATTGGTCTGATTAAAAATGGTGAAATTGGGTTACACAATTATTCTAATTCAGAATCTAAAATAAATTTTGTTGACTTTGTAAATAATGCAATAAAAAATGTTTTAGGAAAGTATTCCAATCCAGAATTTTTACGCGCTGATTACAGATTGTCATTAAATAACAATCAGGAAAAGCTTGTTTCGGAAATTTGCTCAGAATTTAAAAAAGTTGATTGGACGAAAATATCATCAGTCACCAAATTAGATTTGTTTAATGAAATTTTTGGAAGATTTCTAGCAAACTCGTTTGTAGACGAGAAGGAAATGGGACAATACTTAACACCAATTGAAATGACACGTTTCATGGTGGAAGTGACTATTAAAAAGTTAAATGCTGAAGATTTTTCTGTTCTAACAGATCCAAATAAATGCAAAAACTTTGGGTATATCTTAGATCCATCTTGTGGTGCAGGTTCATTTTTAGTAGAAGTAATACATCAATTGTTGCCTATAGTAAATTCAAAACATGGTAATCAAAAAGCCAAAATGTGGATAGAAAATATGGGTAAACATGTTTTAGCGGGCATTGATAAAAGTAACAGAATGTTTCGATTGACCGTTTATAATTTTGCATGTTTAGGGATTCCTTGTGAGAATGTATTTTCACTAAACTCACTTGATATCAAAGAGAACAAGTCAGTTTTAGTTGATCAATTAGAAGGCAAGACGAAAATCATTATGACGAATCCTCCTTTTGGGGCGGAGTTTAGTGGAAATTCATTGATAGGGTTTAAGTTATACCGAGAGTGGTCAATGAAGCCACCTAAAAAAATTGACTCCGAACTCTTATTTATTGAAAAGTATATTGATTGGTTAACTCCTGGAGGATATTGCACTACTGTTGTTCCAGATAGTGTTTTGACAAACAAAGGTCTGTTTCAAGATTTAAGAAATGGCATCCATCCGTATATTGAATTAAATGCAGTTGTTTCATTTCCATCAGAAACATTTAGTGCGGCAGGCACTTCCACAAAAACATCAGTTTTAAGTTTCACAAAGGATTCTAGCTCCAATAATTTAGTATATTTTGGTATTTGCAAAAAGGTTGGTTATAAGGTAATTACTAAAGGCAGTACAAAAGTAAAGGTCAGTTCGAATGACTCTGATTTACCTGAAATTATTAAGGAAATAACCGAAAATAAAAGAGTTGAAATCGGAAGGAAAATGACATTTGACGATAGTTTTTATCGCTGGGATGCTAATTACCACGCTTCTTTATCAGACATTGAACATGATTTGCTAAATAATATTGATCCTAATGATGTGTTTTTAAAAGATGTTGCCGAATTAATTAATAATCGTATAGATCCAAGACGAGTCTATGTGAATTTTAATTATATAGAGATTTCTGATGTCTTATCATCAGGTATCGTTAAGTCTAAAGTTTTAAAGGCTGTTGATGCTCCAAGTAGGGCACGAAAGCAGGTTAAAAGGGGAGATATTTTAGCCTCAACCGTAAGACCTGAACAAAGGAAAATTGGATATGTCATTAATCAATCAGATAATGAAGCAATATGCACAACTGGCTTAGCTGTTCTTAGACCCAAAGGAATTGAGCCAAGTGTTCTTGTGGAATTACTTAAAAGTGATTTTGTTACTAAACAACTTATGAGAAATAATATTGGAATTGCATACCCTGCTATTGAAGAAAACTGTTTCCTTGAAGTACTACTACCTATTAAAAAACAAGAATTAGATAAGTTGAATAAAAGAGCACTTAGTATTGAAAGATTAAAATTAGAACTCTTCAGTCAAGAAAACGCATATAAATCAGATATTTCCTCCTTAACTGAAGAGTGGTTGATACAAGGGACTAAAGTTTAGTCCCACACTTCGTCAATTGTTGCAAACCATGTTTTATTATCAATTTTACATATTGGGTTTTGATTAACATGTTCTGGAAATTTTGCTGCATATGGAAGACCATTTGGATCGTTTGCTATGGAAACTGATTTTGCAAATGCAAAATCTTTCACATTACCAGTCCTAAGAAAAAGATTTACAGCAAATATATCTTGGGTCGTAAACTTACAACTACTCGTAGGATAGTAAGTCTTTTTTTGTTGTTCTGTCCATTCTGATTCTGGTCCTTTAGGTTTTGTTGTAGTGCTGTGAATTAAACGGGCATAATCTGTATTTGTACCCCAGATTGATTTTGCTTCAATTTTTTTTACAGTACCATTTTTTTCAAACTCAAAATCGTAATTATAATAAGTTCCTAAATGTCTAGCAGTATCTTCAGGCATTCTTTTTACTATATATCCACGATCTTCTGCATGCTTTGCTAAATAATATTCAGCTAAAGAACTTAAAACCTTAGCCGATGCTCCATATTGATCTATTTCTAAATAGTCCTTTTCTGTAAGTTCATCAAGAGCGCTTTTTAAATGGGATTTTTGTTTTCCAACATATATTTCACCTACAGCAACATTATTAATTGTGTCAATTTCAATTATTCTGCCCTTACATATTTCTCGCCAAACTCCATTATTTTCAACATATGCCTGTGAAACAAATTTTCCTGTCATTCCTCTTTGCATAAACTGAATATTCGAATCATCAACATCAATTCGAAATGTTGCCCTCCAATGTGATTGCCCTTCTAATTTAATGATTGTTTTATCAAGATCTTTTATCGGAATTGCTATTGGTGCTAGGACTGCTTCAAGAGCTTCGGGTTCAACATCTCCATATCTCTTCTTTATTTTTTCGTAGAATTCTTTAATAGTATCCATGTATATCTTTAAAATATTTTACCCAAATATACTTTAATAAGTAAACTTGAGAAATTAATTTTTGGCGTCTCGGTAAATTACGCCCAACGGTTGGTGCATGTTGCGTTGCGGATTTCGGAGCGCGTTCACGTCCGGCAGGACGGAACGATGATGCGAGAGCCGCAGCCTGCACACCACCAAACCCCGCTATGCAATATGGCACTGTGTTAGGCGTAGTTTTTTTATTTAAAATTTATCATTTTTATTTTAGTCTCAGCATTGGTTTGTTTTTTTGAATCACCGATGAAAACAATCTGATTATTTGAATTAATTATTATGTCATTGTTCTTCCAAATTCCTGCTGATTTGTCAAGCAATTTGTGATTTAACATGCTATACTCATCCAGAAGAATTAATATATTGGTTTCATCGTTCACGACGTTAGTAATTCCTGATGCTACAAATGTTTCGTTAAGTTCGTCATAAACAACATCATTTATTCGAAAGTTACTCTTGAATTTATAATGTGCCGGTTGATAATGGAATGAGTAAATGTTTATCATTTCAAGATTCTCGTCGAAGAAATAGCATTTAGGAATAGCTGCATATTTCCCTTCTTCCTCTCCCGCAATGAGAAATCCATTTTTGTACTCAATCACTTTTTTTGCAAAAAATTTATCTGGAAGCTCAATTGATATTTGTTTATCCAATTTTAATTCTGAGTCAAATAAATATAAGTTCCAATTTTCAGTTTCCCCTTTCTCATTTAAAATTATGGAAACGATTAAAGTTTTGCCAGCTTTAGAAGTAATTGCATCTAAATAATACCCATGAGTTGGAACTTTTTGTTTACTAAACATTTCCCCCTTATTATTTATTTCATAACGAAATAGACCTTCTGTACCACTAGATATGGCAACCAAACCGGTTGAAAATTTAGTTACGTCAAATATTCCCTCGTACTTTTTTTCAAGTTTTAAAGTCCAGTTACAATTTCCTTTTTCATCATAACTTGCTAGATAGTCCTGTTCGAAGTCATTGTCAGTAAAGACACTGCCCAGAACTATAAATTGGTTATTATGGTTAATAACCTCCCTAAACGCCACAAATTCTTCAGGGCTAATTATTGTTTCTGAAATTATTTTTCTGTCGTGTATTGTGAAAATTCCTAATTTATTGCGGTCAGTTTGGCTTATTTCTAATCGAGCAGCAAGACATATTATTGAATCATTTAACGCAAAAGCGTTAAGAACACTCATTGAGTTGTATTTGTCAATTACAACTTCAGAATCAATTTCCAAATTGTCTTGTGCAATGCCATGAAAACTGCTAAAAATAAGTATCAGTATTAAAAGGTTTTTGGTCATTCAAGTCAGTTTTTTAAAATTACGCCTAACGGTAAATTGTATGTGGCGTAGCGGAGTACGTGATGCTTTCCTGTCAAGATAGCACCGAAGTAAGGGCGAGTGACAAACCTTAAAATACCCACAAAACCCGCTATGACATATACAAAATGTTAGGCACTGGCTTTTTTCTTCAATAGTAATTTATCTTTTCAAATTTGCTACAATTTTTGTTTGAACTCAGCGCCGGAAAGCCATACTCTTTTGCAATTTTTGGATTGAGCGTTGGCTCGTGCGAATTGCAAATGTGTATGGCTTTTGGGCTGGCTTACTTTTTCTTCTTGTTTTCGTCTATTAGTTTTTTCATCTCCCTGTCAAAATCAGAGATGTATTTTTTATCTTCTGTCTCTCTATATTTTTTGTATTCTTCGTTTGCTTTTTTAATTGCTTGTTTATGGCTTACAGTTCCTGCATTTTTCAATAACTCTTTCTCACTAATTTTTAAGAAGTCATCTAATTTCTGAATCCAATCGTTCATTTTCATTAATCTTCCATTCGTTGCTTGCAATTCCGCAAAGTCAAGATATAGAGTGACGATTAAGTTCAATTGTTTAAGTTCATCTTCTGAGAGATAGTTCTTTGCTATTCCTACATCTTTTTGTGTGATGTAATTTCCTTTGAAGTTGGTTAAGCCAAGAAATGGTTTAGACGCATCAACTCTACTTTTAATCATTTCTGCTGCAGTTAATCCGTGAACAGCATAGTGCATTTTATTTTGAACGGTAGCAAAAAACAGTTTAGTTTTTTCGTCATCGTTTTTATAATCAATACTTGTGGCGTATATATCTGTTACTTTCTGGTAGAAATTTCGTTCACTACTTCGAATGTCTCTAATACGTTGTAAAAGTTCCTCGAAATATCTTGAACGAGCACCGTGTTGTTTCAGGCGTTCATCATCCATTGTAAAACCCTTTACAATGTATTCGTGAATGCGTTTTGTTGCCCAAATACGAAACTGTGTGCCTTGTGGAGATTTTACACGATAACCAACAGAAATTATAACATCAAGGTTATAGTGAATTGGTGCTTTTTGCTGAAATTCGGAAATTCCGAATTTCTGTGAAACTTCGCTTTCTACAAGCTCTCCCTCTTTGAAAACATTCTTTATATGCTCGTTTATAGTCGATTTGGCTTTACCGAAAAGTTGTGCAATTTGCTCTTGTGTCAGCCAAACCGTTTCATTTTCCAAACGAACATCAATTTTTGTTAGTCCATCAGAAGTTTGATATATAACTATTTGAGATTTATTTTCTTCCATATTCTTAATTCATTAATCGTCAATGTGTTGTTTTATTAGTTCATCAACATTAGCATCAATGTACTTTGAGTTAGTTAGGTTGCTAATGAATTTTACATTAGAAACCTCATTTGGAATATCAATATTGTTGATTTTAGGAACTTCAGATGAATGGTAAAACCGTAATGATTCTAAAGCTAATTGATAATCAAATTTTGTCTGATTAATTTTATCGCTATCAGTTCCTAAAATGGAATAAACCAAAAGGTGTAACTTTTCCTTTTGGCTTGGATAATCATTGAGTTTGTTGTTCAAACGCTCCAATAATTCCATAAGACTTGTCCCACCTGAATTAATATTGATAAGGACTGATGCAATAATTATTTCAGTATTATGAACAGGATTTAGTTGGGTTGAATTAAAAAAATGGGTTCTATGTTCCGAACCAGAACTTTTCATTTCGATTCTCAATTTGCCAAAACTGAAATCAAATTTTTCTTCTGGAATACTGTGCCAACCATCAATTACTTTTTCTGGTAGAAATGACTGCTCAATTAAAAACAATTCAGCCCAAAGTCCTTGTAACGATTTTTGAGGAGTTTCTTTTAGCGATTTAAATAGCTCAATAAACTTACTAACTACAAACTTTATTTTTCTGTTTGAAGGGGTTTGTCCTAATGATTGAATTAATATTTGACAAGTGCTAAGAAAAATATCTTTGACATCACTATTGTGACCTGTATAAGATATTACAGAAAAGTGTTTTTGAATCGTTTTATTATTTGCTTCTATTTTACACTTTTGATTATGAGAAATTTTGATATTAAACAAGTTTTGATTTGCAATACCAAAATCTTGATTATGCTCAGAAACAAATATTAAGAGGCTTGGATTATCTGCATAGTTCTTGGCTATTCGATGATTTTTATACCCCTTTATTGCATTAGCAGAATACGAATTTGCATTCTGATTCTGGGGCATTGGTAACTTATCGTATATCTCTTTTAAATCAATCATTTAATTTTGAAATTAGAGATTGTGAAAGTCTTGCAGGAATCCAAACCGCAATAGTAATAATATTGCTATATTCAGTATCCCTAAAATCAAGATTATGGATTTGAACAGTAACACTGTCGTCAGATTTAATCTTTTCGTCACCAGGATAAATCACATCTCCTGTTCTTGGGTTTTTCCCTTGAAATAATTGCTGTATTTCGTCCTTTTTTAAACGTCTGGTTCTTGGATTACCTTTATTGATAATGTAAACAAAACTGTCTTCGGGTGGAAACTCATCTGTGTACAAATCAATAACTGACTTTAAATTCGTATATGTAGCAGAATCTGTTTGTCGCGTAAACTTTAACTCATTTAGCAACTCTTTAAATAAATCTTTGAGGGGAAGTTTTGCAACAAGATGCTTTTGTTCTTCTGTTCTATCAATATGACCTGCATCCTCAGAGAATTCATTTTCGTATTTGTTGTAGAATGTTTCAAATACTTCTCTATTGCTTTCAATAATGACTTCGCTGTCGTGAGGAGCTTTGATTCTAACCCACTTATTACCAAATGTAGTTCTAGTTAAATCTTCTGAAAGAACATTTGTTCTTGTTAATCTAAACATCTCATCTAAGACAAAACGCCTTTCTAATTCATTTAGGTGCTGCCCTGATAATTTATGTTCTAAAAGTTTCTTTCTAATATCTTCTTCGTGATTTACATATTCGCTAAAAAGATGAATATTCTCTGCATCAAGGTATACACGACAATGCCCAAGGTAATCTTTTTTATAGCCAAAGAATCGGGCTCTTTGCTGAATAGTATCGGCATTCCCAACGCCACGATTTCTTGGCATATAAGTAATTGTTAAACCTTCAACTGTAAAACCTCTATCCATTGCCTGACCGCCTACTAAAATGAACGAATAGTTACTGCTCCAAGCAACAGAACTACCAGCCCTTGAATTAAGTTGCTCAACAGCGGTATTACTTATGTTGTGCCCCAATGTTAAAAGCAGTTCTTCAAAAGGCTGAATATCTGGAGCATTAGACTTTAAATCTTTGTAAGATTTTCTAAATTCTGAGATTATTTGTTGTCTTGTTTCATCATTATCACCTCTTTCCAATAACACTTTTTCCCAAAAACTTTTAATGTATGTAACCCAATCGTAATAAACTCCGTGCTCCTCGACTAGTCTTGAAGGATGAACCATCATAGAACGGTTTTTGGGATTACCTTTCTTATCTCCTAAAAGTCTACCTGAGGTAACACTTAAAAAGAATGTTCGCATCGCTTCCTTTAAAGTTTCTGGGGCTTCTTCAAAAACATTATCGTCACTATAAATTTCTGAATATGGAATTTCTCTAACGATAAAATGGTTTTCTTGACAAAAAGCCCGACCTCCTGTATATTTCTCTCCTGGTGTTAATAATTGAATAAAATTTGGAGAGAGGTTGTCTAAAATATTTATGAAAAGCGGAGCTTGGGGTGTTGCTGTATATTGGATAAAAGTATGGTGCGGTAAAATATTCTTTAAATCTCTAATTCTACGATAAATAGTGCTCATTTGCAATTCGGTTAAAACTTCGCCATTTCTTTCTCTTCTTGCATTTGCACTAGCTCTAGTGTTCATACTAGCTTGATCTCCCTCATCATCAATTATCAAAGTAGGAACATTGGATAAATCTAGTTTTTCTAACACTAACAGTAGGTTTCTTAAATGACTAGTATTTTTCATTACTGTAATCAGCAATGTTTTTTTAAAGTCATCTGGAGTATTCGGCTTTTTCCAGTTTTGCAGTTCTCTTTGAATTGTATTTTTGTCTTGCGGATTTCTAAGTGGGGCTTTGGGATTATTAAGCATCACCCATTTTCGGTGAAAACCTTGATTAATATCTAAATCATTCTGCAACCTGTTGAATGATTGGTTTACTAAATTTGTAGAAATACCCGCTAATACTATAACTATTTGATAGTTATTGTCTCTAGCAAATGCAGTTAGAGTTGTGAAGGATAGTGTTTTTCCACTTTGAACATATCCAAAGACCAAGCCTGTATCATCATTGGTTTCATCATTGGGATTACCACACAGTTTCATTATGTGATATGTCTCTTCTTTTACTTTTTCTTTTGCTTCGATATCATTGCCGAATACCTTTGTCAATAGTTTTTCTGTTTCTTCTCCATATTCAGGACTCCAACTATTGTCAATTGCTTGATTTGGGATTATATTAATATTTTCAGTTTTAGCCATATTTTACTGTTTAGATAATGAACCAAGTAAAAGGTCATTCATATTATTTCTTAATTCGGAAATTGGAGCACCAGATTTTTTAACGATAATCTCAGAGAGACCTAAAGCTACAACTAAACGTAAAATTGGTTCTATGATTTTTTTCTCATCGCCAGCAAATTCAATCATAAAAGGGTGAATTAAAGATAATCTAACCCCAATATTTTTATAATTTTCGTCTTTTTCAGGAATTAAATGGTCTCCAACTTGAATTAGTTCATCTATTGTCTCATCGTATGATAATTCGATGTGAACCATATAATCGACATTGGATATGTTTAAAGGAAATTTCTTAAAGTATGAATTCGAGATTTCTTCTAAAGGAGGTTCTTCAACTTTTTCAACAATGGGTTTAGATTCAATCTCTTGGACATCTACGGCAATTTCATCCTGAATTTTTTCGGTTGTATTATCAACAACTTTTTGCGACACTTTCTGATAATTCTTGGCACTTTCACGTACTCGATACCTATCTGCTTGTTTTAATATTGGTATTGAATTATCACCCTCAAGTTCATCTTTTAACAACTCTAAAAAAGCTTCCATATTGTCGTCCCATTGGAAACCATCTTTTGTGTGGCTAACATTAAAGCCTTCCAAATGTAATTCTCCGAAAAGCCGTTTGTAACGATGGCTACCTAAAGAACCTGATAGAGTTGGAGGACGAAATCCCTCATCATTATCAGCACTTCCTTCAATTACACGTCCTCTTCTAAACAATGCAAAACCGCTGTCTTTTACTGACATCGTTTCCATAATAGCAACAAATCCTTTCGCCTTTAACTGCCCACCGTTATTGTCGCTTCCAAAGTCAAACTCAACATCTTGTTTCCATTCTATTTTATCTCCATCTGGAGTTTCATAATAAGGAGTATCTAATATTTTGGGAGTTTTATATTCCAATTTTTCGCCATTAATGTAGAGGTCAAGAATATCTTTTCTAAAGAAATCTCTATAAATACTACCTAAGTGTCTCTTTACTTTCCCTAAACCACGACGGACAGGCATTTTTTCTTCAATATCACAAAGAGTAATTAAAGTATAGTGCAAACTTTCTTTAACTGGTTTTGTGTCTATCTGAAGTTCTTGTATTTTATCTTCTACAATTTTGGAAATATTAAATGTAACAGTCCGCTCTACATTTTCATTCAGAGCTTTGGTTTTTGCTTGCCATTTATCAGAAAACCAACAAGCTGCAGATTTCATCCCCATTCCAAATTCTGATAAACGAGTATTGTCAGGTGGAAGTTCAGCCGTTCTAAATGCTCTCTGATAATCATTGGAGTGAATTCCTGCAGCATTATCTTTAATTGTAATTCTCTTATTATTAGTGTCAAATTCAATTTCAACTCTTAATTTAAAATTGGCACCTTCAATTTGTTTTAGCTCTTGTTCATTTTTCAAGAAACTGTCAATTGCATTATCAACAAATTCTGCCAATGCGAAATATGGCTTATAATTTAAATGCTTTAAAACCGAAAGAATTGTCACACCTGGGCGAATATTTACGTTACTTAATTCTTTCATAATTTATTTGGCATTTTAATTCACCGTTTATATTATTCTCGTTTAATTCCTTCACTTCAATTATAGGTTTGCTTTTTATGGATTCTTTTTTAATTAGTTTTTCTGCAATCATTTTTACAATTGTACCATTAACTGCATTTCCTAATGCAGAAAAACAAGTTCCGATATTTTCTGGCAACTCAATACCGTTTAAAGATTGAATTCTTGCTCCTTCTTCTGGTGTAATATATCTCTTCTCCCAACTAATGATTGGTATTTGTGTACTTACTGTAACTAATGAAGGGAAAAAGTCCGTTCTTTTCACCCTAACTCCTGAGCCACGGAATTGAACAATGTATTTGTACAAGTCTCTTTCTCCACCTTGAACATTCCATTCTAGCTTTTGCCAACTTGGAATTTTAAGTGCTTCTATTCTTCTTACTATAGGTTCTATTAAATCTTTGTATTTTTCATAGAATGCTCGATTCTGTCTGATGTAATTTTTTTTCCAAGAAGGAAAGTCATCTTCTTCTGTTCGTGCATAACTTGGCAAGTTTGCAAATTTTTCTGCACGAGACAGTCCGATTAATTCACGTCCAAATCTTCCTTTTGTTTTTCCTAAAGCTCTAGATGATGAAGCGAACGGAGTCTTTTCTTCAAAAGGGTAAGTTGCTCCAAATTCCATTGTCCAAATTGGAAAACTAGGCAATTTGTCTTTAGGCGGGATTTTGGAAATAAACTCTTGCCACAAATCTATTACAGCAACTTTTTCATCCTCTAATTTTCGAGCATTTGAAGGATTATTGTCAAGGTATTCAAATATACTTGTTGTTTCTTCTGTTGTCTGAAGCCATTCAAAATGCTCTAGACCTTCACTTGCTCCAACAATAAACAACCTTTCTCTATGCTGGGGAATTCCAAAATTATGCGGTGAATAAATATGTTTATCTATTTCATATCCCAGTCTGTCTTCTAGCTGCTCTTTTATGTAATACCACGTATTTTTTTTATCGTGGTTAATCAGATTTCTTACGTTTTCAAGAATGAAATACTTAGGTTTATGAAACTCTAATATTTCCACTATTTTATCAAATAGTGACCCGTTTTGTTCATCTTGCAGTCCATCCTGTTTTCCTGCTTTAGAAAAAGGCTGACAAGGAAAACCTGCACACAGAATGTCAAATACTGGGATTTCTGAAACCTCAATTTTAGTAATATCATTGTTTACCTCAATTCCAAAATTCTTTTTGTAAAGTTCTGCCAGATTAATCTTTTTCTCACTCGCAAATACACATTCGTGTCCAAGTTTCTCAAGTGCTATATGAAAGCCCCCAACTCCTGCAAATAAATCTATAAATCTCAATTTTTCTTTAGTCATTCTTAGTATTACTCTCAATTAGTAACTCTCTAGCATCTACATTTAGTAATTCAGCTATTTTGTAAAGCACTTCTATTCTAGGTTGCTGTCTATTCTGTGAATAAGCATTTACCATATTGTAACTCTTGCCTAATTTATCTGCCAACCAAGTCTGCTTAATTCCCTTTTCTTCTAAAACTTCTTTTATTCTGTTCATTGTAGAATATTAAAAATTCAATCACCAAAAATAATCAATTTACTATTCTATATCTCAAAATATAACATATAAATCACAAGTATTTCTGTGTGCTTGCGATGGCAAAAAATAGCTCTTTTGGTTTTTTCAAGGTTAGCATTTTGTGTCGGCAAAAAACCAAATGTGCTATTTGTGCGTGGGCATTTTTCTCAATTCTTCTTGTAGCAAATTTTCATTGTTGTTCGGTCTTTTTAAGCTTGTGCCTAACGGCCGTGGCTTTGGCCAGTAAGGGGCTGAAAATGTATACCATTCAGTTTCCTGGGGAGCCAATGCCTTGTTTTTTTTGC